>NZ_JBEZGL010000029.1:0-78209 GCF_040649915.1 Micromonospora sp. NPDC048839
GCGTGGGGGTTCAAGTCCCCCTCCGGACACGATCTTGAGAACGAACGCAAAAGGCCGTTGACCTGGCTTTATCCAGGTTAGCGGCCTTAGTTGTTTCTCGGGCTGTTGCCGCCGTGGGATCACCGTGGGATCACGGCCCTAGATGAGGACTGTCGAGGGTGTGATCTTGCCTCCGTCGAGCGAGACGGTTACGGTCCCACTGCTGCGCATATAGGCGCGGCTGGCGGCAGAGCCCGCGTAGCTGGGAGGCCGCCTGTTCACGTGGAGGAACAGTGGCGCAGATCGAGAAGAGACCGACGAAGGACGGCAAGACCACCCGGTGGCGGGTGAAGTGGCGCGACGGCGGCGGCCGTGATGGTGACTGGGACGGCGAGACGTTCGACTACCAGGCGGACGCGAAGAGCTTCAAGGCGCTCGTCGACGCCTGCGGTAACCGTCGGCCGTCGCCGGAGCGGCTGGTAGAGCACGGCTTCGGCTACCTGGTGCCGGGTTCCGCCCCGGCGCCGGAGGCGCCGGCCGTGATGACGTTCCGCGCGTACGCGCTGGCCTGGCTGGAGACGCTGACGAAGCCGAGCGTCGAGACGAAGCGGAAGTACCTGGAGCGGCTGGAGAAGCACGTCTTCCCGACGCTCGGTGACCTGCCGATCGACAAGATCACTCGGCGTGTGATGCGCGAGTGGCAGACGGCCCTGCTGGCGACCGGCCTGTCCCGTAAGACGATCGCCAACATCCGGGGCGAGAGCGTGTTCCCGATCTTCCGCGCCTCGTGCCGCCCCGGCGAGGACGAAGAGCCGCCCCTGCGGTCGTACAACCCGCTGGACGGCCTGGCCCTGCCCGACGGCCCGCGCTTCGAGCGGGACATCCTGGAGACGCCCGAGGACGCGGCGATCCTGCTCACGGCGGCGTACGAGGTTGACCCGGAGGCCGCCGACCTGATCCTGACCGCTCTCGCCACCGGCCTGCGGTGGGGTGAAGTGGCCGCTCTGACACCCGAGGCGGTGCGGGCGCACGCCGGCACCGTCGAGGTCCGCCAGGTCCTGCGGAAGGTCAACCGGCAGTGGGTGGTCGACCCCAAGCCGAAGTCGAAGAGCGGCTACCGGCAGGTGCCCGTCGACCCCCGGGTCATGGAGATGCTGCGCCGCCGTGTGGCGTCCGGCATGGCGTTCCTGTTCGTCGCGCCGCGCGGCAACCACTGGCGGTACGAGGACTTCTACGAGTGGCGGTGGGTGAAGATCCGCAAGCTGGCCGAGTCGCGCGGCCTGCGCGGGCACATCACGATGCACGGCCTGCGGCACTCCCTGCTGACCCTGCTGGCGAACGAGGGCTTGGAGCTGTCGAGCCTGACGCACGTCGCCGGACACCGGCAGGTGTCCACGACGATGGACGTGTATGTGCACAGCACTAGGACGCACCACGAGCCGGTGCGGCGCATCGTCGGCGGGTTCCTGGAGGCCGGCATCCGTGCCGGCGAGGAGCAGCGCGCCGCCGGCGCCGGCCGGGCCGCCGAGTACAGGGGTCGGGTCCACCGATCCTCGACCGAGCGCCGGCCGACGATTTCGGCCACGGCCGGTCGTTAGTCGCTACGGGGGAGTTGGTCGGGCGGAGGGATCGCGCAACCGCCTGGGCAGGCGGCGTGCCGGTGATGCGCCGCCTGCCCGCGAGCCCTTGAACCCGTCAGAACTGCCCGATCAGGTCTGCCAGGCGTTCGACCGGCTCGCTGGATGGCGCGAACAAGACCGCCGCGAGCAAGAGCAGGATTGCGATCACGAGAACGACCACCCAGACGTTGACTGTGGCATTCAGGATCCACTGGGAGCCCCCGGTGTTCTCATCCACCTGCGGGTTGGCTGGCGGCGGGGTGGGCTCAGGACGTACGCTCATCGCGTCGTTCTCCTCGCTAGCTGTGGGCGGAACGGTTGAACGGCTCCGGGTGCAACCGGGGCCGTTCGCGTTTGCGACGACCGCGCCGTTCGAACTCATGCTCCGCTGCCCGCAACAGTCGCGCTTTCAACTACGGTTGATGAATGTTCCGAGAGCTTGGGCTGCCGAGTGACGACGATTGGGCGACGCGCGGTCCGATCTGGATCGACAGCGCGCTCCGTGACTGGTTCAAGAGACTCGCGCAAGAGAGAGTCCAGCAGTGGGATGAAGAACCGTCGGCGTACGAGAAGTCGATCCTGCGGTTGAACCCGGAGCTGCGCTTACATCTCGCTGTCATCTCGCTCATGTCCGCAACCCGGCTTCGACTTGACCGGGAACTGCTTCTCCTCACTGGGCAGGCTGAGGAGTTAGGTGCCACCTGGACCGCGTTGGCCGAGGCGCATGCTACGACCCCGCAGAACGCCCATAAGGTATTCGCTAAGCGCCTGATGGGTGTTCGGGGCTCTGTGGCGAACGGCTGGGATGTTGAGCAGGCAGTGGACGAGTTCTACCGCCGAAAGAGCTAGCTGCGTCGGCTTCCGCCATCCTCCTAGGACGGTCTAGAGGTGGTTGTGGATGCCGCCGGATGCCGGAACTGACCGGCAGCGAACGACCTGGTGTACAGGCGGCGCCCAGGTATTAGCGCCGCGCCAGTGCCGGGCACGCCTTGTAGGCGGCGGCGAGGTCCTCGTCGGTGAAGCGGACGAGCCGGCCGAGCCGGTGGCACGGCACGCGGCCCTTGGACACCCAGCGCCGCAGGGTCGTCTCCGCGACGCGCAGCTTCGCTGCGGCTTCGGCGTAGGTGTACTCCTGCACGTCTCCTGCCTTCCATGATCTCCGACGAGTGATAATGATGAGGTCACAGTAAAGCATTGCGGCCGTACAGGTCTACGAGGGAGTCGTGGAGTAGTCCTCGGCCTTTTCGGGGACTGCTCTCGCGTGGGACACGCCTGCTACCACGCGGTGATCTAGGAGTTGACTGCTGCCCAGCGGTTCCGCGAACGAGTCACGCTGACTAGAGTGACGGCATTGGGGGTGGGATCGTACGCATGTTCGATCACGCTCCCTGTTACGTCCGACCGTTTCGCTCGTTGCGCACTGCGGGTGGAGGCTACGTTACGCACCGTACGGATCGTCGGCCAAGTTGGATCGTCAGCCTAGGAGAGGGAACGATGACATCTCGGCAACGAGGCAGTTGCCTCCCCTCCCGGTCGACCGCCCCGTGCATGGAGAGAGCTGCAGAAGCCCTTGGATGGTCGGGCGTGGTCGTGCCCGACGTGTCACTACTTGGCACCCACGTTTCGGTAGTCGTGCTTCGTGATGCCGCCGCGCACGAGTGGCGCTTGGAGAACCGGTGCGCCGAACCTCTGCTTGATCCTGACTCTCTAGCCATGTGGGAGTGGCCGCAGGGCCGCGGTCTGTTTCCCCCGTCTGCGGTGTCCATCCAAGGAGTCCTCGCTGGCGTAGAGAGGTCCCCCCGCAACGCGCTTTCGACCGCGCGGAAGTGGCGCGGGTTCGCCGCTACCGCCGTGGCCTTGCCATCGATCGCCGCGGCAAGTCGAGATCTCCTCCTGGAGTGTTCGTACTCGGGAGTTGCCGTTGTCTGCGAGGACCAGGACGAGGCGAGGATCATCCAGCCTGGGCATTCCGGCCGCCTAGCCACCGCACGTCGAACAACCGTGGACCGCTGGATCGAGGAGCAGCTCTATGGACGCCTCTTGGCGGACGCGGAGCTAGCGGACGCGCTCCTGTAGCGTCGCCGGCTCCAATGCCTTGAGCCAGCCCCCAAGGAACGGGGGCGGTTCCCACTTGTCGGTGTTGCTCTCAACCTCGTAATGGCGGACCTGCGCGTTCCAACACTTCGCGCGCCAGCTCTCCGTCCGCGCGGCCCTCGTCGATCCATGAGGCAGGAGTTCGTCCCGAAGATCAAGCAGCACCTCAAGGGAGTGCTCGAACGCCAGCCGCTCCTGCTCGGGCCAGGGGTGGATGGCCAGTTGCCCCAAGGGCCGGGAGTGGCAAGCCTCGCAGGCGCATTGCCAGAGTCCATCGTCAGGGTCCGCCTGTGCGGCAAGCGCGATCTTGTCGACGCTGATGTAGGCGAGGCACTCCTTCACCATCGCGGCAATCTGCGGATCGTGGCCGCCTCCGCCGCCCCCGTCCTTCATCGGGTAGAGGTGGCGAAGGCTGGTGGATGTACCCACTGCGGCTGCGAGGGCGCCCATGCAGAGCGCCCCAAGGGCAGACACGTCGCAGCGCAGCAGCATCACCGGAACGGGGCAGTTCAACAACCGCAGCAGCGAGCGGACCATGTTCTTCAGGCCGAGTGGGTCCTTGTCGTGCTCCAAAATGACCGCGATGGGCACGCCCGCCTGCTCGATGGAGGAGAGGAGTGTGTCGAGCGCCGGCGCAGAACGTAGCCAGGAGATGTGAAGCGGTAGCAGGGCGATCGCATCTTTGATATCTGCCGCGCGGCGAAGAATGTCTCGAAGCCCCGCTTCGTCGCCCTCGCCCACGTAGCCGGAGTCCGTGAGAACCGGAAGTCCGAGGTTCCTTTGATCGCTGATCCAGGTGCCGTTGAACGGGGTCCGCGCGGCCACGCGGTTGGCGCCGGCATAACGAGCGGCGTCGAGCAGCAGCGGCTGGCGGAAGTTGTTGTGCTCCCGCAAGTGTCGTGCGGCCTGGTAGACACGGGACGCCGCGTCCGTTGCCCTGAAGTTGCCCTTCCTGGCGGTGATCACGAGACCCGCGTTATCTCGGCGCGCCAGCCTGGCAACACTCAGCGCCTCGTCCGAATAGCACTGAATGAGGAGGGCTTCCTGGAAGGGCTGTAGCCGTGAGGGCATCCGGCTGTCGCTTTGCTCGCGGGCGTTATCCAAGCTCACTGCCCGTACCTTCCTGGTGATTCGGCGCTGTGTCCGTTCGGTCTGGCAAGTAGTGGCGTGCGAAGGGTCCTGGCAGCATCAGGGCCGTCGAGGCAGCTTTGTCCAGCGTCCTGCCCAGACTGCCCAAATGAGCGCCAACGACGCGCGTCATCAGCTGCGGCCTTTCCTCGGCGACGGCGCCGGGTTCGACCTTCGCCCAGCCAAGCTGATTCAGCCTGATTCGCAGCATGCGGTGTAGTTGGTCGTCGATGAGCCCGAGGCGGGAGGCTTGCTGGATCAGGGCGGCAATCGACATGCCCCAGGTGACCTTGAGGTCGAGCAGGCGTCCGAAGTCCCGTGTGGTCAGAAGGGCTAGATCCTGACCGATCGCGGCGGAGGGCGCGATGAGCTCGCCGGCGAACTCGAACGCCTCCTGCTCGACCGCTTCTTCCCCGGTGGCGACCTGCCAGCCGTGTAGCACCAGATGGCCTAATTCGTGGGCGACGCTGAGCCGCTGACGGTCGCCGGGGAGGGCGGTGTTGACCACGATGATGGGCCGGCGCTCGGGCAGGTTGAGGCTTACCCCGTCCTGCGCATCCGTGCCGAGGTCTCGCCGGATCACGGCAACCCCAAGTTGTTCGACCAAGCAGATCACGTCGTCGATGGGCGCGTCACCGACGCCGAGCAGCGCTCGAACGCGTTGAGCGGCCTCGTGCGGGGGAACCGCACCCACGGGCAGCTCGGGCAGACCGACCTCTGGCCGGTGTGGTAGCTCCTCGATCAACCGGGTCGCGGTCAGGCTGATCAGATGTGTCAGTCCCTCAATGCGCCTGGTGGCGAGGGCGGTGAGCTTGCTCCGACGTCGACGGTGGTGAACGCAGGAGACATTGGTACCGAGGCTCGGTTCGCGGACGGCGAGGAGTTCGGCGGGAACCTCAAGGACTTCGGCGAGCTGGCCAAGCTGCTCGCCCTCAAGCTCAAGCTGGCCGCTTTCGATCTTGGACACATAGCCCTGGGAGACGCGGGCCTTGAGGGCGAGCTCGGCTTGCGTCCACGCCCGCGACTGCCGAACTACGGTCACGGCCGCTCCATTGCCTCGCATATTGCCTCCCTCCATCATGTCCGGCCACAGTAGCACGGCGGTGCGCGAAATATTCCTGAGTCATTCCTAGATCATTCCAACATCGTTTTAGGTGAGCCAGCATGTACGGCTACAATGCCGTATTGCGTTCATACACGCTCTGCGCTGGAAGTGCTGTTGGTGGCACACCGCCGTTCCACGGTGGAGGCCCAGGTTCAAATCCTGGCCGGCGCTCGACGCCCGGCCACAGGGGAAGGTGGTAGTGGCGCGTGTTCCACGGCAGCATCCCGGCCGACCTGCGCTCGATCATCTACGAGCACGCCGAGTCCTGGCCCGACACTGACCTGTACGTCGGCTGCTCGGGCAACTTCACGATCGAGCGGACGCTGCACAGCCGGCCCGGCGAACAGCGCGCGATCCACGGCAACGACGTCCAGTCGTACTCGAGCGCGCTCGGGTGGTGGCTCGCCGGCCGGGAGCTGGACTACCGGCTCAAGGACGAGCAGCGCGAGGAGCTGGCCTGGCTGGAGCCGTACCTGACCAGCTCCACGGACACCCTCGCCTCGCTGATGCTCGGCACGCGGTTCCTCCAGTACGTCGGGCGGCCCGGCGTCTACTACGAGCGGATGGTCCGGGCGACCGTCGGCCAGTTCCCGACGATGCACGCCAAGACCGTCGCCAAGCTGAACGCGCTGACGCTGCGCCTGGCCTCGTACTACTGCGGCGACGTGCGGGACTACCTGCGTGACGTCGTGCCCGACGACGCCCCAGTGGCGATGTTCCCGCCGTTCTACGCCGGGGACTACGAGGCGCAGTTCGCCGGCATCGACGAGTTCTTCGACTGGCCGGCGCCGACGTACGACACGCTCGACGAGGACGGCAAGGAAGAGATCATCGGCGCGGTCCTCGACCGGCCCCACTGGATCCTCGGCCTGCACATCGCCCGCGAGGAGCTGCGCCCGTGGCTACGCGGCGTCGTCCAGACCTCCAACCGCGGTATGCCGATCTACGTCTACGCATCGTCCGGAGCGCGCCGCGTCGTCGCGCCCGCCCAGCAGGTCGCCCCGATCCTGATGCCGAAGATCGGACCCGCGGACGACCTCGGCGACCGCATGGCCATTCACGTGCTCAACGGCGGCCAGTTCGCCGCCATCCGCTCGCAGTTCATGAGCAAGACGATCCTGCCCGGGTCGCCGCTGCTCGCCTGCGGCGTCAGCGTCGACGGCAAGCTCGTCGGCGCGTTCGCCTACCTGCCGCCGAAGTTCGACCCGGCCTGCGCCTACCTGATGAGCGACTTCCCCGTCTCGTGGACCCGGTACCGGCGGCTGGCGAAGCTGATCGTCATGGCGGCTGCCAGCCGCGAGGCCCAGCTGCTGCTCCAGCGGTCCCTGTCGAAGCGGCTGACCGCCTGGTCGACGACCGCCTTCACCGACCGGCCGAACAGCGCCAAGTACGGCCGGGGCATCCCCGGCGTGAAGCTCCAGAAGCGCAGCGAACCGGCCGCCGACGGCATCCACCGGTACCAGCTCCAGTACGGCGGCCCCCTGGGCGACTGGACATTGGCCGAGGCGCTGGCCGAGTGGAAGCGCCGCCACGGGAAGGACAAGCGATGAGTGACGCCGACGAGCCGCTGACCCTGCGCCGGGAGACGGTCGACCCGGCCGAACTGACGCTGCTGGAGGTCAACGCGCGGTACATGCGCAAGGAGACGTTCGACCGCCTGGTGGCCAACGTGCGCCGAGACGGTGCCCTGACCAGCACGCCGCTCGTGTGGCACGACGCGGCCACCGAGCGAATGGTGGTGCTCTCCGGCAACCACCGCATCATGGCCGCCCGCGAGGTCGGCCTGACGGCCGTCGACGTCATCGTGGTCGATCAGGAACTGTCGCGTGCCCGCCAGGTCGCGCTCCAGCTGTCGCACAACGCCATCGAGGGCGAGGACGACCCGGCGACGCTCAAGCACCTCTACGAGGAGCTGGACGACGTGGACTGGCGGGCCTACTCGGGCCTGGACGACAAGCAGCTCGACCTGCTCGCGCAGGTCGACCTGGAGGGCCTGTCCGAGGCGAACCTGGACTTCGCCACCGTGCAGTTGGTGTTCCTGCCGATGGAGCTGGACGCCGCCCGCGCCTCCTTCGACGAGGCCCGCAAGCTCGTCCAGGCCGACGCCCGCTGGCTCGCCGGGTACGGCGACTACGAAGCCACCCTGGACGCGCTCGCGACGACCCACGGCGCCCACAACGTCGGCAACGTGGCCACCGCGCTGGGCCTGATCCTTCAGGTGTTCGAGCGGCACCTCGGCGAGCTGCGCGACGGCGTGTGGTTCGACCCCGAGTCCGGGGAGCCCATCGGCAACGTCAACCGCCTGGTGCCGATCGAGACGGTGCTGGAGACGCGCTCGCTGCCGGCCGGCGCCGCTGCCGTGGTGGCTCGCGCCGTCAATCAGCTGGTGCGCAAGGGCGAAGTGCCTGCCGACCAGCGGTGGCGGGCACTTGAGTTCTTGGCCGCCGACTATCTGTCGGGGTTATGAAGGTGACGTGCGGGGCGTCCGTCGCGCCGAGGCGCGGCGGACGCCCGCTGCCTAGCCCGTGCCTAGCGGTGCGGGTTGGTCGGCACCAGCTCGGACGCGCCCGCGTACGTCAGGTCGAGATAGTCGCCCGGGTGGTAGACGAAGTGCCACTCCAGTCGCACGCGGCTCGTGAAGGTGACTTCGGCGTTGCCGTCCACGTTCGGGTCGACCACCCGCAGGTCGTCCCGCCCAGCAACCGCGGCCAGTCTGCCCCAACCGGTGAAGGTCACCTCGGTGACGGCATCGACCCTGCCGACGTGTTGATCGTCGGGGTCGTGGTACACATCCCAGTTGATCGTGTCGAGGTCGGGCGTGACCCCGTCGATCACCATCTCGCGCAGGATGTCCGTGGGCAGCTCGACGTCGTCGAAGGTCAGCCCGGCGGTCCAGTTCTCGCTGTTCTTCCCGAGGTAGCGCCCGATGCTGTTGCCCGCCATCGTGCGGCATGCGCTGCTCACCGCGTCCGGCAGCAGACTGTCCAGCGACGGGAACAGCGCCTCCAGCTCCGCCTGGGTCTTCCGCTTCCGCTCGTCGTCCTGCTGATCGCGGGTCAGACGCAGCGCGGTGGCGTAAGCGATGCCTTCCTGCTTGGCCAGTTTCTTGGCCCGGTTGTCCGTGCTCACGGTCAATCCATCCTCCGGCGGACCCCACGCAACCACCGGCGACAGGGGATGTGCCGGAGCTACCGCACCCGCGTGACGATCAACGCCGTGTCCCTCGGTGTCCCCAGTGCCAGGCGTGGGCCGGCGGGCGACAGGAGAATCCGGCGGCGCGGGGCCACCGTGCTCTCAACCGTAGCTCGCGAGATTGGCATCGGGAATTGGCCAAGCCTGGCATGTCTCTGCCCGGTGCCTACCCGGCCGCAATAGAGAACTGAAACCCCCGAAGGAGAACGAGATGTCCGACTCTGCTGACCCGTACGCCGGCCTCGACGAGCGGCAGCGCTACGACCTGGACCGTCGCTGCGACCACCACCCGCCGACGAACCTGGAGCAGGCCGAGCGCCACCTGGCGTGGCGTACCGCCGTGAAGGTGCTGATGGCCGAGGCGATGCGCAGCCTGCCCGCCGGCCGGGAGACGGCCCTCGTCCTGACCAGCCTCGACGACGCACTGATGTACGGCAACGCGGCGCTCGCCCGACCGCCGATGCCCGGCGGACCCACCCCCGGACAGCACTGAGACAGGGCGGCCCGGCCTGACTTCCCCGCAGACCGGGCCGCCCGCACCAGGCGCGACAGCACGAGGAGGTGACCATGAGCGAGCCGGAGTTCCTGCCCTGGGACCGGCAGCGCCGAGAGCCCGAGAAGGCGTACGGGTACTTCCTGCTGTACCGCGACCTGGGCCGCACCCGCACCGTCGCCAAGGTCGCCACCGAGGTCCACAAGAGCCGGGATTACCTCCACAAGCTGGCGAGCACCTGGAAGTGGGTGCAGCGGGCGCAGACGTGGGACCGCGAAGAGGACCGGCTGTACGCCGAGGGCCTGGCCGAGCAGCGACGCGACATGGCCAGGCGGCACGCGCGGATTGCGTCGGCGCTGCAAGCGAAGCTCGTGACCCGGTTGCAATCCCTCGACGCGTCGAAGCTCGGCCCGGGGGACATCGCCCGCTGGCTGGAGGTGGCGACCCGCGTCGAGCGCCTGGCCCTGGGCCTGCCGGACTCGACCACCGCGCACACCGGACCGGATGGCGGCCCGATCCGCGCCGAGGTCGACCAGATGAGCGAGCAGCAGCGGGCCGACTTCTTCCGGGCGCTGATGGCCGAGGCGGCGGCCCGCGCCGGCCAGACCGACGCCGTTGGGGATGTCGACGACCCCCACGACCGCGACGACGAAGGCGACGACGAGGAGGCGGCCCGTGAGTCGGCGACGCAAAGCTGACGGGAAGGTGCGGGCGCCGCGCTGGGCCGTGTGGTGCATCGCCGTCGGCGGTCTGCTGGTCGTCGCGTCCAGTGTCGCCGCCGTGGTGCTCGCGGTGGCGCGGTGAGGCGCGGCCCGCGGTCGACGCGGCTGCTGACCGGGCACCGGACGCCGCCCTTCGCGCAGCCGACCTCCCGACCAGGGGGGTCGGTCGTCGGCCCGCAGACGTGGGCGGCGCTGAACATGCAGCCCCGCCGGGCTGTCGGTCGCGCCCGCGTCGGCCCGACCCGGGCGCAGCGGCGGACGCTGACCCGCCGGGTGTGGGCGTGGAGGCTGCTGCTGTCCGGCTGGTTCACCCTGACCGCCCTGACGCTGTGGGCGGCGGTCCGCTGGGCCGGCCTCGCCGGCCTCGGCTGCCCGGCGTTGATGGTCACGGTGCTGCTGGCGCTCGCCTGGTGCGCGGTTGTCGACCTGCGCGACCGCGAGGCCGAGATGCGGAACGGGCGCTGACCGATGCTGCTGGCCTACCCGGACCCGGCGATGATGACCGACGCCGAGCTGGCCGCCTACCTGCGCGAGGTGTCCGAGGTCCAGGGTCTCGTCCGATACGACTGGTCCCGGCACGCCCGGTCCGAGCAACTGGAGCCCAACAAGGCGTACCGGATCTGGATGCTGCTCGCCGGCCGCGGCTTCGGCAAGACCCGCACCGGCGCCGAGACGGTCCGGAAGTGGGCGACGGCGAAGCCGGGCGGGCACTACGCGGTGATCGCGAAGACGCACCGCGAGGTGTACAACGTCTGCTTCACGGCCCGACGTGCCGGCCTGCTGGCCGTGGTGCCACCCAAGGACGTGAAGACGTTCAACAAGAGCGAGCCGTACCTGGAGCTCAAGAACGGCGCGATCATCCGCGGCTTCGGCGCGCAGGACCCCGACGTGCTCCGCGGCTACGACTTCGACGGCGTGTGGTGCGACGAGTATGCCGCCTGGCCGGTGCAGACAGCACAGGGCGTGTTCGACATGCTCTGGTTCTGCATGCGCGAGGCCGAGAGCCCACACATGGTCATCAGCACGACCCCGAAGCCGCTGCCGCACGTGAAGAAGCTGCTGACCCGGGCGGCGAAGCAGAAGGCACGCACCCGCCGGCCCCGCGTCGTCATCACCCGGGGCAAGACGCTGGACAACGCCGCGAACCTCAGCCAGGAGGCGCTGGAGGAACTGCTGGAGCAGTACGGCGGCACCCGCCTCGGCCGGCAGGAGTTGGACGCCGAGCTGCTGACCGACGTCGAGGGCGCGCTGTGGAAGTCGGCGTGGATCGAGGCCGGGCGCGTCGACAAGGACGACCTGCCGAAGCTGGTCCGCACCGTCGTCAGCGTCGACCCGGCGGACACCGTGTCGGAGACGAGCGACGAGACGGGCATCGTGGCCGTCGGCCGAGGCGAGGACGGCGAGCACTACGTGCTGGCCGACCGGAGCATGAAGATCGCCGGCATGGCTGCCGCCCGGCGGATCTGGCAGTGCTACCTGGACGTCGACGCGGACGTGGTGATCTACGAGGGCTCGTCGGCGTGGATGCGGGACATCCTCGTCGACGCGTGGGTGGCCATGCAGAAGGAGGGCCTGCTGCCCGGTGGCGACCCGCCACTGGACGTCGTGCAGGCCCGGGTGAGCAAGCGGGTCCGCGCCGAGCCGGTGGCCGCCCGGTACGAGGTCGACCCACCGCGGGTGCACCACGTCGGCGCGTTCCCGGCGCTGGAGGACCAGCTGACGACCTGGACGCCGGAGTCGGGCGACTCTCCGGACCGGCTGGACGCCCTGGTGCACGGCGTGACGTACCTGCGATCGAAGGAGTCCCGGCGGGCAGTGGTTGCTTCGCCGCTCGGCCGGCGGCTCCCCCCATCGGCAGGCCGGCGATGAGGGGAGGTCCCGGCCTACGCCTACCTGTGGACTTCAACGCCAGCAGCGGCGGCCCACCTGGTGATGTCCTCCCGCCCAGAACGGTGCCAGTAGGGGAGGCGAACACCTCCAGCCGCCGTGACCTGCTCTACCTCGGGGGCGCCGAACGATTGGAACAGCTCACTGGCGAGCCTGTGCGTCGTCGCGACAAGCCCGACGCCTCCGTCGCTCAGGTCGTCGATGTCAGCGACTGTGTCGGCGAACGGTTTCTCGGTCACAGTCTCCCCTACTTGCTCGTTCGGCCAGCCGAGATTGGAGACCAACGCGACCGGCCGGATCACCGGCCAGATCGTTGCTCGGACGGTTGCGTGCCCGCCGGTCGCAGCCCGGCTTTGGGCGTGGTGGGCAAGGAATCGGAGGCCTGCCCCGATACCGAGGGTGAGCCACTGCGTATCGACGAGGTCGGCGCCCAGGTCCTCGTTCCCGGAAACCGTCGAGCTGACCGCCGTGGAGAAGGCCCCGTTGCCGTTCTCGTGCAGCTCGCAGGCGCCGCGCGAGTAAGGCTTGCTTGGCTCAAGCGAGCCGGTACCCACCAAACGGCGATGTCGCACCGTCGACCGGCTGAAGCGGCGTACCGGAATGCCGAACGCTCCGGCCTGCTGACTGGCATTGCTCAGCTGGAAGGCCTGCAAGGCGGCAGCGTCGACCGTGAAGCTGCCCGGCGCGTCCGGTACAAGCGTGACCACCACGAACAGTTCGTCCTTCGCATGACGCTGGGCGAATTGGGCTTCGACTCGCGCAGCTTCCTCCATCCGGCTGCTCAGGCCGGCGAACCGCGCGCGGTACGCCTCGGCAACCTCGCTCTCGGACAGCCAAACGGTCTCGGTGCCGATTCGCTTGGGGTAGAGCAGCCCCTTGTTCTCATTGACGTAGGCGTGTGGTGCGTTCGCCGAACGTGCGACCCAGAGGATGAGAAAGCCTGTGCCGGGTCGGCTGGGGTCTTCCACGGGGATGACGTCGAAGGTCGGTGTCGGCTGGATGTTGCCGTAGACGGTTTGCCGGAGACGGCGACGCTCATCGTCAGAGATGTTGACGCCGGTGTCGGTTGCGGCGCGGCCTTGCTCGTCCTCGTCCATGCCGAGGATGAGGATCCCGCCGTTGGCGTTCGCCAGTGCGCCGACGTCCCCGCAGAGCTTCTTTCGGTCGCTATTGCTGCTGCCGTAGGTATCGCGCTTGAAGTCCAGGTCGGGACCCTCGGCCGTGGCGGGGATGAGTCCTTTGACCTGGCTGTATGTCAGAGATTCGTCGATCAGCCCACCGAGGAGCTGTTCGAGTCGGCGGTTTCGCAGCGTCGGCATGTGTTCGATCCTGAACGGCTGCCCTTTCATCAGCAAGTGCGCAGTTCAGAAGCAGTTTCTATTAGACGGTCAAGATCATAATTGATACAATGATTATGTACGGCACGATCCGTACGTCCGTTCACGTGGAGTAGGAAGGACCCAGGAGTGACCGCACCGACGAAGACGCGGAGCCGGGGCAAGAAGGCCCCGTACCTCGCACAGATCGACCCGCGCGACCTGCTCGCGCACCCGCGCAACCCGCGGACCCAGTTCGGCGACCTGACCGAGCTGCGCGCCTCTATTGCCGCCCACGGCGTCTGGCAGGCGCTGACCGTCGTCCCCGAGGACGACGGCCACCGGATCGTCGCCGGCCACCGACGCGCGAAGGCGGCGGCCGAGGCAATCGAGGCCGGCGAGTGGCCCGACGGCATGGCACAGACCGTGCCGTGCCTGGTGCGGCCGGACATGGTGGGCCTAGCCCCCGACCAGATCGTCGCGATGCTGGTGGAGAACGACCAGCGCCTCGACCTCACCGAGAGCGAGCGGGCGGCCGGGTACGCCCAGCTGGAGCTGTTCGGCCTGGACGTCGCCGAGATCGCCCGCCGGACCGGCCGGGCCCGGAAGCACGTCCAGTCCGCGCTCAAGCTGACGAAGCTCGGCGAGGCCGCCACCGCGGCGGCCGACGCCGGGAAGCTGTCCCTGGAGGACGTCGCCGAGCTGGAGGAGTTCGAGGACGACCCCAAGACGATGGCGAAGATCCTCAAGGACGTCGGGACCAGCTGGGGGATCAAGCACAAGGTCCAGGAGGAGCGCCGCAAGCGGCAGGTCAAGGAGGCCGTCGCGGCGGTCACCGCCGAGCTGGAAGCGGCCGGCGTGAAGCTCGTCAAGAAGCCGAAGGAGTGGCCGCACAACTGCCAGATGGCGCGCGTCGACCAGCTCCAGACGGCCGACGGCGAGAAGGTAGACCCGGAGGCTGTGAAGGCGCTCGACGGGTACGCCGCCGTCGTCGAGGAGCGGTGGGACTCGGCCGGCGCGTTCATTGTCTGCCTCGACCCGGAGGCCCACGGCTACAAGCGGACCGGGCATAACTACTACAAGAGCCCGGCCGAGGTCGCCGCGAAGGAGGCCGCAGCCAAGGCGCGAGAGGAGCTGATGGCGCGGCTCAAGGAGTCCCGGACCGTGCGGCGCCGGTTTCTCGTCGAGAAGTACGGCAGCGCGAAGGGCGCGAAGACACTGCTGGTCGAGGCGATGCGGTTCGCCGTGGTGTGGCCTGACTTCCTCCAGTACCGCCTCGATCGGGAGTTCATCAAGGAGCTGGCCGGCGGCGAACTGACCGAGGGCGTGACCGCCGGACAGGACCGGCTGAACCGGCTGCTCGTCGCCCGGATGGTCGGCGCGCAGGAGCACAACGTCGAGCAGGTTGCTGACGGCCGGTGGGTCGCGCACAAGGACCTGATCGTGCTGTGGCTCAACCGGCTGGAGGAGGACGGCTACGAGCTGTCCGACGCCGAGGCGGCTCTGCGCGCCCGGCTCGTCGCCGAGGAAGAGGAGCGGAAGCACGCCGAGGAAGAGGAGGAAGCCGAGCGCCTGGCGTACGAGGCCGAGGAAGCCGCGCAGGCCGAGGGCACCGACGAGGACGGCGAGGACGGCGAGGACGGCGAGGAGCGGACGGTCGTCGACGCGCACCTGCCCGAGCACGACGTTGAGCCCGAACCCGACGCCGAGCCGGTCGGTCCGGACCCCTGCGCCGAAGTCGACCTGGACGCGGCCGGCCCCGCGGCCGACAGCGACGAGTGAGTCTGACCCCCACGGGTCGGCAGCCGGCGGCGCGCACCCCCTCGGTGCGCGCCGCCGGCGCGACGGCCCGACCGACCAGCACGGAGGAACCCGTGGACGACCTGCTGCGCGGCACCTGCCCCGCCTGCTCAGCGACCATCGGCGAGACGCACGCGGACGACTGCGACGTGGCCGAGTGCCTGGTGCGCGGCTTGAAGCGCATGTACTGCCAGGCCCTGGTCGACCCCGAGGGCCACGACTGCGGCGCGTCGACGTGGACCGGCGACTGGCCGGGCCACCGCGAGGCCCGCGAATTCGGCTGGCACGTCCGCTGGGACGTCGAGGCCCAGACGTGGGCGCGGTGCGACCCGGACGTGCCCGGGTCCGGACCCGACCTGAACCGGCTCTACCAGCACGCGCGGTGGGACCCCTCGGCCCGCCGCTGGTTGCGGCGTCGGGCGGTGGTGTTCACCGGGACGGTGCGGGGCGGGCGAGCCGCCGCCGAGGAGCTGGCCAAGGTGGCGCAACGGTGGTGCGCGCAGGAGGGCCTGGACGTGGTGTGCCAGCACGTCGGCTCGCGCAGTTGGCGGTGCGTGGTCGCCGACGTCGCCGCCTGTCGTGCCGAACTGGTGGTGGTGCCGTCCGTCGCGGCGTTGGGAAACGGCCGACAGGTGTTCGAGCGGCTCGGGGCGGTACGCGGGGCCGGCGGCGACATCGCCGGCCCCGGCCTGCGCATCGACGCGGACGGCGCGATCGTCGCGGCGTCGGCCGGCGTCGACCAGTAACGCGAGGAGGGTGCACGATGGAGCGAGACAAGCGGGTCATCCTGGCTTGCCCGCCGTACAACATCAACGAGCTGCTGGCCGGCACGGGCGTCCCCGAGTACGTGCCGACGGTGGAGCACTCGCTGATCCGGTGCGTCGACTGCCAGGTGGAGATGTGGGTCGGTCCGAACCAGCGGACGACCGCCGCGCGGGCGCCGCTGGCGACCCTGCTGCTGTGCATGGGGTGCGCGATCAAGGAGACGAGCCGGCGCGGGCTGCCTGCGGCCGTCGGGCACTTCGGCGGCGGTGGCGGAAGGCCACGACTGCCGCGCTAGTCCGCGAGACGGACCAGCGGTGCGGGCTAGTCCGCCAGGCGGACCAACTAGGGCGGGTCACGGTGATGCCGTGGCCCGCCCTCCGTCATGCTGGCTGCCGACGGTAGGTCGCCCAGGCGCGGGCGGCTTCCGCGAGCGGCCCGCGATGCGGGGCTGAGCTCTCCTGCCGCCGCTGCTCCCACAGGGCGGCGAGGGCATCGGCGAACGCGTCCAACGCATGAGGCGCGGCTTGCTTCCAAGCAGGGATCTGAGCCGCCCACGACTCGGCCTGCTCGGGGCTGTGACCAGCACGGATGAGCCGCACGATCATCAGCGCGGCGTCGAGCCATGCGGCGCCCCGGCATGGCATAGACCAGTCGATGACGTGCACGCGGGCGCCGAGGAGGAAGTTGAACGGCGTGACGTCGGTGTGCATGAGGGTGTCCCCGTCGACCAGCTCGGCAACGAGCCGGCCTTCCCACCGCTTTGTGGCAGCCTGAACCCGGACCGGCGGGCACGGAGTGAGCGACTGCGCCAGCGCGGTCAACGTGTCCGCCAGGAGAGGGAGATCGGCCGAGCCGGGTGACAGGTCAGCGTGCCGCCCTGGCACGTGGTCGAACCCGAGCGCGAGCCAACCCGCTTCCTCGACCGTCCACTGAAGCCGTGGCGCGATATCGGGCAGCCATGGGTTGATCCGGGCTTCGGTGCGATGCATTCGGGCCAGCGGGTTTGCTGTTGGAATGGCCTTGCAGAAGACGTGCCCGCGATCGGCGTCCAGGGTCGCGGCGAACTTCGAGACGGAGCCGGCTGTCGCCGAGCGTGCCGCCCGGACCGGGCCGGTGTGCGACTCGATGGCGAGGCGCAGAGCTGCGGGCAGCGTGGCCCAGTGGTGGTCGGGCATCCCGCTCCCTAGCTGACTGCTGCGGCCGTAGGCGCTTGCAGCCTACGGCCGCAGCAGCAGGGGCGGTGCGAGCCCGATCAGCGTGTCGGGCTGTCCGTGCATCCCGCGTGGCACTGCGTGCAGTCGGCGGTCGCCCGCCACAGCGGCCCGTCGATCAGGTAGCCGGCCTCGGAGATGGCGTGGATCGCCCGGTCCAGGGGCACGGCGGTGGACGTCGGGGCGGTCGGCCACTCACTGCCGTCCTCCGGCTCGTGGTGGATGAACCGCCCCGCGATCCGGTCGCAGAACGCGGCGTAGTCGCGGGTGTAGAGGATGAAGGTGTGCCAGCCGATGTCCACCAGAGCGGACGGACCGATCGGGGTGGTCGTCACGGCGGCGGCCGAGAGGAACGCCAGCGCCTGGTCGAGGATGCGCGCCGGCATGTCGGCCGAAAGCTCCGGGTGGTCCTTGGTGATGCGGGCGGTGAGCCGAGCGAACAGCTCGGGGGACACCAGCGAGCTGCCTCGCTTCTGGGTGAGCGGCGGGTTGAGCGCGGTCATGGTCATGTCGGCTCCTCTGTGTCTGCCCTGGCCACTGCCGGGTCTTCACTCAGAGTTGTCTATTGAAGACCCCTTGTGAACGGGTCGGGTGTTGCGGCAACATCGGCTCTCATGGATGCAGAGGCGTCGCTGGGCCCTGCTGAAAACTCAGCAGTGCAACTCGTGTTCGGCCTCGCCCTGCGCCAACTCCGCAGCGAGGCTGGCCTGTCCCTGCGCGCCCTCGGGAAGGCCGCCCACTACGACTTCACTCGCCTGTCCCGTGCTGAGCGCGGTGAACATCTCGTTGATTCCAGCGTGGTCAGGGCACTCGACACAGCGCTGAACAGCGGTGGACTCCTTGCTCGCCTCCACTCCCTGGCCCCACCCGAGACACCGCGGAAGCAGGTGGCCCGGCAAGCGCCCAGGGCCACCGTTAGGGCTAGCTCCGGCGATACGGTGAAGCTGGAGATGAGGACGGCCGACGGAAGGATCGTGCAGGTGGCGCTGACGCGACGCGAGTTCTCCCAGCTGCTGGCGACCGGCGCGCTGCGGGCCGTGCTTCCCGCCGGCGTGACCGACCTCGACCAGGCCGACCGAGTGCGCCGAGTCCTCGACAATCCGCGCCGGCTCGACCCGCAAGTGCTGACCTACTTCCGGCGCTTACTCGCCGAGCACTACACCGCCGACAAGATGCTGGGCCCTCGGCAGCTCCTCGGGCCGGTTATGGCGCAGCTCGACGTCCTCGACACGCTGCGCCGGCACGTTGCGCCCGGCTCTGCCCAGCCGGTGCTACGGCTGCTGACTCAGTACGCGGAGTTCGCCGGCTGGCTCCACCAGGACGGCGGAGACCTGCCCGCCGCGATGAGCTGGTCCGACCGTGCGTCGCAGTGGGCCCAGGCGGCGGGCGATGACGAAATGGTGGCCTACATGCTGGTCCGGAAAAGCAACATCGCCACTCTTGACAATGACCCGACCGCGGTCGTCGCGCTGGCTGCCGCCGCCCAGCGGGTGCGGGGAGACGTCAGCCCGAGGCTGGTCGCGCTGGCCGGCCAGCAGGAGGCCCGTGGCTGGGCGCAGCTCGGCGAGGTCGACCGATTCCGGGCCTGTCTCGACGCAGCGGCCGGACAGCTGAGGGACCACCCGGGTGAGTTGCGCCCGGACGCGCCGGTCTACCTCCACGCCTACGACCTGAGCACGCTGGAGGAGCAAAGCGCCAGTGCGTATCGCAGTGCCGGTGACCTGGCGACAGCTGAGTCGATTTTGGAGCGAAAGATCGGGGATACACCCGCCCACCTTGCCCGGGACCACGCGCACCTGCGGGCGAAGCTGGCGAACGTCGTCGCCGCCAAGGCGGATCCGGACCCTGAGCGGGCCGCAGACCTGGGGATCGCCTGCCTTGAGATGTGCCGACAGTCGGGGTCGGCGAGAATCGCTGGCGAGTTGCGGGCGCTGGACCGGACGTTGGCCCGGCGTTGGCCCGGGTTGCCAGCGGCCCGCGCGCTTCGCGAGGCGCTGGCCGCCTGACCCGCCGCCGCTAGGCCGCCCAACGGACTAGGCCGTGTCTTCAAAGGTTCATAACCATTGGAGTAGCGCGGCGATGGTGACGGTGGCCCGGTATGACGTTGCTGTCTTGTCGTATCGGGTCGCCAAGCTGCGGCACTGCTTGAGCCGGTTGAAGCACCGTTCGACGACGTTGCGCCGCTTGTAGAGCTGCTTGTCGAACGCTGGTGGCCGGCCGCCGCGGCTGCCTCGCCGGCGGCGGTTGGCCTGCTGATCAGCGCGTTCGGGGATCGTGTGTGGGATGCCTCGTCGGCGTAGGTCTGCGCGGATGGCCTTGGAGCTGTAGCCCTTGTCGGCGATGACGTGCTCCGGGCGGACGCGGGGCCGGCCGGGGCCTGAACGCTCGACACGGATGCGGGTGAGGACCTGGGTGAAGCGGGTGCAGTCGTTGACGTTGCCGCCGGAGAGCACGAAGGCCAGGGTCCGACCCAGGCCGTCGCAGGCGAGGTGAATCTTGGTGGTCAGTCCACCTCGAGATCGACCGAGGGCGTGATCTTGTGGTTCGTCCGTTTCTCGGCGCCCCCTTTAGCGCCTGCAGCGTGCTGGTGGGCTCGCACGATGGTCGAGTCGACCGACACCAGCCAGTCGATGTCACCGGCCGCGTCCGCGTCGGCCTGCACGCCGGCCAGCATCCGCTCGAACGTCCCGTCCAGGGCCCACCTGCGGAAACGGGTGTAGATCGACTGCCAGGACCCGTAACGGGTGGGCACGTCCCGCCACGCTGCCCCGGCCCGGACCTTCCACACGATCCCGTTGAGCACCCGCCGGTCATCGACCCGAGGCCGACCACCCGTCACCGCCGACGGCAGATACCTCGACAGGGCTTCCCACTCGACGTCAGACAACTCGTAGCGACGACCCACGCGCTACATCATCCGATACCAAGATCCTTTGAAGACACTGCCTAGCGGCGGGGTGACGGCGGTGGTGCCTCTCGGTGTGGATCGCGGCGCCGGCCGCCGCCGGCTAGTGGTATCTGTCGGTGCGGGCTGGACGACGAGGTCATGCAACGCCTCGACCGGATCTGGCCGGGCACGGGGGAGCGCCGCAGGCGTACGCCTGGTGAGGCACGTGTTCGTCGTACCCGGTCGACCAGCTGCCACAGCTCGGCGGGGAAGCCCACGACGCGCCCTATGACCGTAACGGAGGTTAGTCCGCTGCACGGACCAACTGGGTTGGGCCACGGCGAGGTCTGTGGGGCACCTTTCGCGTTTTGTCGGCCGGGCGGCTTAGGGTTGCGGGTCGCATCGCAACGGCGTCCAAAGAGACGGTGAGCCATGAATGCAGTCATCGACCTCGGCAATGGGGATCTCCTTCAACTGGAGCCGGCCCGCCGTGCCTTCCACCTCTATCCGGGTGCCGGTGGCGCACAGGTCGAGGTGACACTCAGGATCAGCAAAGCCCATGACCTGGCGCCGGGGATCGCATACCGCGTAAGCGCCCGGATGTACGTAGAGGACAGCACGCGCAAGCAGCGGATGCTGTGCGCCCTGGACGCCACGAACCTGGTCACGCCGCTTGTCCGGGCAGGCGACGTGCAGCTGTCAGGCTTCGTCACCGACGAGCAGTTGCGCGTCGTTGAGCAGTTGCGCGCCGGTGGGGATCTGTGGGTGAACCTGCGGTTGTCGCTGGATTCCGTCGAGTGGCGGGAGGATTCGGAGCGGCCGCCGCTGATTTCGGAGGAGGAGCTGGAGCAGCTGCGGGAGAGCGTTGCCAGGGGCGAGCGGTTCAAGCCGTCGCAGCCAGGAGCGATGGTGGTGGTCGAGCGTCCCGTGCGGCAGCAGCGGACCGGGGACCTGAGGTTCGACATCAACGCTGGCGAGTGGGCGGCGCAGATGGCGGCGATCGAGGCTGGGACCTTCGTCGAGCTGCTGGTGCCGCTGGCCGGCGGCGCGGACTACGCCGGTGCGGTGGCGTTGCTGCGCGAGGCGCGCGAGCTGCTGCGGGAAGGCAGTGTCGATGCGGCGATCGGTCAGGCGCGCAAGGCCTTGGAGCAGGTGCGCAAGGAGTACGGCACGCAGAAGCTTTACGAGACTGCGACGAAGAAGTCCCCGCGGACGCGGCCTCTCGCAGAGCGTTGGGCGATCATGGTCGAGGACCTCTACTCCACGATGAGTGGTGCCGCGCACGCCGATGAGGTGACAAAGGAGTTCACGTTCACGCGGGAGGACGGCGCGATGCTGCTCACCGCGACGGCGGGGATGCTCAAGCGGTTGGCTGCTGACCGCCAGACCCTGTAGACAAGCTGCAATCGGCCTGACCACCGGTGGAATGCACTTATTCGATCCGTGCGCTATTTCGGGCCGCTCTGATCAGTTGATCTAGGTGGCTCGTCGGGTCAAGGACCGTCCGTAGTGTTCAGCGCGAACACGCAACGTTAGGGATCTGATCTAGGGCTGGCGTGTGACCTCGCGGCGGGTGGCGACGCCGATGAGGTAGTCCCCGCCGATGGGCGCACGCCACCGGTCGCCGACGTACAGGCCGTGACGCTCCAACTCGGTGCGGAACTGATCGGCGGTGAATCGGTCGTCGGTCGGATGGTCGAACATCAGCCGGTAGGTCGGCCGGGCGAGGGCGCGGGCGGTGACCTCGTCGAAGTAGAACTTCCCGCCGGGGCGCAGTACCCGGGCGATCTCGGCGACCGCGTCGCGCCAGGCGGGGATGTGGTGCACGATCGCGAAGTCGAATACCGCGTTGTAGGCGGCGTCGGTGGCGCCGATGCTGGTGTACAGGTCGGCAGCGTCGCCGGTGTGCAGCCGCACCCGGTCGCCGTATTTCGTCAGCCGGCGTCGGGCCCGGGCGGTCATGGCGGGGTCGAGGTCGAGGGCGTCGACGTGGGCGGCGCCGAACTGGTCGAGGATGAGCCGGGTGCCGTAGCCAGGTCCGCAGCCGATTTCTAGGACCCGGGCGTCGGCTGGCAGGGTGCCGCCGAGGCGGCGCAGCCAGGGCACTTCGTACCAGCGTTGCAGCCATCGCCGGGGCGGTGAGTTGATCAGCGCCGTTTCCATCTGGTTCATCAACATGCGGGTGTGCTCCTACGAGGTTGGGCTACCGGTGGGGGTGGAGGCGGCTCTCGTGGGTGTTTCGGTGTCGAGTGGGCGGCCGGGTAGGAACATCGCGGTCAGGATGGCGGCGATCGCGGCGACGGCGGCGCTGACCGCCAAGGCGAGGGCCATGCCGTGCACGAATGCGGCGTGGGCGCTGACGGCCAGGGCGTTGTCGCCGGTGCGGGCGGCAACGGTGAGGGCGCCGGTGATGGATTCGCGGGCGGTGTTGGCGGCGGGTTCGGGGAGGCCGGTGGTGTCTAGTTTGCTGGTGTAGCCGGCGGCGAGCAGGCTGCCGAGCAGGGCGACGCCCAGCGCGCCGGCGACCTGCCGTAGCGCCATGGTCAGGGCGGTGCCCGAGCCGGAGCGGTGCGGGGGCAACACGGCGAGCACGGCGTCCATGGCCGGGGTGAGGCTCATTCCGGCGCCGAGCCCGGCCACGGTGAGCCATGCCGCCACGTATCCGTAGCTGCTGTTGATGTCGGTGGTAGCGCCGACGCCGAGCCCGGCGGCGGTCAGCAGCAGCCCGCCCGCGACGGGGATCCGGTAGGCGGTGCGGGCGGCGAGCCGCTGTGCCAGCGGGGCGCCGACGACGATGCCGCCGATGAGTGGAAGCAGGCGGAGTCCGGTGCCGAACGCGTCGGCGCCTTTCACGAACTGCAGGTACTGCGGCAGGGTGAACAGCAGCCCGAACAGGGCGAAGCTGGCCAGCGTGGCGGCGCCGGCACCCCAAGCGAACTGGGCGTTGCGGAACAACCGCAGGTCGATCATCGGTTCGGCGGTGCGTAGTTCCCGGGTCACGAACCCGGTCAGCAGGACCGCCGCGACCGCGAGGGCCACCAGAACGAGGGGGTGTCCCCAGCCGCGGCCGGGCGCCTCGACGATGCCGTAGACCAGGATGACCAACCCGGCGGTGGACAGGACCGCCCCGGGAAGGTCGGCAGCCGGTGGCCGGGGATCACGCGATTCGGGCAGCAGTAACCCGATCGCGGCGATCGCGGCGGCCACGACCGGCACGTTAATCAGGAAAATGGCACCCCACCAGTAGTGCTCCAGCAGCCAGCCGCCGAGGATCGGCCCGAGCGGCAGCCCGACGCCGATGCCGACCACGACCAGCGCGACGGCTTTGCCGCGTTCCCGTTCGTCGAACAGCACGGTCAGCACGGCCAGCACGATCGGCATGATGATCGCCGCGCCGGCGCCCATGACAGCTCGCACTGCGATCAGCGTGGCCGCCGAGTCGGTCCAGGTCGCGACAAGACACGCACCGCCGAAAACGGCCAGCCCGGCCAGGAGCAGCCGCTTGCGGCCGTACCGGTCGGCGAGAGCGCCGGCTGGCAGCATCAATCCGGCGAAAACCAGCACGTAGGCGTTGACGATCCACTGCAAGCCGCTGGTGCCGACGGCGAGGTCAGCTGCCAGGGTGGGCAGCGCCACGTTGAGGATCGTCAGGTCCAGACCAAGGGTCAGCACGCTCAGCACCAGCGCGCCGAGAACCCACCATCGGCGATTACCGGCTCGCTCTGGGGTTGTCATCCCGCACCACCAACCTATCGTTAGTAACCGCTGTCACCGCTACTTGACGATGAATCATCAGGGCACGTTATCATCGTGTTGTGGCGATGAATAGTGAAGTGGTGGCGGCCAGGCCCGCCGACGAGTTGGCACCGGCGGCGGCGTTGTTTCGGGGGTTGGCCGACCCGACCCGGCTGGCGATCCTGCGCCGGCTCGCCGACGGGGAGCTGCGCGTCGTGGACCTGACCGCCGCGCTCGGGTTGGCGCAGTCGACCGTCTCGGCGCACCTTGCCTGCCTGCGCGACTGCGGGCTGGTGACCGGCCGCCCGCAGGGCCGGCAGATGTTCTACGCCCTGGCTCGGCCGGAGCTCATGGACCTGCTGCGTGCCGCCGAGCAGCTGCTCGCCGCGACCGGTGAAGCCGTGGCGCTGTGCCCGACCTACGGCTGCGGCGCTGAGGATCAGCGGTGAGCGCGCAGCCGTCGGCGCTCAGCGCGGCCGAGACCGGGCGGCTGACCCGTCGGGGCTTGCGGCTGGCGCAGTTCACCGTGGCCTACAACGTGGTTGAGGGCGTTATTGCGATCACCGCCGGGCTCCTGGCCGGGCTGGTGTCCCTGGTCGGGTTCGGCCTGGACTCCGGGATCGAGTCCGCCGCCGCCGTGCTTGTCGGCGTGCGCCTGGCTGCCCGGCTGCGTAATGGCGAGGCCGACGAGGCCAAGGAACGCCGAACCCTCAAGGCCGTCGCAGTGACGTTCTTCGTCCTCGCGGCCTACGTCGTGGTCGAAGGCATCCGAGACCTGATTGATGGCGAGGAACCGGACACCTCCATCGTCGGCATCGTGCTGCTGGCCGCATCGGTCATCATCATGCCGGTGCTGGCCGCCGCGAAACGCAAGGTCGCCATGCAACTCGGCGGGGACCGACTGATCCTCGCCGACGCCGCCGAGACCCGCATCTGCGTGCTGCTGAGCATCTCCACCCTCGCCGGCCTGGTCCTGTACGCGTTCACCGGCGCGGCCTGGATCGACCCCGTCGCCGGGTTCATCATCGCCGCGTTCGCCATCCACGAGGGCCGCGAAGCCTGGGAAGGTGAACTCGTCGAAGGCGATGACGACGATGACTGAGCACAACAGCCGGCGGGGTGCGAAGCGGCCCGGCTCGGCGTTGCCGGGGCGGCGGGGTGACCGGCCCTACCTGATGGGCCTGGGCCTGGCGTTCGACGTGCGCAGCATTGTGCAGGGCCCGCCGCACCGGTGACGCCGGCTGGCGAAGCCCGGCGGCCCGTGGTGGTGGGGCCGCATCACCACGGTCTCGACTCCCTCGCGGACGGCCTGCGCCGATCGCCGACCTCACAACGGGCCGCGGTGACCATACTGGTGTCTGGGCAACCTTGGGGGGCTGTCACTGGACCTACTGAGCCGTCCCGGAAACGAGAGGGTTACGGGACGGTCCGGCTGTTGAGGTAGGCGGTCCAGTCAGCTTGTGCGTAGCTGCTCCAAGCGCTGGCGGTCTTGTAGGTCAACCCGAACAGGTCAGCGGTCACGGCTGCGGGCAGCTCGGCTTTGCGGGCGGCACCGACGGGGATGCCGCGCCGCCGGAGCCGGGCGCCGAGGGTGGCTGGACCGATGGGCCGTGTTCGCGGTCGGCCGGGGAACAGGTAGGTCGTCAGTGCCGAGGGCAGCCCGTCGCGCGCCGGCCGGATGGCCGAAGCGCCTGCTTAGGAGTGCCCTGCCTGGCACCGCTGCGGCTCGTCGCCAACCAGCTCATGGGCCTTGCGGTATGGGAAGGCGACCACGTGCGGGTCAGCGCGGGCCTGGTCGACGAGGTGCCGCAGCTCGGCGGGGGAGTCCACGACGCGCTCGATGACGGTCACTCCGGCTGGGCTGTTGTCGGCCCGATTCCAGCGGATCGTGATGTACCAGCGGTTGCGCCACTCCACGATCAGCACCGTACTCGCACAGGTGTTCGACGAGTGGTCGAACTGTCCGACCCTCTGGACATACTGGCAGGATGTCCAGAGAGATCAATGTGACGTACCGGGTGGTCCGTGACCTGCCGGCCGCCCAGCGGGCTACCTGGAGCAACCTGCTCGCCGAGTTCGCCGCGGAGGTGCCCACCCCCGAGAAGGTCGAGGTGGTCATCACCGACGAGTACGAAAAGGTGGCTGGCCAGTATCAGGTCCAGGAAGTTGACCGCGCCAACCCGTCGATGACCGCCGAGCAGTACAGGGCCAAGAAGGTCGACGGGGCGCGTGCCGGTGCCATGACCTGTGTCCTGCCGGGGGGCAAGGTCGTGGTAGTGGCCGGCAGCGGGCTGGTGCCTGCCGGGGTCCGGGGCGCTCGGCACGGACTGCTTCACGAGGCGCAGCATGTGCGCCTGGCTCAGCGCGGAGACGCCGCGTGGGGCGTGCACCGGCGGGTGCCGTTCACGCTGCCGGAGCGAGAGATCACGTTTGAGTTCCTGTGGGCCGCCGAGAGTGCGATCGATGAGTATCGGTGCGAGCGAACCGTCCACGAGCGTGGGTGGACGGACCCGACGAACACGGTCCGCCCCGGGAATGTCGCAAGCATCGTCGCGACCTTCCGCGCCGCCCGCATGACGTGGGACGTCACTGGCGACCTGATGGGTGCCTACCAAGCCGCGTTCGCCTCGCTGGACCGCATGGCGAACGTCCTCGCTTACGGCGCCGCTGGCGTCGTCACGGGAGTGATTTCGGCTACCGCCTGGGCGAAAGCGCCTGTCGCGGGACGGATCCTCGACTTGCTAGAGGATCTGCCGGGTACCGACATGGTCGTCCCGCGTGAGGATCTGGCTGCGGTAGCCGTGGAGGTGGCGAAGCGGTTGCGTCGGATCTTGCAGGAGATGGGCTTCGACTACTTCGTTCCGGTCGGTGGCGGCACGTACCTCAAGCCGATGTGACCTTCCGGCTCGCTGGGTGACCTGCTGGCCATTACGATGCGAATATATTCGGCCGCAGTGGCATTGCATATGCTCATACCCGTGACGGGGCTGATCGAGATCACGGTGGTGCTGTTCGTCGTTGCCCGGCTGACCCGGCTGATCGTCGCCGACGAGATCACCCGGCGGCCCCGGGAAGCGATCGTGCGTCGTCTGCCCGAAGGCAGCGCATTCGCGTACCTGCTGTTTTGTCGGTGGTGCCTGTCGGTGTGGATCGCCGCGCCGGCCGCCGCCGGCTGGTGGCACCTGTCCGTCGCCCCCAGGTGGTCGGGCTACTGGTGGGTCGACGTGCCCGCCGTCGCGCTCGCACTGTCCTACGCGACTGGCCTGTTGGTGCGCGCCGAGCCCGAGGAGTAGCGCATGGCGCAGTGGTGGGGCACGAAGCCGAGAGGTGACAGTGACGTCGGCAAGGCGACCGCCGTGGTCGCGTCGGCGGCGAAGATGCGGTACGAGTCCAGCGGCAGCCTGCGGAAGGTCACCCGGCAGGAGTGGCAGGGAGAAGCCTGGCGGCACTACGAGGAATGCGGCGAGTTCTCGTTCCTGGTGAACACGGTGGCGAAGGCGATGAGCCGCGCCCGGCTGTACATCACGCAGGTCGACGACCACGGCCGGCCCGTCGAGACGCCCGACCAGGCGCCGGCCGGCGTGAACGAGACGTTCCTCGGCGGACCCGGGCAGCAGTCCGAACTGCTGAACGACGTCGGCATCCAGCTCGGCGTGCCCGGCGAGTGCTACCTGATCGGAGAGCCGGAGCGCGACGAGGACGGCAAGGCCACTGACCGCGAGAAGTGGTTCATCGCGTCGAACGAGGAGCTGCAAGAGCGGTCCGGCAAGTACGTCCTCGACCAGGGCGAAGGCCCGCGCGAGCTGGAAGCCGACGAGACGGTCATCGTGCGGATCTGGGCACCGAGCCCCCGCAAGCACGCCCTGCCCTCGTCGCAGGTGCAGTCCAACCGGCGGGTGCTGCGGCTGATCGAGCGGCTGACGCAGTACGTCCAGTCGCAGATTGACTCCCGGCTGGCTGGCGCGGGCATCCTGCTGCTGCCCAACGAGCTGTCGTTCGCCGCCGCCGAACATGAGGAGAACCCCGAGGACGGGGTGACGTCGTTCCTGGCGACGCTGACGGAGGCGATGACCACCGCGGTCAAGGACCGCGACTCCGTGGCCGCCCTCGTCCCGATCGTCGTGCAGGGCCCAGCCGAGCACCTGGAGAAGGCGCGGCTGCTGTCGTTCGCCACGGAGCTGTCGTCAACGGTGCCGTCGATGCTGGATGGTGCGATCAGGCGGCTGGCCCTCGGCCTGGACGCCCCGCCGGAGATGCTGCTCGGAATGACCCAGGCAAACCACTGGGGCGCCTGGATGACCGACGAGGCGACGATCAAGTACCACGTCGAGTCGAAGCTGGAGCTGTTCTGCGCGGCGCTGACCCAGCAGATGCTGTGGCCGGCGCTGGAAGGCGCGGCCGGCGTCGCCGACGCGAAGCGGTGGATCGTCTGGTACGACACCAGCGAGCTGACGCAGACCCCGGACAAGGGCGCCGACGCGAAGGACCTGTTCGGCCTCGGCGAGCTGTCCGGCGACGCGCTACGCCGGGAAACGGGGTTCGGCGAGCAGGACAAGCCGACCGACGAAGAGCGCGAGCTGCGCCGGCTGCTGGAGATCATCCGCACGGTGCCGGCGGCCGGGCCGCTGCTGGTGCAACGGCTCCTGGAGGTCGCCGGGGTGACAGCCGACGTCGACCCGGATGCATTGAAGCAGGCCCCACAACCAGCCGAGCTGCCGGGCGGCGAGCCGCCCACCGAGGAAGCGCCAACGCCGAAGGAGCCGCCGTCCGGCGATACCGAGGACCGTGGCCCGCCCGAGCAGAATGCGATCGCAGCGTCGGCCGCCGGGCCGCTGAGCGGTGCGTTCGTCGCTGCCTGCGAGGTGTTGGCGCTGCGGGCGCTGGAGATCGCGGGGAAGCGGGTCGTTGGCCGCGAGCGGTACCGGCATGCCGCATTGAAGGCGTGGGAGTACCACACGGTGCGGCAGTCGACGCCGACGTCAGTCCCCCGGCTACTGGAGGGCGCGTTCACGGCGGTGCCGGCGATCGCCACCCGGCTCGACGTCGACCCGGAGAAGTTGACGGCTGCCCTGACGACGTACGTCGGCGGGCTGCTGGTCACCGGGACCCGGCACGACCCGGGGGATCTGCGCGAGCACCTGACCCGCACGGTGCGCGGAGAGCTGGTGCCGGCATGACGGCCCCGACCGCGCCCGTCCCGGACCTGGTGCAGGGCCACGGACACGCGTGCCGCCGGTCCGGTCGCGGCAAGGGTTGCGAGGTCCTGCGCTGGACGATGTGCCGCACCTGCGGGTGGTGGGGCGATCTGTGGGACGGCGATCAGCCGCCCTTGTCCGACGGCGCTCACGTCTGCGATCCGGCCGACGTGGCGCGGCACGAGCACACCAGGAGGATCCGTGGCTGACCCGGAGAACGTGACCCTGACCCAGCTGCGCGACGCGTTCGCGCTGCTGCGCGTCGACCTCAACGACGACTTCGTGAAGCTGGAGCTGCGCGAGAGCGCGCTGACGATCCACCGGGTGGCGCGCACCACCTCGGGGATGCCTGCGTGCCTGCCGGATGGTGGTGTGCAGGTCACGGGCTCGACGATCAACGTGGTCGCCGTCCTCCCGCTCGTCCCTCAGAAGTAGGCATGGCAGAGCCGGACCTGTGGCTGCCGTTGCGCCTTGACCAGGAGGCGCGAGTGCTCGTCGCCGAGAAGCGGGTTGAGCGGGCCGCGCGGGCGGCGCTGAGCGCCTGGCTGCGCTCGGCGCGGGCGGTGACCCTGCCGGTCACCGCGGCGGCGCTCCCGCCGGACCCCTCGGCGCTCGCCGGCGCCGGGCAGGCGTGGTTCGACGCGATGACGGTGCACCTGCTGCCCGAGGTTGACGCGACGTTTCTCGCCGGTGTGGCCGACGCGGGCGGTGACCTGGAGCTGCTGCGCGTGGCGCAGATGAAGGACGAGTACCTAGCCGCGTTGCCGAACCGGCTCTCCGGAGTGCCCGACAGTGCGTGGACGCAGGTGACCGCGGTCGTCGCCGAGCTGACTGCCGAGGGCGCGAGCATCCCACGTATCCGCGACGCGATCGAGGCGATCCTCGGCGAGCTGTCGTGGGAGGACCGGGCGGTCACGATCGCCCGGACGGAGACGATCGGCGCGTACAACGCGGGCACGCTGACCGCCTGGCTAACCGCCGAGCAGGCGCTCGACGAGAAGCTGGACAAGGTGTGGGTGGCCACGCACGACGAGCGGACCCGCGACGACCACCGCGACGCGGACGGGCAGCGGGTCGCCCTCGACGGCGTGTTCATGGTCGGCGGGGTGCCGCTGCGCTTCCCCGGCGACCCGGCCGCGCCCGCCGGGCAGGTCGTGAACTGCCGCTGCACGATGATCGAGGTGGAGGCCGACGAGCCCCTGCCTGCGGTCCCTGAGCACCCCTGGCCCCGACGGAATCGGGCCAGCGGGTTGGACATCACGGTGACAGCGGCGGGAGCCGCGAAGGGTGGCAAGCAGATGGCGACGTGGAAGGGGACGCTGGCGCCGCTGGGTGCCAGGTCGGGTGACCGGCGGATCTTCGCAGCGGACGGCGAGTGGTCGTTCCGCGACCTGCCGCTCCCGCTGCGGTGGGCGCGTGAGGACGCCCCCGGGCACGAGGGTGCGGTGACGATCGGCCGGATCACCGCCGGCGAGGTGCAGACGTCGAAGCTCACCGGCTCGGGTGACTTCCTGGACGCCGTGCCTGAGCTGGGGGAGGCGCTGGAGCTGCTGCGCAACGGCGTGCTGTTCCCGTCGGTGGACCTCGACGACTTCGAGTTCGTGTACACGGACGCGAAGGGCACGCCGATCGAGGAGATGAGCGACGAGGAGTGGGAGGCGTTCATCGACTCCGGCGAGGAGCCGTACATCACGGTGACGAAGGGCCGGGTCATGGCGGTGACCCTCGTCGGCACGCAGGCGTTCATGGAGGCGAAGCTGGAGCTGGTCGACGACGAGCCCGCCGATGGCGAGGACGACCCTTCAGAAGTGGTGGAGGAAGAGGAAGAGCCGGTCACCGCAGCCGGCGCGGCGGCGAAGAAGTCGCAAGTCGCGCCGCTGTACCCGCCGAAGGTGTGGTTCGACGACCCGGGCCTGGGCGAGTTGACGCCGATCACGGTCACGGCCGACGGGCGGGTGTTCGGGCACCTGGCCGACCGGGACTGCCACCTGTCGTTCCTCAGCGGCGGGCAGTGCGTGATGCCGCCGGAGGAAGGCGGGTTCGACTGGTTCCACCGGCCGGAGATCCAGACCGCCGAGGGGGAGCTGATCGCGGTCGGGCACATCACGGCGTCGACCGGGCACGCCGACCTGGCGGCCAGCGCGGCGAGCGCGGTTGCCCACTACGACGACACGGGCACACAGGTGGCGGTGGTCCGGGCCGGCCGGGACGCCCACGGCACGTGGGTCGCCGGATCGCTGGTGCCGGAGGCCAAGCCGGAGCAGGTGCAGCTACTGCGCCGGTCGCCGCTGTCGGGGGACTGGCGGTGGATCGGCGGTGCACGTCAGCTCGTCGCGGCGCTGTGTGTCAACGTGGGCGGCTTCCCGGTGGTGCGGGGCCGCGCCTCGACGGGCGGCCGGGCGTACGCGATGGTCGCCTCCGGCTGGGCCGGGTGGAAGGCGTCCGAGCCGGCCGCCCGCCGGCAGCGCGATCCGCTGTCCCCGCAGGCGCTGGATGCGGCGGTCCGCCGTGCGGTGGCCGCGGGCTTCGCGGCCGAACGGCAGCGGCTGGTCACTGCGGCGAACGTTGAGCAGATCGCGGCGTCGATTGGCCGCGACCGGACGACCCTCGTGGCGGCTCTGACCGCCGCGGTGCACGGCAAGTAGAGGGGGGAATCCGGTGGGCTGTAACTGCGGCAGCAAGCGTCGGGGCGGCACCGTGTTCGTGCTGTCCTACGAGGATGGCCGCCAAGGCGGCGAGTTCGCGTCGAAGGCCGATGCAGAGATCGCCGACGTGCGCAGGGGAGGCGGCGGCATCATCCGCCAGGTGCAGAAGTAGAGGACCGGGGGTGCGGCGCCCGACGGCACCGCACCCCCGAAAGCAGTTGTGGGCCTTCGCTTGCGAGGCTTCACCTCTCAGGTTCCTCCGCGGGCAGAATGAGCCTCCCCTTGGGGCTATGCCAATTCTTTGCTTCTACGACGAAGCTTCTCCTGTCGATGTCCACCACCCGAAAGTCGGGCTCCCAAGCTTTCAGTGCCTCAGTGTCGGGCAGAATGAGAAAGAGCTGGTCAGCGGGTTCCACACGCTTGGCGGTGCGCCTGAACGACCTGACGTAGTCGAAATAGCGTTGGTAGGCAAGGGCTGCACGAACGATCCGAACGCCGGCCCTGGGTGCAGCTCGGCCGGCAGCCCCAAGGGCGAAGCGCAGGGCGGTTAGTAGCTTGAGCAGTTTGCCGGGCCGGTCGTCGATGAGCGCCCCCCACTCCTCGGCGTATCCCGCGGCCATCTCAGGGTCTGACGTCCAACGGTAGGCCGACCACTGGGCCAGTTTCCGCGCGGCCCACGGCGAGATGTCGGTGGCCTCGTTGACGACGAGCCCCAACACGATGCCCAGGATGATCTCCCAGCGGTTCACGCCTCGCTCCAGCCGAAGGCCATGCGGGTCCGGATGGTCGGCGCTGGCTGGGTCTGCCGTTGGGCGATCAGCTGTTGGGCGCTGGCTATCCCGTGCCCGGTGAGCTGGTAGTAGCGGCGGCGGGGCTTGCCGGGTTCGGTGTTCGTGTCCCAGCGGGAGGTCACCCATCGCGATTCTCTGAGCCGCTCCAGGATCTTGTAAATGGTCGGTCCGGACTTCCCCGTGGCCTTCATGATCGCCCAGCCGTGTAGCTCGTGGTCGTCGGCTTTGAGTAGGGCGTTCAGGACGGCCAGGAGTGGTCCCGTTACGCGTACAGGTCCGTCAGGCATGCGCTTAACGATAATAGCTGAAATAAGGGTCGTCCACTGTCGACGCGTCGTCGTGCAGGAGCCCATCTGCATCGGCGACGCCCGTTGACGGGCACGGTCCGTCGAGTGGAGAAGTGGAGAGGCGGTGCGGTGCCGTCCGGCACCGCACCGCCTTGTGTCTATGTCATGGGCTGCCACCCCCGTCCACGGGGGCAGATGCGCCTGCCGCGAGGGCCCCTGATGGATCCTGTGGGCCAACATTCGGCGGCGCTGCCTGGTTGGAAGGCCCGGCAGTTGCATCACCGGAGCCTTCAGGCGAAAACGAGCACTTGATGCGGAACGCAACGGCTGTCCAGCCGACCTCGACGTACCCGCCCGACTTCTCGGCCCGCCTCACGAACTTCGTAGCCAAGAGTAGGAGGAGTAGTGCGGTCGTCAGGGGAAGAACCGCAGCGATCCAAGCTGCGGCTTCTCCCACGGTTGCGTCCTACCGGAGCGGTCTGGGCTTCATGACCTGCCCACTTTCTCGGTAACGCCGGTCGCGCCGGCTTCCCCGGAGTGTTGGCCGGCTCGATGTTCATCGCCGACCACGTGTCGCGTGACGGCCGATGTGCTGCGCCGCGATCGACTCCCAAACAACGTGGGGTGCTCGCTCAGAGTGAGGCTCCTGGGCGCGTCCACGTACTCATAAGTAGGACCCGTGAGTCCTAAGGCCATCCCAAGACCCCTTCCAGGATGACCGGCGCTCGCCTTGATCGCCAATCGGGGACCCTGGGCTACTCTGTCAGGCAGCAAACACCGATGCTGGCTGCGGGCCGGTCGGGGATGAAACCCCTACCGTGCTGAGGAGCCGACGGTGGAATTCGAAATCCCTGGGAGCCTGGACGGACTCGACCTCGCCGCACTGGGCCAGCTGGAAACGCAGGCCGTAGCGGCGTTCGACGCCCTGCGCGACGACCCGGCCCTGGACGCCGCCGGCCTGTCCCGGCTGCGTGAGCTGGCCACCTTCGTCCAGTCGGTGCGAACCCAACAGCAGCAGATCGAGCAGGCAGCGCTGCAGGTGGCCTCCGAGTTGGAGGATCTGGACGCTGCCGTGCACAGCGCTGCCGAGGCCCCCGACAACGAGGCCGACGAGGCAGACGACGCGGGCAGCGACGTCGACGGCGACGATCCTTCGCCGGAGGAGGACCAGGTCGCAGACGTGCCGGCACCGCAGCCGACGCCGGTCGTTGCGTCGCTGGCTCGTCGGGCAGCCCGCCGGCAGCCGAAGCCGAAGATGCCCAGCGCCGGCAGGTCGGCGGTCATCAAGGCGGCTGCGGACGTGCCGAACGTGCCGCACGGGCACGTGTTTTCCTCCGTGTCGGAGGTCGCATCGGCGTTCGACGACAAGTTCGCCGGGTTCCCTCGCGGAGTGGGCGTCGCGACCCGCATCAAGCAGAACGTGGCCCGGGTCGAGCTGCCCGTTGACCAGGCGCTTGTTGCCGGCGGCAGGGGCTTGACCGACATGGAGCTGGTCGACCTGGCCGCCACCGAGTCGCGGCTGCCCGGGGGCAACCTCGTCGCGGCCGGTGGCTGGGGTGCTCCGTCTGAGACGCTGTGGGAGCTGTGCGAGGGCCTGGAGACGACCGAGGGTCTGCTGGATCTCCCGGGTATCACGGTCCCGCGCGGCGGCGGTATCAAGGTCCCGTCGAACCTCGACTTCCGCGATCTGTACTCGGGGGTCGGCTTCGTGCAGACCGAGGCGGACAGCACCGCCGGCACGGACAAGCCCGCCTACAGGGTGCCGACGGTGAACTGGGCCGAGACGCGCCTTGAGGTGGACGGGGTGCAGATCGAGCAGGACATCGTGCAGAACGCGGTGTGGCCGGAGCTGACCCGGGACGTGGTCCGGCGGGCGCTGACCGCCCACGAGCACAAGATCAACGCACGATTGATCCAGCGCATGGCCACCGCGCCGAGCCAGTCGACGCAGTTCGCGCTGCCCCTCGGCGGTGACATCGACGGCGACGAGACGACCACCGCGCTACTCGGCGCGGTGTCCCTGGCGACGACGGACTACCGGTACCGCTACCGGCTGGGCCGCCGGCAGCTCCTGGAGTGCGTGGCGCCGTTGTGGCTCATCGACTGGATCCGGGCGGACATGAGCCGCCGGGCCGGCGTGAACTACCTCGACGTGACCGACGAGCAGATCACCGCATGGTTCACCCGGCGGCACCTGCGGCCCCAGTTTGTATACGACTGGCAGGACGGGTACGTCGACGCGGGCGGCAGCGGCTTTGGCGGCACAGCGGCGCCGAGCCAATGGCCGGCAAAAGTGGACGTGTTGATCTACGCGCCGGGCACGTGGGTGACGGGCTCCAAGCCGATCATCGACCTGTCGGCGGTCTACGACTCGACGAAGCTCAAGGACAACGAGTACATCGCGCTGTTCACCGAGCAGGCGACGCTGCTGGTGAAGCGGTGCTACACGTCGTACAAGATCAGCGTCCCGCTGTGCCCGACCGGCGTCACCGGCAGCACCGTGGCGTTCGACTGCTCCGCCGCGGCCTGAGCTACTCGATCGACGGGGGCCGCGCCCGCGCGGCGCGGCCCCCTCCCCGGAGGAGATGACGGGTGACGCAGCCCCTGGTGTACGTGGAAGCCCCGGCGACGACGCCTTACAAGTACGGCCTGTTCTCGGCGGCGGCGGTGGTCGACCCGGCCGACCAGCGCGAGTTTCAGGCTGGCGTGGAGTGGGAGCCGCAGTGCGTCGACTCCCCGGCTCCGACGAACCTGGCAGCGGCCTCGGACCCGGATCGCGCGGCGATGGCCCTGCCGGACGGCGTGCCGAGCGTGCAGGCCGCAGTCATCCGGCTGTACGCCGGGCTGACCGGCCGGTCGACGGCCCGACCCGATCTGCTGGACCGTGGGCGGCGGGCCCTCGCCCTAGTCGAGCAGCAGTCGCTGGAGCACTACGTGTGGACCGGCGAGGCCGAGAATGCGACGTACCTGGCGGACGCCGATACCGAGGTGCTGGCGGACTCGGAGACGGCGCCTGTGCCGCTGGAGACGGGCGTGGGCCTGCTGGAGGCGCACATCAGCGACCGGGCTGGCGTGCTGGGTGCGCTGTGGGCACCCCGGTGGACGGCCGGGTGGTTCGCAGAGAAGGGCCAGTCGCGGATCGAGGGCCCGCGGCTCGTGTGCCCGTTGGGCGACCCGATCGTGTTTGCGCAGACGACCGGCGTTGGCCCAGGTGGTGCGGTGCCGGCCGCCGGTGAGGCGTGGCTGTACGGGACGGGCCCGGTGATGGTGCGGCGGTCGGCGGTGTACCTGCCGAAGTTGGACGAGTCCCTGGACCGCAAGGACAACGAGGTGTTCGCGGTCGCCGAGCGGTTCTACACGGTGGGGTGGAGCTGCGCGGTGGCGGCGGTCAAGGTCAAGCTGCCGGGCGTGCCGGCGTAGGAGGAGACATGCCCCTGATCTACCCGAAGGACCGCGAGGACGCGAAGACCCTCGCGCGGCAACTGCTCGCCGTAGCCGGCAAGGAGCGGCACGACGAGGTGCTGACCACGAGTGACGGCCCACTGGGGCTGGCGTTCGACGTGCCGGACGACCTGGCTGAGCAGGTGCTGGCTACCGGCGGCGGGCGCGTCGTCGAGACGCCGGGCGAGCCGGCGGCTGATGTCGGCGAGGGGAGCATGCCGGCTGACGCCGGGCGCGTCGTCGAGACGCCGAGCGAGCCGGCGGCTGATATCGGCGAAGAGAGCACGTCGGCTGACGCCGGGGCCGACGTGTCCGAGGCGGACGCTGAGTCGAACGGCGGGTCCTCCCAGCCGTCGGCGAGGGCGTCCCGGTCGTCGCGTACCTCGCGGAGTGGCCGGTAGACCCCACGCCTCGGACGCGCGCCGCCCTGCCTGGCTCTTCCCCGTGCCAGGTGGGGCGGCGCTTTGTGTGACCCGCTCCACGGCCCGAGGCGTACATAAAGATTGTACGCAAGCCCGAAACTCGCATACAATGAAGATGTACGCAACGCGCTACCCTTACAGGAGGACAGAGAGATGCAGGAGCGGGTCGACGAGCTGGCCACCGAGTTCGGCGTCAAGGCTGAGGCCGCCGACCAGTGGGGCCCGGTCGCCATGCTGGCGCGGCAGGTGGTGGAGGCCGAGCGGGAGCTGGAGCGGCACTCCTGCGAGCTCATCGGGGCGACCGAGGACGCGATGGTGACCGCGAAGGCGGGCGACCTGCGGGCGTCGGTGCGCGGCGACCTGCTGGCCGCCGTGAGCGGCAAGGCGGCGGCGGTGGACGCTGCGCTGATGAAGCTGGCCGAGCGGCGGCAGGCCCTGGCGATCGTCGCCGAGAGCGTGAAGAAGGCCCGGCCGGAGCTGGCCGAGCAGCAGTGAGTTGAGCGGACCGACGCCCCTCGCGCCACGCGGCGCGGGGGGTGTCGCCGTTGTGTGGCCCGCTCCACAGTCCAAGGCATACATAAAACCTGTACATGAGGAGTGCTGTCTACATACAATGAATATGTACAGCAAGCTGCCCCAACCGCGTGAGGAGTGCCCGATGGCCCGCGAGATGAGCTACCAGATGACCCGCACGATCGAGGCGCTGGAGCAGCTGACGGCGAGCTTCCGCGAGCGCCTGGTGGCCGGAGAGGGCCTGTTCCCGCGCGAGACGGAGGAGCAGGAGCGTGCCCGCCTGGCCCACTACCGGCGGGTGCGGGAGCACAACGCGCGGGTGCGGGCTGAGCGCGAGCGCCGGGAGGCCGCGCGGCAGCGCCGCGCGAACGAGCGCGAGGTGGCCGAGGTGCGCAAGTCGATGTGCGGGCGGTGCTTCACCGTGCTGCCCGCGTCGGGGGTGTGCGGCAACTGCTGCTGACCGACCCCGAGCGCCCCCGCTGCCAGATGGCGGCGGGGGCGCTGCCGTTCCCGCCGGCGGGAGGCCGGCGGTTCACGTGGAGGAGAGAGATGACGACAACGACAGTGGCGCGGCGCGCGAACGCCGTGCCGACCGACCCGCGGCAGCACGCGCGGGACATCGCCGAGGCGGTCGACTACGCGTGGCACAGCCGGTACGGCGGCTCGCGGATCGAGGTGCCGATGTCGGTGGTGGCCGCCCTGGCGCTGGTAGCCCGGGAGACGGAGGATCCCGACCGGCTTGCGGAGTTGGCCGAGATGTTCGAGCGCCTGGACCACGAGGGGTTCGGGCTGCTGATGCAGCGGCTGTGGTGCGAGTTCGCGGCGATCCGGCCCGACCTCAACCCGCGGACGAAGCACCTGTGGTCGTGGACCGATGAGGACCAGGGCGAGACGATGCTGCGCGCGGTGCAGGCCGTCGGCCAGGCGGCGCTGCGCAAGGGCCTGTTCGGACGGTGCGGCCCGGACGGCTGGGGCGAGGCGGACCTGCTGGGAATGCTGCTCCAGACGATGAAGAGCCACGGTGGCAAGAAGGGCATCGGCCAGTTCCTCACCCCGGAGAGCGTGACGATGCTGCTCGGCCGGATGGTTGCTCCGGACGAGGGCGCGAGGATCCTGGAGCCGTGCGCCGGCACGGGCACGATGCTGCTCGGCGCCGCGCAGGCGATGCGGGAGAAGGGGCTCGACCCCACGACGTGCGAGTGGTGGGCGAACGACCTCGACCCGCTGGCGGCGGCGCTGTGCGCGGTGAACTTCCACCTGTGGGGGTTGGGCCTCCGGGTGATCGTCGGCTGCGGCGACGGACTGCTGGACCAGTGGATGCACGAGGCGTTGGAGCACCGGCAGATCGCGATCGACGAGATGCAGCGGGCGTGGAAGTTGGCCCGGCAGATCGCGGCGGTGCGGCACGTCCTGGAGCTACCGACGCCGGAGAGCGCGTTGGACCGGCACCTGCGTAAGGCGAAGCCGAAGACGCCGCCCCCGCCGCCTCTGCCGCCCCTGCCGCCGGCCTCGTCGACGTTCGACGCGGAGGCCGTGTTCCGGCAGGGGCGACTGTTCTGAGCTGCCCCTGTGTGACCTGCTACACAGCCCTGCTCGTACATAAAATGTGTACGTGAGAGGGCTTGTCGCATACAATAATTGTGTACACATTGCCCTGATTCACGTGGAGGTCGAGATGGGCAAAAGCACCGTGCAGGCCGGCATGCGCCTGGCGATCGAGCAATGCGGGCGGTTCAACTGCCTGGACGAGAAGAGCTGCTGCGTCCACTGCGGGGAGCACCGCGACGAGGCACACCAGCCGGACTGTAGGCACGCGGCCGAGCTGGACGACGACCCGGACGACGAGTGCGACGCGCGGCCGGCCGAGGAGGGGCCCTCGGTGGAGTTCGTGGTGGCGAGCTGGGGTGGCGGGTCGACGCGGGTCGTCGGCAACCGCGACGGCGTGTGGGCGTACTGCCAGATGCTGGTCGCGCGCCGGTACCGCGAGCAGGTTGCCGAGAAGATGCTGGCCTGGCTGGCGGACGGTGCGCCGTCGCCGCACACGGTCGTGGCCTGGCACGGCGAGACGGAGTTCTGGAGCGTGGACGCGGCCAGCTAGTGGCTGCGCAGGCGGGGCTGGGCGGTTGCCCGGCCCCGGTGCGGAGTTCCTAGATGGGCTCTCGCTGTACGGCCGCTATTGACGATTGCGGCCGGACAGCGCAAGGTATCGGTTCGACCCAATGTTCACGTGGAGGTAAACGTGGGTCTCAGAGCGCTCATCGGCACCGAGGGTGCCGGCGGGTTCTACCGGGCGAGGCACGTCCAGCACGACGCCTGCCCGACGATGATCGTGCCCGCCCTGTCCGTGCTGGTGCACGACATGCTCGGGCACAACGTCCAGGCGGCCGTCGACGAGCTGATGCGCTGCGACTGGTCGCGGCTGTACGCCCTGCCGGGCACCGGCACCGCCGGGCACCTCGTCGGCGTGCCGAGCCACGGCGGGCCGGAGCCGGAGGCCGGGCACCTCGCCTCGGCCAACGCGGGCGACCGCGAGTGGGCGTACCTGTTCGGCGACCACCGGCTGCACGTCTACCTGGGCGTGCTTCCCGAGCGCGGCCCGAAGCAGTGGAAGCCGTGGGCGTGCTGGTCGGTGCACGAGCTGCCGAGCCTGCCGATGACGGAAGTGCTGGACGTGCAGAAGGCGGGCTACGCCGCCCAGTGGAGGGCGAGCGACTTCCGGGGCTACATGGAGGCGGTCCGCGACCGCAGGCGGGAGGTTGTGAGATGAGGGCGCTGGTGGGGCAGTTCGCCCCGGGGAGCCGGTGGTACCGGGCCCGGACCGTCGAGCTGGAGGGCCAGCCCACCTGGACCCTCGCGCAGCTGCGGGTGATCTGGGCGCGGACCTTCCGGCGGGACACCGCCGAGTTCGTGGAGGCGCTGCTGCGCCGGGACTGGTCGGTGCTGGCCTGCACGCCGTGGCCGGAGGCGGCCGTCGCCGAGCGGCGCCCCGAGTGGGCGTACGTGTGCGGCATGGGGCGCGCGGCTCGCGCCGAGGTGTCCGGCCGGGCGCTCGTCGGCCGGATGGGCGAGGACGCGCCCGACGACGGCGACGGCTGGGCCTACCTGTGGGAGCACGGCCTGGGCGCGCTGCACGTCTACGCGGCCCACGCCGGTCTGTGGCATCACCTGGCGACGTTGCCGGCCGATGTGTGGTCCGGGCTGACCGAGCAGCTGGTGGTCGATGTGGAGAGCCGGCTCTGCTGGCTGGAGCGAGAGGGGGCGGCGGCATGACCGCTGAGATGAGGGGACAGGGCAGCCAGGCGATCCGGACGGACGAGCTGCGCCGCCGCGACGAGGTACTGCTGTTCGGCAAGCTGGTGGAGATCGCCGACGTGCAGTCGGTGCTGGACTTCCCGAGCTGCGTCAACCTGGTCATCCGCCCGCAGGGCGGGCAGCCGAGGGAGACGCTGGTGCCTCGCGACATGCTGCTACTGGGGATGCGGCTGCCTCGGCTGCTGTCGCTGCCGTGCGTGGCCTGCAAGGGGGCGGTGAAGACGCCGGTCGACCTGGCGCTGGGCCCGGTGACCGAGGTGGTGTGCGCCGGATGCCGTGGCCAGGTCGTCGAGGGCACGGCGCGGATGACGCCGCCTTCCCCGGCCGGGCCGCCGCTGGCCGGACCGTGGCTGACCCCGGCCGGGAGGGTCTGATGTCGAGCGACGTGTTCCGGGCGCTGCTGGCCGACAACGACGCCGACCGGGAGAAGTTCATCAGCCGGGAGGTGCTGCGGCACGGCGTGATGCGGCAGATCGTCTGCGAGCGCAGCGGCAAGGTGCTCGACGTCCGTACCGCGGTCATGGTGACGACGGTGAAGGGCGACAGCCGCTCCGCGTACGTGCTCGACGGGCCCGCGTGGGACGAGGTGGAGCCGGCGCTGCGCGCGAAGGCCGCCGAGCTGGGCATGGAGGTCGAGGTGATCGACGGCCGGACGCTGTGACGGGGCTGCCGGGCCCTGTCCGGCCGTAACAAGAAGCGGGGCTGCACCCACCAGGTGCCGCCCCGCTTCGCCGTGGAGGAGAGCCGGCCGACAGCACGACGCTGAGGGCGCTGTGTCCCACCCGGGGCCAGCGCCCTCTCGGCTACGCTGGCGGGGTATTCGCCGCTGGCTGCGGGCCGGGCATGGAGCTCTCCTGTTGAGGATGTGCTGATGTCCGCAGTGTGCGATACCCCTGTGAAGGGGAAGATGCTCCGGGCCACCAAGCTCGGGGTGTGCGGTGACCCGATCCTGGGCGCCGGAGGCTGGCCGGTCCACGTCACGTCGAAGGGCTTCGTCTCGGTCGAGTACGCGGCCGAGGTCGACGACGGCGAGGAGATCGACCAGAAGGACGCCAACGGCGACAGCCTGGTCTACGAGCCGGCTCGGCGGCGGATCAAGCTGTACAACGTGACGGTGACGGCCGGCCGGGTCGACCCGGAGCTGTACACACTGTTCACCGGGATGCCGGTGGTGCTCGACGAGGACGGCAACGCGACGGGCCTGCGGATCACCAGCAAGGTGAACCTCGACTCGGCGGTTGCGCTGGAGCTGTGGTCGGGGACGGCGCTCAAGAAGTGCGCGGCCGGCGCGGTGCAGCGGCCCCGCTTCGGGTACTTCCTGCTCCCGCAGATCATCGACGGGCAGATCGGTGACTTCACGATCGAGAACGGGGCGGCGAGCTTCACCCTGACCGGCAAGGCGATCGAGAATCCGGGGTGGGGGACCGGTCCGTACGACGTGTACCTACGGTCGACGGGCGTCGAGGCGCTGGAGAGCCCGATGGGCGACTTCGACCTGCTCCACCTCGACTGGACGCAGCTGCCGCCGCCGGCGCCGACGTGCGGCCTGACCGAGCGGCCGCCGGACGGCACCGTGGCCGCCGACGCGACGGACGCGACGGACATGACGGCGGAGTACACGGCGACGTACGTGCCGGCGGGCCCGCCGGTGCACCCGTACACGGTGGACTGGGGCGACGGCGCGCAGACGATCGGCCCGGCCGTGGCGGCGAAGGTGAGCCACCAGTACGCGGCCCCCGGGACGTACCTCATCACGGTCACCGACACGACCACGGGCGCGTCGCGCTTCAAGTCGTTCGTCGCCCCCGCGGTCTGAGGTAGCGGTGACGCAGCCGGTGCGGACCGGCCCGTGCCAGTGGCCGCTGAACACGGCGTACTGCAAGGGCTGGGACGCCATCGACGAGGCGGCCCGGACGGCGGCCACGGAACTCGCCACGGAGATCGTCTGGGCGCTGTCCGGCCGCCGGTACGGCGTCTGCCCGACGACGGTGCGGCCGTGCCGGCGCAACGACCACGACGCCTGGCTGCGGTTGGAGCGGTGGCTGCCGCTGTCGTACGGCAGCCTGGCGGTCGCGTTCTGCGGCTGCGTCGGGCATATCTGCTCGTGCAGCTCGTCCGGGTGGGAGCTGAGCCTGCCCGGTCCGGTTCACGCGGTCACCCGGGTGCTCGTCGACGGCCAGGAGGTGCCGGCGGCGGCGTACGCGGTGTACGACCGGCGGTGGCTGGTGCGCGTCGACGGGAAGTGCTGGCCGGAGCGGCAGGACCTGACGGTGGCCGACGACCAGCCGGGCGCGTGGGCGGTGACGTACGAGCGGGGCGTGGAGGTGCCGGCCGGCGGGAAGATCGCCGCCGGGCACATGGCCTGCGAGCTGGCGAAGGCGATGGTCAGCGACACCACGTGCCGGCTGCCCCGCCGGGTGCAGTCGCTGGTGCGCCAGGGCGTGCAGCAGACGTTCGTCGACCCGGCGCAGCTCGCCAAGGACGGCATGACGGGGCTGCCGGAGGTCGACCAGTGGCTGCGGATCGTGAACCCGCACCGGCTGCCTCGTGACTCGGTGGTGTGGTCGCCGGATCTGGACCGGGGCAGAAGGAGGAGGTCGTGACGGAGCCAGTGGCGCAGGTCGCCGACGACGTGGCATGGCCGGTCGCGGTGCGACTGCGTGTGCTCGTCGGCGACGCGCTGGCCGAAGCGCTCGGCGGGGCGCCGGACGTGTGCGCGGTGGTTCCCGGCCGGGACGTGGCGATCGACTCGTGCTGCGACGGGCAGGCGTGGGTGCGGATCGTGCGGACGTACCCGGTGCTGGCGGGGGACTTCCCGAACGGGCGCGGCACGCCGCTCGGCGCGGGCAACGACCCCGGGGCGTTCTGGGCGGTGGAGTTGGGCGCCGGCAGCGCCCGGTGCGCGCCGAGCCCCGACGACCAAGGGAACCCGCCGACCGGGGTCGAACTCGAGCGGTCGGCGGCGGAGCTGGCCGACGACGCCGGCCGGATCCGGCGGGCGGTGCTGTGCGAGCTGCAGAAGTTCGAGTCCGTTGAGGACGTGTGGATCGGGGAGCAGGCCAGCGTCGGCCCGTCCGGCGGCTGCGTCGGCCAGGAGGTCCTGGTCGCGGTGATGACGAACGTCTGCGTGTGCGAGGAGGAAGGCTGATGCGGAGCGGCCAGAAGGTCACGGTGAAGGCGCTGACGGCGATGCCGGGCGTCGCCGACGGCGCGGTGCTGCACAACGTCGAGTGGGGTCCTCGGCTGGCGACGCTCGTCGACGCCGGCCGGTACGAGGTCCTGGAGGGCGGCGACGCCGAGCCGACCGCCACCGCGGCGGCCGGCGGCGAAGAGCGCGGCGACGCCGCGGAGGCGACCACCACGGCGGCCGCCGACGGCGACGGTCCGAGACGGACCCGGCGGCGCTGATGGGGGTGCGGGTCAACACGCGCGTCGACCTGTTCGCGGGGGAGATGCGGCAGCTGCTCACCGGCCCGGTCGGGCCGGTGCTGTCGTTCGTGCGCAGCGTGGCCCGGCGGGTGCGGACCCGGGCGGTGTTGAAGTGCCCGGTGGACACCGGTCGGCTCCGCTCCGCGCACCGCGAGGAGGTCGGCGTGCGGTCCGGCCAGGTGTACGGCTTCGTGGTGAACGACACGGAGTACGCGGCGATGGTCCACGGCGGGACCAAGCCGCACCAGATCCGGCCTCGGCGGCCGGGCGGGGTGCTGCGGTTCGAGACGGGCGGTCAGGTGGTGTTCACGACGTTGGTGAACCACCCGGGGACGCGGGCGCAGCCGTGGCTGCGTGAGGCGATGGAGGAAGTGGCGGTCTCGGCGGGGTTCCGGATCGTCCGCTCATAGGGGAGGAAGCAGATGAGGGAGTTCACGACCAGCGCGAAGGTGGCGGAATCCGGCGACGCCAAGAAGCTGCCGGACGTCAAGTTCAAGCTGGACAAGGTGAAGATGGTGTGCCGGGCGCCGAAAGACGCCCAGCTGGCGTACCTGATGGCGGCGGCCTCGTCGAGCCGGACCGAGGCGGACCAGGTGGCGGCGGTGCTCGACTTCTTCGAGCAGACGCTGGACCCGCCGAGCCTGGCGGTGTTCAAGAGGCGGCTGCTGAACACGAACGACGAGTTCGACTTCACCGACGCCATGGCGATCTTTCAGCACGTGTGCGAGGAGTGGTCGGCCCGCCCTACTGGGTCGGGCAGCGACTCCTGACCCTGGCGGTCAAACGCTGGCCCGAGTTCCACGGCTCGATGCTGCTGCGCACCGGCCGGGAGCCGCTGGACCTGCCGCTGCCGTCGCTGCTGGACGTGATCTACGCCTGGTGGGTGGAGGGCGGCACGGAGAAGGACGTGGCGAAGTTCCGGCAGGCGCTGGAGGCTCCGCCGACGGAGGCGGACCTGGAGGACCGCGAGGAGTGGTCCGACGAGGAGACTGACGACTCGTTTGCCCGAGCGCTGGGCGGGATGCAGCGCGTGGGCTCCAGATGACGAAGGAGGGCGACCCCGGTCCGGGGTCGCCCTCCTCGCTTGTGCGTCAGCGGAAGTCGCTGTCGCGGAAGGTCGTGCCGGTGGTCCGCTGGGGCATCGAGTCCGGCGCGGCCGGCGGTGCGGCCGGGAGCGCCTCCCCGGCCGGCGCGGCGGCCAGGAACGGCAGGAAGCGCTGGAGGAAGTCCTCGACGCCGGGCAGCGCGAGGACCCGGGTCACGCCGGCGGCCACGGCGACGGCCTGGGCGATGAGCGGCACGTCGTCGACGCCGCCGGCGATGGCGACGGTGGGCAGCAACGACAGCAGGGCGACCGTGGCGGCGAAGACCGTACGGGCAGTGGCCCGCCACGGGTGGCGGGTCTGGGTGGTGGGGGTCGCGGGACTCGTCATGGCTCTCTCCTCGGGTTGGTCACACACACAGGTCCAGCAGCGGCACGCACACCAGCGCTGGACGGGAATCGGGCTCGGGCGTGGGTTCGGGCGGCGGGCTGGGTGCCGGTTTGCCCGGCGGTCCTTCCGGCCCGGCCGGTCCGGTCGGACCGGCCGTACCGGGAGTCGGTCCGGGCCGAGGGGTGGGCGACGCGTCGACGCGTCCCTTGGCCGGCGGGCCTCCGCTGCCGGACGGCGGCTGCGGCGACGGCGCCGGACCGGGGGCGGCGCACTGGTATCGCCGGCGCAGCTCTTGCACCGACTCGTCCCTGGGGGCAAGCCGGTCCAGGACCACGCACAGATCCCGGCGGGTCTGCGCTAGCCGTTCGTCGCGCGCCCGGTCCTCGGCACGCGCCGCCGCGCGCCGCTCGGCCATGTCGCGCTCCAGGCCCTGGAGCCGCTGGTCGACGCTGCCCATCGCCAGCATGTACGCGACGTACGCCCCCGCGGTGGCACAGATCAGCGGCAGCGCGGCGTACAGCGTCAGCAGCTTCACGAGCTGCCGGCGCGGGTTGTGCAGCAGCACCGGCTCGTCGGTCAGCAGCTCGTACTGCCTGCTACTGCTGTGCCTGGTCACCGGGGCCCCCTCTCGGTAGCGCGTCCGGGTCGAGGCCGGCGCCGTAGACGCCCAACCGCAGCCGGGCGTACATCTCCTGGTAGCGGTGCAGCTCCGACTCCAGGTGCTGAACGCGCTGCTCCAGGAAGGCCAGCCGGGCGTCGACCCGCTTGTCGAAGTCGACCTCCCGCTGCACGTCGCTGGTCCGCAGGGTGCCGCGCAGCCCCAGCAGCGCCGTGACGATGGTCGCCAGGACCGCGAGTGCGCCCACCGCCACGGTGAGGCCGGACACGTCCCCGGCGGCGGCCCTGATGACCTGCCCAGACAGCCACACCGACGTGCCACCTCACGGGATCAGCGGGGTGCTCAGCGCACCGGGTTGCGGTAGGCGGCGTCCCAGGTGTGGCGACCGATCAAGCCGTCCTGGTCCAGGTCCTGGTCCCTCTGGAAGGCCAGGGCCAACGCGCGGTACTCCGGGCCGTAGATGCCGTCGTTGCCGGCCTTGCCGAGCCAGCTGCGGCCCTTGCCGACTGACCAGCCCCGGCGGGCGAGTTGATTCGCCCACTCCTGGAGCCATGCCCTGTCGGAGCGGCCCTGGAAGGTCCGCTTGTACTTTCCGGACACCGAGTGGTCCGGGCCGGTGGACGGCCCGAAGTACCAACCGCTCGGCAAGGGGAACGCAATCGGCGTGCCCGGTGCGGGCTTCGTGCCGGCTGGCGGCTTCGGCTGCGTCGTGGGGGGCTGCCCGACGATCGGCAGGCCCGCCTTGAGCCAGGCGTAGATCTCGTCACCGGGGCACTCGGTGGACCCTCGGTCGCGGTGGCCGAGCAGCGTAAGCCGCTTGCCCTTGCGGGCGTTGGCCTCGTCGTAGAGCCACTTGAAGGCGCGGCGGGCGGCGTCGGAGACGTCCTGGCGGCCAGCCTGGTCCTTGCCGATGACGCAGACGCCGATGGACTCGGTGTTGTGGCCGGCGCAGTGTGCGCCGAGGACGGTCCACCCGCGGCCCTCGTAGAGGTCGCCGGTGACGGAGTTGATCAAGAAGTTGTAGCCGATGTCGCTCCAGCCCCGGACCCGCATGTGGTAGTCCTGAATCTGGCGGGGGGTCTGGGTGGCGCTGGCGGCCGAGTAGTGGCCCATGAAGACGGTCCGCTTGGACCAGGGCACGGTGGAGCGGGACTCGGGGGCGCGGGCGCCCCATTCGGCGCGGCTGATGATGTCCACGGGTGGTCCTCCGGCAGCAGTGTTCGGCTGTCGGGGGACAGGGACAACGGTAGCGGCAGCTTCCTACGCGCAGTGCTCGGCCCGGAAGCGGTTAATGAAGCCGACTCGGGGGCAAGGCGTGCAGGGAAAACAGGCAGACCCGGAAGAGCGACCTCGGGTGGCGGATCCGTTACCCTTCGGATGCCGCGCGGTCGCTACTCCCGGGTCCTCCTACCCGACCGGACGGGCAGTTCAGGGTCGGACGGCGACTCCAGCTCGCACCGTGTGGCCGCGTTCGAGGATCAGGTAGTGCGAGAACAGGCCCGAACGGGCTCCGGCGACCCGTTCTTCGGCCGCGAGTAGTTCGCCGGTTCGAGCGTCTACGACGAGGGTTAGGGTCGAGCCTCCAGCGGCCACCGTGAAGGCGAGGCCAGGACGTCCGGCCACGTCTCTGGTCACGCCCCCGTAGGTGATGCGCCGGAGGCCGGCGAGGACCCGCAGGCACGCCGCGCGCTGGTCACGGCCAAGGTACTGGCTGACGGCCAGCCCGACTACGCCGTGGATGAGCATTCGCGGGTACGCGGTCTCGTCGGCCAGCTCGCGCGGCGCCAGCAGGCCGCTGAGGGGGGCAGGGTCGGTCGGCAGTGGCTCGGGCAGGTGCGGGTGAAGGCCCCCGCGGGCGTGCTTCGTGATCGTTGCCGGGGAGCGTGCGAGCAGGTGCCGCTCTTCTGGCCGTGGCCGATGGTTGACGCCGGACAGGTCTGGAAGCCTGCGAACCGCTTCCTGCCCGGAGCCATCAGCGTTTCGCCGCCACGTTTGCAGGTCGGTCCTGGTGATCGCGTTGGTGGAGCGGGCCCACGTCTGAACGTGCAGGTACGTGTAGGGGAGCTGGCCGGTGTCGTCTTCGGGGGTGGCGCCGACGTTCGCCGCCAGGGCCATCAGCCGCTCCTGCGGGGTGAGGCCGGGGTCTGTGACGCTGACGGGCGGAACTGCGGCGGATGGCCTCCCGGATGCGGGAGACGCGGACGGCGGCAGTACGCGGTGCGTTGGCGGGGACGTGGGCGTGCCCGTCTGGCAGGCGGTGAGCAGGACGCTGCCGAGGACGCCTACCGCCATACGGCGGGCAGGATCGGTCGGTCGTGGCATGGGCATCGTGAGTTGATTCCTCGCTGGGCGGTGGGGGACCGGCACCGGGCCGCGTAGCGTCGCAGCGCGCCCGGTGCCGGTTGGTTTGCAGGTCCGGTCGGTCGGTGCCGACTCGCTCAGGGTCGGGGTGGTGCGCGCCGGCCTTAGGCTGCGCTCATTTGGGCGTGGACGGTGACGCAGCGGCTCAGGGTGAGCACCACGCTCGGGTCCTGGAATGCTTCGTCGAACTGATCGAGTTCGGCGTTGGATAGACCAGCGGCGGTGAGCTGGTCGCGCACGCGTCGGGCCACGTGGCGGTAGCGGGTGCAACCGGGGCCGCCGCCGCGGCTGGTTTCGGTCAGGGTGCTAGTGCACACGTGGTCCACACCTAAGCGGATGAGCAGTCCGATGGTGTCCTCGGCCGAGCACGGCCCTGCCGGCGACGGAGTGAGGGCGTGGATCGCCCGGACGACCCTGTCGATGACGCTGGTAGCGCCCGGACCAGCGGCATAGATGACCGGCGGAGCGGGGAGGATACCCGCGAGGATGAGCCATCCACCGGGGCGGAGCGACGCGGTCAAGGGTGCGAGCGCGTCGAGTTGATCTGGCTGGCGATCTGACAGGACGACGTCGTAGCCGTCTGGATCGGCGGACCAGTGCGCCGCCCCGTGGAAGTCGTCGATGGCGAAGAGGTGCCCGCTCGGACCAACCAGGCGGGACAAATGCTCGCGGTCGGCGGCACCGGTGAGGTCCAGGACTCGTTGCCCGGGGCGGACGCCGACGCGGTCTAGTTGATCGGTCAGCAGTCGCGTGAGTGTTTTCCGTGTCGCCGTGCGCCAATCCTGGGCGGTGGACAACGTGTCGGTGTTATCGGTCATGATGACCGGCTCCTGTCGGTGAGTGCGGTCGGGAGGCTGTGCGCTGGGTCGTCCGCGCCGGCCTGGTGGCTATTTCGTTGGTCAGGGCAGCCGACGTCCGGGCGGGAAACGCCGTCGTGTGGCCGCCGGGTGCCGCCACGGCGGGCGGGCCGGCCGTGGCGGGTCAGGGGCCAGAGGACGGGCCCGCTGGGAAGGTGCAGTGGGAGGGCGGCGTGGTAGCCGTGAGCGGTGAGGAAATCGCGGGCCGCCTCCGTCGTCACGACGGCGGAGATCGGGTAGCCGAGTTCGTCGACGACCTGGTGGTGCTGCACGAGAAGTGCCCGGGCCAGGCCTTGCCTGCGGAAGTCCGGGTGCACGGACAACCACGACAGCCAGTGGTGCGGGGCGGCCGATCGGTAGCTGCACAGGGCCGAGGTGAGTTGCTGGAAGCGTGGCAGGTACCGGCCGGTGGCGGTGCTCAAGTGGTAGTCGGCGAGAGCGCTCCGGTCATCGTCGGAAGACCTGCTCCACATTGCGACGGCCGACATGTCGACGAGCACGTCGACATCCCGCCGCTCCACGGCGTGGTCGATCTCGATCGCCAGCAGCCTGTGGAAGACGTTGGGTCGCTGCCCTGCGTCTGGTACCAGCCATTCGGCGATCGGGTCGGTGTGCAACTCGGCGGTCAGCATGGTCGCGATGCTGGCGACGTCTGCCTGGGTGGCTGGGCGGGCGATCATCGTTGCGCCCGGGTTCACTGGCTCTGCCGAGGTGGTAGCGGCGGTGCGAAGAACGCGTCCGGGACGGTAGCACCGCGCGGGGCCCTCCACATCCGCCAGATTTCCGGCCCGGCGGTGGGTAGGTGCATCGACGGGCCCGGTAGGTATCCGAGCCGTTGGTAGAGCCTGCGGTTGCGGTTGTTGGTGGCTTCCAGGTAGGCCGGCATGCCGAGCGCGTCGAGCTGCTGGTGATAGCCGCTCAACAGCCTGGTCCCCAGGCCGCGGCGCTGCTGCTTCGGGTCGACAGCCACGTAGGCCAGGTAGTGGTGCGCGTCGTGCGGGTGGTACGCCTCGAACATCGCCTCCAGCAGGGCGAACTTCGGCGCATACGCCCCAGTCGCGCGCTCCAGTGCCTCTTGGTGTTCGGCGGAGCCGGGTTCCGGCGGAGTCAGTCGGGGGTACCAGATCGCCACGGCGGATAGGTCCGCATATGTGTCGACGTGACCATGGGCAAGACCGTGGTCCAGGACGAGTTCGAAGTAGCGGTGGTAGGCGAGCCGCCGGTCTCTGTGGTCCGGGATCAGCCAGTCGGCGACCGGGCCGACGAAGAACGCTTCGGCGAGGACGGAGACGAGCGGTTGGGCATCGCTGGGTGTCGCCCGTCGCACGCCCAGGCTGGTGCTGGTGTCGGTCATGGTTGCTCCTGGGAATCTGCTCACGCCGGCTGGCGGAGGACGTCGGGGGTGCGGAGGGGGGCGGCGGCGCTGTCGGCACCGAGTCCAATTGCCTCGTAGGTGTGCTGTGCCCATCGGCGCAGGATCAGCGCCCAGATGACACCGACGACAGCGGCGGCGGCGTACGCGGCGGGGAAGAGCCACCGCAGGGGGGAGTCGGGGTCGACGCCGAGAAGGGTGTCGAACTCGTTGACGGTGACCCCGAGGATCGCGAGCAACGCGACCGTCGCGATCAGTGGCGCTACGAGGGCGCGCCAGGCACCCTCGTTGTGGTTGAGTCGCGCGAAGAAGCCGATGACCGCTGCCGATGTGGCGGTCATGAGGACCAAGACGCCGAGACCACCTGTAACGGTGACCCAGAAGAAGAGGTGCACGATGGGGTCAGCGTTGGCTATCGCATAGCCTATGAGGACGGCTACCGCCAATGCGCTCTGCGTGATCGAGCCGGCCTTGGGTGCGCCGGTGCGTCGGCTGGTGCGGCCCAGCACAGCGGGTAGAACGCGCTCGCGGCCGAGCGCGAACAGGTAACGGGCGACGGTGTGGTGGAAGCTGAGCAGCGCGGCGAACAGGCTGGTGATGAACAGGACCCGGCCGATGGTCACCACGCTGGACCCCAGATGCGGTGACACCAGGTTGAAGATGAGGTCGGTGCCGTCCTCGGTTGCTGCTTGCACGATTTTGTCTGGTCCGGTGGCGACGGACATTGCCCACGCCGACAGTCCGTAGAGCAGGCCGGTGACGCCGACGGCGATGTAGGTGGCGCGGGCGACGGTGCGACGCGGGTCGCGTGTCTCCTCGCTGAACACGACGGTTCCTTCGAACCCTACGAACCCGGTGATGGCCGTGACCAATGCGGCGCCGATACCGGCGGTGAAGAGGTGCGACGGTGCGAGGGTGTCGAAGCTGACGCTTCCGTCGGCGGGATGAGCGACCATGACGGCGTCGAAGACGAGGGCGACGGCGCATTCGGCCAGGAGCATGACGGCCAGCACCTTGCCGTTGAGGTCGATGCGCAGTAGGCCGAGGATCGCCACGACGACCCAGGCGAGCAACGCGCAGAGCCACCAGGTCACGTTCCAGCCGTACCGGTCGTCGAGGAATTGGGCGAGCACTGCGCCGAAGCCACCGTAGAGCCCGATTTGCATGGCGTTGTACGCCACCAGCGCGACCATGGCCGCAGCGACCCCGGCTGGTCGGCCGAAGCCGCGGGTTACGTAGGTGTAGAAGGCGCCGGCGTTGACGATTCGTCGGGACATGGCGACGTAGCCGACCGCGAACAAGGCGAGCACAGCGGCGACGACCAGGTACGCCACGGGGATGCCTGCGACGCCGGTTACGGACCATCCGGTGGTCGCGCCGCCGGCTATGACCGTCAGCGGTGCGGCGGCGGCTATCACGAAGAACACCACTGAAGGGATCCCGAGCCGGCCGCGAGCCAGGACGGCGGAAACTGTGTCGGGTTTCGAACGTGGCATGGAGGAGTCTCTTTCGGGAGGGGGTGTGTGGATCAACCGCACTCAGGACGTGCGGTGGCTCAGAACGTTCCTGCCCAGAGCGGCGCCGAGGTCCGCGAGCAAGTCGCGCAGCGGCGGCCACGACTCGGCCACCAGGCGACGCATGTGCACGCGGGCGGCCAGGGGTGCGCCGTCGAGCAGGGATGTGTCGAGATGGGTGGCCAGCGCCAGCCCGGCCAGCGCGACGTCCAGGTGGCCGAACGGCCGGTTGTTGCGCGCGTGCTGTGAGATCCGCGCCCATGACCACGCTGCGGTGTTCATGTCGGTCGGTACGTAGATCGTGCGCTGGCGCCAGAAGCTGCGGGTCTGTTCCTGTTGCAGGAGCCCGTCCTGCCACATCCGAGTGGCGACCTGCTCGTAGGAGGTGGCGGCCAGAAACGCCAACCAGGTTCTCGTGTCGGTGTGCTGCGGCGCGGCGATGATCCGGGCAAGGACGACGTGTTGCAGCCAGTCCGACGGCTGGAACGTGGCCACGACCCGGATTCGCCTGCCCTCGAAGGTGATCCGACGCTCGTAGTACAGCTCTGCGAGCAGCGCGGCGGCGAGCCCGAACGAGAGTGCGATCTCGAAGAGCCGAGGCTTCCCGGTCTGGTCGTCGTGGGCCATGAAGAAGAACTCGTCTGCGATGCGACTGGTCGGCGCGGGTGCGGTCCCTACCGCGCGCACCGGGCGACGCGGCGGGACGTGAGTGAGAGCGTGTGAGGGGTCCGGCACTCCGGCTGTGCCAGGGGGTGTGTTCACCGCGGCTGGCCTTCCTGTATCGGGTGATTGGAGGGGTTGAGAAGTTGGAGCTGCTGCAGCAGAAGCAGCCCACCCGGATGCTGTGCTAGCTCCTCGATGGCCCACGCCTGCTGACCACAGCCGCCGTCGACACATTGATGGCAGGTGCCGCCGTCTTTGTGTTGGAGCACCGTCCTGCGGGCGGAATCGAAGCGGTCGACCGGGCGGTCGCTCTCGTCGAGGCCGCTCATGGGGCAGCGGTGTGTCGTCGTAGAGCGGCGATGCTGACGCGCAACTCCACGCAGGGCGGGTGCTCCTGGACGGGCGGGCGGGTGCATTCGGGTCGGTGCCCGAGAACCCACATCCACTCGTCACTGAGGTGCGCCAGGTCGGTGCGGAGCTGCGCGACGACGACGTCCAGGGGGGTGCCAGGGACCAGGTCGCGGCCGATCGACCAGTCATCGCCGCCGAGTTGAAGCAGCGCGCCGGGCTCGACGCCGGGAACATCGCCGGGGCGCGTCATGCTGACGGCCCCTCGTCTCCCCGGCGGCGCCCGTCCGGTTCCGCTGGGACAACGGGGGCCGCACGGCCACCGCGATCCCGTTCGGCGCGAAGGAGGACGGCTGCGCGCTCGAGGTTCTCCCAAAACTCGCGGTTGGTCGCGGCCGCCTCCTGCGCGGTGGGCTGATCGGGGCCGGTCGCGCCGGCCAGGTTCCAGCCGCCGCGGTGGCCGTAGAGCGGAGCCGCGCCGTCGTAGTAGATGCCGAACGGCTGGTAGGCCTGGTCGTCTTGCCGGGGGACGAACCACTTGAAGCGCCTCACGTCCGCACCTCCCTCTGTGGGGTGCGTGGCCAGGCCCTCCCCTGACTCGACCACGCACCCCGTCACTGGGGTGCAGGGACCGTCTCGCACGGGGGAACGCGACGGTCCCTGCACCCGGCTCATGCGCGGGACTGCTCCCGCAGAAACTCGGTCACCCGGGCAGCGGATTTCTCGGCCTGCTCCACAAGCGTGCGGAGCGGCGAGTAGCCGGGAGGACGCAGCTCGCGGGCGCTGTCGGCCTGATCGAGTCCGGCCAGCAGCACGGCCGCCTCTGCGAGGGCGCGGTTGACGTTTTCCATCTCCCGAGCGAACTCGCCGGCGTGAAAGCTCATCCCTGCTCCCTGGTGATCATCACCCAACGTTGCGTAACGTTGGATTGATACCAACCATTGCAGTGCGCCAGCACACAGTCAAGACCAAAGGGCTAGATTGGTTGGTACGACATGGAAGAAGGTGGGAGCGTGCCCCCGCTGTACAAGAAGATCGCGAACGAGCTCCGGGAGAAGATCCGTAACGGTGAGTTGCGTGCTGGCGATCGACTGCCGACGGAACCTCAGTTTCAGGAGCAGTACGGGGTCTCGCGCAACACCGTTCGCCTTGCCACCGCTCAGCTCGTCAACGAGGGCCTGGTCGAGAGCGTGCCGGGCCGCAGCGGCGGCATGGTGGTCCGCGAGCGCGTAACCCTGACCTTCCACGCCAGCCGCGCCGAGTTTCCAGGCGGCTACGCCGAGACTGATGCCTGGCGCTCCGAGGTCGCCGCGCAGGGACACAGCGCGTCACAGGAGTTCGAGCTGCACATCGAGGCGTTGTCCGCCGAACTCGCCCAACGTCTCGGCGTGGAAGCCGACTCCCCTGCTGCGGTGCGCCGCTGCGTCCGCTTCGTCAACGGACAGCCGTCTTCAGTTCAGGACACCTACTACCCCATGGACCTGTGCAACGAGGTACCCGAACTGCTGTCGCCCAAGGACATCGCGCAGGGCACCACCCGACTGCTCGCCGAACGCGGCTACGAGCAGGTCGCCTACGAGGACGAAATCATGGCCAGGATGCCTACACCGGCAGAGGCGAAGATGCTCGACCTGGCCGCCGGCACGCCCGTGCTGCTCTACGTCCGCACCGGCTTCTCAGTCGACCGAGCCGTGCGGGTGTCCGTGACGCCGTTCGCTGGCGACCGCAACCGAATCGTCAACACGCTGGGCGACGCCGACGTAATCGCGAAGTTCCGCGACCGGGAGGAGCCAGCGTGATAATCACCCCCGCGAGGCTGACCGACGTCGACCTCATCATGAGCTGGCGACGTGAACGCGTTGCCTGGCTGGCCGCGCGAGGCGAACAGCAGTGGTCGATTCCTTTGCCGCGATCCGCCATCGCCTCTACCGTCTCTGCAGGGCAGACCTGGATTGTGTGGGACGGAGACGACCCGGTCGCGACGATCACGCTGACCGCCTACGTCGATGTCGACGGCCTGTGGAAGCCCGACCGAGATCCCGAGGCGCTGTGGTACCCGGAGGACGACCCGGCCGACGCGCTCTACGCGGCGAAGATGATGATCCCGCTCCAACACTCCGGCGCGAATCTGGGCGGCGAGATGCTCAACTGGGCCGGTGGTCGAGCCTACGAGGCCGGGCTGACCTGGTTGCGCCTCGACGCATGGACGACGAACACCCGGCTGCACGCCTACTACCGGGGGCAGGGTTTCCGGCACGTCCGCACCGTCGAGACCAGGGTTTCCGGCGCCTGCTTCGAACGGCCCGCGCAGCCGTACACGGGCGGACGACTCAAGACCGAATCGGCCTGACGTGTTCACGCTGACGGAGGCTCCGACACACCGACGGAGGCGGGCAGCAACACCACGGCCGCCATCGACCGCAGTATGGGTCGGGTGACGATGAACGCCTTCCCCCAGACCGCGCAGCCCAGCCTTTTCGGCGACGACGAACCCCTCAGCGACAGCCGCGAACCCGTGCTCATGTCGCTGAACCCCATCTACTACGACCTGATCTGGGCCGGCGAGAAGACCCACGAATTCCGGCGCCGGTTCCTGACGGGCCAATCGGTGCGCTGGTACGTCTACCTCACTGGGCCGGTAGGTCGGCTCGGCGCGGTCATCGACCTCGGGCCAGCCGTCGTGGATGCTCCAGAGAAGATCGCCGAGATCGCCGAGCGGACCCGCACCGGCAACGGTGCCTCGGTCCTCGAGTACGTGCGAGACCTGGACCGCGCGTTCGCTATCCCGATCCTGCGAGTCGCGGAGTACCCGGGAATGCCGTTGGAGCAGCTCAGAACTGAGCTGGGCGGGTTCCACCCTCCCCAGGGATACACCAAACTGCGCAACCACCCCGAACTTCTGAGCATCTGCGAAAAGGTCACCGCCGACTCGCCGAGCCGCGAGATGACCGTGCCTGGTCACTAGCGGGAACCGGGAAGTCGGCGACCGGGAGGTGGACACCATCACTCATCGTCAGGCAACCCGAGAGCCGTCACCGCTGCGTCGCGCCCGGCAGGGGCGCGGGTGGACGCTGGAGAAAGTCGTTGAGGCGTTCGACCAGCGCACGCCCGGCGGGCATTCCGGCGTCACCCCGACCATGATCAGCGGGTGGGAACTGGGACGTCACACCACCAGCAACGCGCACCGCCAGACGCTGTGCGCCATCTACGGCAAGTCCATCGACGAACTGTTCGCCCACCAAGACCGCCACCTCACCGCGGCTGGGGACGGTCCGGAACTGCTGGCGCGCTACGCCGACCTGCATGATTCGATGTTGGCCGTCGTCTCCGAGGCCCGTGAGTGCCTGGTCGTAGCCGGCTCCCGGTCGCGCAGCACCAGCTACTTGCAAGCCATCGAGGCAGCCACGTACTACCACGCCTGCCCGCCATGGGGGCGGCGGATTCTGTCATCAGTCTCCGAGGGTGCCGCTGACCTGCACAGCTAACTAGTAACCTATACGGCCGCAATGACTTATTGCGGCCGTATCAATTCGCCTAGGCTGTGGTCGTGGGCCTGGGGCGTGCGTACATCGAGATCGTCGGCGACGTCAGCAAGTTCGCGCCCGATCTGCGCAGAGGTCTGACGAAGGCCCTCAAGATTGGCGCGGTCGGTGTGGTCGCCGCGTCCGCGACAAGTCAGCTGCTCGGCTTGGCCAGCGCGCTGGCCTCGGTCGGCGGAGCGGCGTTCGCCGTGCCCGCCGCTGTCGGCGTCGGCGCGGCCGCCGTCGGCGCGCTGCGGGTGGCCACAGCCGGGCTCGGCGATGCCTTCAAGCAAGCGGCGACCGGCGACGCTGCCGCCTTCCAGCAGGCGATCGAAGGGCTGTCCCCGCAGGCGCAGAGGCTGGCGCAGGAGTTCCGGGCGGTGAAGCCGGCCCTCGATGGCATCCGCGACGCCGCGCAGGACGCGTTCACGGGGCCGATCGTCGGCCAGATCGGACAGACGGCCTCGGTGCTGGCCGGGCCGCTGCGGTCCGGGCTGGCGGGGATCGCCGGCGAGTACGGCAACGCGGCGCGGCGGGCGCTGGAGTTCGCCCGCGAGTCCGCGTCGGTGTCGCTGCTGCGCCAGGTCCTCGACACGGCGAAGCTGTCGGTCGGGAACCTGACGGCCTCCCTGGGCCCGCTCCTGACCGGCGTCCGGGACATCGCCGCAGTGGGTCTGCCCGTGATCGGGCAGCTGTCGCTCAGCGCGGGGGGAGCCGCCGGCCAGTTCGGCGAGTGGCTGTCGGCGATGTCGCAGAGCGGCGCCGCCGTCGCGGCGATCCAGACCGCTCTGGGAGTGCTGTCGCAGCTGGGCGACCTTGCATCGAACGTCGGCGGCATCCTCAGCTCCGTCTTCGAGGCGGCCAGCGCGTCGGCGGGCGGCGGCCTGCTCGGCAGCCTGGTGGCTGTCACCGGCACGCTGCGGGAGTTCTTCGCGACGGCCGAGGGCGGTGCCGCGCTGACGGGCATCTTCCAGGCCCTGGGCGCTCTCGCGTCGGGCCTGTCACCGGTGATCCTGGGCCTGGTCAGTGCCATCGGTAGCACGTTGGTGCCGGCGCTCATGCCGATCGCGCAGGCCCTGATCCCGGCGTTGCAGGCCCTGGTCCCGGCGCTGGCACCGATCGGCCAGGTCATCGCGTCGATCGCGTTGGCCATCGCCCCGGTCCTGCCGGTCATCGGCCAGTTGATCTCCATGCTGGTCGGGCCGCTGGCGCAGGCCCTGGCCGCCCTGGGTCCGCTGCTCGGCCCGATCGTGTCGGCGCTTGGCCCAATCCTGCTCCAGATAGGACAGACGCTCACCGCGGTCCTCGCGCCGATCGCTGGGCTGCTCGCCGAGCTGTTCACGCAGCTCGGGCCGCCGCTCGGCCAGATCGTCGCCGCCCTCGGCACCGCCCTCGCCCCGGTCCTCGGCGCGCTGGGCCCGCTGATCGTCCAGGTCGTGAAGGCCCTGATGCCGCTGATCCCGACGATCGTGTCACTGCTGCCGCCGCTGGTGGAGATCGTCGTCGCGCTGACCCCGCTGATCGAACTGGTCGCGCAGCTCGCCACCGTGGCGGTTGCCCTGGTTGCGCCTCTACTCAAGGTCGCGGCGGTGCTGCTCCAGTTCCTCGTGGCGCAGGCCGTCGCGCCGCTGGTGTCGGCCATCGCCAGCGCCTTGACGTGGCTGCTGTCCCCGCTGTCTGGGGTTGCCGACTGGCTCGGCCGGGTCGCCGCCTGGCTGAACGCGATCGACTGGGCCGGCGTCGGCGCCGCCATCGGCGGGGCGTTCACCACGGCGTGGACGGCGGTGGTCGGGTTCTTCCAGTCGATCGGCACGTGGTTCGCCGAGCTGCCCGGCAAGATCGGCGCGTTCCTGGCCAGCCTCCCGCAGATGCTGTGGAACCTGTTCACGTCGGCGGCGACGATGGCGCTTCAGGCCCTCGGCATCGGCATCGGCCTGATCCTCTACTCGGTGACCGTGCTGCCAGGGCAGATCATCGGCTTCCTAGCGAACCTGCCGTCGATGCTGGGCAATCTCTTCACCGCGGCGTGGAACCTCGGCAAGCAGCTGTTCCTGGCCGGCGTGAACGCCGTGGTGTCGTTCGCGGTCGCGCTGCCCGGCCGGGTGATCGCCGGGCTGGCAAGCCTCGCGTCGGGGCTGAACTCGACGTTCACCAGCGCGGTGAACGCCGGAAGGTCGGCCGCCGTCAACGGCTTCAACTCGATCGTGTCGTACATCGCCGGCATCCCGGGCCGGATCACGGGGTACGCCGGGAGGTTCCTGTCGGCCGGGTCGGGGCTGATCAAGAAGCTCGTCGACGGGCTGCGGAACGTGCCGTCGCTCGGCAGCATCGCCGATGCGATCTCGGGCACGATCAAGCGGCAGCTGAACAACGTCATCTCGGCGATCAACTCGGGCATCAGCAGGGTGGACGCCCTGCTGCCCGGTTCGCTGCCCCGAATCCCGATGCTCGCCAACGGCGCGATCCTGCGGCGGCCGACGCTGTTCGTCGGCGGTGAGGCCGGCGACGAGGTGGTGGTGCCGCTGACGCGGCCTCGGCGCGCCCGGGAACTGGCCGAGCAGTCCGGGCTGATGCGGTTGCTCGGGGCGGACGGTGGCGGCGGCGCGGCGGTGATGTTTGGGCGCGACGCGATCCGAGTGACCTTCGAGGGTGTTGTGCCAACCCGGCAGGAGGCCCTGGCCACGGGCCGGGCGGTCGGCCAGGGCGTGCTGGAGACGTTGGCCCGGCGAGACGTGGCCACGACCGTGAGGACGATCTGATGGGCGAATACAACCCGGACCGGCCCTACGTGCTGGGAATGCAGTGGGCGCCGCTGATCAGGTACCCGCTACACCTCGACACCGCCAGCGAGGTCGGCTACGTGTTCCGGGCGACCACCGAACAGGACATCTTTGGCGGACTGCGGCGGGTGCGGCTGCTGATGACCGCGCCGCCGCCGGGTCGCGCGTTGCGCAAGACGCTGACGGCCAACCTGTATCGAGCGGACGGGATGGCCGGCACGGGGCCGCTGCGGAAGTTGGTGATCCCGGTCGCGTCGGGCGAACTGGTGAGCGGGGCGGCCCTGGCCGGTGGGGCGTCGCAGCCAGCCGACGCCGTTAGTAACCCGTCCGATCCGCGCTACGTCACTCTGACGGGCCCGAATGCGGCGGCCCGGTTCTGGTTCGGCACTCTGGCGTCGTCCGTGCAGGCTGCCCTGTTGTGGCGGCGGATCGTTGACGTGTCGGTGCTCTACGTGATGTCGGGACCGTTCGCCGACCTGGGACCGGCGGTGACCCTCGGGTTGGAGCGTCCGTCAGCGGGCGTGAACTGGGTTATGGACGACACGCTGACTGGCCCCGCGGACCACAGTGGGGTGACGGCGGTGAGCCGGTCGCGCCTCGGCGAGCTGAACCCGTGGTGGAGCACGTCGGCGACGCCGCTGTCGACCAGGGATCGGATGCCGTACTCGTATGCGGGGAACGCCACGCCCACATCGGGACTGACGGCCTGGGCGGCGTCGGGCGGCACGAACATCAACATGCGGCTCCAGGTCAGCAGCTCCGCCCCGGCTGGCACCCAGTTCCAGGTGCACTACCTGGCGCTGGAGGTCACGTACGGGGAAGAGAACCGGGTCGGCGGCGGCGGCCTCGACATCGGCGACGGTGCGGCCCTGGTCGGCGGCTCGTACTTCGAGATCCCGATCTTGTCGTTGTACAACTTCGGGTACGACGTGTCGCTCAGCGCCGGCTACCAGTACGCGGTCACCGTCGGCCAGGCATACGCGGGACAGCTCTCGGTGGCGTCGCCTGTGCCAGTCCTCGTCGACCGGCTCGGGACGGTCGATCGGCTGCCTGGTCTGCACGGTGTGCTGCTACGCAAGACGCTCCGCGAAGGGGCGGTGCCGACGGTGGAGACGGTCAACGAGATGCCGGCGATCGTCATGTTCTCCGGGGCCTCGGCACCCGGCACCGCCGACGACAGCTCCCACGCCTACCTGAAACAGGCTGTCGCCACCCTCTACAGCCGGTTCGGGTGGGGCGCGACGGTGCAGCGGATCCCGAACGACACCGCCGGCACGTTCGTGTGGGTGCGGCTCTACGCGCGGCACCTGCCTGGGACGAAGGACCCGCTGGTCGTGGCTCAACTCGACCCAGCCGACGAGGAGACCCAGCTTGGGCCGAAGGCGTCGATCACCGTAGACGAGTTCGACGCGCTGCCCGAGGTAGCCGACGGCTGGAAGGAGGTCACTCTGCGGCTGGACCCGCCGGTGGTGGCCACCGGCAGCGGCGGACAGATCTGGTTGGCGTTGTACAGCTACGCCGACAACGAGACGCCGTGGCAGGTCCTCGGCGCCGACGCCGAGCCGAGCAATGAGGCTGTCACGCCGGCGAGCCGCACCGGGTACGGCAGGCAGAACGGGTACGCGACGATCGACGCCACCGACGACAGGTCAGCTGACCTGACGCTGATGCTGCTGCAAGAGATGGACACGGTGACCGGGCTGGCCGTGCAGCCGGCGGTGCAGCCCCTCGCGGTCGTCGACGAGCACTGCGCCCCGCCGGTCGGCGGCGTCCCGACCGGCATTCACTACCACCGGCTGACCTGGGAGGCCATCAACAGCGAGGTGGTGGTCGGCTGGGGTGTCTACGAGGTGCAGCGTCAGGACGACACGATGCACCCCGACGAGTGGGAGACGGTCGCCCGAATCGCCGCGCCGAACGTCACCGCGGTCGACGACTACGAGGCACGAGTGGGTGTCGAGTCGCGGTACCGGGTCCGGATGGTGCACCGGATCGGCGTGCCCGGGCCGTGGTCGGAGTCGGTCGCGGCGACGATTCCCGCGCCGGGGGTGACTGGCACCCGCGTCGACGTCGGTGTGCTGATCCTGACGAGCAACCACGACCCGGCTGGGAACCTGGCCTATGTGACGAACCCCGACCGATCCCGCGAGGACTTCACGTTCCCGGAGGCGGGGCAGGTCGAGTTGCAGGCGATGTTCGACAGGGACTACCGGACGGCGTTCCGGCCGCTGGAGCGCGGCGGGGTGGAGTTCACGCGGACGCTGCTGGTGAACGCAGCCGCCGTTTCGGCGGCGGCGCTCGACAAGGGGTTCCGGGAGCTGCGGGACCTGGCGTGGGAATCGCTGCCGTACGTGTGTGTGCGGGACGAGCTGGACAACCGGTGGCTGGCGACGCTGCTGGTGCCGTCTGGGACGGTGCGGCGCAGCCGCAGACGCGGGCAGATGCAGCTCGCGCAGGTGACGGTGGTGGAGGTGGCGGATACGCCAGCGCCGGTCGACGGCGGCCCGCCGCCGTGCGAGGGCCTGCGGGTCGAGGGCAGCACCGCGTGGGTGACGGCGAAGGCGAACGACCCGGCCGGGATCGACTGGAACCCGCTGGTGATCGACGACCAGTTCGCGCGAGAGGTACAGGGCGGGTTCGGGTCCACCGACACCCCCGGCGAGCCCTGGCTGTTGGCGACAGGGCCGCAGGATGGCCTGTGGGTGACTGGCGGCGCCGGGGTTTTCGAGCTGACCAAGCCGCTGAACGCGAACCCGTACTTCGAAACGAACGCGGCCAACTGGACGGTGTTCGACGGCACGTTCACCTGGTCGACCGCCCAGGTCCACCAAGGGGTGGGGTCGGGCCGGCTGGTGCCGAACGGCGTGGGTTCGCCGCAGATCCGCTCCGAGGTGGTGCCGGTCACCGAGGGCAGGGACTATCAGGGGTCGGTGTGGGCGAGGTGCGCTGCCGCTCGGTCCATCGACATCGCGATCCACTGGCTCGACGCCGCCCAGGTGCAGCTGTCCCAGACGGCGGTCGGGACCGCGTTGCTCGCCAACACGTGGACCCGGCTACAGGTGAACGGCACCGCGCCGGCCGGCGCGAAGTTCGCGTTCTTCCGGATCGCCAACCCAGGCACCCCGCCAGTGACCGCGTGGCTCGATGTCGACGAGGCGATCCTCGCGCCAGCGCCGGCAGGCTTCCGCGTCGTCACCGGACCACCCCTCCGGGACGTCGACGTGCAAGTGCGGGTGCGGCTCAACGAGCGTCCAATCACCCAGCCGATCAGCGTGTACCTGCCCGTCCGGTACAACGCTGGCGGCCAGGAGAACCGCTACGAGGCCCGGCTGGCGTTCATGCCGGACGCCACGCTGACCGTCGGCCTAGCGAAGCGGGTCCAGGGGGTGCCCGCCACTCTGGTCCCGCAGACCACCGCACTGGACTGGCAGGACAACACGGTGCCGTTCGTGGCCGGGGATTGGTACTGGGTGCGGATTCAGTGCCGTGGTCAGGTGGTAAGTGCTGCGGTGTGGAAGGACGAACCCGGCAGCTACTGGCCGGGCTGGACAGTGCAGACGCTCGACGGTTCGGTGACCGGCGCGGGCGCTGTCGGGCTGGGCGCGGCTGCCTCGGGGATCGCGAACGCCCACCCGCGGATCGAGTTCGACAGCTTCCAGGTGCGCCAGCCGATGGCCAACGTCGACATTCGGGTGCTGTTGCGCACCTCCGGCGAGGTGTGGCGCGTGTGGGTGGAGCACCTGTCGGACACCAACCCGGAGTCGATCTCGTCTGGGTGGGACGTCGACTGGTCGGATGCGGAGACGTGCTTTGAGGTGTTCGGCAAGGACGTGTTCTACCAGTGTGCGCTCAGCGACCAGTTCGGGGTGGTGCGTAACCAGCGGCGCTGGCTGCGGGCCGTCTACGAGCAGGACATCGGCGGCGGCCTCGCGCGGGTGACCCTGTACTCGTCGCTGGACGGGGTGACGTGGGGACCGGGACTGAGCTTGACGGACTACCCGGAGCCGCTGGACCTCGACGGCGGCTACTTCGGGGTCAACGTGTCCGGGGACGTCGCGGTGTCCCGCGTGGAGATCCGCAACGGCGTCGACGGGCCGATCATCGTCGAGCCCGACTTCGAGGCGCAGCCGAAGGGCACGAAGCTGTTCATCGACGCGCAGGGCGCTTCGTGGGAGGTGGATGGCCTTGGCATCTGTGGGGCGGCCTGACCTGCTCGACCTGCCTGCCCACGTCGGGCAGCGGGCGATGTCGTTCCGGTTCGAGCTGATCGACGGGCGGACCGGGATGCGGCGGGGCGAGCTGACGCCGCTGCGCGACACCACGCCGAGACTGGCCCACGACGCGACGGGGACGATCGTGCGGAAGGTGTCGGGGTTGACCCTCGGGGTGGTCGACGCGGCGCGGTTGAAGCCGCTGACCGACCGCTTGGCGATCTCGATGGTTGTCGGCGACCGGACGCGACAGGCGTACCCGCTCGGCCGGTACATGGTCGGGGACGCGACCGAGCTGATGACCAGCGCTGGGGCGACGGCACCGCTGACTCTGTACGACGAGATGTTCATCGTGGACCAGGAGCTGGAGACCGGCTTCGAGGCCCGTGGGCAGCTCGTCGACCAGGCGGTGCTTCGACTGCTGGAGGGGTTGCCGATCGGCGACCTGCTGATGGACTCGACCGAGCAGTCGTCGGTGAGCGCCTGGTCGCCGGGCACGTCCCGGGCGATGGCGCTGCGGGACCTGTCCCGGCAGGGCGGGTACTTCCTGCCGTGGTTCGGCCACAGCGGTCGGTTGCGGCTGCGGCGCGCGGTCGAGCCTTCCGAGCAGCCGGCGACGATCGACCTGGACGCGACTCGGCGGGTGTTCCGCGACTCGGTGTCGGTGGTGTCGGGTCTGCTGACCGCGCCGAACCGGTTCGTGGTGGTGTCGAACGACCCGGGCTCGGACCAGAAGCCCGTCGTTGGGGTGTACGACGTGCCGGCGTCGGCGCCGCATTCGATCGCCCAACGCGGGTTCGTGGTGCCGCAGACCGTTGAGGTGCAGGTGCGGTCGCAGGCGCAGGCGACGGTGTACGCGCGGACGCTGGGCATCCAGCAGGCGATCTACGAGTCGGTGGAGCTGTCGACGCCGCCGGACCCGCGGCACGACGGCTACGACGTGGTGCGGTGGAACGGGCAGCTGTGGCTGGAGACGGGGTGGTCGATGCCGCTGGCCCCGGGCGGGGAGATGCGGCACACCCTGCGGAGGGCGTACCCGGATACGGACGGGGGCGACCTGTGATGGACCGGGGGTACGTGCCGGTGAGGGCGATCGCCGAGGCCGTCCTCGAGCGCGTGACCCGGCTGGGCCTGATCTGGCGGCTGCGGCCGGGCCGGGTGGCCAGCGTTGGTGCTGACGGGACGGTCCGGGTGCTGCACGACGGCGACACCGAGCCGATCCCGGTGGTGTCGATGGTCGGGCCGGTCGCGGTGGGCGCGCGGGTGTTCGTCGTGAAGTCGCCGCCGGCCGGCAACCACATCGTTGGCTGGGCAGCGCGGCCTTCCATGGTGCCGGTGTGGGCCCGCAAGACGGCCGAGCCGGAGAACCGAACGGTCGGCTTCGTGCCGGACGCGCAGATGGTGTTGCCGATGCCAGCCGCCGGGACGTACGCGCTGCTGGGGAGTGTGTGGTTCCGGAGCACGACCACGGCCGACTTCAAGGCCCGCTTCGTGTTCAGCGCCGGGTCGGGGACCGTGCGGTGGAGCGCGGACGGCCCGTCGTTGGCCGACGCGACGAAGCCGGAGTTCGGGCTGGTCTTCGACAACGCCGCGGTGGCGCTCAGCGGGACGGGCGGTTTCCAGCGAGTGTGGGTGCAGGGGACCGTCATTGCGAACGGTCCGGCGGCCCTCACCCTGGAGTGGGCACAGAACACGCTCGACGCAGCCAGCTCGACGTTCGTCCTCCGCGACTCCTGGCTGAGGCTGGAGCCCATTCGGTGAGGTGATCCGAGCGTGAGTGGAAACAGTGCAGCCCCGGACCGCGAAGTCCGGGGCTGTGCTGCGTTCACGTGGAGACACCAGCATAGCGGCCTGGTCCGACAGGGGGCAAAGCGCCGCGCCGGCCGTACATACATTATTGACGCGAAGGACTCTCCTGGCATACAATGTATCTGTACGACTCGCGCTCTCTAAGGAGGAACGATGGGCAAGGCTCTGCTTGTGGCCTGGGGTCACGAGTTCGTGGACGAGGTGCTGGACGGCCTCGGCTCGAACACCGAAGTGGAGGTCGTCGTAGGCAAGCCGACAGTCGACCAGTGGAGGAACGCGCCGCTCGTCGTGATCGACGGCCGGTGCAAGACGCTGGCCAGCGGGATGCCGACGCACCTGCGGATGGTGGTCGTCGCCCCGGCCGTGCTCGACGGCGACCGGCTCGCCACCCTCTACCGCGGCTGGCAGGACGACTACCCGGAAGTGCCGGTGTACCACCTGCCGACCGGCTTCGATGCCGTCCGTCAGCTGGTCGTCGAGGCGGCCGCCGGCACGCAGCGGCCGGAGGTGCGGATCGGTGTGGTCGGCGGGCACGGCGGCGCCGGTGCGACGACCGTCGCCACCGCCCTGGCGATGGCTGCCGCGCACGACGGACGGCGGACGATCCTGGTCGACGCCAACGCGCCTGGCGGGGTGGACGACCGCCTCGGTACGCCCATGCGCGATCTGCGGGTGGTCAACTCGCTCGCCCCGGCGTACATCCTGGACCGGCACGCGGGCGACGTGAAGGTGGTCGACCTGAGCCGGTCGCTCAACGAGGACCAGATCGCGGCGGCCGGGCTGTGCGACCTAGTGCTACTGGTGGCCAACGTGCAGCGGAACGCGCTGGTCACCCGCCAGGTGGCGGCGCGGCTGGCCGTCAAGGGCGCGCGGTTCGCGGTCCTGCCGACGTGGGCGCACGACGACGCGGCGCAGGCGCTGGCCGAGGAGTTCAGAGTGCAGTTCCTCGACGAGGTGCCGCTGGACCCGCCGTCGGTGTTCTCGGACGGCCGGGTGCACCTGATCGACTCCTGCCACCTCTTCGAGATGGCACGGACGCTGCTGGCCCGCGCTCCGTACTTCGCTGCCCGGGTGGCGGCCTGATCATCCCCGGCGGGTGCCGTACATTGACCCTGTACGGCGTTCGACTGTGGGAGGAGAGGAACGATGAAGGTGAGCCAGGCGAAGCTAAAGCTGGTCGCTCGGCAGGTGACGGCGCAGCTGATGCAGCCGGGTCCGCTGACGTTGCCGCCGGTGGTGGGGCTCAAGGAGATCGTCCGCATGTTCGGCGTGAAGGACAACACGCCGTACCAGTGGCGGTCGAAGGGCGTCCTGCCCAAGGAGGACGGCGAGGTCAGCAACAACCCGGTGTGGAAGGTTACCTCGATCTACGCGTTCGCCGATGACACGAACCGGACGATCGTCTGGGACCCGTGGGACGTCCTCGTCGAGGACGACGAGGCGGCATAGGTATGAGCCAGCCGGACGCCATTGCGGCCGTACACATCGGGTGTAGGGTGCCGGAAAACGCGTCGACCCCGCCAGGCGGTCATCTGGCGGGGCCGAAGTTGCTCTACCCGGAACGGAAAACGGGTCGCACGCGCATCGTACGCCAGTTCGGGCGACGGTGCGCTGGCGGCGCTTCACAGAAAGGCCGCCTGCATGGTGGACCGGTGGACGGTCGAGCGTGCGATCAAGAGCGAGGAGTGCGACCTAGAGCCCCCTGGTCGACACCTCGTCTTGACGCTGCTCACCTGGACCGACTCCGAGACGGCGATGATCCCCGAGCGGTACACGCCGAGCCTTACGGACCTGGAGCGGGCGACCGGCATGGCCAGGTCGTCCGTGACGAAGTGGCTGAACAAGGTGGAGGAGGAGAAGTGGGTGAAGCGCATCCGGCCGACGGTGGCGGACGCGCGTCGCAAGAAGGCGAAGACGGTCTACCAGATGGGAGTCCCCGCAGACCTGCTGCGGGCGCTCATCGCGAGGGGCGTAGTTGGTCCGCGTGCCGGACCAGCGAAGTCCGAATCGCCCGGGTCTGTTGGTCCGCCAGCCGGACCAGAGAAGGGCGGATCTGGTTCGGGACGCGGACTATCGCTAGTCCGCTCAACGGACCGAGTTGGTCCGCCAGACGGACGCAAGACATACAGGGAACAAGAAACGGTTGGTGGTCGCGCTCCGACCGTGGAGGACCACGCGTACATCGAGGGGCCGAACGGCCGGTGCGCGCTTCCCGGATGCACCAAGTCGGCACCGCTGCACAACCGCCGCCTGTCGGTTGTGTCCAAACGGGACAGGAGAGTGATGGGGGAATGAGGGTGATCCTCGCGCCGGTCGACGTCGCGCAGTGCGAGACGTGCAGCGGCGTGCTCGTCGCCGCCGGAGACGACTGGCGGCACCAGGAGGACACCGGCTGCACGGACCTGGGCACGCCGGTCATCTGCTGGCGCGACGAGTGCGCGATGCCCGCCGCCATCGGCAGCGAGGCCTGCGCGGGCTGCACGAGCCCTTTTTCGTCGGGCGAGGGTGTGGGATCACGGTCGACTACCGCGACCGTATAGAGTCTATGTAGGTTCGTTCACGTGGAAAGGGACGAAGGAATGAGTTCACGGTTCATGCCGGCCACCCGGAAGAAGGCGAAGGCGCGGATCGCGCTCGCCGGGCCGAGCGGGTCGGGCAAGACCCTGACCGGCCTCAAGCTGCTGTACACGCTGACCGGCGCGGCGACCATCGCCGACGGCCTGGAGCGGATCGCGTTCGTCGACACCGAGCGCGACTCGGCCGACAAGTACGCGGTCAACTCCGAGCTGCCCGGCGTGGGGGACATGACGCCCGAGGAGGCCGGCGGCTACGGGTTCATGAAGTTCTCGCCGGTCAGGTACGACCCCCGGCAGCTCGTCGAGCTGATCGACGAGGCGGCGGTGGCGGGCTACACGGGCTTCATGCTCGACTCGGCCTCGCACTACTGGTTCGGGCCGGGCGGCATCCTGGAGCTGGTCGACCTGTTCGCTCGCAACCACGGCGGCCGGTCGATGGACGGCTGGAAGGACGTGCGCCCGATCGAGCGGGCGTACATCGAGGCGCTGATGAGCTTCCCCGGTCACGTCGTGGTGTGCCTGCGGTCGAAGCAGCGGTACGAGATCACCGAGGGCGCGGACGGCCGCAAGCAGGTGTCCAAGCTGGGGATGCAGCCCGACCAACGCGACGGGCTGGAGTACGAGTTTGACCTGGTGGGCGACCTCGACCAGGGCCACTACCTGCGGGTGACGAAGAGCCGGTGCGACGCGCTGGCCGACCAGGTGATCCACAAGCCGGGCGCGGAGCTGGGCCACCAGCTGCTCGACTGGCTCGACAACGGCGAGCCGCCGAAGGACCTCGACTGGCCGAAGGCCCTCGCGGCGTGCGCGTCGCGGGAGGACCTGGCGGTGCTGTGGCAGCGGGTGCAGCGGCTCGGCAAGACGCAGAAGCTGCGGGACGCCTTCACCGCGCGGGGTGCGGAGATCAGCGCCGCTCGCCGCGCGGCTGAGGCTCCGGGCACCCAGCTCGACAGCGCGCTGACCGAGGCGGCCGGTGCGCCGGCCGCCAACGGGCGGCAGCCCGAGACGGCGGGAGCGGCCCGGTGAGCGGGATCCGGCAGGAAGCCACGCGGGCGGCGGTGCTCAAGGCCCTGATGGACGAGGTGAAGAAGGTCTACGACGCGGCCCGCGCCGAGGCCGACGGCCGCTTGATCGAGCTGAACGGCGCGATCGGCGTCAAGACAATCGAGGTGCGGCTGCCGGGCTACGACCAGCCGGTGGCGCAGGTGACGCTCTCCGAGCCGAAGTCTGGCTACGTGGTCGACGAGGCCGGGTTCCTCGCCTGGTGCAAGCAGGAGCACCCGTCCGAGGTGGCGGTGACGACTCCGGCGCCGGTGGAGTCGGTGCGGCCCGCGTGGCGGAAGGCGCTGCTCGGCCGGATGAAGGTCGAGCAGGACGGCACGGTGGTCGACGGCGAGACGGGCCGGGTCCTCGACTTCGTGAAGGTGGCGGAGCCCTCGCCGCCGTCGACGACGCTGACCTTCAAGCGGGGCGGCCGGGAGGAGGTGGCGCGGGCTTACCGGGACGGACGGCTTGCGCTGCCCGAGCTGCTGGCGCTGCCGGCAAGTCCGCAGGAGTAGGGCGGTGGGGCCGGGTGAGGGTCAACCTTCGTCCGGCCCCGCTCCAGATCGGAGCGAGGGGGTGAACGGTGGCGATCGACGCGAGGCTGGTGCATGACGGCCTGGTCGACGTGAAGGCGTTCGCCGCCGCCGCCGAAGTCGGTGCCGTCGGCGTGTGCGACGGCTGCGCTGGGCTGCTGGACGGGTCGGCACAGGAGGGCGGCGGCCTGTTGTGGCTGACGACCAGGTGCCGAGCGTGTGGGGCCGAACGGAGCGCGCCGGGCGGCCGGGCGTTGCCCCGTCCGGCGAGTCAGCGGCCGAGCCCGCCGGCGTGGGTGCTGGAGGCGGCTGCCGAGCTGGAGGCGCGGCGGCTGGGGGAGCGGCCCGACCGGTCACAGCCCGCCTAAGCCGGGCCGAGCCTCTTCCTCACTCCACTACCCGAACTGGGCCGTTCGGCGGCCTCCGTGGATGGGGGATCGCCGGCTCCCGTGTGACCTGTTACACGGCCCGCGCCATACATAAAGCCTGTACGGCGGACGTGGTGCCTACATACAATATCTATGTACACACCGCCTCCAACTATGCGAGGAGTGAGCGAGATGCTGACCCACGAGGAGATCCTGGAGCGCGCCCTGCGAGCCGCCATCGAGGAGTTCGACCTGAAGGACGTCGCCGAGGAGGCCGGCGCGGAGCCGCTGACCGACGACGACGGCGCGGCGACCGAGGTCGTCGAGGTGCTGACGCTGGCCGACGCCGGCTTCATGACGACCGACAACGGCGTCTCGGTCCGGCTGAGCGACGGCCGCCAGTTCACGATCGAGATCAAGCGGTACCGCTGACGTAGCCGGCGGGCGCGCCTTGAGCGCGCCCGCCGTTTCCGCAACCTGACTGCCCTATTGGAGGGAAACCGATGGAGAGCAAGACGGTGCCGGTCGTGCCGGCACTGCCGGACCGGGCGGCACTGCCGCCAGGCGGCGGTACTGCCGCCGCGGCTGCCGGGTAGGCCGGCAGTGGTTCACGTGGAGAAGGTCGACGTGCCGGAGCGCCCGAGCGTGGGCGCATGGCTGTCGGCGTGGGGCGCATTCGCTGCCGGCATCGGCGCAAGCCTCGCGGCGAACGTCGCGCACGCCGGTGCCGATGCCGGGGCGCGTGCCGTTGCCGGGTGGGCGCCGCTGGCGCTGCTGCTGTGCTCCGAGGTGATGACCCGGGTGCCGGCACCGCGACACCCGGTGCTGCGGGGCGTGCAGGTCGTCGGGACGGTGGTCGTTGCCGCTGTCGCCGCGCTGGCCAGCTACCGGCACATGCGGGGCCTGGCGCTGGACTACGGCGAGGACAACCTGACGGCCAGCACCCTGCCGCTGTCGGTGGACGGCCTGGTGCTCGTGTCGTCGATCGGCCTGGTGGTGCTGTCGCAGATGCGGCGAGAGGCGATGGCCGCCGAGCGTGTTGCCGCGCTGGCCGCCGCCGCGCCTGTGCCGCTGCCGGTGCCGGTGCCGCCCGAGCCCGAGCCGGTGCCGCTGCCGGACCTGGAGCCGGTGCCGCCGCTGCCGCTGCCGCTGCCGCTGCCGGACCCGGACCCGGACCCGGTGCCGCTGGTGGTGGTGCCGCCGAGGGTGCCGCTGCCGCGCCTCGACCCGGTAGTGCCGGCCCGCCCGTGGCCGGCACAGGAGCCCCTGCTGCTGCCGCCGCCGGACCCGGAGCCGGTGCCGACGCCGACCGACGAGGCGACGGAGGAGCTGTGGGCTGCCGCCCGGACGGCGTGGCGGGAATCCGCGGCCGCCGGTGAGCCGCTCACCGGGCTGGCCCTCGGCACGCGGTTCGGTCGCAGCGAGCGGTGGGGCCGGAACCGGATCAAGGAGGCCAAGGCGGAGCTCTTGGCCGAGCAGAAGGCCGGCGGCGACGTCGCCGGCGAAACCGCCCAGCAGGACACCCGGGTGCCGGTCGGCGCCGGGGCCGCGTGAAGGAGGAGACGCAGATGATCTCGATGGCGATGATCCAGGCCGCGCGGGCGGCGGAGTTTCCCGACCACCCGTACGCCTGGGTGATTACCCGGGACCGGGACCACGAGCTGCACGGCACGTCGGAGTCGGAGGTTGGGACCGCCGGGCCGAGGCAGGCAACCGAGGAGATGCTGGAGCTGGCCCGGACCGAGGGCCGCCGCTGGCGCGTGCTCGACGCGGGCGACATCGACGTGAGCGCGGTCGCGGACGGGAAGGACGTCGACCCGGACGAGCGGGGCGTGGTCTACGAGGGTCGGATCTGGACACAGGACGAGGCCGGCAGCGGCGCGGACTTCGGGCCGCTGCACGACTTCGGCGAGCCGAACTACGGCTGCATCGAGATCCAGTACCGGGAGGGCGATCGGTGGGTGTCGTTGTAGTGGCACACTGTCCGGCCGCAATGGTTGAATGTGACCGGCCTGGACGCGCGTTGCCAGGCTGGTTACAGAAACGGTCAGGGAAGCCGTCGGGGGACAGCACCGCCTGACCGGAGACGTACCCGAACGAAAGCGCGCAAAGAGCCCGGGACCTGCTGCTGCGGATCCCGGGTTTTTTGTGTCTCCGGCAGCCGGGTCGCTGGAGGGTATGAGCCCGTATCACATTGACGCGGCGTAACGTTTCGGGAACTCATATGTACCGGTAGGTGGCACGGTGCGATGGGGCACTGCTAACTTATAGGCCGGCCCGATTCGGGCTGGCCTTCTGTCGTGGTGTTGCCGCAGGTCGGGTGAGCGACCGGATCTGCCAAATGCGCCACCGACGCGGTGCCCAGCGTCGCGGGAGGCGACACACGAAGGAGCCCGGGGGTCGGGAGTGCGTTGCTACGGGTACGACGAGACAGGACGCGAGGTCATCGAGGCAGAGGCCACGGTGATCCGCGAGGTGGTCCAGCGGGTCCTCGGCGGGGAGAGTATGCGCTCCACGGTCGCTGACCTGCGTGCGCGGGGCGTCACGACGTCCGCCGGGCGCCCGTGGACCCAGCAGTCGCTTTCGCGGCTGCTGCGGAATCCGCGACTAGCGGGCCTCAAGACGTACCGCGGCGAGGTTGTCGGCAAGGCGCAGTGGCCGGCGATCATCGACGAGGCGACGCACAGCAAGCTGCTCGCCCTGCTCGACGACCCGTCGCGCAAGCAGCCGTACTCGACGAACGTGCGGAAGTACCTGCTGTCGGGCGGTTTCCTGATCTGCGGCTACCCGCTACCCGACGAGAACGGGCCGGAGACGCACATCGACGGGAAGCCGCTGTACACGCAGCCCAGCAACAGCGGCAAGCGCGGCTACGTGTGCCGGTCGGGCAGCCCGAGCTACGGGTGCGGTCGCATCCGCATCGCGGCCGACAGCCTGGAGGAGGAGGTCGCCACCCGAGCGCTCGCGCGACTGGCGTCGCCGAAGGTGCGCGCCCGGCTGGAGGCCGCCGTGGGTTCCGCGGCCGACGGTTCCGAGCACATCGCCGGAGTGCTGGAGGCCATCGACGAGCGGCTGGAAGAGGCGGGTCAGGCGTACGCCAAGCGCGAGATCAGCCTGGTCACGCTCAAGGCGATCGAGGGGCAGGCGAGCAACGAGCGGCGCGACCTGAAAGAGAAGCTGGCCCAGGCGGTGCGGTTGCAGGCGCTGCCGGCGACGACGCCGGAGGCGCTGGCCGAGTGGTGGGTGGACGCCCCGCTGGAGCGGCGGCGGGAGATGCTGGCGCTGGTCCTGGACCGGATCATCGTGAAGCCGGCGAGTCGGGCCGGAGTCGTGCACCTCGACACGGACCGGCTGGAGTTCGTCTGGAAGTAGCCGCCGCAAGGGTCTGACGTTTCACGCCGGACCCGAGTGGCAATGGTTCTCGTTACCCGCGAGTACATATCTGTAGAGCACCCCCAGGCCGTGGCGTTAGCACAAGCCACGGCCTCTCGCATCGTTCCTGCGGCTAAAAGATAGTTGTCCCAGGGAACGCTTCGGGGTGTCGCAGCGCGTGGTGTCTCCTTTACGATCTTCGAACATTGAACCTTTCTTAAGTGGCGCTTAAGTCGCCTTCTGGCTGTGGGATCACAGTGGCATGGCCGGCGCATCGAGAGGACGGGGGAGCGTAGCGTTGCGTAAGCGAGCGATCGAGGTCTTGCAACTGGCGCAGCGGATTGCTGCCGAGGTGGACTCGGGGCGGGTGGATGACGTCGAGATGACCGACGAGCAGGTGGAGCGGGTGGCGGGACTCTTGAGGCCGCCGCCGTTGGCCGAGCGCCTGGGTCGCGCCCATGTCGCGCACGGGGTGGCGGTGATTCCCCTGATCGCGACGTTCCTGGCGAACTTGCCGCAGGCGGGCGCGGCGTGATCCGCTGGCCAAGCCGTACATAAAACATTGACGGCAAGATCGTCTTTTGACTACAATGAATGTGTACGAAATGCGTACAGCGTTCACTGTGGAGGAAGACGATGGCAGCGGTAGCGACGGCCAAGAAGCCGGTCCTGCGGATGATCCCGGTCGCCAAGATCGAGGCGGACCCGGACCAGCCCCGCAAGCAGTTCACCGAGGACGAGCTGGCCGAGCTGGCAGCGTCGATGAAGAAGCTCGGCCAGCTCCAGCCGGTCGCCGTGCGCAAGACGGCGAAGGCGGGCCACTACCGTCTGGTCGTCGGCGAGAGGCGCTGGCGGGCCGCCCAGCAGGGCGGCATCGAGGACCTGGCCGCGATGGTCTGGGAGATGACCGACGAGGCGGCGTTCATCGCGCAGGTCGCCGAGAACGTCAACCGGCAGGACATGACGCCGATGGAGGAGGCCGCGGCCTACGCGCGCCTCGCGGACGCCGGCTGGGAGACCGCCGCGATCGGCGAGCTGTTCGGTAAGAGCGTGCCGTACGTCGGGTGGCGAATTGACCTGCTCGGGCTCATCGACGACGCGAAGCAGCTCGTGGCCAAGGGGCAGCTGCAGGTGGGTGTCGCCTGGTACGTGTGCCGGCTGTCCGCCGACCAGCAGCGGCGGTTCCTGGTGAAGTGGGCGCGCGGCGAGTTCTCCTCCGCGCGGGACGCGGAGGCGTTCGCCAAGGCGTGCAAGGCGGCCGAGGAGCAGGGCGGGTTCTTCCAGCTCGACGAGGCCGAGCACAGCGAGGAGGAGCAGGAGAAGGTCGTCGAGAGGCGGAGGAAGGTCGTCAGCAAGATTGACCGTCTGGCGGCGGCCGGCGAGATCCTGGCCGAGCTGGCGCAGCTGGACGAAGTGGAGCTGGCGAAGCTGCTCGCCGGCGCCGACGGCGGCGTGGCGGCGTACCGGCAGCGCGTCGACCACCTGCGGACTGCGGCGGGGAAGGTGTCGGCGAAGCTGCGCAAGGCGCAGGCGATCGCGGCATCGGTGACTGTGGAGCTGGACCCGGCGGCCGTGGTGACGATCCCGGCCGAGGTTGCCGACCTCGTTGACGTGGCGAGCTGAGGTAGCCGGCTGGCGGACGCCCCGCGCATCCTCGCGCGGGGCGTCCGTCTGTGTCCGGGCGATCCCTGTCCCGGCGCAATGGGAGTGCGTATGCTCCGGGCGTGGACGCCTGTTCGCGTGGAGCGCGCTGATGCCGGTCCTCGGGCCGATCGACCTGCCACCCTGCGGGGTGTGCCGGCGGGCCCGCGTCCGCGTACGGCGCGGTGACCGCGACCCAGTGGTGGTGTGCCTGGCGTGTGACGGCGGGCCGTTTGTCGAGAAGGCCCGCGCCCAGCTCGACGACGACCAGCGCCGGGCGCTGAACCTGTGAGGGCGCTTCTCTGCGTCCACCGCCTGTACGGTCACAGTTTGACTGTTAGTCCGGATTGATATACAATGTTTATGTACAACAAGCGGCTGTTGGAGGCGATCTGTGCGCGCGGGGTGGTCACGGTCCTGTGGGCCTGGCCGCTGCCGTACGGGCCGATCGGCCTCCAGTAGGCGATGCGAGGAGCGCAGGCCGAGCTCTACAGGCAGGCGCGGATGTTGAACGCGGTCCCGCTCGGGCCAGCGACCTTCCGGGTCGCCCTCGACGCGGTGTTCGATGACCATGCCGGTCCGGCGCTCGTCGCAGAAGTCAGGGCAGCTCAGCTGCCAGAGGAACCGAACGGAGAGGGGGCCACTGTGCCCGCAGACTATACGGCCGCAATGCTCGATTGCGGCGGTGGATACGGCCGAGGTGAGGCCGCATGACCTGGAACGAGCAGGTCGAAGCTGAGGCCCGCCAGGTCAAGGCGGCCCTGCCCGGCTACCTCGCGGTCCGTCAGATGGCGGCCGCCGCGCTGACCAGCGCAGCCGACGACCTCGGCCTGGAGCTGCGCGAGCGCGACCGGCGCGACCTGGCCGAGGCCGTGGTCGACGCGATCCACAAGGCGGCCGAGCTGCAAGGCATCAAGTTCGCGTGCGACGTCGCTGACATGGAGGTCGACGCCAACGAGCGGTTCCTGCTCGCGCCGGCGAGGGAGAAGGCCAAGACCGACCGCGACACCCGCGCGGTGCTCGCCCACCTTGAGCAGCACGCCGAGGGCGCGCAGAAGGTGCGCAACGAGCTGGTCGAGCGACTGGCGCGCGTCGGGCGGCAGTGGCTGGCCGAACAGCCGGCGGCGGTCGGCGTCCGGACCGAGGCGAGGGCGGCAGCGTGATCGCGCCCGCCGTCCAGGTGCCGCAGTTCAGCGCCGAGCAGGTCGCCCAGATCCGGGCCGCGATGGAGGCGCTGCGACGGCAGTTCGAGGCCGTCGGCAAGGTGCTGCACGAGGTGTTCCGCCAGATCGGCGCAGCCATCCGCCGGGTGCTCCCGATGCTGGTCCGCCTGGCGGACTACCGGCGGAAGCGGCTGCGGGTGATGCGCGTCGAGTACCGGCGGCGGCTGCGGCACCGAAGGCGGCGGGCCCGGTGACCGACGCGGAGCCGAAGACGGCGCGGGACCGGGCTCTGGCCCGGGCCCGCGCCACTCGGCGTGAGACGGGAGCCGAGCTGCCGCCGCGCCGGGGGCGCTCGACGGCTGCCCGGCCGGCGGCGGACAACGCGCCGGTCGACGACGCCGTGGCGACCCTGGCCACCCGCTACCTGGTCGACGGCTACCCGCCGGACGACGTGGCGCAGCGGCTCGGGATCGACCGCAGATGGTGCCGGGCGATCGCCGCCCGGCTGCGAGGGAGGAGGTAGCCGATGCCTGACCAGGTGGCGGCCAGCCCGGACGAGGAGCTGGTGGAGTGCGAGGACTGCGGGCGACCGCTGCGCACCCCACGGGCCCGCGCCGAGCGGCTCGGTCCGAAGTGCCGGCAGAAGCGGCTGGCGATGGGAGCGGCGGCATGACGGTATTCGCGTTCGGCGGCGGTGTCCACGTGGTGATGGTGGAGGCGAAAGCCGTCCTGCCGCTGCCGCCGCTGCCTGACGCCGAGCTGGTCGACGTCGCCGAGGGCGACCGGATCCAGGAGCTGGAGCTGCTGAGGATCTGGGGCCCGCCGGCCGTCGTCGCCTCCGCGCTGGACGCGCTGGGCGCCCACCTGGAGGAGCTGATCCCGAAGATCGGAGTTCTCTACGTGCAAGACGCAGCACCCCAAGATGGAGGATGAGTTGCAGCTGTTCACGAGCCGCTACCAGCGGTTCCAGCCCGAGCAGGGCGCGCCGGTCCGCACGACCGTCGGCAAGCCCCGGTTCCCGTTGCCGTACGACCTGGCTGGGTTCGCGCGGTTCCTCGCGCCGACCTACGGGATGCTCAAGATGGCCGAGGGCCCGTACCGGCACCTCTACCTGGAGCGGCTGGAAGGCATCGGCGTCGACCTGATCGCCGAGCAGTTCGCGGAGATCGCGGACAACGCAGGCCACGACCGGCTCGTCCTGCTCTGCTTCTGCGACCTGTCCGTGCCGGCACCGGACAACTGGTGCCACCGGCGCATGTTCGCCGCCTGGTGGGAAGAGCAGACCGGCCACGAAGTGCTTGAGCTGGCCGAGCGGCGCGAACCGCCGGCCCCCACCCTGTTCGACTGACCGAAGGAGTTCACGTGGAAATGACTCTTGACCGACCGCCCCCTGAGGCGGGCGTGCCCCTCGACCTCGACCCGACCCTGCGACCCGGTGAGTCCGGGTACTTCGCGGGGGAGTGGCTGGAGTACCCGCACGACGGCGGCCGCCGCTTCGAGTCGGCGTATGCCGGCCTGCTGGTGGAGCGCTGGAACGGCTGGGCGGTGTGGTCCTGCACGCGCGACGTCGCCGCCGCGGTGGTGACCGATCAGGAGGCAGCCCGCCGGCACTGGCGGGCCGCCTACAAGGCTCACGGGATGACGGAGCCGAGGCTGAGCCAGGCGCTCGACGCGGACGTCCCCGAGATGCGCTGGGAGGGCGACGTGATCGTGGTCGACCGCCAGGCCCTGGATGAGCCGGAGCTGCGGATCGAGCCCGACGAGCAGGGGCGGTACGTTGTCATGGGCGGTCACTGGATGTGGGAGGAAGTCCCGGTCGACGCCGCCGACATCGTGCACGGGACGGTCGCAGTCTGACCGTAGCCGTATAGCTGGGGGCCGGTGCGATGCGCCGGCCCCCTTCGCATGGGCAAGATCAACGGTGATCCCGGCGGGATAACCGGCGGGAACCGAGAGCTACAAGCGGCCACAAGGGAGCACGACTAGACACGACCGGAGCAGGGCCCATAGGATCGGCGCAGGTCAACGGCACGGCGCGTGGGGGTTCAAGTCCCCC
>NZ_JBEZGL010000030.1:0-62806 GCF_040649915.1 Micromonospora sp. NPDC048839
ACCCGCGGCTACGCCACCAGCTGACCCCCACACCACCACACCACACCGCATGCCGAAGGGCCGGACCCCACCACCGGGGTCCGGCCCTTCGGCGTGAGCGTCCACGCGTCCTCAACCAGCAACTACCGAAGACGATGAGCCGTCCCGGCCGCCAGCGACTCAGCCAGCCGGCGGGCCGGCGGACCGCGCTGGCTCAGCACCCACCGCGGGCTCGGCGTCCACCGCCCGCTCGGCGTCCACCGCCCGCTCGGCGTCCACCGCCCGCTCGGCGTCCACCGCCCGCTCGGCGTCCACCGCCCGCTCGGCGTCCACCGCCGGCCCAGCACCCACCGCCCGCTCGGCGTCCACCGCCCGCTCGGCGTCCGCCGCGGGCTCGGCGTCCACCGCGGGCTCGGTTGCCCCGATGCGGTGAGCTCGTCGGCGTAGCCACCAGGTGCTGGCCAGACCGGCGAGCACCGCGAGGACCAGTCCGGCCCAGGAGATGTCCTTGAGCCAGTGCTCGGCCGCCCGGCCCACGCTGAACAACAGGTAGGTGGTGCCGAACGCCCAGACCAGCCCACCGGCGGCGTTGGCCAGCAGGAATCGCCGGTACGGCACCCGCAGTGCCCCAGCGAGCGGGCCGGCCAGGATCCGCAGCAGCGCGACGAAGCGGCCAAAGAACACAGCCCTTACGCCGTAGCGGGCGAAGCTCTGCTCGGCTCGGACGAGTTGGGCGGGTCCGAGATGGCGGGGGAACCGCCGGCCCAGTCGGGCCAGCAGTGGCCGACCACCGCGCCGGCCGACCGCGTACCCGATGGAGTCGCCGACGATCGCGCCGGTGGCCGCGGCGGTGGCCACCCACTCCGGTTCCACCACGCCCGTGGCGGCGAGCAGTGCGCTGCTGACCAGGACGATCTCGCCCGGCAGAGGGATGCCCATGCTCTCCACGCCGATGACGCCGCCGACGAGCAGGTATACCGCGATCGGTGGCAGCGACACGAGCCAGTGCTGGACGTCGAACACGGTTGACCCCTTCTCCGACCGGGCCCCGAACCCTACCCGCGGCCAGCTGGCTCGGTGGTCCTCCGCATCCCCCGTAGGCCGTCCTAGGAGGCTAGGGGTGAGGGTGGGCTGGAGGCCGACACTCGGGTTGCGCAAATAGCAAGACGGACGTACGGTTTTGTTAAGAGCGTGATCGGGCGGTAAGTGTCACCTAACCTCGGCGGTACCCCGACCGGTGCGACAGACTGCTCAGGACTACTTACGGTCGCTGGTGTGAAGGAGTACGACGTGGCGAGCCTCGACACCTTCGGTGCGAAGACCCAGCTACGCGTCGGAGACGCGAGCTACGAGATTTTCAAGATTGACAAGGTGGACGGCCACGCACGACTGCCGTACAGCCTGAAGATCCTGCTGGAGAACCTGCTGCGGACCGAGGACGGCGCGAACATCACCGCCGACCACATCGAGCAGCTCGGCGCGTGGGACTCGAGCGCCGCCCCGAGCGTCGAGATCCAGTTCACCCCGGCGCGGGTGCTCATGCAGGACTTCACCGGCGTGCCCTGCGTGGTCGACCTGGCCACCATGCGCGAGGCCGTGCGTGACCTGGGCGGCGACGCCAGCAAGGTCAACCCCCTCGCCCCGGCCGAGCTGGTCATCGACCACTCGGTGATCGCCGACCTGTTCGGCCGCGAGGACGCGTTCGCCCGCAACGTCGAGCTGGAGTACGAGCGCAACAAGGAGCGCTACCAGTTCCTGCGCTGGGGCCAGACCGCGTTCAACGAGTTCAAGGTCGTCCCGCCGGGCACCGGCATCGTGCACCAGGTCAACATCGAGTACCTGGCCCGCACCATCATGGAGCGCAACGGCCAGGCGTACCCGGACACCGTGGTCGGCACCGACTCGCACACCACGATGGTCAACGGCCTGGGTGTGCTGGGCTGGGGCGTCGGCGGCATCGAGGCCGAGGCCGCGATGCTCGGCCAGCCGGTCAGCATGCTGATCCCCCGGGTGGTGGGCTTCAAGCTCTCCGGTGAGATGCCGGCCGGCACCACCGCCACCGACCTGGTGCTGACCATCACCGAGATGCTGCGCAAGCACGGTGTGGTCGGCAAGTTCGTCGAGTTCTACGGCCCCGGCGTGAGCGCCGTGCCGCTGGCCAACCGGGCCACCATCGGCAACATGTCCCCGGAGTACGGCTCCACCGTGGCGATCTTCCCGATCGACGCGGAGACGGTCCGCTACCTGGAGCTGACCGGTCGCGACGCCGCGCAGGTCGCTCTCGTCGAGGCGTACGCCAAGGAGCAGGGCCTCTGGCACGACCCGAACCACGAGCCGGACTACTCGGAGCGCCTGGAGCTGGACCTCGCCACCATCGAGCCGTCGCTCGCCGGCCCGAAGCGCCCGCAGGACCGGGTGCCGCTGGGCAGCGCCAAGACGCTGTTCCGCTCGGCGCTTACCGACTACGTCTCCGACGACTCGGCCGGCGAGCGTGACTTCAAGCCGGGCGTTCCCCGCGAGGAGCTGCCGCGCGGCGCCAACGGCCCGGCCGACGAGGCCAGCGCCGAGTCCTTCCCGGCCAGCGACCCGCCGGCCAACGAGTTCAGCGACCCGGCCGACGAGCCGCGTGACCTGGAGACCGCGGCGGTCGGCGCGGGCGGTCGGGCCAGCAAGCCGGTACGGGTCACCGGCGCCGACGGCGTCGAGTACGAGCTGGACCACGGCGCCGTGGTGATCGCCGCGATCACCTCCTGCACCAACACGTCCAACCCGCAGGTGATGATCGGTGCCGCGCTGCTGGCCCGGAACGCCGTCGACAAGGGCCTGAGCCGCAAGCCGTGGGTGAAGACCACCCTGGCGCCGGGCTCGAAGGTCGTCATGGACTACTACGAGCGGGCCGGCCTCACCCCGTACCTGGACAAGCTCGGCTTCAACCTGGTCGGCTACGGCTGCACCACCTGCATCGGCAACTCGGGACCGCTGCCCGAAGAGGTGTCCGCCGCGGTCAACGAGCACGACCTGTCGGTCGTCTCGGTGCTGTCGGGCAACCGGAACTTCGAGGGCCGGATCAACCCGGACGTCAAGATGAACTACCTGGCGTCCCCGCCGCTGGTGGTCGCGTACGCGCTCGCCGGCACCATGGACATCGACCTGGCCAACGAGCCGATCGGTGAGGACACCGAGGGCAACCCGGTCTACCTGCGGGAGATCTGGCCGAACAGCACCGAGATCCAGGACGTCATCGCCCAGGCGATCGGCGCGACCGGGTTCAGTGCCGCGTACGCCGATGTCTTCGCCGGCGACGAGCGGTGGCAGTCGCTGCCCACCCCGACCGGCGACACCTTCGCCTGGGAGAGCGACTCCACCTACGTGCGCAAGCCCCCGTACTTCGAGGGCATGCAGCAGGAGCCGAGCCCGGTCGTGGACATCGCCGGCGCGCGGGTGCTGGCGAAGCTGGGTGACTCGGTGACCACCGACCACATCTCGCCCGCCGGCGCGATCAAGGCCGACTCTCCGGCCGGCACGTACCTCGCCGAGCACGGCGTGCCGCGTCACGAGTTCAACTCGTACGGTTCCCGGCGGGGCAACCACGAGGTGATGATCCGGGGCACGTTCGCCAACATCCGGCTGCGCAACCAACTGGTCCCCGGGGTGGAGGGTGGCTTCACCGTCAACCACCTCACCGGCGAGCAGACCTCGATCTACGACGCCTCCGTGGCCTACCAGGAGGCCGGCATCCCGCTGGTCGTGCTGGCCGGCAAGGAGTACGGCTCGGGTTCGTCGCGGGACTGGGCTGCCAAGGGCACGATGCTGCTGGGTGTGCGGGCGGTCATCGCCGAGTCGTACGAGCGGATCCACCGCTCCAACCTGATCGGCATGGGTGTGCTGCCGTTGCAGTTCCCGGTGGACGTCACCGCCGAGTCGCTCGGTCTCACCGGCACCGAGACGTTCACCATCACCGGGGTGACCGCCATCAACGACGGCGACACCCCGCGCACGGTGCGGGTCAGCACCGACACCGGCGTGGAGTTCGACGCGGTGGTGCGGATCGACACCCCCGGTGAGGCGGACTACTACCGGCACGGCGGCATCCTGCAGTACGTGCTGCGCCGCATGATCGCCAACTGATCGCGTAGACCTGAGAAGGGCCGCTTCCCGCGCTGGCGGGGAGCGGCCCTTCTCCGTCTGCCGGCGGACGCTCGCGCTCGAGCCGGCAGACCGAGCGGGCGAAACGCCGATCGTCCCGGTGCCCCGGAGTGCTGCGTCGAGCCCTTTGCTCTGCTTCACTCGGCGCAACGCTGACAGCCCTTTCTGTTGCGCCCGTTGAAGCAGAGCAAAGGGCGTACAAGTGGTGCGACCAGCTCAGGAGCCCGACCGGTTTTCGTGCTCAGCGCAGCCTCAGCGCGACCGCGCGGGCCTCCTCGTCGGTGAGCGGCAAAAACCACAGGAAGCGGCGGACGATGGCGACCGGATCGGGGCCGCCCGGTCGGCCGCGCAGGTCGCGGATGGGTTCCGGCCCTGGGCCGAGATCGAGCGCGAAGCGCTGTCACTGCGGTGGTTCGAACTCGCGTGGGTACCCGGCCTCTTCCAAACGAAGGCGTACGCGCTGGCGACGCTTGTCGGCGAGGCGTTGACGCCTGCCGAGGCCGACGATCTCGCCGAAGCGCGGCTGAGTCGGCAGGCCGTCCTGCGTCGGGAACGCCCGCTGCGCATCATCGCGGTCCTCGACGAGGGAATCCTCCGGCGCACCCTCGACGGCGACCGGGCCATGATGCGCGAGCAGTGCGAACAACTGGCCGCGCAGGCCACGCTGCCGAACGTGTCGCTGTTCGTCGTGCCCGCCGACGTCGGCATGTATCCGGGCCTCGGCGGGCCGTTCACCATCGCGGAAATGCCGGACGGGGGGCGGGTCGCGCACGTCGACAGCCAGGCACAGGCGCAGCTCATCGACAAGACCGCAGACCTTGCTAGCCTGGATCGACGGTGGGAGCGCATTCGCGATGGAGCCCTGTCGCGTGCGCAGTCCCTCAATCTCCTCAGAGAAGCGGCGGCATCATGGACCTGACCGGCGCTCGGTGGCGCAAGAGCACCAGGAGTGGCAACAACGGCGGGAACTGCGTCGAGGTGGCCGACAACCTCGCGGGCGTCATCGGCGTACGCGACTCGAAAGACCCGGCCGGTCCGGCGCTCGCCTTCGACCCGACGGCCTGGACCCGATTCCTGGTGTGGGCCAAGCGCGGCTGACCGCCACTGCCCTAGCCGGCGAGTTCGGCCGCCCGGTCGAGCAGCGCACGGCGCTCGGCGATCGATCCCACCGCTGCCGCCGCCTCCCGGAACAGGATGGCAGCGCGTGTCCGGTCACCCTGGCGGGCAACCAGATCGGCCCGTACGGCCACCGCGAGCGGGTTACCGACCAACCCTCCCCCGTCGTGTGCCGCGTCGAGTAGGTCCAACCCGGCGGCCGGCCCGTACGCGTAGCCCCGGGCGACCGCACGGTTGAGCGCGATCACCGGCGAGGGGCGGATGTCGGCGAGCGCGTCGTAGGCCCGAGCGATCGCCGGCCAGTCGGTGTCATCGGCCGAGGCGGCGGTGGCGTGGCACGCGGCGATCCGGGCCTGCCACGCGTACGGCCCGTCGCGGCGTACCCGATCGAGCGCGGCGAGGCCCTCGGCGATGCCGGCGCGGTCCCACCGGTCGCGGTCCTGCCGCTCCAGGGTGAGCAGGGCGCCCGCGGCATCCCGGCGGGCGTCGCGGCGGGAGTGCTGGAACAGGAACAGCGCCAGCAGCGCGGCCACCTCGGACTGCTCCGGCATGAGCCGGTCGAGGAGCCGGGCCAGTCGGACCGCCTCGTCGGCGAAGGCCGGCTCGCCGTCGGCGACGTAGCCCCGGGTGAACAGCAGGTAGAGCACGGCGAGGACGCCGGGTAGCCGCTCGGTCAACGCCGGCCCGCTCGGCACCCGGTACGGGATGCCGGCCTGGGTGATGCGGGTGCGCGCCCGGGTCAACCGGCGGGTCATCGTCGACTCGCTGACCAGCAGCAGGCGCGCGATGTCAGCGGTCGGCACGCCGCAGACGGTTCGCAGCGTCAACGCCACCCGGGCCTCCATCGCGAGCGCCGGATGGCAGCAGGTGAAGATGAGTCGCAGCCGGTCGTCCACCACGTCCTGCCCCATGTCTGGCTCGGGCTGCGGATCGGACGGCGTGAGCAACGCCAGGTCGTGCAGCTTGCGGCGTTCCACGGTGGCCCGACGCAGCACGTCGAGCGCCCGGTTACGGGCCACGGTCATCAGCCAGCCACCGGGGTTGGTCGGCACACCGTCACCGGGCCAGCGTTCCAGGGCCACGGCCAGCGCCTCCTGAGCGCAGTCCTCGGCCAACGCCCAGTCCCCGGTCACCCGGATCAGGGTCGCGACGATCCGGGGGTACGCCTCGACGCCAGCGGCAGCGACGGCCTCCGCCGTCGCCACGCCGGCCGGTGCCTGGACACGCACCGGCCGGCGCTGCGAGGTGGACAACGTCGTCAGTCGCTCAGGTCCGCGAACGGACGCAGTTCCAGTCGTCCTTCGCGGGCCATCGGGTGGCTGCGCGCCACCTCGATCGCCTCGTCCAGGTCGGCGCAGTCGAGCAGGTCGAAGCCCACGATCACCTCGGCGGTCTCCGCGAACGGCCCCTCGGAGACGAGCAGCTCACCGTCGCGGACACGGACGGTGGTGGCCGCGCTGGTCGCCGCCAGCACGTTACCGGTCAGGCGGCGACCACGAGAGTCTTTCTCCGCCACCCATTTGTGGATGTCGGGCAACTCGGTGGGGTCGGTGTCCGGCTCGGTGTCGCTGCACACGAACATCAGGTACTTCATCTGGTCGCTCCCTGGTCTCTCGGGGTATCGCCAGCATGACGATCGGGCAGCCGCGTTCCGGACACCCTTCCCGAAAAAAACCCGGTCAGTTCCCGTTGGCGGCGCGGCGGCGAGCCTCGCGGGTCTTCATGGCGTGCTCCATCAGCGTGACGAGCACCTCCTTGCTCGACTCGCGCTGCCGGGCGTCGCAGAGCAGCACCGGCACCCCCGGGTCCAGGTTCAGCGCGGCCTGCACCTCGTCGAGCCGGTACTTGCGGGAACCCTCGAAGCAGTTCACCGCGACCACGAAGGGCGTGCCCCGGCCCTCGAAGTAGTCGATCGACGGGAAGCAGTCGGCGAGGCGGCGAGTGTCCGCCAGCACCACCGCGCCGATGGCGCCCAACGCCAACTCGTCCCAGACGAACCAGAACCGGTCCTGGCCGGGCGTGCCGAACAGGTACAGCACCAGGTCGTCGCTGATGGTGATCCGGCCGAAGTCCATGGCCACGGTGGTGGTGGTCTTGCCCTCCACCCCGGACAGGTCGTCGATGCCGACCCCCGACTCCGTCAGCACCTCCTCGGTGCGCAAGGGCCGGGTCTCGCTGACCGCGCCAACCATTGTCGTCTTGCCCACGCCGAAGCCGCCCGCGACCAGGATCTTGATCGCGGTGGGCAGTGGGGTCGCTCCCGCCGGCCGGTCAGAGTGCCCGTAGTCCATTGATTACCGCCTCGAAGATGCTGTTGTCGGGAAGGCCGGCTGTGGTCTGCGGCTCGCGGACCTGCACGAGGCTGCGAGCCGCCAGGTCACCGAGGAGCACCCGGATGGTGCCCACCGGCAGGTCGAGATGAGCGGCGATCTCGGCGACGGACTGTATGCGTTGGCACAGCCCGACGATCGCCAGGTGCTCCGGACCGAGACCAACCTCCGGCGTCACCTCGGCTCGGGTCGCGGTGACCAGGGAGATCAGGTCGAACGTGCCGGTGACCGGTCGGGCCCGCCCGCGTGTCACCGCGTACGGCCGAACGACCGGGCCAGCGTGGTCATCCACCCACTGATGGTCTGCGGACTCCCCCTGGACCGTCATCGCCGCTACCTCTCGCCGGCCGGCTGTTCGGTGCGGGACGGCGACGCGACGTACTTGCCGACGCGGGTGACGAGCATCGCCATCTCGTAGGCGATCAGGCCGACGTCGGCGTCCTCGGTGGCGAGCACCGCCAGGCAGGCGTTGCGGCCGGCCGCGGTGACGAACAGGAACGACGACTGCATCTCGATGATGGTCTGCTGCACCTGCCCGCCACCGAAGCGCTTACCCGCGCCCCGGGCCAGGCTCTGGATGCCGGCCGCCATCGCCGCGAGGTGCTCGCCGTCGTCCCGGTTCAGCCCCTGGGAGGAGGCCATCAACAGTCCGTCGCTGGACAGCGCGACCGCGTGCTCGGCCTGCTTCACCCGGCCCACCAGATCATCCAGCAACCACGTCAGGTCGGCACTCGAAGCCGTCTTCTGGGTCACTTCGTCGTCCTCTTCTCGCCCGGCTTGTCGCCGTACTCGTCTGGGGTTGACCGTCACGCTGCGCGGAAACCGCATCAACGGCGTCCGGTCAGGTCACTTCCGGATCCTCGGCCGGCTCGGGCGCCGCTGTTGGCGGGGCGTCGGAGGCGCCGCCCAGCAGCCGCGCCGCGTCGGTCCGACCGCGCCGGGTGCCGGTCTGGTAGGAACTCATCATCTTGCGCACCTGCTCCGGCTGGCGCACCACGTCGTCGTGGTCGCTCTCCGTCGCGGGTTCGTCGCGCAACTCCGGCACGATGCTCGCCTGCCGGACCCGGACCGGCAGGCCCGTGTTCGTCCGGTCCGCCGCGGCGCGCTCCGGTGCGGACCCGTCGTCATCGTCCACATTCGACTCCGTGGTGTCCGTGCCGGTCGTCGGCCGGGTGCCGTTGACCGCGGGCAGACCGGTGGGCAGCGTCGGCCCGTCCAGGGCCGGCTGTCCCAGGGCGCGACGGACCCGGGTGGGCAGCTCCGGCGTTTCGGTGTCCGGCGTCGCCCGCTGCCGGGTGGGCAACACCGCGTCCGCCTCGGTGCCGTCGGCCTGGTCCGTCCCGGTGGCGATCGACGTCGACGCCGCCGCCTCGGCCGTGACCTGCGGCACGCCCGAATCGGCCGTTCCCGGTGCCGTCGGCCGCGCGGCCAGCGCGAAGGTGGCGGGGCGGACGCTGTCGGAGAGGGCTGCGGGCAGTGGGATCGCCGGTGCGCCGGTCCGCATCCCACCCGAGTTCCCGGGGTCCGCGGTGCCCTCGGTGATCAGCTCCGTCGGGATCAGCACGACCGCGGTGGTGCCGCCGTACGGCGACTCCTTGAGCCGGACCCGGACACCGTGCCGCTCGGTCAGTCGGCTCACCACGTAGAGCCCGAGCCGCGCGGCGTTGGCGAGGTTCAGCTCCGACTGGTCGACGATGCGGTCGTTCGCGGCGGCCAGGTCGTCCTCGCTCATGCCGAGGCCCCGGTCCTCGATCTCGATGGCGAAACCGTTGGCCACCAGTTGGCCGCGCACCTCGACGGTGGTGTGTGGTGGCGAGAACGACAGGCCGTTCTCGATCAGCTCGGCGAGCAGGTGGATGACGTCGCCGACCGCACGGCCGGCGAGCGAGACCGGCCCGAGCGGCAGCACGTTGACCCGCGTGTAGTCCTCCACCTCGGCGACCGCGCCGCGCACCACGTCGACCATCGGCACGTTGCGCCGCCAGGCCCGGCCCGGGGTCGAGCCGGAGAGGACGATCAGGTTCTCCGCGTTACGCCGCATCCGGGTGGCCAGGTGGTCGACCCGGAACAGATCCTCCAACTCCTCCGCGTCGTGCTCGCGCCGCTCCATCGCGTCCAGCAGGGTGAGCTGGCGGTGCACCAACGCCTGGGTACGCCGGGCCAGGCTGAGGAAGACGTCGCGGACGCTACGCCGCAGCTCGGCCTGCTCGACAGCGGTCCGCAGGGCGGTCTCCTGCACCGCGTTGAACGCCTTGCCGACCTGGCCGACCTCGTCGTCGCCGAAGTCGAGGGGAGGCGCCTCGGTGGCCACGTCAACCTCCTCGCCGTGGCCGAGGCGCTCCACCACCCGGGGCAGCCGCTCGTCGGCGAGCTGCCAGGCGGCCTGACGCAGTCGTTCCAGCTGACGCAGCAGGGCCCGGGCCGTGGTGATCGAGACGACGATGGAGGCGATGACGGCGAGCAGACCGAGGCCGGCGGCGAGCACCAGCCGGATGACGACCCAGATCGCGACCGGGGTGGCCCGCTGAACCAGCGCGTCCCCGCCGGCCAGCGTGGCAGCCTCCTGCTCCTTCAGGGCGGGAGCGAGGGCTGCCTGCCAGTCAGCGGCGCCGACCGGCAGCGGCGCGTTCGGTCGAGCACTGGCGACCAGGCGGTCCTCAAGCGCCCGGAGCGTGGCGAAGGCCGGCCCCTCGGTCATCTGGACGTACCGCTGACGGTCGGCGTCGGGCAGTTCGGGCAGTGCCTCGGAGACGAGGAACCGTTGCGCGCCCACCAGGTGCGCGAACTGGGCTGCCTCCTTGTCGCTGATGCGACCCGCCGCCGCGACGCCGGCGAAGAGGGCGTCCTCCTGCGACATCAGTTCGCGCACGCGGAACAGCTGGGTGAGGGTGACGGTGTCCTTGGCGATCTGCTCGTCGTCGAGCTGACCCATGGCTCCGTACACCCGGAACAGCCCGTCGAGGACCCCGGTGTACGCCGCCGCCGCTCCAGCCCGGTCCACCGTGCCGGCGACGACTGCCTCCCGCATCTGGCCGAGCCCATCCAGCCCGGTGATGACCCCGTCGATCCGCGTGATCAATTCGTCGCTCGACGCGAATCGGGCGCGCCAGTTGCGGGACGCCTCGGCGAAGGCGGCGGACTTCTCCTCGCTGCGCTCGTGCTGGGCCTGCAGCTGCTGCGCCAAGCCCGGGTCGCGACGTCCAAGGTAGGCCACCGACAACCGGCGCTCCTGCTGGAGCTCGGTGACCAGCGATTCACTGGGTTGGGCAACCTGCGCGTCGAGCGTCTGCACACCGAGCACGTTGAACCCGTCGCGCAGGGTCACCCACGCCGCGAACGCCCAGAGCGCGGCGAGTGAGACCAGCAGGGCCACAATTTTGGTGCGCAAACTTGCACTGCGGGAAGCCATCCCACCCGTCCCTCGACCGTTTCGATTGGCTGAATGAGCCCAGCCCCCGGCCCGGCGCACGCTAGCAGTGTCCGGAATTTCACTCAAGCGGTGCAGTCCAGCGGCTTGCTGGGATATGGGCGGAACCGTTCACCCGGGACGCAGCCGCCGCCCGGGCAGCCACCACTGCCGCTCGTACGATCAGTAACGGATGGTAGAGGTCCTTGTCATGCCACAGTGGACTCTCCTGGGCCGCATCCTGCATTGTGGACAGATAGTGAGCAGCGGCGACCGTCGCGGCACGGATCCTGGCTGACGGCGGCACTGCCAGCAGCACCAGCAGGCCGTAGGCGGTCTCCTCCGCCGTGCCCTGCCATCGTCCCCACGAACCGTCGGCCCGCTGATTCTCGAGCACCCACGAGACGGCCCGCCGCAGCGCCGCGTCGGCCGACGGACCGCCGTACTCCAGCAGTGCGAGCACCACGCAGTAGGTGGCGTAGTAGGGCGAGGCGTGCCAACGATCAGTCCATCGACCGTCGGCGTGTTGGTGGTCGATCAGCCAGCCGGTGAGCCGGCGCAGCACCGGTGCCGCGACCGGGTCGTCGCCGCCGAGGCATCGCCCGAACGCCTCCACCACATGCGCGTTCGTGGTCACCGACGCGCCGTCCTCGCCCTGCCAGGTGCCGAAGTGCTCCCCCGTGTCGAACCGCCGCAGGCACGTCGGATCGGTCGGGTGACCCAGGAGGGCCAGCGTGTAGAGCGTCACCGCCGTCGTGTCGGCGTCGGTGGGCAGCCCCGGCCCGGTTGCCGCACCGTCCGGCCCGAGGGCGTCGCGCAGCCCGGCCGGCAGTTCCGGCGGCACCCTCGTCAGCACACCGGCCCGTGCCAGGGTGCTCAGCACCCACGACCGTTCGAACACGGTGATCGGCGTGGCACACGGGACCGCTCCGCCGTGCTCGCCGAGCGCCCGGATCAGGTAGTCCAGCGCGGCGGATTGAGTACCGTCGGGGTTACCGACCCACGCGGCGGTGGCGGCCGGCGAGGCTCCGACCGGGCCGGCGGCGGTGGCGGTGACACCTGTCGCACGCCGGGCGGCCGGCCCAAGGATCTCCAGCGCGTGCAGCAGCTTGGGCGGAATCGGCCGACCGGAGCCGACCAGCAGGCGTACCCGGTCGAGCCGCTGCCGATCCATGCCCGCGGGCATCGGCGGCGGGCCGACGCCTCGCCAGTGGGCCAACCACGTCGGCGGATCTTCGAGGTGGCCGGCGATCCAGTCGACAAGTGCCGGGACGATCAGGTCCGCAGCCGGCAGGTCCGGCACGGGACAGGTCGAGGGGCCGGCCACCCGATCGAACACCAGGCGTAGCGCCCGGTCGATCGCGTCGTGCACCGCCGCCGGGGACCAGCCCACCGGCTCGTCGTGCAGCGACGCCGCGAGCAGCCCCTCCACGGCGCTCAGGGTGGGCACCAGCGCATACCCGTCCGGCCCGCCCCAACCTCCGTCCGGACGCTGCCCGGTGAGCAGGTACTGGATCCGGTCGGCGTGTCGGGGCAGCCAGGGAGCCAGGGAGACCAGACGGCCAGTCTCGTACGGCGACGCGGATGTCCGCCCGGACGGGTGCCGGCCCAGCTCGGCAATCAGCTCCTCGACGGCGCGCGTCGACCCGGCATCCTCCGCCGCGCCGGCGTCCCGGGCCAGTGCCTCGGTGCTCACGACACACCCCAGAAGTCGGTGCTCCGGTAGAAGCCGGTGGTGTAGCCAAGCTGTCGGGTCAGGTATGCCGCCTCCCTCGGGCAGTCGGCCCGCAACTCGCCGAGCAGGTCGGTCGCCTCCGTGACCAGCCGCGCCAACTCCTGCTCCACCACTGCCCGGTCCTCCACCAGCATGATCGCGTTCAGGTCGCCCCAGCGGAGGTCCCGCTCGTAGGTGCTCAGGTCGTTGACCAGCCGAAGAGCGCGTTGCACCGCGTCACTGGCGAGGACCAGCCGGTCGAGCCCCGCCTCCGTGTCGGCCCCGCCGGTGCGAATCCAGTGCACGACGTTCACGACGGTGCAGGCCAGGTTGTCCGCGTTGTGCAGGTACTCGGTGAGGGTGGGCCGCGGCTGGAGGTCGTTCCTCATCGTCGTCTTCCACAGCCACTCCTGCCGCATCGCGTGCAGGGTCCGCCGGGCCGCCGCCCGCCACGCCCCGCCCAGTTCGGCGAAGGCCGGCTCGGCGGCCAGGTCGGCGAGAAGATCGGCGAGGAGGTGACCCAGCGGGTCGTCCGTCGTCGCGGACGCACCGTCCGCGACGAGGAGCTGCCGGCGTACCAGGTGGTCAAGCTCGACGGCGGAGGCGGCCAGCCGGTCCACCTGCCAGTCCAGCGCGAACCCCCAGAGGACCGCCCGGTTGGTCAGACGCAGCTCGGCTGCCTCGCACCAGGGCGCGCTGAACGCGATGGCCAACGCGATGCTGCTGGTCAGAGCGCCATCGAAGGGCCCCTCGGCGAAGAGGTCCGGATGGGCGGCCAGGCACCGTTGCAGGTCCCGTTGGCCCTGAGCGGCCAGGGCACAGACGCGGCCGTGCTCGGCCGCCTGCTGAAGTGCGTCCTCAACCATGCGTGGTTGTGCCACCCGCTAGGCCAGGGCCGGTTGCCGATGGGGGGTGAGCAGCAGCGGCACCCGTTTCCCTGGTCGGAGCGTCGCGGCGAGCCGCGGCGATGGCATCCCGGGCGTGCAGAGCCGGTAGCGGAAGCGGCTGAGCAGCGTCGCCACGATCAGTGGTGCCTCGACCTGGAAGAAGTACTGGCCGATGCACTGGTGGGCGCCGCCCCCGAACGGGTAGTAGGCGTACCGGTGGGCGCGCCGGGGAGCGTCGGGGGCGAAGCGCTCCGGGTCGAAGACCGTCGGCCGGTCCCAGAGGCGGGCCAGTCGCTGGGTCACGTACGGACTCAGGATGACCGTGTCACCAGCCCTGACCCGGGTGCTGCCGACGACGTCGTCGGCGATCGCGGTGCGCGGCACCAACCAGGCGGACGGATAGGCGCGGACGAGTTCGTCGAGCACCATCCGGGTGTAGCGCAGCTCGCCAAGCTGTTCGTGGCTGATCACGTCGCCCGGGCCGACCACACGATCAAGCTCCGCGTAGAGCCGCGCGGCGACGTCGGGCTGTTGCTCCAGCAGCGGGAAGAGCCAGGTGAGCACCGTGTACGTGGTCTCGGTGGTGGTGACGAAGATCGACACCAGGTCGTCGCGTACCCGCTGCTCGTCGAGCTTGTGGCCGTGCGCGTCACGGCCCCGGGCCAGCGACGCGACGAAGTCGTCGCTTCCGTCGTCGTGTGCTCGCTCGGCACGGACCAACGGCAGCAGAATGGTGTCGATGTTCTGGACCGCCCGCCGCAGTGCGCGGTCGCCGGGCATCGGCACGGCGTCCGGCAGGAACGGGATGAGCAGCCGGAGGCGCAGTGCGGTCGCCGCGGTGTCCTGTTCCGCGACGATCCGCATACCGTCGGCGACGGGGAGCTTGTCGCCGAAGAAGACCCGGCTGACGGCCTGGCAGATGATCCTCGAGATCTCGCTGGCCGCGTCGACCGGTTCGCCGTTGCGCGCCGGGACGCCCAGCTCGTCGACCGCATCGCTGATTGCCTGGCTCAGACCGTCCACCACCGCGTCGATCCGCTTCGCGGTGAAGTGCGGCTGGAGCCGTCGGCGACTCGCCTCCCACTGCGGGCCTTCGGCGAGGATGCCGTCACCGCCGATCTTCTTGACCGACTTCCACAACATGCTGTCGCCGGCCCGCGTGTAGTTGGCGGCGTTGTCGCGCAGCACGTGCTGGACGTGTGCGGGCTCGACGACCAGGTACGGCCGGATGGTGCCCAGGTTGAGCTTGACGACCTGCCCGGGCGACGCGTCGGCCAGCCCGACCATCGCGCCCAGTGGATCCCGGAGCAACGCGGGCAGCGCGCGCCGGAGGACGGCCACATGCGGGCCGCGGCGTGCCGAGATGGTCGGCTCAGTCATCGTTCACCTACACGGATCCTCTCCGGTGGCATCGCACTGCGGGTTGCGCTCCGTGCTGCCTCGGCGATGGCGCGTGACCATCAGGGCAGAGCATCGCATTCACGAATCTGCTTCACCAGCGCAGCCATCGGGAAGATTCCTCGCGTCGGTCGAGCGATGTGCGCCCGTGATCCGGAACCGCTCGGGACGACCGGAGGATCCCGCAGGTGGCACACTGCGGGGCGAGCACCGGGTGAGCCGGCCCGCGTTGAGCGTGAAGAACAGCACATTGACGCGTCGCTGGGTGGTGTGTTGCGGCCTGCCGTCGGTCTCCCAGGGTGCCCGCAGAGGTACGAATCCAGGCGCTCGCGAAGACGCTGTGCCAGGCTCAGGAGCATGGACGACAAGACCATCCTGAACCGGATCACCGAGCTGGTCGACGAGGAACACAAGCTGCGGGCGGACGCCCAGGCCCACGAGTCGGGCACCGAGGGCGAGACCAGTGAGCGGTTGCGCGCCCTGGAGGAGTCCCTCGACCAGTGTTGGGACCTCCTGCGCCGCAGGCGGGCCGCCCGGGACACCCACGGCGACCCGGACGCACAGGGCGAACGACCCAAGCCGGAGGTGGAGCGCTACCTCCAGTAACCCCGGCGGGTCGGGCGGCCGTGCCGCCCGACCCGCTCCGATCAGCGCAGGCCCGCCTCGCGCAGCAGCTCACCTGTCAACGTGCCGGGGTCGACCTGCTCGGCGGGCAGACCACGGGCCGCGAACCAGGTGCTGACCACCCGCACGTCCCGGGCCAGGAACTCCGGCCCCTGCGGGTTCGCCACCACGTCGACCACCTGCGGCAGGTCGATCACCACCAGACGGCCCCGGTGCACGAGCAGGTTGTACGGCGACAGGTCGCCGTGCGCGTAGCCGGCGCGGGCCAGCACCCGCAGCGCCTCCACCAACTGAGCCCACAGGTCGCGCAGCTCGGCCGGATCGGGTCGCAGTTGTGCCAGCCGGGGCGCCGCCTCCCCCGACTCGGCGTCACCGACGAACTCCAGCATCAGCTCGGTGCCCCGCAGCTGCACCGGGTACGGCACGGCGATCCGGTCGTTCCCGGCGCTGATGTCCCAGAGCCGGGCCAGGGCGGCGAACTCGGCGGCGGCCCACTGCCCGGCGATCATCTGCCGGCCGAACGCCGTCCGGCTGGCCATGGCCCGGTTCTCCCGGGAGCGGCGCACCCGGCGGCCCTCCAGATAGCCGGCGTCCCGGTGGAACAGGCGGTGCTCAGGCTCGCGGTAGCGCTTGACCGCCAACAGGCAGGACCTGTCGGTGTCGGGTACGGCCCGGCGGACCAGGTGGACGTCCGCCTCCTTGCCGGTCTTCAGCACACCCAACTCGGTGTCCTTGGCGGCCAGCTCGGTGATCAACCAGCCCGGGTGCGGCTGGGGTCCGTGGACGGCGTCATCCCAGGACGACCAGCGCTCGCCGGTGTCCGGGTCAGGGTCGCTGTCCGGGTCCGCGGGCGGCTCGGTGGGCCGCCCGCGCTTCAGAAACTGTGGTTCGTCGTCGTCGAAGCGGCTCTTGCCGCGGCTCCGGCGCTCGAGCGCCGGAAGGTCGTGATCGCGCACTGTGGTGAGGTTCCCTTGGTCGAGGCTGAAGAAGGCAGCTGACAGCGAAAGGCGACGACGGCCATGGCCGACCTCCTTCTCCCTCGACCGGGCACAAGCCCGGGATGCACCATGCGCCGACAATGCTCGCCGCAGCCCGTCGGCGGGTCAATCGAATTACTCCCGGGCACCGCCCGCGCCGCCCGACCAGGATCCGAGGCAGCAACATCGGGGATGTTGCCGCCTCCGCGCGTCCCGAGGCAGCAACATCGGGGATGTTGCGCGAATCTTGGGGCGGGCGCGCGGGACGGGCGCGCGGGACGGGCGCGCGGGACGGGCGCGCGGGACGGGCGCGCGGGACGGGCGCGCGGGACGGGCGCGCGGGACGGGCGTTCAGCGGGCGAGGATGGTGGCTACCGCGGCGATCAGCCCGTCCGCAGTGCGGCTGGGCGCGAACCGGACGTCCGACCAGGAGCGCCCCCGGTGCAGCCAGACACTGGGCAACCCGACCGCGGCGGCGCCACCGATGTCCGCCTCCGGGCTGTCGCCGACCACCCAGGCGCCGCGCAGCGGCATCCGGACCCGCTGGGCGGCGAGCGCGAAGATCCGCGGGTTGGGCTTGCTGACCCCGCACTCCTCGGAGATCACCCAGTCCGCGACGTAGCGGTCCAGGCCGGTCCGGCGAATCTTGGCGTCGTCGACACGTACCGTGCCGTTGCAGACCACCACCGGCACCCAGCCGGCGTCGTCGGCGATCCGCAGCGCGCAGGCGGTGAGCGGGTCGAGCCGGGTCTGCGCCACCACCCCGTCGTGCAGCTCCTCCACCAGGTCGATCGAGGGGATGCGCAGCTCGTAGCGGTCCCGGATGGCGTCGGCGAGATCCCAACGGTCGGTCAACCCGTCGGCGTCGATCGAGATCAGCCATTCGATGTCGGTGGGGGGCGCGCCGATGCCGTCCAGGAAGCGCTCACCCCAGCGGCGGAACGGCCCGGCCCGATCCAGCAGGGTGTTGTCCAGGTCCAGCAGGAGCAGTGGCACTCGGGCACCCTACGGGACCGATGTGTCCGCCAACAGATGCAGCGGGTACCGACCTGACGATGTGCTCAGCCGGACATCGACGACCGGGGGCCGCCCTGGTCCGCGAGCCGGTCGGCGAGCATCGAATGGGCCGCCCGGGTGGCCGCGAGCTCGGTCGGGTCAAGCGTCGCCACCAGCACCGCCGTACCGTCGTCGGCACCCCGGTCCAGCACCCGTCCCTGCGGGTCGTAGATCGCCGCGCCGCCGTTGAACCGCCACGGGTCGACGCCGCCGACCGCGTTGGCGAAGACCACGAACATCGTGTTGTCCAGTGCTCGCGCGGCGTAGTAGAGGTCGCGGCGGTGCTCGGAGCCGGCCAGGTATCCGCTGGGGCACAGGTAACCGTGTGCGCCGTCGAGGGCTGCGGCCCGGCCGTGCTCCGGGAAACAGCCGTCGTAGCAGATGCCGAGGCCGAGCCGCCAGTCGTCGACGAGCAGCGTGGCGCCCCGATCGCCGGCGCTGAACAGCTCGCGCTCGTCGCCCCACAGCTGCTGCTTGTCGTAGCCGACCCGGACCGCGCCGGTCCGGTCGACCACCAGCGCGGCGATGGTCCGGCGGCCGTCCGGGTATCGGGCGGCGGCACCGACCAGCGCGGTGACGCCGGCCTCGCGCGCCGCGGCGCGCAGCGGGTCGAGCCGGGGATCCGCGACCATTCCACCCGGACCGGCCGTGACGTCCGTGCCGGCCGGGTCGGCGGCGAGGGTCGGCGGGTGGTACGCGCAGAGGAACAGCTCCGGCAGAACGGCCACCCGGGCGCCCCGGTCGGCGGCTCGGCGAACCAGGTCGGCGGCGGCGACCGCGTTTCCGGCGACGTCTCCCGGCGTGGGCGTGGCCTGGATGGCGGCCACGGTCAGCGGGGCGGTGGGCACGGGGCGGGGCGTGGTCACCGGGCGATGGTAGACGGCGACATTCCAAGCCGTACGTACGGTTTGCATGCCCCCGGGGTGACCTGCGACGATCGACGCGTGCCCAGAGTAAGCCAGGACCAGCTCGACGCGCGCCGGCAGGAGATCCTCGCCGCCGCACGGGCGTGTTTCGCCCGGCTCGGCTACGAGGGAGCCACCGTACGCCGCCTCGAGGAGGCCACCGGCCTGTCCCGCGGCGCCATCTTCCACCACTTCCGCGACAAGGACTCGCTCTTCCTGGCCGTCGCCGAGGACGATGCCGCCGCCATGGTGGAGACGGTGGCCCGCAACGGTCTGGTGCAGGTGATGCGCGACCTGCTCGCCCGCGCCATGTCGCCGGACACCACCGGCTGGCTGGGCAGCCAGCTGGAGGTCTCCCGCCGGCTGCGCACCGACCCGGCGTTCGCCAAGCGCTGGGCCGAGCGGTCCGCCGCGATCGCCGAGGCGACCCGCGACCGGTTGGCGCGCCAGCGTGACGCCGGGGTGCTGCGCGAGGACGTCCCGATCGACGTGCTGGCCCAGTTCCTGGAGCTGGCCTACGACGGCCTGGTGCTGCACCTGGCGATGGGCCGACCGGCCGGTGACCTGGGGCCGGTGCTCGACCTCGTCGAGGAGGCCGTTCGCCGCCGCTGACCGCCGGGGGCACCGGTCCGCCGGCCGTGGCGAGGCTGCTCCACAATGGGGCCGCCGATCCCCTCCGGCGACAGGAGCAGTCGATGATCGTCAACGCCGCTTCGGGCGACACCTGGGGCATCCCCAGCCCGGCCTTCCTCCGGTTCTACCTCGTGGCGGCCGTCGTGCTGGTGGCGATCGGGGTGTACTACCGGATCCGCCTGCTGACCGCCCCGGGGGGCCGGCCCACCACCCTCGACCCGCTCGGGCCGCAGCAGGTCGCGTACCTCAACGGCGGCCCCCAGCTCGCGGTGCACGCCGCGTTGGGCGGGCTGCGCGGCAGCGGCGCGATCGCCGTACGACCGGACCGCCGGCTGACCACCGTCGGTGCCGCGCCGACCGGGCTCACCCCGCTGGACCAGGCCATCCACTGGGCCGCCCACCAGCACGCGCGGGTCCGGGACCTGCCCCAGGACGAGCGCGTCCGCACCGCGCTCGACCAGCTCCGCACCGGCCTGGAGCAGCGCGGGTTGCTGACGACCGAGGCCTGGCGTGAACGGGCCAGCCTCTGGAACAAGATCAGGCTGGCCCTGCTGGGCGTCGGCGTACTCCGGCTGTTCTTCGGCCTGGGCAACGGCCGTCCGGTGGGCTACCTGCTGCTCACCCTGGCCGGGCTCCTGGTCGCCGTGCTGCTGCTGGGCCGGGCACCCCGGCACACCCGGGCCGGACGGGCCGCGCTGCGCGACATCCGACGCCAGCACACCCACCTCGCGCCCGCCTCCGCGCCGGCCTACGCCACCTACGGGGCGGCCGGCGCGGCGATGGGCGTGGCCCTGTACGGCACCGCCTCGCTCTGGGCGCTCGACCCGGGATTCGCCGAGCAGGCCGAGATCCAGCGCCAGGCCATCTCCAGCAGCGGCGGTTGGACGGGCGGCTCCGACGGATCGTCCGGTGGCGGAGGCGACAGCTCCGGTGGCGGCGGCTCCTGCGGCGGCGGTGGAGGTGGCGGTGGAGGTGGCGGCTGCGGCGGTGGCGGCGGGTGCGGCGGATGACCGGGCCGTCCGGGGTGGGCATCGGCTGGCGACCCGAGATCGCCGGCTTCGTGGCCGACCTGCCCGGGCTGCGCTTCGTCGAGGTGGTGGCCGAGGCGGTGTCCGCGTCCGGCCCGCTCCCACCCGGCCTGGCGCAGCTGCGGGAGCGCGCGGTCACCGTCGTACCGCATGGGGTGCGGCTCTCCCTCGGCGGCGCCGAGCCGGTCGACCCGGCCCGGGTCGCCCACCTGGCCGCGGTGGCGCACCGCCTGGACGCCCCGCTGGTCAGCGAGCACATCGCGTTCGTCCGCGCGGGCGGCCTGGAGGCCGGCCACCTGCTGCCGCTGCCGCGCAGCCGGGAAGCAGTCGACGCGGTCTGCGCCAACGTGGCGCGGGCACAGGCTGAGCTTCCGGTGCCGATCGCGTTGGAACCGATCGCCGCGTTGCTCGACTGGCCCGACGACGAGCTGGACGAGGCGGACTTCCTCACCGAGATCCTCGACCGGACCGGGGCGCTGCTGCTGTTGGACGTCGCCAACGTGCACGCCAACGCCCGCAACCGGGGCGCCGACCCGCTGGCGTTGCTGGACCGGCTGCCGCTGGAGCGGGTCGCGTACGTCCACGTGGCCGGCGGAGCGGAACGCGGCGGCTTCTACCACGACACCCACACCGACCCGGTGCCGTCGGCGGTGCTGGAGCTGGTCGAGGCGCTCTGCGCCCGACGGCGACCACCGGGGCTGCTGCTGGAACGCGACGGCCACTACCCGCCGGCCGCCGAACTCCGCGCCGAACTGGACGCCCTGGCCGCCGCGGCGGGCCTCCCGGCCGTGACATGACGGGCGCACCCGACGGCGACGCCGCTCCCGCGCCCCGGGCGGGACTCGCCGAGCGACAGGCCGAACTGGTCGCGGCGCTGGTCGCCGGGGGTGAGCCACCGACGGGATTCGCACCCGGCCCGCTGGCCGCCACCCGCGCGGCCCTGCTGGGCAAGCGGGCCGGCGAGGTGGCCCGGCACTGGCCACTGCTCGCCGCCGGCCTCGGTGCCGGGTGGTCGAAAACCTTCGCCGACTGGGCCGCCCGACGACCCACCGCCGGATCACTGCGCGACGGTTGGGACCTGGCCCGCGCACTGCGCGACCAGCAGGCGCTCCCCCCGGTGGCCGCCGAGGAGTTGGCCGTCCGGGAGGCGCGGCTGCGCTACGACGGGCTGCGGGCGCCGCGTCCGCGCCGGGCGCCGGCGGTGGGCCGCGTCGGCGGCGCCGTCGCGGTGCAGGTCGCCGGCCGGGTACGCCTGCTGCGCCCCGCCCCACGGGTATCCACCCCTGCTGGCGACGCCGTGCCGGATGCGGCAAGATCGGAGTCATGGACCTCGGACTGACCGACCGCGTGTACGTGCTCACCGGCGCCTCCCGGGGCCTGGGTTACGCGACCGCGCAGAGCCTGGTCGCGGACGGTGCCCGGGTGGTGCTCTCGGCCCGGGATCCGGAGGCAGTGGCTGCCGCCGCGGAGCGTTTGGGTGGTCCCGAGCACGCCGTCGGGGTGACCGCCGACCTCACCGACCCGGAGACCCCGGGGCAGCTCGTCGCCGCCGCCCAGGAGCACTTCGGCCGGCTCGACGGCGCACTGATCTCGGTCGGCGGCCCACCGGCGGGCAACGCCGCCGCGATCACCGACGAACAGTGGCGGCTCTCCTTCGAAACGGTCTTCCTGGGCACCATCCGCGCGGTCCGCACGGTCGCCGCCGCGCTGCCCGAGGGCGGTGCGATCGGGCTGGTGCTCTCCACCTCGGCTCGCGGCCCGGTGCCCGGCCTGGGCATCTCCAACGGTCTACGGCCCGGCCTGGTCGGCGCGGCCAAGGACATCTCCGACGACTACGGCCCGCGCGGCGTACGGGTGGTCGGCCTGTTGCCCGGCCGGATCCTGACCGACCGCAACCGGGAACTCTTCGCCGCGACCGGCGACCCGGAGCAGGCCCAGGCCGCCGCGGAGGCCAGCATCCCGCTGCGCCGCCTCGGCGACGCCGCCGAGTTCGGCCGGGTGGCCGCGTTCGTGCTCTCCCCCGCCGCGAGCTACCTCACCGGGATCACCCTGCCGGTCGACGGCGGGGCGCTGCGCGGGCTGTGACCCTCGACGGGGCCCGACCTGCCGCTGCGGTGACGCCCCCGCCCGAGCCGGCCCAGCCCGACCGCCCGGCCGTTGATCGACTCGGCTTCAAGGAAACCGGGCTGTCGGAGCGACCTGGACACCCCGACATCAAGGAACCCGAGTCGATCAAGGCGGCGACCGGGACGACACGGCCGAGCCGGGCGGACCTGGCGGCGGCCGCTGACCGGACCATTCCCGACGTCCTCGCGCCGGGGCTGGCGGTGCTCTTCGTCGGCATCAACCCGGGCCTCTGGTCGGCCGCGACGGGCTGGCACTTCGCCCGGCCCGGCAACCGCTTCTGGCCCGCCCTGCACCGGGGCGGGTTCACCCCCCGGCTGCTGCACCCGAGCGAACAGGCCGAGCTGCCCGCGCTCGGGCTCGGCATCACCAACATGGCGGCCCGGGCCAGCGCCCGCGCGGACGAGCTGAGCACGGAGGAACTTCTCGCCGGCGCGGCGATCCTCACCGAGAAGGTGGCCCGGTACCGGCCGCGCTGGGTGGCGGTGGTGGGGGTGACCGCGTACCGGATCGGTTTTCAACGGCCGAAGGCCACCTTCGGGCCGCAGCCGGAGCTGCTGGTCGGCGCCCGACTGTGGGTGCTACCCAACCCGAGCGGCCTGAACGCGCACTTCAAGCCGGTCACCCTGGGCCTGGCCTTCGCCGAGCTGCGCGTGGCGACCGACCTACCGGACCGTCGGCCCGCCGGACCACCCGACCGATGATCGACTCGGATTCAAGGAAGTCGGGCGGTTGGGGCGACTATGACGCCCCGACTTCCGGGAACCCAAGTCAATCAACACGCGGGGCTCGCCTGAGTGACAGTTACGGACGCGACCCGTGGTCGGTTGCCGTCAGTTGGCGGCGGCGGGTGGCAGCACCTCGTCGGCGCGGTACGTGCCCAGGGGCATGACCACCGGCTCGGGGCCGGTCGCGTCGACGAACGGGGTGGGCGAGTCGGCGACCGCGAACTGGGTCCGGTACAGCTCGGCGTAGAGCCCGCCGACCGCGACCAACTCGTCGTGCCGCCCGCGCTCGACGATGCGCCCGCCGTCGAGGACCAGGATCTGGTCGGCGTCGCGCACGGTGGAGAGCCGGTGGGCGATCACCAACGCGGTACGCCCGGCCAGCGCCACCGACAGCGCCCGCTGCACCGCCGCCTCGCTCTCCGAATCCAGGTGTGCGGTCGCCTCGTCGAGGATCACGATCGACGGGGCCTTGAGCAGCAGTCGGGCGATGGCGATGCGCTGCTTCTCGCCACCGGAGAAGCGGTAGCCGCGCTCCCCCACCGTGGTGTCCAGACCGTCGGGCAGCGCCCGGACCAGGTCAGCCACCTGCGCCCCGGCCAGGGCGGCCCAGATCTCGTCGTCGGTGGCGTCCGGCTTGGCGTACCGCAGGTTCTCGGCGATCGTCTCGTGGAACAGGTGCGAATCCTGCGTGACGACGCCGATCTCGTCGCGCAGCGAGGCCAGGCTCGCGTCCCGCACGTCCACCCCACCGACGAGCACCTGCCCGTCGGTGACGTCGTAGATCCGGGAGATGAGCATCGACAGCGTCGACTTGCCGGCGCCGGACGGGCCGACGAGGGCGACCATCTGCCCCGGCTCGACGCTGAACGAGACGCCCTTGAGCACCGGCTCGTTGACGGTGCGGTCGAGCGTGGCGACCTCCTCCAGGGAGGCGAGGGAGATCTCGGCGGCGCTCGGGTAGCGGAACCGGACCTCCCGGAAGGCGACCCGGCCGGCGCCCCGGGGCACCGCCACCGCGTCGGGCTTCTCCACGATCCCCGGCTTGAGGTCGAGCACCTCGAAGACCCGGTCGAACGAGACGAGCGCGCTCATCACATCCACCCGCACGTTGGAGAGCGCGGTGAGCGGACCGTACAGGCGGGTCAGCAGCAGCGCGAGGGTCACCACGGTGCCCGCGCTGACGCCGCCGGTCACGGCGAGCCAGCCACCGAGGCCGTAGGTGAGCGCCTGCGCCAGTGAGGCGACCAGCAGCATCGCGACGAAGAACGTACGGGAATACATGGCGGACTGGATGCCGATGTCCCGCACCCGCTCGGCCCGGTCGGCGAACCGACGGGCCTCGATCTCGGGCTGGCCGAAGAGCTTCACCAGCAGCGCGCCGGCCACCCCGAACCGCTCGGTCATTGTCGCGTTCATCTTGGCGTCGAGGTTGTACGACTCACGGGTGATGTCGGCCAGCCGCCGCCCGACCCGTCGGGCCGGGATGATGAAGATCGGCAGCAGCACCAGCGAGAGCGCGGTGATCTGCCAGGAGAGGGTGAACATCACCGCGGCGGTGAGCACGAGTTGGATGACGTTGCTGACCACGCCGGACAACGTCGACGTGAACGCCCGCTGGGCGCCCAGCACGTCGTTGTTGAGCCTGCTGACCAGGGCGCCGGTCTGGGTACGCGTGAAGAACTGCAGAGGCATCCGCTGCACGTGGTCGTAGACCCGGGTGCGCAGGTTGAAGATGATGCCCTCGCCGATGCGGGCCGAATACCACCGCTGGGCCAGCGAGAGCAGCGCGTCGGCGACCGCCAGCGCGGCGATGAACAGGGCCAGCCGCACCACGAGCCGGCCGGCCTCGGCGTCGCCCCGGTTGATCGCGTTGATGACGTCGCCGGCGAGCACCGGTGTGGCCACGCCGATGACGGCGGCCAGGACCACGGTGACCAGGAAGACGATGATGTCGCGCCGGTAGGGCTGGGCGAAGGCCACGATGCGTCGGGCGACCCCGCGCTTGAGCCGATGGGTGGAGACCTCGTCGCTGTTGCGCATCGACCGGAGCATGCTCCACCCGGCCATGCCACCGCCGGACATCGGGTTGGACATCGCTCACCTCCGGGGTCGTCGGGCGGACTGCACCGTCAGGCCAATTCTCCCGACAGCTGTGACAACCTCGGTCGTAACCCGGATCTTCCCGGCCGGTCCTTACCTATTCTCCCTGGCCAGCCAGATCGCGCAGTCGGCGGGTCTGCGCCTCCCGCTCGGCGCGCTGCTGGTCGGCGTGCGACCGCCCGGCCGCACCCACCAGCAGTGCCTTGATCTCCACCACCGCGTCCCGGGCCCCGGCGAGCAGCCCGGCGGTCAGGTCCTGGACCGCGCCAGCCAACTCGGCCGGTGGCACCACCAGGGTCGCCAGCCCGATCCGGTCCGCCTCGGCGGCGTCCAACCGGCGGCCGGTCGCGCAGATCTCCAGTGCCCGCGCGTAGCCGACCAGTTCCACGAGACGCTTCGTGCCGGCCAGGTCGGGCACCAGGCCGAGGGTCACCTCAGCCATCGACAGCTTCGCGTCCGTGCTCAGCACGCGCAGATCGCAGGCGAGCGCGAGCTGGAAGCCGGCGCCGATCGCGTGGCCCTGCACGGCGGCGACGGAGATGACGTCCGGCCGGTGCAGCCAGGTGAAGCCAGCCTGGAACTCCGCGATGCGTTCGGCGCATTCCTGCTCGGGCAGCGTGGCCAGCTCCGCGAAGGAGCCAGGGCCGGAAGCGCCAGCCACCGCGAGGTCGAGGCCGGCGGAGAACGCACGCCCCTCGCCCCGGACCACCACCACCCGCACGTCACCGGGCAGCTCACGGGAGAAGTCGCTCATCGCCCGCCACATGGCAGGCGTCTGAGCATTGAGCACGTCGGGCCGGCACAACGTCACCGTGGCGACCGGCCCGTCGCAGGTCAACCGAACCCCGGTCGCCTCGGTGGTCACCGGGCGGTCCGGGGCGTGGCGCTTGTCGACGACGCGGGGAGGCGGGTCACGCCTTCTTGCGGCGCCGGGCACCGCCGCGCTGACGCAGCTGCACCCCTGACTCGGTGAGCACTCGGTGGATGAACCCGTAGGAACGGCCGGTCGAGGCCGCCAACGCGCGGATGCTCTCCCCCGACGTGTACCGCTTTACCAGGTCCTTGGCGAGCGTCTGACGCTCGGCTCCGACGATCCGGCGACCCTTCTCAGTGCTGGTGGCTGTGCCAGTGGCTGCCATGCTGTGTCCTCACGTCCCAGACTGTGCGGTTCGGATACGGTCCCACCTATTAGACCGCCTCGAACGATCATGCGCCAGATATCAACTCTTCGCCAACCGACACGCTATGCAATGTCAGCTTCCCGATAGAGTGATCCTGGCAATCGACCCGGCGCGGTGTCCAGGCGTACCACGGCCGTGTGCTGGCGGCCGGCCACGACCCGTAGCCTTCGGTCGTGATCGACCTGTTGGGCACCGCGGCCGGAGCGGCAGTGGTCTTCGCCGCCACCGACATCGACGACATCGTCATCCTGACTCTGTTCTTCGTCGCGGCCCGCACCACCGGTCGGCCCCGACCCTGGCAGATCGTCGCCGGCCAATACCTGGGCATCGGCGCGCTCGCGCTGGCCAGCGCGGTGGTCGCGGCTGGCCTGCTGGTGGTGCCGGACCCGTGGACGGGGCTGCTCGGGTTGCTGCCGATAGCGCTGGGCGTACGCGCGCTACGGGGTTCCGACGACGACGAGACCCCCACCGTCGTCACCGGCCTGCTCGGGGTGGCCGGGGTGACGATCGCCAACGGCGCCGACAACGTGGCGGTCTACGTACCCGTCTTCCGTGCCCTCGGCCTGGCCGACAGCGCGATCTTCCTGCTGGTGTTCGTGCTGCTGATCGCCCTGTGGTGCGCCGCCGGCGCGTGGCTGGGCGGGCACCCCCGCGTGGTCCGGCTGGTCGAACGTGCGGGCCACTGGCTGGTGCCGGCGATCTTCGTCGGCGTCGGGGTGGTGATCCTGGTCGGCTCCGGCGTGCTGGGCCGACTGGTCGACCTGCTCGGCTGAGAACCTCGCCCGGCCCGACCGCGGGTGACGACGCCGGGCGCGTTCCGCGAGGCGGAGCTGGACCGCCCGGCGGCGACGCCGGTCAGGCCAGCTCGACCAACTCCAGCAGGTCGTCGCTCCAGGCGTCCTCGTCGCCGTCGGGCAGCAGGATCGCGCGGTCCGGCTTGAGCGCGAGCACCGCGCCCGGGTCGTGGGTGACCAGGACGATCGCGCCCGGATAGTTGGCGATGGCGTCGAGCACCTGCTCCCGGCTGACCGGGTCGAGGTTGTTCGTCGGCTCGTCCAGCAGCAGCACGTTGGCACCGGAACAGACCAGGGTGGACAGGGCCAGCCGGGTCTTCTCACCACCGGAGAGCACCCCGGCCGGCTTGTTCACGTCGTCACCGGAGAACAGGAACGCGCCGAGGATCTTGCGCAGGTCGGTGTCGGACTGCTCGACGGCGGCGGCCCGCATGTTCTCCAGCACGGTCCGCTCCACGTCGAGGGTCTCGTGCTCCTGGGCGTAGTAGCCCAGCCGCAGGCCGTGACCCGCGTGCACCTCGCCGGTGTCCGGGGTGAGCAGCCCGCCGAGCATCCGCAGCAGAGTGGTCTTGCCGGCGCCGTTGAGCCCGAGGATGGCCACCCGGGAGCCCCGGTCCACCGCGACGTTGACGTCGGTGAAGATCTCCAGCGAGCCGTACGACTTGGACAGGCCGGTCGCGGTGAGCGGGGTCTTACCGCACGGCGCGGGGTTGGGGAACCGCACCTTGGCCACCCGGTCGGCGACCCGTACGTCCTCCAGGCCGGAGATCAGCTTCTCGGCGCGGCGGGCCATGTTCTGCGCGGCCACGGTCTTGGTGGCCTTGGCCCGCATCTTGTCGGCCTGCGCCATCAACGCGCCGGCCTTCTTCTCCGCGTTGGCCCGCTCCCGACGGCGACGCCGCTCGTCGGTCTCGCGCGCCTCCAGGTACGCCTTCCAGCCCAGGTTGTAGACGTCGACCACGGATCGGGTGGCGTCGAGGAACCAGACCTTGTTGACCACCGACTCCAGCAGCGCGCCGTCGTGGGAGATCACGATCAGGCCGCCCTTGTGGTTGGCGAGGAAGCCGCGCAACCAGGTGATCGAGTCGGCGTCGAGGTGGTTCGTCGGCTCGTCGAGCAGCAGGATGCCGCCGCCGTTCTCGCCTGCGTCGCGGAACAGGATCCGGGCCAGTTCGATGCGCCGGCGCTGACCGCCGGAGAGGGTGCCGATGGTCTGCGCGAGCGCCCGGTCGGGCAGCCCGAGGTTCGCGCAGATGCGGGCGGCCTCGGCCTCGGCCGCGTACCCGCCGAGCGCGGCGAACTGGTCCTCCAGCGCGCCGTAGCGGCGGACCAGCTTGTCGCTGGTGTCGTCGGCGAGGCGTGCCTCGATCTCCTGCATCTGGGACATCAGGACGTCCAGGCCGCGCGCGGAGAGCACCCGGTCGCGGCCGGTCACCTCCAGGTCGCCGGTGCGCGGGTCCTGCGGGAGGTAGCCGATGGCGCTGCGCGCGTCGATCTGGCCGGCGTACGGCTGCCCCTCGCCCGCCAGCACCTTGAGCGTCGTGGTCTTGCCGGCGCCGTTGCGACCGACCAGGCCGATCCGGTCCCCCGGCTGCACGCGCAGGGTGGTGTCGGACAGCAGGATCCGGGAACCGGCACGCAGTTCCAGGCCGGTGGCTGTGATCATGTTTTCGGGCTCGCTCTCGGGGTCTGGAAGGCTGACTCGGGGCACGCGAAACGGCCGGCGGGCTCAAGGGGCCCGACGGCGCGGGGCGGTTCAGCCTTCGCAGCGCAGCACCTGACAAGTGTACCGGGCGCCGCTGAAGGGTCCGCCCGGATTACCGATCAAGATCATCGGGTACCGAAAGCGCTGTCCGGACCCCGTCCGGCACTTCACCGACACAACGACTTTCACACGACATTCAGCGCATACGGCGATCGGGGTCAGCATGGAACTCAACGAGCGGGCCGAACTCGACACCTCCCAGGTCAACGACCGGGGTCGGGGCGGTGGTGGGGGCGGTGGCTTCGGCATCCCGATCCCCGGTGGCGGCGGCCGGGGCGGCATCATCGGCATCGTGGTGGCGGTGCTCGTCGCGCTGCTCGGCGGCGGGTTCGGCCTGAACGCGATGACCAACGGCGACGAGGGCGGGGGGCAGGCCGGCGGCAGTGACCTGTCGCAGTTGTGCTCGCGCGACAACCCGCAGCGCTTCGACGACCTCCGCTGCCGCAACCTGGCCTTCGTCAACAGCATCCAGGCCTACTGGCAGACGGCGTACCCGGAGCTGGGCAACGGTAAGTACGAGCCGACCGACACCAACTACTTCCAGGCCGCCGTGAGCACCGGCTGCGGCCAGGCCGACTCGGGCGTCGGCCCGTTCTACTGCCCCGCCGACCGGCAGGTCTACATCGACCTGAGCTTCTACGAGGAGCTGGCCTCCCGGTTCGGCGCCAAGGGCGAGTTCGCCCAGCCCTACGTGCTCGCCCACGAGTACGGACACCACATCCAGAACCTGCTCGGCACCAACGCCAAGGCCGGCCAGGGCGACCAGAGCGGCCCCCGCTCCGCCTCGGTGCGGCTGGAGTTGCAGGCCGACTGCTACGCCGGCTCCTGGGCCAAGCACGCCAGCGAGACCAAGGACAAGACCGGCCAGGAACCGCTCTTCACGTCGATCACCCCGGGCGACATCACCGAGGCGCTGAAGGCCGCCGAGACGATCGGCGACGACAGCATCCAGGAACGCTCCGGCGGGCAGGTCAACCCGGACTCGTTCACCCACGGCACCTCGGAGCAGCGGCAGCGCTGGTTCCAGCAGGGCTTCGACAGCGGCGACCCGAAGACCTGCGACACCTTCGGCACAGACCAGCTCTGACCCGCGCTCCGGTCGCCGTCCGCGTCGATCACTCGGTTGTGGTGTCCGGGAGGGGTCCACCACAACTCCCTGATCGGGGCGGGCGGCGCGGGCGTGTCAGTTCAGCTGGGACACCTGGTAGTGGCTGATCAGCCAGTCGTCGTCGATCGGGCGCAGCAGCACGCCGAGGTGGACCGTCAGCGGCGGGCGGTCGGCGAAGCCGAACTCGACCTCCAGATAACCGAGGACAAGATCGTCGGCGAGCCGCCGGGTCTCCCGGATCTCGTAGGCGGCGGTCAGGCCGAGCGGCTGGGCGGCGTAGTACGCGGCAACCCCGGCACGGCCCACGGTGTACGGGCGCAGCCCCTGGAAGATCGCGTCCTCGGTGAAGTACGACGCGACCCGGTCCGGCTCGTGGGCGTCGACCGCCGACTTCCAGCGGTCGAGGACGGTACGCAGGATCTGCGCCTCGGACATGAGGATCTCCCTGGGAGTGTTGCGGCCACGGGTTACCGCGGCGATGGGCCCATCCTCGGACCGGCAGCACGGCAGCACACCAGGAACGCCGTTCTTCCCTCCGTCGAGCGCCGAGGTCACTCGGGAGCCGGGTCGCGCAACCGGATCCACACCGCACGGGCCGCACCCACCGCCGCGACAAGCACCGCGTGGCGCGGCTCCGGCACGTCGAGCAGCCGCTCGGCCCGCAGCGGCACCAGCGGGGCCAACCGCCGGTCGGCCAGCACCGTGTCCACCGCCTTCCGGTCACCGCCGCAGACCAGCGCGGTCAGCGCCGCCGCCTCCGGCAACAGCAGCCGTACGGCCAGGTCCGCCGCATCGCCCAGCGCCGCCTTCGCCTGGTTGTCGCGCCGCCGGGCGAACCGGTGCTGCGACCATCCCCCCGCCGCGGTGCGCCCCTGCACGTACCGGGTGTCCACCTTGGAGACGACAAGATCGGTGCCCTCGGCCACACCGACGGCCACCGCGCCCTTGCGGGCCAGCAACAGACCGATCCGGCGGGGCGCGACGGCGTGGGCCACGAACCCGGGGACGTCGTCGCTGGCCGGCGCGCCCGGTGGGGCGTACAGCTCAGCTGTTGATCCGTCGGGGGCGGTGAGCAGCAGGCCGTACTCCCGCACGGTCGTGCCGGGCGGGCCGTGCCGGTCGGCGAAGCCCTCGACCCAGCGGCCGATTCGGGCCGGGTCGACCTCGACCCACCGACCGCCCCCGGCTGCTGGTCGACTGCTCACCGCCCGACCGTACGGCACGACGGACGCGAGCGGGCCCTCGGGCGGGGCCGCTCAGCGCGGCAACAGCGCGACCACTGCCAACGTGGCGATCAACGCGCTGGACACCAGGCCGGTGACCAGTCGTCCGCGTGGGCTGCTCAGCGCCCGGCCGACCACGGTGCCGCCGCCGGCGATGACCAGCTGCCAACTCGCCGACGCCAGGAACACACCCGCCACGAAGAGCACCACCGCGCCCGGGTCCGCGTCGGCGGTGTCCCGACGGCCGAGCACCAGCGCGGTGAAGTACAGCACCGTCGCCGGGTTCAGCAGGGTCAGCCCGAGCAACGCCGCGTAGGCCCGCCCGGGCGTGCTCAAACCACGCCCGACCGGTGCCGTCGGCGTCTGCCGCGAGCGGTGGGCGGACCAGGTCCGCCACAGACCGTGCCCGGCGAGCCCCAGCAGGACGACGGCGGCGACCACCCGCAGCGGCCCGGCGACCGGCCCGATGATCCCGGCCAGGCCGGCGCCACCGAGCGCGGCGACCGCCGCGTAGATACCGTCGGCCGTCGCCACCGCGAGCGCCGCCGCCGCACCGACCCGAAACGAGGTACGCGCACTCAGCCCCAGGATCAGGATCGCGATCGCGCCGACGGGGATGGCGACGCCGTAGCCAGCCACCAGACCGGCCAGGAACGCCCCGCTCACGATCGTCGGTGCCGGATCGAGGCTCGTCTCCGGACCGGCCGCTGTCGACGCACGGCAGTGGCCGCACGGACAGAGACCTGCATCGGGTACGCCTCAATCACACGCGCATCCTGCGCGCCGAAGCCACGCCCGCGCCACCGCATTTCCCGGCCCCATGCCGTGCAACCGCGCCGCGCGCCATGCACGCTCCCGTGCCCTCACAACCCCTGCCCCGCGCCGAGCCCCGCGCCAGCGCCATGCGTCCCCACGCCATGCACGCCGTGCCCAGCGCCATGCGCCATGCGCCAGCGCCATGCATCCCCACGCCAGGCACCCCCGTCCCACGCCGTGCACCCCCGTGCCTGCGCCCTCACGCCCCGCGCCACGCACCCCGCGCCGTGCCGGCGTCATCCCTGGTCCCTCCCCGGGGCAGTGACCAAGATCCGTGCAACTTCGGGGATGTTGCTGCCTCAGAGGCGCCAGAGGCAGCACTATCGCTGATGTTGCGCGGATCTTCGGTGGGCTTGAGGCTCTCGAACGAGAGATCGTGCTTGATCCTGGTTTTAGTGGCCTCAGCGACGTGCCGACACCACTACAACCACGATATTGCGCGATCTTGCAGGGTGCGACGGCGCGACGCAAGGACACGCAACGCGGGCGCAGGGCGCAAGGACGCAGAGCGCACGGCGCAAGGACGCGGGCGCAGACACCGCGAGGACGCAGAGCGCAGACACCGCGCAGGGACGCGGACGCAGGACGCACCTGCGCACGGCGCAGGGACGCGGGCGGGCCTGGCGAACTCCCTGCGCGCGGGGCCAGGGGCGTAACGCATCGAGCGCGACACCCCGCGGGGTGTCGCGCTCGACGGGCAGAGCCGACCGGAGTCGGCTCAGACGTTGAAGCCGAGGGATCGGAGCTGGTCCCGACCCTCGTCGGTGATCTTGTCCGGGCCCCACGGCGGGAGCCACACCCAGTTGATCCGGATGTCGTTGACCAGGCCGCCGCCAGGGCCGGTGGTCAGCGCCTGCCGGGTCTGGTCCTCGATCACGTCGGTCAACGGGCAGGCCGCCGAGGTGAGTGTCATGTCGAGGGTGGCGACGTTCTCGTCGTCAACGTGCACGCCGTACACCAGGCCCAGGTCGACCACGTTGATGCCCAACTCCGGGTCGACGACGTCCTTCATCGCCTCCTCGATGTCGGCGATCATGGCCTTGCTGACGCCGCCCGCCGGGGCGACCGCGTCGCCGCCCGCCGGGGCGACCATGTCGCCGCCCGCCGGGGCGACCGCGTCACCGGCAGCCGGGGCGACCGCGTCACCGGCAGCCGGCGGCACTGCGCCGTCGCTCGTCACGGCGTCGGTCGTCAGGGCGTCGGTCTGCGACGCCGCGACGGCGTCACCGGCCTCCGGCGTCGCCGCGGTAGCGGTGTTCTCGCTGCTCATGCCGTCCCTCCGCATCGCTTCGTGATGCCACCAGGCACCACGGTGTCATTCGCTCGCTGACGCTCGCTCACGCCTTCACCTCCGGGCTCGCGCCCACACCGGCGCGTGCCGCGGCGTCCTTGAACGCCATCCACGGCAGCAGCGCGCACTTGACCCGGGCGGGGTAGCGGGCCACACCCGCGAAAGCAACCCCGTCACCGAGCACGTCCTCGTCCGGCGTGACCTGGCCACGTCCGGACATCAACTCCACGAACGCCTCGTGCACCTCGAAAGCTTCCCCGGCGCCCCGACCGCGCAGCAACTCGTGCAGCACGCTCGCCGACGCCTGGCTGATCGAGCAGCCCATCCCGTCGTACGAGATGTCGTGCAGGACCGTGCCGTCGGTGGCCACCCGGACGGTGACCTCGTCGCCGCAGGTCGGGTTGACGTGGTGCGCCTCCGCGACCTGGTCACCCGGGTCGTCGGCGTCGCGCAGGCCACGCCCGTGCGGGCGCTTGTAGTGGTCCAGGATGATCTCCTGGTAGAGCTGGTCGAGCTGCATCAGTCGAACACCTTCCGCACCTGCTCCAGACCGGCCACCAGAGCGTCGATCTCCTCGGTGGTGGTGTAGAGGTAGAACGAGGCCCGGGTCATCGCCGGGACACCGAACCGGCTGCACACCGGCTTGGCGCAGTGGTGGCCCACCCGCACCTGCACGCCGAGCGAGTCGAGCACCTGACCCACGTCGTGCGGGTGCACGTCACCGAGCGCGAACGAGATGGTGCCGCCCCGGCCGACCGGCACGGTCGGACCGAAGATCCGCAGGTCGGGCACCGCACCGAGGGCGTCCAGCGCGTACGCCGTCAGTTCCTTCTCGTGCCACTGGATCGACGGCATGCCGATCCCGGTGAGGTAGTCCACCGCGGCGCCGAGCGCGACCGCCTCGGCGATCGGCGGCGTGCCGGCCTCGAACCGGGCCGGTGGCGCGGCGAACGTCGAGCGGGCCATGGTGACCGTCTCGATCATCGACCCACCGCCGAACACCGGTGGCATGGCCGCCAGCAGCTCACCCCGACCCCAGAGCACACCGATGCCGGTCGGGCCGAGCATCTTGTGGCCGGTGAAGACGATGTAGTCGGCGTCCAGGTCGACGACGTCGATCGGCAGGTGCGGCACCGACTGCGAGCAGTCGAGCAGCAGCAGCGCGCCCACCTCGCGGACCCGCGCGGTGATGCGGGAGGTGGCGTTGACCGTGCCGAGGATGTTGGACATGTGCACCAACGAAACGATCTTCGTCCGTTCGGTGACCAGATCCTCCAGGCCCGACTCGTCCAATCGCCCCTGCTCGGTGACCGGGAACCAGCGCAGGGTCGCGCCGGTCCGTTCGCAGAGCAGCTGCCACGGGACGATGTTCGAGTGGTGCTCCATCTCGGAGATCACCACCTCGTCGCCCGGCCCCAGCCGGAACCGCGGGTCGGCGTCCGGGCGCAGCGAGGCGTTCGAAAAGGCGTACGCCACGATGTTGATCGCCTCGGTGGAGTTCTTGGTGAACACCACCTCGTTGACGCTCGGCGCGGAGATGAACGCGGCGATCTTCGCCCGCGCCCCCTCGTACGCCTCGGTGGCCTCGGTGCCGAGGGTGTGCACCGACCGCGACACGTTGGCGTTGTGCCGCGCGTAGTGCTCGTCGAGCACGTCGAGCACCTGCCGGGGTTTGTGCGAGGTGTTGGCGCTGTCGAGGTAGACCAGCGGGTGCCCGTTGATCTCCCGATCGAGGATCGGGAAGTCGGCGCGCACCCGGGCCACGTCGAAACGCGGCACGTCGTCGTACTGCGGCATCCCCGCAGGGATCGCGATGCTGGTCATCTCGGCAGCGCCTCTCCCGCTCAGGCCTTGGCCGTGCCGGCCCCGGCGGCGTACCGCTCGTAGCCCTCGGCCTCAAGCTTGTCGGCCAGCTCCGGGCCGCCCTGCTCGACGATCCGGCCGGCCACGAAGACGTGCACGAAGTCCGGCTTGATGTAGCGCAGGATCCGCGTGTAGTGGGTGATCAGCAGCATGCCGGTGTCGCCGTTGTCGCGGACCCGGTTGACGCCCTCGCTGACCACGCGCAACGCGTCCACGTCGAGGCCCGAGTCGGTCTCGTCGAGGATGGCGATCTTCGGCTTGAGCAGCTCCAGCTGGACAATCTCGTGCCGCTTCTTCTCACCGCCGGAGAAGCCCTCGTTGACGTTGCGCTGGGCGAACGCCGGGTCCATCTGCAGGCGCTCCATCGCGCCGCGCAGCTCGCCACCCCAGGTGCGCAGCTTCGGCGCCTCGCCGTCGATGGCGGTCTTCGCGGTGCGCAGGAAGTTGGCCACCGAGACGCCGGGCACCTCGACCGGGTACTGCATGGCCAGGAAGAGGCCGGCGCGGGCCCGCTCGTCGACGGTCATGGCGAGCACGTCCTCGCCGTCGAGGGTCACCGTGCCGCCGGTGATCTCGTACTTGGGGTGACCGGCGATCGAGTACGCCAGGGTGGACTTGCCGGAACCGTTCGGACCCATGATCGCGTGGGTCTCACCGGACTTCACGGTCAGGTCGACGCCGGCCAGGATCGGCTTGAGCTCACCCTCGGGCAGCTTGACCGACACCTTCAGGTCGCGGATCTCCAGGGTGCTCATTATCGGGTCACTCCATTACTCGGCGTCAGGCTGAGGTAGATGTCGCCGTCGCGGACTTCGACGGGGTAGACGGGGACGGGTTCGGTGGCCGGCAGGCCGCTCGGCGCGCCGGTGCGCAGGTCGAAGCGCGAGCCGTGCAGCCAGCACTCCAACGTGCAGCCGTCGACCTCGCCCTCGGAGAGCGCGACGGCGGCGTGCGAGCACTCGTCGTAGGCGGCGTAGAACTCGCCGTCCTCGCCGTGCACAAGCGCGATCGGGGTGCCGTCGACGTCCGCGCTGACCGCGGTGCCCTTCGGCACGTCCTCGGTGGAGCAGATGCGGATCATCAGGCGCCCGCCTTGGTGAGCCGGGCCTCGATCGCGTCGCCCAGGCGCTCGCGCAGCGACTCCACCGGGATCTTGTTGATCAGCTCGGCGAAGAAGCCGCGGACCACCAGGCGGCGGGCCTCGCTCTCCGGGATACCCCGGGCCATCAGGTAGAAGAGCTGCTCGTCGTCGAAGCGGCCGGTCGCGCTGGCATGGCCGGCGCCGGCGATCTCGCCGGTCTCGATCTCCAGATTGGGTACGGAGTCCGCCCGCGCGCCGTCGGTGAGCAGCAGGTTCCGGTTGATCTCGTACGTGTCGGTGCCGGTCGCCTCGGCCCGGATCAGCACGTCGCCGACCCAGACGGTGTGCGCGTCCTCGCCCTGCAGCGCGCCCCGGTAGCCGACGTAGCTGCGGCAGTCCGGCACGGAGTGGTCGACCAACTGCCGGTGCTCCAGGTGCTGCCCGGAGTCGGCGAAGTAGACGCCGTACAGCTCGGCCTCGCCACCCCGATCGGTGTATTCCACACTCGTGAACTGCCGGACCAGGTCACCACCGAGCGAGACCTGGATGTGGACGACCCGGGCGTCGCGGCCCAACTTGATGGTGACGTGCTGCGCCTGGACCGCGTCCTCGGCCCAGTCGGCGACCGTGACCAGGGTCAGCTTCGCGCCGTCGGCGACGAACACCTCGACGTTGTCGGCGAGCGTGGCCGAGCCCTCCTGGGAGAAGACGACGGTGGCCTCCGCGAACCGACCCACCTGGACCTGGGTCCGGGCGAAGGCCAACTCCTCGGGGTACGCGCCCAGCAGCCGGACGATCACCGCGTCGGACACGACGGCGTCGGCCGCCACCTCGACAAGCGCGACGCGCGCCGCCCCGCCGTGGGCCAGCGCGCTGACCCGGTCGGTCGGCACCGACGCGGACACGACGCTGGGATCGGTCGGCTCGACGAGCCGCACCGACACCCCGGCCGGCAGGTCCGGGTGCTCGACGGTGACGCCCCGGCCGGTGGCGGCCGAGGTGTCCGCCGTGGCCAGGCCGCGCAGGCGCTTGAGCGGGGTGAAACGCCACTCCTCCTCCAGGCCGGTGAGGGCCGGGAAGTCAGCGACGTCGTACGAGCGCAGCGCCTGCGACTTGGTGCTGGGCGGCGCGGAAGCCTGGGTAGTCATGTCTTCCTTGGTCTGTCTGTTCCGTGACGACGAGGGTGGGGCGGGGTGCGGGCGGGCCGAGGTTCCGGCCCGCCCCGCGGGAGCGGCGGCGTCAGCCGACCGCGCCCTCCATCTGAAGCTCGATCAGGCGGTTGAGCTCCAGGGCGTACTCCATCGGAAGCTCCTTGGCGATCGGCTCGATGAAGCCGCGGACGATCATGGCCATCGCCTCGTCCTCGCTCAGACCCCGGCTCATCAGGTAGAAGAGCTGGTCATCACTGATCTTGGAGACGGTCGCCTCGTGCCCCATCGACACGTCGTCCTCGCGGATGTCGACGTACGGATAGGTGTCCGAGCGGGAGATGGTGTCGACCAGCAGGGCGTCGCACTTGACCGTGCTCCGGCTGTGGTGCGAACCCTCCAGGACCTGCACCAGACCCCGGTACGAGGTGCGGCCGCCGCCACGGGCGATCGACTTGGAGATGATGGTCGAGGAGGTGTGCGGGGCGGCGTGCACCATCTTGGCGCCGGCGTCCTGGTGCTGGCCCTCGCCGGCCATCGCCACCGAGAGCACCTCACCCTTGGCGTGCTCGCCGGTCATGTAGACCGCCGGGTACTTCATGGTCACCTTGGAGCCGATGTTGCCGTCGACCCACTCCATGGTCGCGCCCTCGTGGCAGACGGCGCGCTTGGTGACCAGGTTGTAGACGTTGTTCGACCAGTTCTGGATGGTCGTGTAGCGGCAGCGCGCGTTCTTCTTCACGATGATCTCCACGACCGCGCTGTGCAGCGAGTCGGAGGAGTAGAGCGGCGCGGTGCAGCCCTCGACGTAGTGCACGTACGCGCCCTCGTCGACGATGATCAGCGTCCGCTCGAACTGGCCCATGTTCTCCGTGTTGATCCGGAAGTAGGCCTGCAGCGGGATCTCGACCTGCACACCCTTCGGCACGTAGATGAACGAGCCACCGGACCACACGGAGGTGTTCAGCGCGGCGAACTTGTTGTCGCCGACCGGGATCACCGTGCCGAAGTACTCCTTGAAGACATCCTCGTGCTCGCGCAGCGCCGTGTCGGTGTCCAGGAAGAGGACGCCCTGCTCCTCAAGGTCCTCACGGATCTTGTGGTAGACGACCTCGGACTCGTACTGCGCCGCGACACCGGCGACCAGCCGCTGCTTCTCCGCCTCCGGGATGCCCAGCCGGTCGTAGGTGTTCTTGATGTCCTCGGGCAGGTCCTCCCAGCTGGTGGCCTGCTTCTCGGTGGACCGCACGAAGTACTTGATGTTGTCGAAGTCGATGCCGGTGAGGTCCGCGCCCCAGGCCGGCATCGGCTTGCGGCCGAACAGCCGCAGACCCTTCAGCCGCAGGTCGAGCATCCACGCCGGCTCGTTCTTCTTGGCCGAGATGTCCCGCACCACCGCCTCGTTGATGCCGCGCTGGGCGACCGCCCCGGCGGCGTCCGGGTCGGACCAGCCGTACTCGTACCGACCCAGGGCGGCAAGCTGCTCTTCCTGGGTCAGGGGCTGGACAATCTGCTCGGTCATCTATCTGTCCTCACAGTGGTGACGGGATTACCGGATTGAGCACGCCCCGGCTGGGTCGGGATGTGCGTGGTGCACACCCCGTCGCCGTGCGCGATGGTGGCAAGGCGCTGTACGTGGGTGCCGACCAGACGGGAGATCACCGCGGTCTCGGCCTCGCACAGCTGAGGGAACTCGGCGGCCACGTGCGCCACCGGGCAATGGTGCTGGCAGAGCTGACCGCCGGAGGCGATCGTGGTCGCGTTGGCAGCGTAACCCTCGGCGGTGAGCGCCGCGGCGAGTGCCTCGGCTCGCGCGAGGGGATCGTCGCCGGCGTCCTCCATGGCCGTCCGGCAGCGCGACTCCAGGGCGGAGACCTGCTCGGTGGCGAACGCCTCGACCGCCTCCGATCCACCGTTGCGGACGATCCACCGCAGCGCCGCGGTGGCCATGTTGTCGTAGTGATGGGTGCCACAGCGGACCCGGCCGGCCTCGGTCAGCATGAACACCTTGGCCGGACGCCCCCGACCGCGGCTGCCCCGCACGGCCTGCTCGCGGGCGTACACATCGCCGTCGGCGAGCATCGCGTCGAGGTGCCGGCGGATCGCCGCCGGGCTGAGCCCGAGGGCGACGCCGAGCTGCGCGGCGGTGGTGGCACCCTGCTCCAGCAGCAGTTGGGTGACCCGGTCGCGGGTGGAGATCTCCGCCGCGTTGATCCCACCGGGCATCACCGACGCGGCCACGACCGGCGCGGACGCGGACGCGCCGACGGCCGGGACAGCCGTCGGCTGGTGCCCGGGGAGCGCCGCCGCGTTTTTCACAACGCCAACGTTACGTAATTACCCGGAGGGTCGCAAACCCGGGCCCCGGTGATCCGAACCACCGAGCCGACGGAGTCGGCCGAACCTCGATCACTACAGTGCGTAGGATTTGCGCCGTGAACCGAATCGCCCGTCCGGTCCCCGGCATCCTGCTGCGCCGCCTCGCGCTCGCCTCGATCATCGCGAACGTGGGCATCGTCCTCACCGGCGGGGCCGTCCGGTTGACCGCCTCGGGCCTCGGCTGCCCCACCTGGCCGCGGTGCACCGACGATTCGTACGTCACCACCCCCGAGATGGGTGTCTACGGGGTGATCGAGTTCAGCAATCGGATGCTCACCTTCGCGGTGGGCCTGATCGCGCTGGCCACCGTGCTGGCCGTACTGCTGCACCGGCCCCGCCGACCCGGGCTCCTCGCCCTGGCCGTGGCGGTCTTCCTGGGCATCCCCGCCCAGGCGGTGATCGGTGGCATCACCGTGCTGACCAACCTCAACCCCTGGGTGGTCGGCCTGCACTTCCTCGCCTCGATGGCGGTGATCGCCGCCGCGTACGCCCTCTGGCGGCGCATCGGCGACCCGGACGGCCCGACCGTGGCCGTGGTGCCCACGCCGCTGCGCGCGCTGGCCCGGGTCACCACCGGCGTGGCGGTCGCGGTGCTGGTCATCGGCACCTGGGTCACCGGCAGCGGCCCGCATGCCGGCGATCACGGCGCCGCCCGCAACGGGCTCGACCCGGAGTCGATCTCGCAGGTGCACGCGGACGCCGTCTTCCTGCTGATCGGCCTCTCGGTGGCGCTGATCTTCGCGTTCCGCGCAGTCGGCGCGCGACGGGCCACCCGCGCCGCGATCGTCCTGGTCGCCGTGGAGCTGGGTCAGGGCCTGATCGGCTTCGTGCAGTACTTCACCCACGTGCCGGCGATCCTGGTCGGCGCACACATGCTCGGCTCCTGCCTGGTGCTGCTGGCCGCGCTGTCGGTGCAGTGGTCGACCCGCGAGCGCCGACCGGTCACCCCGGCCGCCGAGACCGCCCCGGCGAACACCGCACCTCCGGTCGCAGCCACCGCCTGACCGCCTGGCTGCCCCCGGCCCCGCCGGCCACCGCCCGGCCGCCTGGCCGGCATCGGCGTGCCCGCAGGCACCGCGCACCGCGCGCACCGCGCGCAGCCCGCACCCCGCACCGCGCGCACCGCGCGCAGCCCGCACCCCGCACCGCGCGCACCGCGCGCAGCCCGCACCCCGCACGGCGCGCAGCCCGCACCCCGCGCACCGCACGCACCGCACGCACCGCACGCACCGCGCGCACCGCGCCAAGATCTGCGCAACTTCCCCGATGTTGCTGCCTCAGACACGCAGGAGACAGCAACATCCCCGATATTGCGCGAATCTTGACGACGCACAGCGCCCCCGAGAGGCCGGCAAAGAGTTCGGGGCGCCCGCGCCGTCAAGATCGTGCTCGACCCTGGATGTAGTGGGATCGGGCGTACGTGATGCCACTACATCCAGGATTTTGCGTGACCTTGTCGGCGCAGACGCTCCGCGTCGGCCTGACGCAGCAAACCGCCACCCGCGATCCGGCACGTGGGTGTCACGGCCGCACGATCCGCACTCCTTCGGGGAAGGTTCGCCGTGATCGACTCGGTTTCCTTGATTCCGCGCTGTCCGGGCCGGTCCGATGGGCCGACTTCCGGAAAGCCGAGTCGATCACGGTGAGGCCGAGTCAATGACAGGGACCTGTGGGCGCGGTGCCATCGCCGGGCGCTCGGCAGCGCGGGTCAGGCCTCGCGGGCCAGGTGGGTGGCGATCGCGGTGGCGAGGCGGTCCGGTGCCCCGTCGGCGTACCCGATGAACAGCGACGGCTCGGTCAGCTCCAGCTCGACCAGGACCGGCTCCCCGTCCGGGCCGGGGATCAGGTCGACCCGGGCGTAGAGCAGTTGCCGCGTGCCGCCGGGCACCGCGGCGAGGGTCCGCTCGGCCACCGCCAGTTGTGCGGGTCGGGCGGTACGGGCGGTGATCTCCTCGGCCTTGTAGAGCCCGTCCGGGCCGAGGTCCGGACCGGTGAGCATCGGGCCCTTGCGGATCGCGTGGCTGAAGGCGAGCCCGTCCGGGCCGGCCAGGAAGAGCAGCGCCGTCTCACCCTCGGTGTCGATCGCCCGCAGGTACGGCTGGACCATGGTCACCCGGCCGGCGTCGGAGAGCCGGCGGACGTGTGCGGTGGCCAGGTCCCGGTGTTCCGGGTCGGCCAGGTCGTACCGGCCGGTGTCCTGACTGCCGGCGCTGACGGCGGGCTTGAGCACGTACTCGCCGGCCTCGGCGGGTGGCTGCCAGCGCTCCCCCGGCTCGACCCACGACGTCGGTACGGTCGGCACCCCGGCGGCGCTCAACTCAGCGAGGTAGCGCTTGTCGGTGTTCCAGCGGACCACGTCGGCCGGGTTGACAAGCGCCGGGACGGTTGCCGCCCAGGCGACGAACTCGTCGCGGCGCAGCGCGTAGTCCCAGGGGGATCGGAGCACGACCAGGTCGAAGGCGGACCAGTCGACGTCGGGGTCGTCCCAGACCTCGGTCGCGACGGAGATGCCGCGGGCCTGGAGCGGAGTGAGGACCAGCCGGTCGTCCGGGTCGAGATCGACGAGGTCGGCGCAGGTGACGAGAGCGACCCGGGGTTCCCCCCGGGTCGACTGGTGATGGGTGGTCAATTGAGCTGGCTGTTCAGCGGGCCATCGTGCGGCGGGCCATGGACCGCCAGAGGTCGTTGCTGGGACGCATCTGGTCCATCAGTTCACGCTCCCAGGCGTTCTCGACGGTGACTCCCGCCTTGGCGCACGCCTCCCGCGCGGTGACGGTGTCGTCGGCGAACTGGTCGCCCCACTCGCCGTCGGAACCCACCAGGACGATTCGTGCGCCACGCTTGCCGACGTACTCGATGACCGCCTTCGCGCCGCCGTGGCCGGCGGCGAATGCCTGAAGGCCCGCGACCAGGCCTTGGGGTGCCTGCTCGGCGGTCTGCTCGGCCGTCAGCGTCGTATCGGAACCATCTGCCATGACGCGAAGCCTAAGCAGACTCGCACCCGCTCGGGCGAGAACCATGAACCTTTTGTGATGCCAATTACCTACAGGTTTAACGACGACCACAGCGCACCTGCCCGGTTATATCCGGACTTTTGCCCACAAACATAGCGGGCAAATCGCCGTCCGGCCGGCACAGTTGAGCGGTTCCGACTCATGCTGAAAGTTACTCTGATGTGACGTTAAACGCGGACAACTCATCCATGGCCATGATTAGTCAGAAGCGCGTCGCCAGGCACAGCCGGCGCGGGCGGATCAGATCAGCGCGTCGAGCGCGACGGCGACGAACACGATCGTCAGGTACGTCGTGGACCAGTGGAACAGTCGCATCGGCTTGACCGCCTCGCCACGGGTCGCGCGGCGGCAGAGTCGGTGCGCCTCGAGCACGAAGATGGCACCCACCACCAGGGTCGGCACCCCGTAGATCGCGCTGAGCCCCAGCGGCCAGACGGCCAGGGAGGTGAGCACGGTGAGCCACGCGAAGATCAGGATCTCGGCGTTCACCCGGCGGACCGAGGCCACCACCGGCAGCATCGGGATCCCGGCGCGGGCGTAGTCGTCCTTGTATTTCATGGCGAGCGGGTAGAAGTGCGGCATCTGCCAGAAGAAGACCACCGCGAAGAGCCCCCACGCGGCCGGCGCCAGCGAGCCGGTCACCGCCGCCCACCCGATCAGCACTGGGGCCGCCCCACAGGCGCCGCCCCAGAAGGTGTTGGTCGGAGTGGACCGCTTGAGCCACAGCGTGTAGATGACGTCGTAGTAGACGATCGCGGCGAGCGTCAGCCCGGCGGCGAGCAGATTGGTGAACGCCGCCATCAGGGCGATCGACACCGCCGCCAGGACCAGACCGAAGACCAGCGCGTTACGCGGTGACACGGTGTGCGCCGGCAGCGGCCGACGCTTGGTACGCCGCATCAACTGGTCGATGTCCCGGTCGATGTAGCAGTTGAGCACGCTTGCCGCGCCGGCGGCGAGCGAGCCACCGATCAGCACGACGGCCATCAGCCACAGCGACGGGAGCCCGCCGTCGGCGAGCATCATCGCCGGGACGGTGGTGACCAGCAGGAGTTCGACGATCCGCGGCTTGGTGAGCGCCACGTACGCCGACACCATCGCGCGTACGTCCCGCCGGGCCACCGGACCCTCGGCAGCCCGTGCCGGGTGCTGCCCGGCCGGATTGCTCGCGGGGCGCTCGGTGATCATGCTCACGGATTGCCACCTTCCGGCATCGGGCACGGGGAGATCGGATCGGTCGGGACCGCACGGGCCCGCACACCGACCCACACACTACGCGTTGTCGTTTTGGCTGCCCGGCCGACCCGACAACGGTGCGGGCCGTCACACCACCGGGTTGAACCAAGCATCCGGAACGTCACCTCGCGCACACCATGCGGAGATCCCCGGGCGCACGTTTAGGGACGCTCGATAAGGTCATCGGTGAGGGTTCCGCCCATCTGCCGAGGAGCACAACCATCGTGGCTGCCAAACGACCCGAGCACTCCGCACTGAACTGGTCCGACCTCGATCGCCGGGCCGTCGACACCGTCCGCGTGCTAGCTATGGACGCCGTAGAGAAATCCGGCAACGGCCACCCGGGCACCGCGATGAGCCTCGCGCCCGCGGCGTACCTCCTCTTCAACCGCGTCATGCGGCACAACCCGGCCGACCCGAACTGGCCCGGCAGGGACCGGTTCGTCCTCTCCGCCGGGCACTCCAGCCTGACGCTCTACATCCAGCTGTTCCTGTCCGGCTACCCGCTGAGCCTGGACGACCTCAAGTCGCTGCGGCAGTGGGGCTCGCTCACGCCGGGTCACCCCGAGCACGGGCACACCCCGGGCGTGGAGACCACCACCGGCCCGCTCGGGCAGGGCCTGGGCAACGCGGTCGGCATGGCCATGGCGGCCCGCCGCGAGCGCGGCCTGTTCGACCCCGAGTCCGAGCCCGGCGCGTCGGTCTTCGACCACAACATCTGGTGCATCGTCTCCGACGGCGACATCGAGGAGGGCATCAGCCACGAGGCCAGCGCCCTCGCCGGGCACCAGCAGCTGGGCAACCTCACGGTGATCTACGACGACAACGAGATCTCCATCGAGGACGACACCCGGATCGCCAAGAGCGAGGACGTGGCCGCGCGTTACGAGGCGTACGGCTGGCACGTCCAGACCGTCGACTGGCGCAGCGGCGACGCCGACCAGGGTGACTACCACGAGGACGCCGAGGCGCTGTACGCCGCGCTGGTGGCCGCCCGTGCCGAGTCCGGTCGTCCCTCCTTCATCGCGCTGCGCACCATCATCGGCTGGCCCGCGCCCAACAAGCAGAACACCGGCAAGATCCACGGCTCGGCGCTCGGCGCCGACGAGGTGAAGGCCACCAAGCGGATCCTCGACTTCGACCCGGAGCAGACCTTCCAGGTGGACGAGGAGGTGCTCGCCCACGCCCGCACGGTGATGGGCCGCGGCTCCGACGCCGAGCAGGAGTGGACCGGCGCGTTCGACGCCTGGAAGAAGGCCAACCCGGAGCGCACCGCGCTCTACGAGCGGATGGCTGGTCGCGTACTCCCGGACGGCTGGACCGACGCGCTGCCGGTCTTCCCGGCGGACGCCAAGGGCGTCGCCACCCGCGCCGCCTCGGGCAAGGTGCTGGAGGCCCTCGCGCCGGTGCTCCCGGAGCTGTGGGGTGGCTCGGCCGACCTGGCCGAGAGCAACAACACCACGATGAAGGGCGAGCCGTCGTTCATCCCGGCCGCGCACGCCACCAAGGACTTCCCCGGTCACGAGTACGGGCGCACGCTGCACTTCGGCATCCGTGAGCACGCCATGGGCGCGGTCCTCAACGGCATCGCCCTGCACGGCGGCACCCGCCCGTACGGCGGCACGTTCCTGGTGTTCAGCGACTACATGCGCCCGTCGGTGCGGCTGGCCGCGCTGATGAAGCTGCCGGTGACCTACGTCTGGACGCACGACTCGATCGGTCTGGGCGAGGACGGCCCGACGCACCAGCCGGTGGAGCACCTGACCGCGCTGCGCGCCATCCCGGGCCTGGACGTGGTGCGTCCGGCGGACGCCAACGAGACGGCCTGGGCCTGGCGGCAGGCGCTGGAGCACACCGACCGGCCCACCGCGCTGGCGCTGAGCCGCCAGCCGCTGCCGACCCTGGACCGCGACGTCCTGGGCAGCGCCGAGGGCGTGGCCAAGGGCGGTTACGTGCTGGCCGAGGCGTCCAACGGCAAGCCGCAGGTGATCATCGTCGGCACCGGTTCCGAGGTGCAGCTCTGCCTGACCGCCCGGGAGCGGCTGGAGGCCGACGGCACCCCGACCCGGGTCGTCTCGATGCCCTGCCAGGAGTGGTTCTACGAGCAGGATGAGGCGTACCGGGAGTCGGTGCTCCCCCGCGGGGTAAAGGCACGGGTGAGCGTGGAGGCGGGCATCGCGATGTCCTGGCGCGGCATCGTCGGTGATCTGGGCGAGAGCGTGAGCCTGGAGCACTACGGAGCGAGCGCCCCGCACACCGTGCTCTTCGAGCAGTTCGGGTTCACCGGCGACCGGATCGTGGCGGCGGCACACGCCTCACTGGCCCGGGTGGGCGACATCACCGGTTTCACGACCGGCAACTGAGGGAGCGTGGACGGCATGACGGACAAGCTGAATGAGCTCACCGCCGCGGGTGTGGCGGTCTGGCTCGACGATCTTTCCCGGGTGCGACTGAGCTCCGGCGGGCTGGACGAGCTGCGCCGTGAGAAGCACGTGGCCGGTGTCACCACCAACCCGACGATCTTCGCAAAGGCCCTGAGCGACGCCGACGAGTACAACTGGCAGCTCCGCGACCTCGCCACCCGTGGCGTGGACGTGGAAGAGGCCGTACGCATGCTCACCACGTACGACGTGCGGTGGGCCTGCGACGTGATGCGCCCGTCGTACGACGGCAGCGAGGGCGTCGACGGCCGGGTCTCGATCGAGGTGGACCCGCGCAGCGCGCACGACGCGGACAAGACGGTCGCCGAGGCCAAGGCCCTGTGGTGGTTGGTCGACCGCCCCAACCTCTACATCAAGATCCCGGCCACCGAGGAGGGCCTGTCGGCGATCACCGACACCCTCGCCGAGGGCATCAGCGTCAACGTGACGCTGATCTTCGGCCTGGACCGCTACTCGGCGGTCATGGAGGCGTTCCTCACCGGGCTGGAGCAGGCCAAGGCCAACGGCCACGACCTGTCGAAGATTGGCTCGGTCGCGTCCTTCTTCGTCTCCCGCGTCGACTCCGAGGTCGACAAGAGGCTCGAGAAGGTCGGTTCCGACCAGGCGAAGGCACTGAAGGGCAAGGCCGCCGTCGCCAACGCCCAGCTGGCGTACGAGCGCTACACCGAGGTGTTCTCCTCCGACCGGTGGAAGGCGCTCGCCGCCGCCGGCGCGCACCCGCAGCGGCCGCTGTGGGCGTCCACCTCGACGAAGAACCCGGACTATCGCGACGTCATCTACGTCGAGGAGCTGATCGCCCCCGGTACGGTCAACACCATGCCGGAATCGGTCATCCACGCGTACGCCGACCATGGCGAGACCCGCGGCGACACGATCACCGGCTCCTACGACGCGGCCCGCAAGGTCTTCGCGGACCTGGAGTCGGTCGGGGTGGACATGGACGACGTGATCGCCACCCTGGAGCGCGAGGGCGTGGAGAAGTTCGAGGCCAGCTGGCAGGAGCTGCTCGACGGCGTCCGCAAGTCGCTGGAGGCTGCGGCCAAGGGCAAGGGTGCGCCGAACAAGGCCGCCAAGGGCAACGCCAAGAGCGCCGAGAAGGCCGGTGGCGCATGAGCGAGCGCAGCACGCAGCGAAGCGGAGTGACGGCATGAGTGACCTTCTCGCAGGGCCGGTGGAGGCCGCTGCCGGCCTCGCCGTCTACGGCGCGGACGCGGTCGACAAGTCCGCGCCCGCCTCGACCCGGGACGCGCTGGTCAAGGCCGGCGTCCCGGGCAAGCTGGCCGGCAAGGACGCGAGCCTGTGGGGTCCGGACGCCGAGGCCGAGGCCAAGGTCCGGCTCGGCTGGGTCGACACCCACCAGCGCAGCCGCGAGTTGCTGGTGCAGCTCGCGGAGCTGAAAGCCGAGCTGGCCGACCTGGACCACGTGGTGCTCGCCGGCATGGGTGGTTCGTCGTTGGCCCCCGAGGTGATCACCCGGACGCTGGGCCGGCCGCTGACCGTGCTGGACACCACCGACCCGGGCCAGGTCCGGGCGGCGCTCGGTGACCGGCTGGAACGCACCGTCGTGGTGGTGGCCAGCAAGTCCGGCTCGACGGTGGAGACCGACAGCCACCGTCGCGTCTACTGGCAGGCGTTCCTGGACGCGGGGATGACCGAGGCGGAGGCCGGCCGGCACTTCGTCATCGTCACCGACCCGGGTTCGCCGCTGGAGACCACCGCGACCGAGATGGGCGCGTTCACGGTGCTCGCCGACCCGAACGTGGGCGGCCGGTACTCGGCGCTCACCGCGTTCGGCCTGGTGCCCTCGGCGCTGGCCGGGGTCGAGGTCGCGGAACTCCTCGACCAGGCCGACGCGCTGGCCGCGTCGCTCGGCGCGGACCGGGACAATCCGGCGTTGGCGCTGGGCGCCGCCCTGGGCGCCGCGGCCACGCTGGCCCGGGACAAGGTCGCCCTGGTCTCCGACGGCACCGGCATCGACGGTCTCGGTGACTGGGCCGAGCAGCTGATCGCCGAGTCGACGGGCAAGGCCGGGGTGGGCATCCTCCCGGTGGTCGTGGAGTCGCCGCAGAGCCCCGGCGCCAGCGGTGCGGACGTGCTGACGGTCAGCTACGGGGGCTCGCTGGCCCCCGGTGACGTGCCGGGTGGCGGCGCCACCCCGGACGTGGCCGTCAACGGCCCGCTGGGCGCGCAGTTCCTGGCCTGGGAGTACGCGACCGCGGTGGCCGGCGTGGTGCTCGGCATCGACCCGTTCAACCAGCCGAACGTCACCGAGTCCAAGGAGAACACCAACAAGATCCTGGCCTCGGGCCTGCCGGCGGAGTCGCCGTCGTTCACCGAGGGCGCGATCGAGGTGTACGCCCCGCAGGGTGCTCCCGGGGACCTGGCCGGCGTGCTGCGCTGGCTGCTCGACGGGCTGGGCGACGACGGCTACCTCGCGGTGATGGCGTACCTCGACCGGTTCGCCGACGCCGACACGGCCCGGCTGCGGCCGCTGCTGGCGCAGGCGGGCGGGCGGCCGGTCACGTTCGGCTGGGGTCCGCGGTTCCTGCACTCCACGGGCCAGTACCACAAGGGCGGCCCGCAGGTGGGCAGCTACCTCCAGGTGACCGGCGCGGTCGCCGAGGACCTGGCGGTGCCGGGCAAGCCGTACACCTTCGGTGAGTTGCAGGCGGCGCAGGCCGCCGGGGACCGGCAGGCGCTCGCCGGTCGGGAACGCCCGGTGCTGCGGCTGCACCTGACCGACCGTGCCGCCGGTGTCGCCCAGCTGCTCGACGCCGCCGGTGACCTGCCGGCGTGAGGATGGACGACGTGACTGAAGCGGAGCGAGGAGGTGGTTCGGTGAACCCGCTACGCGACCCGCAGGACCGCCGGTTGCCCCGGATCCCGGAGCCGTGCGCTCTGGTGATCTTCGGGGTGACCGGCGATCTGGCCCGTAAGAAGCTACTCCCTGCCGTCTACGACCTGGCCAACCGAGGGCTGCTGCCGCCCGGTTTCGTGGTGCTCGGCTTCGCGCGCCGCGACTGGGGTGACGGCGACTTCGAGACCCTTGCGTGCGAGGCCGCCCGCAAGCACGCTCGTACCCCCTGGCGGGAGGAGGTGTGGGCACGGCTGGCCGGCAACATCAAGTTCGTCGGCGGCTCGTTCGACGACGACGCCGCGTTCGACCAGCTCGCCTCGACGCTCGACGACCTGCGCCAGACCCACGGCATCACGGGCAACGCGGCGTTCTACTTCTCCATCCCCCCGGCCGCGTTCCCCGTCGTGCTCAAGCAACTGGCCCGCACCGGGATGGCCGACAACGAGAAGTCCGGCGGTTGGCGTCGGGTCGTCGTGGAGAAGCCGTTCGGCAACGACCTGCCCTCGGCGAAGGCGCTCAACGACCTCGTCGACGACGTGTTCACCCGGGAGGACGTCTTCCGGATCGACCACTACCTGGGCAAGGAGACCGTTCAGAACATCCTCGCCCTGCGGTTCGCCAACAACCTGTTCGAGCCGCTGTGGAACTCCAAGTACGTCGACTCGGTGCAGATCACCATGGCCGAGGACGTCGGCATCGGCACCCGTGCCGGTTTCTACGACACCGTCGGCACCGCCCGGGACGTGCTCCAGAACCACCTCCTGCAACTTCTCGCCCTGGTGGCGATGGAGGAGCCGACCAGTTTCGACGCCGACGAGATCCGGGCCGAGAAGCTGAAGGTGCTCAAGGCGATCACCCTGCCCAAGGATGTGGCTCGGGACACCGTGCGCGGCCAGTACCTGCCCGGGTGGGTGGGCGGCGAGCGCGCGGTCGGTTACCTGGAGGAGCGGGACGTCCCCACCGACTCCACCACGGAGACGTACGTGGCGGTGCGGCTGGGCATCCAGAACCGCCGGTGGGCGGAGGTGCCGTTCTACATCCGGGCCGGCAAGCGGCTGCCCCGGCGGGTCACCGAGGTCGCCATCATGTTCAAGAAGGCGCCGCACCTGCCGTTCAACGACGCCGACATGGAGTCGCTGGGCAACAACCAGTTGGTCATCCGGGTGCAGCCGGACGAGGGTGTGGTGCTCAAGTTCGGCTCGAAGGTGCCGGGCACCACGATGGAGGTCCGCGACATCGCGATGGACTTCCAGTACGGCGAGGCGTTCACCGAGTCCAGCCCCGAGGCGTACGAGCGGCTGGTGCTGGACGTGCTGATCGGGGACCGCACCCTGTTCCCGGACGCGGCCGAGGTCGAGCAGAGCTGGCAGGTGATCGACCCACTGGAGCACGCCTGGGCGGGCACCAAGCCGGAGCCGTACCGGGCCGGCGAGTGGGGGCCGCGCGCCTCCGACGAGATGCTGGCCCGCGAGGGCCGCGCTTGGAGAAGAGCATGATCGGGCTGTGGGACACCACCGGCAACGAGGTGGTCAAGGCGCTCGCCGCCGAGCGGCGCAGCGCCGGTGGCGTGGCCAGCGGCATGGCGCTCACTCTGATCGTGGTGGTGGACGAGAAGCGGGTCCGCGAGGCGGAGGCGGCGGCGACGATCGCCGCCGCCGCCCACCCGTGCCGGCTCGTGGTGGTGGTTCGCTCCGAGATCGAGCGGGACCGCAACCGGCTGGACGCGGAAATCGTGGTCGGTGGCCGGCTCGGCCCGTGCGAAGCAGTTGTCACCCGGATGTACGGCCGACTGGCCCTGCATGCCGAGTCGGTGGTCATGCCGCTGCTGGTCCCGGACGTGCCGGTGGTCACCTGGTGGCACGGCGAGCCGCCGGCGGAGATCGCCACCGACTTCCTCGGGGTGGTCGCCGACCGCAGGATCACCGACTCGGCGCAGGCCGCCGACCCGGTGGAGGCGCTGCGGCAGCGCGCCCGGGACTACGCTCCGGGCGACACGGACCTGGCGTGGACCCGGATCACCCCGTGGCGGACCCTGGTCGCCGGGGCGTTCGACACCGCGAGCGAGCGGGTCGTCGAGGCGACGGTGGTGGCGCCGCCCACCGACCCGACGGCCGCGCTGATGGTCGGTTGGCTGTCCAGCCGGCTCGGCATCACCCCGCACCTGGTGGACTCCGACGAGTTTCCCCGGATGCGGGAGGTGCGGTTGAGCTGCGCCAACGGCGATCAGTTGTCGTTGACCCGCGAGGACAGCATGGCGGTGTTCCGGCGTACCGGTCAGGACGACCGGGCACTGCCGCTGGTCCGCCGTCCGCTCGGTGACGAGTTGGCGGAGGAGCTGCGGCGTCTGGACGCCGACCAGGTGTACGCGGAGGCGCTGGGCGCGACGGTCGGGCTGCGTGGGCTGGAGCAGCGCCCCGCGCAGCGGGTGCACGTGTGGAAGGATCCGGCCACCGCGCGGCGCGCCGAGGCCGGCGTCACCGCTCACTCCGGCACCAGCGGCGAGAGCTGAGGCCCTGCCGGGGCACGACGTCGGGGCAGGGGCCGGTGTAGTCCGGTCCCTGCCCCGGAGCACACCATCTCGGGCGAACCGGTCCGGGCACGACGCGACAGCGACCGCCGCGCGGTCGGGAAACGAAGGCGCATTCCATGAGTGAGGCGAGTGTCGCCGTCCACGCCGACGCCGACCTGCTGGCGCAGGCCGTGGCGGCCCGGTTGCTGGTGAAGCTGCTCGACGCCCAGGCCGACCGGGGTGAGGCCTCGGTGGTGCTCACCGGCGGGCGGGTCGCCGCGGCCGTGTACCGGGCGGTGGCGACGCTGCCCGCCCGCGACGCGGTGGACTGGTCCCGGGTCGACGTGTGGTGGGGCGACGAGCGGTTCCTGCCCTCCGGTGATCCGGACCGCAACGAGACCCAGGCCCGAGCCGCCCTGCTGGACGTGGTGCCGCTGAACCCGGCCCGGGTGCACCCGATGCCGCCTTCGGACGGCCCAGCCGGCAACGACCCCGAGGCGGCGGCTGCCGTGTACGCGGAGGAGCTGGCGCGCGCCGCCCGGCCCGGGCACGCTACGCTGCCGCACTTCGACGTGCTGATGCTGGGCGTCGGCGAGGACGGGCATGTCGCCTCGGTCTTCCCCGAGCACCCGGTGGGCTACGAGACCCGGCCGGTCAGCGCGGTGCGGGGCAGCCCCAAGCCGCCGCCGACGCGGACCACGCTCACCCTGTCGGCGATCAACACCGCCGAGGAGGTCTGGCTGGTGGCGGCCGGCGCCGACAAGGCCCGCGCGGTGGGCATGGCGTTGGCCGGTGCCGGGCCGGTGCAGTTGCCGGCCGCCGGGGTGCACGGGGTGGGTCGCACCCGCTGGCTGCTGGACCGGGCGGCGGCAGCCGACGTACCGGCACGACTGCGCAGCCTGCGCTAGTCGGAGCCGCCTACTCGCCCCGGCGGCGGCGTAACGCCGCCAGTGCCTCGTTCAGCAGGGCCTCCCCCTCCTCGGCGGTGCGCCGCTCCTTCACGTACGCCAGGTGGCTCTTGTACGGTTCGGCGCGGGTCCGGCCGGGCGGGTTCTGGGCGTCCCGGCCGGCGGGCAGGCCGCACCGGGGGCAGTCCCACCGGGAGGGCGCCTCGGCGTCCGCGGCGATCCGGATGTCGATCCGGTGGTCGTTGCGGCACCAGTAGGTGACGTCCTGTCGGGGGGCGGGTTGGTGTCGCTCGTCGGGGCGCATGGGCGCGGAACCGACTCGGGCGCCGCGGATGACGTTGCCACTGGGCATGGCTGCTCGCTCCTGTCGTCGGAGGGGACCCGCCATCAAAGAGGGGTGAACGGCGGGCGACGCGGTGCAGCGGAGAAAAGCCTGCGCGCGGCCCGTCGAGTGACGGACCGCGCGCAGATTGTACGACTGAACGAGCGTGCTCAGGTGCCGCTGTTCATCTGCAGGCGGAGCCAGAGCCCGAGCCCGACGATGGCGGCGAACCAGACGACACTCACCAGAACCGTGTAGCGGTCCAGGTTTTTCTCTGCCACGGAGGAGCCGGCGAGGCTAGAGCTGACGCCACCGCCGAACATGCTCGACAGACCGCCGCCCTTGCCGCGGTGCAGCAGGATAAGCATGGTGAGCAGAATGCTCGTGATGATCAGCAACACGATCAACGTGTATGCGAACCAGATCGGCATGGCTGGGGTCAGTCCTCTCGTAGCGATCCTCGCCCGGTCTGATCGGGCACGGCGGCACCGACCGGCGGACGGGCGGTGTCCAGGATACCGAGCGATCAGCGAGCGATGTGCTCCGGGAAGCGGCAGATCTGAGCGAATTCCTCCGCGTCCAGGCTGGCGCCCCCCACCAGGCCCCCGTCCACGTCCGGCTGGGCCATGATCGAGGCGACGTTGGACGCCTTGACCGAGCCGCCGTAGAGGACCCGGACCTGGTCGGCGGTCTCCTGGTCGAAGCGCTCCGCCAGTCGTTGACGGACCGCCCCGCAGACCTCCTGGGCGTCCTCCGGCGTCGCGGTCTTGCCCGTGCCGATCGCCCAGACCGGCTCGTACGCGATCACGACCTGCCGCACCTGCTCGGCGGTGAGCCCGGCGAGGCCCCCGTCGAGCTGGTCGGCGCAGTGCGCCACGTGGGTGCCCTGCTCGCGGACGTCCAGCCCCTCCCCCACGCAGAGGATCGGCGTCAGGCCGTGCGTCAGCGCCGCCTTCACCTTGGCGTTGACAAGTGCGTCGTCCTCGTTGTGGTAGGCCCGCCGCTCCGAGTGCCCGACCACCACGTAGGTGCAGCCGAGCTTGGCCAGCATCGGACCGGAGATCTCCCCGGTGTACGCGCCGGACGCGTGTGCGGAGAGGTCCTGCCCGCCGTAGCCGATCAGCAGCTTGTCGCCGTCCACCGCGGTCTGCACCGTCCGCAGGTCGGTGAAGGGCGGCAGCACGACCGTCTCAACCTCGGTGAGCTGCTTCTCGGTGAGGCTCGCCGCCAACTTCTGCACGAGCAGGTTGGCCTCGAGGTGGTTGAGGTTCATCTTCCAGTTGCCGGCCATCAACGGCCGACGGGTGGTGCTCGACATTCAGTTCTCCAGGGCCGCGATGCCGGGGAGGGTCTTGCCCTCAAGGTATTCCAGGGAGGCGCCGCCGCCCGTGGAGATGTGCCCGAAGGACGACTCGTCCAGCCCCAGGGCACGGACCGCCGCCGCCGAGTCACCGCCACCGACGACGCTGAACGCGTCGGCCTTGGTGATCGCCTCGGCGATGCCCCGGGTGCCCGCCGCGAAGGCAGGCATCTCGAACACGCCCATCGGACCGTTCCAGAAGATCGTCTTCGCCGGGGACAGTGCGGCGCTGAAGCCGGCCACCGTCTCCGGGCCGACATCCAGACCGAGCCGGTGGCTCGGGATGCCGTCGACCCGGACCGTGTCGTGCGCGGCGTCCGGGGCGAACGCGTCCGCCACCACCACGTCGACCGGCAGCATGATCTTGCCGTTGGACCGCTCCAGCAGGTTGCGGCAGGTCTCGACCATGTCCTTCTCCAGCAGCGAGGTGCCCACCTCCAGGCCCTGGGCCTTGAGGAAGGTGAAGCACATCCCGCCACCGATGAGCAGCCGGTCGACCGTGGGCAGCAGTGCCTCGATCACGGCGAGCTTGTCGGACACCTTCGACCCACCGAGCACCACCACGTACGGCCGTTCGGGATCGGCGGTGAGCCTGGAGAGCACCTCGACCTCACGCAGCACCAGCCGGCCCGCGACGTGCGGCAACCGGGCCGGCACGTCGAAGACACTCGCGTGCTTGCGGTGCACGGCGCCGAACGCGTCGTCCACGTACGCGTCGCCGAACGCGGCGAGCTGGTCGGCGAAGGCACCCCGCTCGGCCTCGTCCTTGCTGGTCTCGCCCGCGTTGAAGCGCAGGTTCTCCAGAAGGGCGACCTGGCCGTCGCCCAGGTCCGCGACAGTGGAACGGGCGGACTCACCGACGGTGTCGGTCGCGAAGTGCACCGGCGCGCCGAGCAGCTCACCGAGCCGCCCGGCGACCGGGCGGAGGCTGAACTGCGGGTCCGGCGCGCCCTTCGGGCGGCCCAGGTGCGAGCAGACGACCACCTTCGCGCCGGCCTCGACCAACGCGCCGAGGGTCGGCAGCACCGCGCGGATCCGGCCATCGTCGGCGATCCTCACTCCGTCCGGAGTGCCGCCTTGCGGCGCGGAGGCGGAGTTATGATCGCTGATGGCTCCGGACTGCTTGTCGAGCGGGACGTTCAGGTCGGCGCGCACCAGCACGCGCCGACCTGCCACCCCCTCGGCGAGCAGGTCGTCGAGGGTCCGGATGCTCACAGCGACGAACCGACCAACTTGACCAGGTCGACGAGCCGGTTGGAGTAGCCCCACTCGTTGTCGTACCAGCCGACGACCTTGACCTGGTTGCCAACGACCTTGGTCAGCGGCGCGTCGAAGATGCACGACGCCGGGTCGGTGACGATGTCGGAGGAGACGATCGGGTCCTCGTTGTAGACCAGGATGCCCTTGAGCGGGCCGTCCGCGGCGGCCTTCAGCGCGGCGTTGACCTCGTCCACGGTGGTCTCCCGACCCACGTTGACGGTGAGGTCGGTGACCGAGCCGGTCGGGATCGGCACCCGCAGCGCGTACCCGTCGAGCTTGCCCTTGAGGTCCGGCAGCACCAGGCCGATGGCCTTGGCGGCGCCGGTCGAGGTCGGGACGATGTTCAGCGCGGCGGCCCGGGCCCGACGCAGGTCCGAGTGCGGCGCGTCCTGGAGGTTCTGGTCCTGGGTGTACGCGTGGATCGTCGTCATCAGACCGTGCTGGATGCCGAACGTGTCGTGCAGGACCTTCGCCATCGGGGCGAGGCAGTTGGTGGTGCACGAAGCGTTGGAGATGATGGTGTGCTTCGCCGGGTCGTAGGTGTCGTGGTTGACACCCATGACGACGGTGACGTCCTCGTTCTTCGCCGGGGCGGAGATGATGACCTTCTTGGCCCCGCCGGCGACGTGCGCCTTGGCCTTGGTGGCGTCGGTGAAGAAGCCGGTCGACTCGATGACGACGTCGGCGCCCACCTCGCCCCACGGCAGCTTCGACGGGTCCTTCTCGGCGTACGCCTTGATGGTCTTGCCACCGACGGTGATCTCGTCGGCGGTGGCCTTGACCTCGTAGGGCAGGCGGCCGAGGATGCTGTCGTACTTGAGCAGGTGGGCGAGCGTGCCGTTGTCGGTCAGGTCGTTCACCGCCACGACCTCGATGTCGGCGTCAGACGCCAGCACTGCCCGGAAGAAGTTACGGCCGATTCGGCCAAAGCCGTTGATGCCAACCCGGATGGTCAAGGTCCCATCTCCTCGCGTTCTGGTCCACCGGCTTCAGACAACGGGCCGGCGGGAATGGTGTGCGCCGACCGTTGGAGCCGGCCGCTGACGGTTCATCTCGGCCACCCCGCCGCGCGGTCTGCGGACCTGACCGCCCGAGGCGGTGGGCACAGCGAGGAGTGCCGGTGTCGGCCCCCTTGCCGTACGCAGCGACCCTATCCGAGCGTGCGAGACCACGCCGCGCCGGGTCGTGCTCCCGGGCACACCGTGCGACCCCACCGTCCTATCAGACCACGAGCATGTCGGGCGTGACTGCCGCTTCCGTATCCGGGATGCCGAGGTCCCGGGCGCGCTTGTCGGCCAGGGCGAGCAGCCGGCGGATCCGCCCGGCGATGGCGTCCTTGGTCAGCGGCGGGTCAGCCAGCGCGCCCAACTCCTCCAGGGACGCCTGCCGGTGCTCCAGGCGCAGCCGCCCGGCGTCGGTCAGGTGGTTGGGCGCCTCCTCGGCGAGGATCTCCAGCGCGCGGGTGACCCGGGCGGCGGCGGCGACTGCGGCGCGCGCCGAGCGGCGCAGGTTGGCGTCGTCGAAGTTGGCGAGCCGGTTGGCGGTGGCCCGCACCTCCCGGCGTACCCGACGCTCCTCCCAGGCCAGCACGCTGGAGTGCGCGCCGATGCGGGTGAGCAGCGCGGCGATCGCGTCGCCGTCCTTGACCACCACCCGGTCCACGCCGCGCACCTCGCGGTTCTTGGCGGTGATGCCGATGCGGCGAGCCGCGCCGACAAGCGCCAACGCCGACTCCGGCCCCGGGCAGGTGATCTCCAGAGCACTGGAACGGCCGGGCTCGGTGAGCGAGCCGTGGGCCATGAACGCGCCCCGCCACGCGGAGACCGCGCAGCAGACGTTCGCCGCCACCACGTGCGGGGGCAGCCCACGCACCGGGCGGCCCCGTACGTCGAGCAGGCCGGTCTGCCGGGCGAGGGCCTCGCCGTCCTTGACCACCCGCACGATGAAGTGGCTGCCCTTGCGCAGGCCACCAGACGCCAGCACGTGGATCTCGCTGGGATATCCGTAGACCTCGGCGACCTCCCGGCGTAACCGCCGGGCCACCGCCCCCGTGTCCAGTTCCGCCTCCACCACCACGCGGCCGGAGACGATGTGCAGCCCGCCGGCGAAGCGCAGCAGTGCGGCCATCTCCGCCCGCCGACAGCAGGGCTTGGGCACGTCGACCCGACTCAGCTCGTCCTTGACCGCGGCCGTCATCGCCATTGTGCGTCCCCTCACGGACCGGTTCCGGCGTGTCGCCGGAGATTACGTACGTGTCTAACGATCGGCGCCCAGGACAGGCACCAGCGCGGCGCCCAGGGCAGCCGGATCATGGCGGGGAGTGCCGTCGGTGACGGCGACGGGGGCGAGGACCAGGCGGGCACCCAGCGATTCTGCCGCACGTTCGACCGGTTCGGGGTCACCCACCGCCAGGGCATCGGCGAGCACGAGATCCACCTTGAGCTCGGCCAGGTACCAGTGCAGGGCCGCGAGGTGGTCGGCGACCGAGAGCCCGAGGGTCTCCTTCTCCGCGGCGAGGTTCAACGTGACCAGCCGCCGGGCCGAGGTGGACACGATCGCGTCGGCCAACTGCGGCACCAGCAGGTGCGGAAGCACGCTCGTGTACCAACTGCCCGGCCCGAAGATCAACCAGTCCGCCGCCATGATCGCCTCGATGGCCTCGGCGCAGGCCGCCGGGGCGGCGGGCGTGAGGCGCAGCGACTCGACCCGCCCCGTGGTGACCGCCACCTGGTGCTGGCCGCGCACGGTCCGTACCTCGTCGGGGGCGGCCGGGTCGACACCGCGTACCCGCGCTTCGATGCCGACCGGCTGGCGGGACATCGGCAGCACCCGGCCGACCGCGCCGAGCATCGCGCCGGCGTGCTCCAGCGCGGCCACCGGGTCACCGAGCAGCTCCATGAGACCGCAGAGCACCAGGTTGCCCACCGCGTGCCCGGCCAGCCCGTCGGCGCCGGCCGACGCCCCGTCGGTGCCCCGCCGGACCGCGTCGTCCCGGTCCGGGTCGGTCGCCCCAGTTTCGGGTACGCCGGCCGGCACGGCGGCGAAGCGGTGCTGGAACAACCCGGCGCTGCGTCGGGTGGCCGGGTGGTCGCCGGCCAGCGCGACGAGGGCCTGACGCAGGTCACCCGGGGGCAGTCCACCCCGCTCGGCGCGCAGGCGGCCACTGGAGCCGCCGTCGTCCCCGACGGTGACCACGGCGGTGATGTCGAGGTCGAGTTCGGGTGCGCAGTGGCGCAGCGCCCGCAAGGAGGCGGAGAGCCCGTGCCCACCGCCGAACGCCACCACCCGGCGGGCCGTCACTCGCGCCCCAGGTCGCGGTGCTGGGCGTTGGCTGCCAGCCCGGAGTGGCGCAGGCGGCTGGCCAACTCCTCGGCGATGGCCACGCTGCGGTGCTTGCCGCCGGTGCAGCCCACGGCGACCGTCAGGTACCGCTTGCCCTCCCGCTCGAAGCCGGCGGTGGTGGCGTTGACCAGGTCGGCGTACGAGGCGACGAAGGCCTCCGCACCCTCCTGACCCAGCACGTACGCGCTGACCGCCTCCTCCCGACCGGTGTGTTCGCGCAGCTCCGGCACCCAGTACGGGTTCGGCAGGAAGCGGGCGTCGAGCACGAAGTCGGCGTCCGGCGGCAGGCCGTACTTGAAGCCGAACGACAGCACGGTGACCCGCAGCCGGCGGGCGTCCTCGCCGCCGAACAGCTCCTCGATGCGACGCCGGAGCTGGTTGACGTTGAGGTGGCTGGTGTCGATGATCACGTCGGCCTGGTCACGCGCCTCCTCCAGCAGGCCACGCTCCACGGCGATGCCGTCGGCCAGCCGCCCGTCGCCCTGCAACGGGTGCGAGCGCCGGACGCTCTCGAACCGCCGGATCAGCACCTCGTCGTCGGCGTCGACGAAGACCACCCGGGGCGAGAAGCCGCGTTCCTTCAGCTCCCGGATCGCCCCGGCCAGGTCCGTGGAGAAGGCCCGCGACCGGACGTCCAACACCATCGCGGTACGCCGAGCCGCCCCGCCCGCCTTGAACGCCAACTCGGCCATGTCCAGCATCAGCGCCTGCGGCAGGTTGTCGACCACGTAGTAGCCGACGTTCTCCAACGCGCGGGCGACAGTGCTGCGGCCGCCCCCGGAGACGCCGGTCACCACCACGAGTGTGGTCTCCGACTCGGCCGCCAGCTGCCCGTCCACGGCAACCGGATCGTTGATCCGGTCACCGGCTGCGCGCGCCTCGCTCACCCGTACCCCCAAGCTGTGGCGCCGCGGCCCCCTCGGCCGCGATTGGTCAATCAGCGACTCTATCCCGCCATCCGGGCGGGGGCCGGCACCTGTCCCGGGTCGTCCGGCGATCGACGGCCGGCGGTCGTGCTCCCGACAGTCGCCAGTCTTGATAACGATCAGTAATCATCAATAAGCTTTTCGTGATCGTCGCAGGTCAGACCGACATCTGGGAGGGTGCGATGCACGACCTTGCGGACAAGAACAAATACATCGGCTTCCTGTTCATGCGGATCAGCCCGGAGTACTTCGCGCTCGGCCGGGAGGGCATCCACGAGGTCTCCGCCGAGCACGCACGGGACCTGGGCCGCTTCGCCAAGCAGCTCACGCACGTCGTGACGACCGGGGTCAACGGCAAGTACGACCAGGTCACGATCGTCGAGGGCGACACCCTCGAGGAGATCAACGCGGCGGCCACCGCCTTCCGGATGGGTGCCAAGGCCCGCTACATCGAGATCGTCGACATCGTGGTCGGAATGAAGGCCCCGCCGCGCGGTCTGGCGAACCGGTCCAGCCAACCCAGCTGACCGCACCGCCCGCCCGACGCGCCCACCCACTCGGGAGCGCCGGGCGGGTGCTGTCGGGGTGGGCTCGTAGACTCCGCGGATGGCTTCCCCCACCGACCTGCGTACCGAAGGCGCGCTGCCGGTGCTGCGCCGGGTGTTCGGCTACGACGCCTTCCGCGGTTTCCAGCAGCAGGTGATCGACCATGTGGTCGACGGCGGCGACGCCCTGGTGTTGATGCCCACCGGTGGCGGCAAGTCGCTGTGCTACCAGATCCCGGCCCTGGTCCGCGACGGCGTCGCGGTCGTCGTGTCCCCGCTGATCGCGCTCATGCAGGACCAGGTGGACGCCCTCACCGCGGTCGGCGTCCGCGCCGGCTTCCTCAACTCGACCCAGACCCTGGACGCCCGACGCCGGGTCGAGGCCGCCTTCGTCGCCGGCGAGCTGGACCTGCTCTACCTCGCCCCGGAGGCACTTGGCGTCCGGTCCACCCTCGCCCTGCTGGACCGGGGTCGCATCTCCCTGTTCGCGATCGACGAGGCGCACTGTGTGTCCCAGTGGGGCCACGACTTCCGCCCCGACTACCTCGCGCTGTCGATGCTGCACGAGCGCTGGCCAGAGGTGCCGCGGATCGCGCTGACCGCCACCGCGACGAGCGCCACCCGCACCGAGATCGCCACCCGGCTCAAGCTCGACGACGCGCGGCACTTCGTGGCGAGCTTCGACCGGCCCAACATCCAGTACCGCATCGTGCCCAAGCGGGAGCCGCGCAAGCAACTGCTGACGCTGCTGCGCGACGAGCACCCCGGCGACGCCGGCATCGTCTACTGCCTGTCCCGCGCCTCGGTCGACAAGACCGCCGAGTTCCTCGTCGCCAACGGCGTCGCCGCCCTGCCGTACCACGCGGGTCTGGACGCGGCCACCCGCGCTCGCAACCAACAGCGCTTCCTGCGCGAGGACGGCCTCGTCATGGTGGCCACCATCGCCTTCGGCATGGGCATCGACAAGCCCGACGTCCGGTTCGTCGCCCACCTCGACCTGCCCAAGTCCGTCGAGGGCTACTACCAGGAGACCGGCCGCGCCGGGCGAGACGGCCTGCCCTCCACGGCCTGGCTGGCGTACGGGCTGCAGGACGTCGTCCAGCAACGCAAGATGATCGAGACCTCCGACGGCGACCTCGCCCACCGCCGCAACCTCGCCGCGCACCTGGACGCGATGCTCGCCCTCTGCGAGACGGTGCGCTGCCGGCGGGTCCAACTGCTCGAATACTTCGGCGAGACGTCCACGGCCGCCTGCGGCAACTGCGACACCTGCCTCACCCCACCGGAGACCTGGGACGGCACGGTCGCCGCCCAGAAGTTGCTCTCCGCGATCTTCCGTCTCGACCGTGAGCGCAACCAGCGCTTCGGCGCCGGGCACTGCATCGACATCCTGCTCGGCAAACAGACCGACAAGATCAGCCAGTACGGTCACGACTCGCTCACCGTCTTCGGCATCGGCTCCGAGCTGAGCGAGGCGGAGTGGCGGGGCGTGGTCCGACAACTGCTCGCCGAAGGGCTGCTCGCCGTGGAGGGCGACTACGGCACGCTCGCCCTCACCGAGGCGAGCGCCGACGTCCTGGGTCGCCGCCGCACGGTCACGATGCGCCGCGAGCCGGAGAAGCCGGCCTCCAGCCGCTCGTCGAAACCGCGCGGCGCGGCCACCGTGGTGGCCGAGCTGACACCGGCCGCCGCGTCGCTGTTCGAGCGACTCCGGAGCTGGCGGGCGGCCAGCGCCAAGGAGCAGGGCGTCCCGGCGTACGTGATCTTCCATGACGCCACGCTTCGACAGATCGCCAGCGACGCGCCGGGCACGCTGGCCGAGTTGTCCCGCGTCAGCGGGGTCGGCGAGAACAAGCTCGCCAAGTACGGCGAGCAGATCCTCGGCGTCCTCGCCGCCGACTGACGTCAGTGATGCCGAAGGGCCGAACCCCGTGGGGGTCCGGCCCTTGGCTGGTGCGGTGGTGCGGTGGTGCGGTGGTGCGGCCTCGCGGTGGTGCGGCCTTGCGGTGGTGCGGCCTTGCGGTGTGGTGCGGCCTTGCGGTGGCCTGGCCTTGCGGTGGTGCGGTGGTGCGGTGGTGCGGTGGTGCGGCGTTGCGGCGTTGCGGCGTTGCGGCGTTGCGGTGGTGCGGCGTTGCGGCGTTGCGGCGTTGCGGCGTTGCGGCGTTGCGGCGTTGCGGCGTTGCTGTGGTGCGGTGGTGTGGGGGTCAGCTGGTGGCGTAGCCGCGGGTGGCGATCCAGTCGGCGAGGTGCTCGACGCTGATCTGGTAGGCGGCCTGGTTGGGGTCG
>NZ_JBEZGL010000031.1:0-49536 GCF_040649915.1 Micromonospora sp. NPDC048839
CTCGTACGGACCAAGGAGCGACGACGTCAGCGAGCGACCAACACGATTTTCAGCCCGGAACGGGCCGCATCGCCAGAGGCGACAGGGACTAACCCCACCCCACCCCCACCCCCACCCTCCGACCGCCCGCCCCGCCACCCCTGCCCTCCGGCCGTTGATCATGGAGTTATTGCCCCTCGCCTCGGCGTGTCGTGGCTATAACTCCATGATCAACGGGGCCGGGCGGGTTGGGGGGCGCCGCGGTGGGCGGGGTGGGAGTGGGTGGGCGGTGGGAGTGTTTGATCAGGAGTGCGGTCAGGACCAGGGTTCCCAGCGCGGCCAGCAGCACGGGTGGGCCTACGGCGTCCAGGGTGGTGGACAGGGTTCGTTGCAGGTGGGACGCCGCCTCGATCACCGGGTCCCGCAGGGCGTCGCGGCGGCCGGCGGACAGTCGTAGTTCGTACCAGCCGTACCAGGCGACGTACCCGCCGGCGAGCAGTAGCACCAGGCCGCTGAGCCGGGGCACCAGCGCGCCGGCGACGCGCAGCCTCGCCACCAGCCCGTCGCGCAGCAGCGCCACAGCGAGCGCGGCGACCGCGACCACCAGGCCCATCCCGAGGGCGTACGCGCCGAACAGCGCCAACCCCCGCCCGGTCGAGCCGGCCTGGAGGCTGGTCACCACGATGGCCAGGAACGGCGCGATGGCGCAGCCGAGCGACGCCAGCGCGTACGCCGCGCCGAACAGCGCCATCGACGGCCAGGTGCGGGTCAGCCGGGGCGCTCGGGCCGACCAACCGGGGGCGGGCAGCCGCCGGCCGGCGAGCAGCCAGCAGCCGGCCGCCACCAGCAGCACGCCGAGCACCACGGTCAGCCACGGCAGCCGGGGCCGCAACCAGCCGGCCAGCGGCGCGAGCGCCAGACCGAACGCGCCGAACACCAGCACGTACCCCAGGGTCAGCCCGGCCGCCGCGGTGAGCGCGCGGCCGACCGCGCCGCGGGCGTCCGACGTACCGGCAACCAACAGCGAGAGGTACGCGGGCAGCAACGCGAAGCCGCACGGGTTGACGGCGCCGAGCATGCCGGCGGTCAGCGCGAGCAGCAGGGCGGCGGTCACGCCCCGGCCAGGGCGGCGACCCGGGCGGTGAGCGCCTCACCGTCCAGGAAGCCCTGGTGGACGACCCGGCCGTTCCGGTCGATGATCACGAAGATGCTCTGCTCGGTCACCCTGAACCGCTTCCAGAGCGCGCCCTTGCGGTCGTCGATCTGCGGCGTTCCGCCGAGGTCGAACTCGGTGACGAACTCCTTCATGGCCCGCTGCTCGCCCAGCCCGGCGACGCCGATGATCGGCACGGTGTCCCGGTAGCGGGGCTCGATCTCGGCGACCGTCCACGCCTGGCTGGCGCAGGTGGCGCACCACGGCGCCCAGAACCACAGCACCACGGGCTTGCCGGCGAGCTGCGCCGCGTCGAACGCCGCCCCGCCGAGGGTGGTGCCGGTGAAGCGCAGCACGTCCGGGACCGCTGCCGGGGCCGTGCTCGGCGAGCCGGTCGCGGTGACGGTGGCGGCTGGCGGGGCACCGGTGGTGGCCGGCGCGGCGACCGCCGCGGGCGGGGCGGCCGTACCGGTGCAGGAGGCCACGCCGAGCAGCGCGGCGGCCAGCGCCACGGCGGCGCCGGCCCGCCGGCCCACACCGAACCGGGACCGTCGCCCCCGAGCGTGCCAGCTGCGCATCCGTGTCTCCGTTCGACAGTTGTCCGGGAGGTGCCCTTCCCTACTCGGCCTTGGCGAGGCGGAGAGCCAGCTCGGGGCACACCTTGACCGCCTTCAACGCGCCCTCCCGCAGCCAGGTCGGCACGGGGGTGGGCGGGAAGGCGGGATATCCGTTCGCGTCGAGCCGGATGAAGTCCGGTACGACGTGCGCGCACAGGCCGTGCCCGTCGCAGCGTGACCAGTCCAGGGTGAGCTTCTGCGGGTTCGCGTCGGGTGCGCCGGGCAGCCCCATCACACCCTTGACGCGCCGGCCACAGCCGTCACCGGTGCTGTGCAGCCGCAGGTCCTCGGCGAAGACCTCGATCGCGGAGAGCGCGAACCGGGCGGTGCCGTCCGGGTGACTGCACGCGCCCCGACCCTTCACCTCACCGGCGGCGGCCCGCACCACCTCGGCCGGCTGACTCCCGGCCACGGCCAGGTCCACCGCGCGGGCCAGGTCCGGCAGGCCCATCTTGCACGGTCCGCACTGGCCGGCGGACTCCCCGGCGAGATAGCGCACCACCTGGGCGGCTTCCCCGAGCGGGCAGGTGTCGACGCCGAGCGGGATGATGATGCCCGCGCCGAGCGTGCCGCCGACCGCCGCCAGGCCCTTGCGGGACACCTCGGCCGTGTCCGCCGCCTCCGGGGTGATCCACTTGCCGTGGTAGCCGCCCATCAGGATGCCCTGGATCTCCGGCACCTCGCACAGGTCGAGGACGTCGCGCAGCGGCATCCCGGCGGTGCACTCCACCACCGCCGGCCGGCCCGCCGCGCCGGTCACGGTGAGCAGCACGGTGCCGGGCTCGTCGTCGGTGCCGAGGGCCGCGTACTCGTACGGGCCGAGTCGGGCGCCGACGGCGAGCTGCGCGTACGTCTCGGCGTTGGACAGCAGGGTGGGCAGGCCACTGACCCCGGAGTCGCTGGAGCGCTTCTTGGTGCCGGGCGGGATGTGCGGCAGCCCGTTGATCCCGTTGACGAGCGCGCCGCCCTCGCCGGAGATGAACCGGTGCGGCACGGTGACGATCGTGGTCAGCACCGGCATCCGGCGCTCTTCGAGGGCCTCCATCAGCGAGTCCCGACCGACCCCGTCGTCGGCGACACCGATGACGATCTCGTCGGCGTCCAGCGCGTACGCGGCGAGCGCCGCACCGTCCAGGATCAGGTGCGGGGCGCGGGTGAGCAGCACCTTGTCCTTCCAGCTGGCCGGCTCCCCCTCGGTGGCGTTGACGACCACGACGGCGGCGAGGTCCTGCCGTTCGCAGGACTCCAGCACGGCACGCAACTTGCGGGCGAACGGGAAACCCGCCCCGCCCTTGCCCTTGAGCTGCATGCCCTCGGCGAGCCGGAGCAGTTGCGCCGGTTCCATCGGGCCGATCGGTCCGTGCACCTCCTCGTGCGCGGCCAGGTCGAGTCGGCCGTACTCGGCGAAGCCGGCGGTGAGCCGGGGCTCGCCCACGCAGGCGACCGGTGGCACCGCGGTGCGCATCACTTCGCCTCACCCCGCAGCCCAGCCCAGTACGCCCCGTCCACCGCGTCCGCACTGGCCTTGCGACGCTTGGCGGACCGGCCCTCGCCGGCTGCCCGCCGAGCGCGCCGGGACGCCAGGTCGACGAGGGTCGGGGTGTCGTCGACGGGCGGCGCGACCTCGTCCGGCACGTACCGGGCCGGCGGACGCCAGTAGTCCGGCTCCTCTGGCACGTCGTCCTCGACGCTGTGCCGGCCGCTGCCGCTGCGCGGCGTCGCCGAGATGGGGCTGGCCGAGATCGGGCCGGCGGAGATCGGCTCGACGGAGACCGGGCCGGCGGAGATCGGCTCGGCGGCCTGCCACCGGCGCGGGCTGTCCCACGGCTCCTCCGGCTCGACCGTCGGCCGTGGCGGTGCCGAGTACCGGGTGCCGTCGTCCTCGTCGCGGGACCGGCGGCTGGACCGTTCGGCGGCCGGTTCCTCGACGCGTCGCCGTCCGGTCGGCACCGCCTCGTCCCGGGTACGCGAGCCGCGCCGCCGGGTCACCGGCTCCGCCTCTTCGTCGTCGCGCCCGCGGGTGACGGTCTCCTCGACGCTGCGCCGCGACCGGCGGGTCGTGGGCTCCAGCTCGTCCCGCCGGCCGCGCGAGGGCCGTTCGGTGTCGCGGCCGGCTGCCGGCTCTTCCACCCGCCGGCGGCGGCTGGGCCGGGTCGGCTCGACGAGGGAACCGGGTTCGGGCACCACCGGGACGGTGAACCGGTCCGGGTCGCGACGCGCGGCCGGAGCGGCCCACGTCGCGGTGGTGGTGTCCGCCCAGCCGGGACGCGTGTCGGCGTCGGCGTTCTTGCGTCGGGTCAGCCCGGCCAGCAGCGACCGGCCCGTGTTCGTCTCGTTGGCCCGCCCGGCCAGCACCGCGTTGCGCACCGCGGCCTGGTGCTGTTCGCGGCTGCGCCGGCCGATGGTGACCGAGAGCCGGACCAGCAGTGCCAGCACCACCAGCAGGATGCAGCCCAGGTAGCTGAACACCACCCAGGGCGCTGCGGCCCGGCCGGCGTTGAGGCCGTGCAGCACGGCGAACGGCCAGGCCAGGTACGCGGTGGAGTGCAGCGTGCGCCACAGCCACTTGGGACCGACGCCGGCGAAGCGAGCCCGGATGATGCCGGTCCAGATCACGCTGACCATGAGCAGGGCGGCCACGGTGCCGAGCCCGACGTAGAGCCCTCGGCCGCCGACGAACGGCACCAGCGCGTCGGTCGCGGCGGCCCGCCCAGTGGCGATCTTGGTGAGGACGTGGAAACCGAGTCCGGCCACGCCCAGTACGCCGGTGGCCCGGTGCGCCGACTGCATCAGCACCCGGTGCGAGATGCGCAGCACCAGCCGGTCGGTGGCGAGCAGCCCGAGCATCACGGTGAGGCTCAACGTCACCAGGGAGATCACCCCGGCGAAGAACTCGGTGAAGAAGAAGCCGTACGCGTACGCCTTCTGTCCGGCGCCCGTCAGCATGACCGCCGCCCACAGTGCGGCGAGCACCGACGCGATCAGCATGGTGGCTGCCGACCGGGACGGTGTGCGTACCCCCCGACTGCTGGCGCTGGTCCGGACGGTGGCCGCCTTCTGGTTCTGCTGTGCCCGGGCCATGTGCTCCTCGATCGTCTCGCGGCGGCGTACCACCGGCCGACCCCTGCTCCCCCATCCAGTACGGACCGGCGGGGCGCGCGGATCATCCGTCAGGAAAATTTCTGGGCCGGGATCGAACCGAGTGGCGTCGACGTGCGTTGCCGTCCACCTCGGACCGGGTCCGGACCTTCGGCTGGCGGGTATCACCGAACCGGGGTCCTTGGACCGTCCGCCACCTTAGAGTGGTTTAGTGCTGTTTGACGGAAAGTCCCCGTACCGCCGCCGTGGCCCCTGGGTGGCCGCCGTCATCGCCGTGCCGGCCCTGCTGGTGGCCGCGCTGCTGGTGGGCCAGGCCCTGACCCCCGGCACGACAGCCCCCGACCGACGGATCGCGGCGGCCGACCCGACGCCGAGCATCGTCGACCAGAGCCCCGAGGAGCCGATTCCCCCGGCCGCGGCCGCCCCGGCGGGGCTGCCGGTGGTCGACTACGACCCCGCGCCCGGAGGCTTCCCCACGGACCCGGCCACCATGGACACCACGCCGCTGACCGAGGGCGCCCACCCGACCAGGCGGATCACCGCGTACGACGCGCCGGGCGGCCGTCCACGAGCCTTCCTCGAACCAACGATCAGCGGCGTCGACCTCACCATGCCGATCGCCGAACGGCGCTCCGGCTGGATCGCCGTCCTGCTGCCCTCCGCCAATCGGCGGCTCGCCTGGCTGCCTCCCGGCGGGTTCGACACCGTGGCGTTGCGCGACCAGATCGTGGTGGAACGCAAGGTCCACCGGCTCACCTGGTACCGGGCCGGCACGGCGGTGCGCTCCTGGGAGGTCAGCCTCGGCCAGTCGGGGCAGGACACTCCGCTCGGGCGGACCTTCGTCCTGGGCCGCACCCCGCCGCCCGAGGAGGTCTACGGCGGGGTGGACATCTACGCCCTCGGCTCGGTGCCCGACGACCCCGAGTCGGTGCCGGCCGGGCTGCGGGGCGCCCACATCGGGGTGCACACCTGGCACAACGACGACGAGTTGGGCGAGAACACCACGAACGGCTGCATCCGGCTGACCCGCAGTGGCCAGCGGGAGTTGCTCGCCGAGGTCCGCCCCGGCAGCAGCGTGGTGGTTGTCGACAGGCTACCCACCCCGCCCCCGACCGCCTGACCGGCGGCCGTCACTCGCCGAGCAGCCAACCGTTCTGCTCGGCGGCCCGGATCGCCTCGGCCCGGTTGCGGGCACCGGTCTTGCCGATCGCCGCCGACAGGTGGTTGCGTACCGTCCCCTCGGACAGGTGCAGCGCCCCGGCCAGGTCGGCGACGGTGCCACCCCCGCGGGCGGTCCGCAGTACCTCGGTCTCCCGGTCGGTCAGCGGGCTCACCCCGGCGGCCAGGGTCTCGGCGGCCAGCGTGGGGTCGACCACCCGCAGGCCGGCGTGCGCCCGACGGACCGCGTCGGCGAGTTGCCGGGCCGGGGTGTCCTTGACGACGAAGCCGCTCGCGCCGGCCTCCATCGCCCGACGCAGGTAGCCGGGCCGACCGAAGGTGGTCACCACCAGCACCCGGCAGGTCGGCAGCGCGGTCCGTAACGCGGCGGCGGCGGCGATCCCGTCCAGGCCGGGCATCTCCACGTCCAGCAGGGCGACGTCGGGGTTGCTGCGGCGGGCCGCCGGCACCACCTCGTCGCCCCGGCCGACCTCGGCCACCACGCTCAGGTCCTCCTCCAGCGAGAGCAGCGCGGCTAGCGCGCCGCGAACCAGCGCCTGGTCGTCGGCGAGCAGCAGCCGGATCGGGTTGGACCGGCCCGGGCCGGAGGCACTCACCGGGCCTCCGCCGGGGCGTGCACCCGCAGCAGGAAGCCACTCCCGTCGGACCGACGGCCGACGCTCACCACGGCGTCCAACTCCCGCGCCCGCTCACGCAGGCCGACGAGTCCGTGCCCGGTGGTGTCGGGAGTGGACGGACCCCGACCGTCGTCGCTCACCTCGACCCCATCCGGGCGTACCCGGACCGTGCAGCACCGCGCCCCGCTGTGCCGGACCACGTTCGTCACCCCTTCCCGTACCGCCCACCCGAACAACCGGTCCCAACCGTCCGGCAGCGCCGGCACCTCGGCCGGCAGATCCGCCGCGATGCCCGCCGCGGCTAGCGCGGAGCGGGCGCCGGCCAGCTCCGCGGCGAGGGTGACCTCGCGGTACGCCCCGACGGTCTGCCGCACGTCGGACAGCGCCGCGCGGGCCAGCGCCTCCACCTCGGCGATCTCGGTGGCGGCGCGGTCGCGGTCCACCTGGATGAGCCGGCCCGCCAACTCCGCCTTGATCGCCACCACGGTCAACGAGTGCCCGAGGATGTCGTGCAGGTCGCGGGCGGCGCGGGACCGTTCCTCGGCGACCGCGAGCCGGCCGATCTACTGCTGGGCGGCCCGGAGTTCGCTGTTGCGCTGGGCCAGTTGGGACACCCCGAACATCGCGAACGAGGCGAGCAGCACCGCGAAGACGATGCCGCTCTCCGCCTGCCAGCCCGGCACCAGCCAGGACGTCAGCACGGGGGTCACGGCGCAGAGCAGTACGACTGCCAACGCCTCCCGGGGCGGCAGCAGGAACACGCTCGCCGCCGCCACGTAGACCAGGGTCGCCAACCAGTCCCCACCGGTGCCCGGCATGCTGGCCAGGCCCACCCCGAGCAGCAGCACCAGCCCGGCCCGCGCCCGACCCGCCGGGACCGGCCGCAGGGTCTGGCGCTGCTTGCGGGCCCACTGGAACAGCAGCACGTAACCGACGCCGAAGGCGACCAGGGCCACCACCCCGACGGCCCGCCGCCACGGCTCCGGCTGGTGCAACGCGGTGGCGAGCGGCACGTTGAGGAAGAACAGCCACACGGCCGCCAGCAGCCAGCCGGTGAACCGCCAGTGGCGGCTCACCGGCCAGGGCTTCCCGGTCGAGAGGTCCATCGGGTCCACGCTAGCCGGGGGCGGGGTCAGACCCGCGCGGTGTCCCGACGGAACAGCCGGGCCGCACCGACACCGAAGACCAGCGCCCAGCCGACGAGATTGACCACCGCCGCCACGCTCACCCCGTCGCCGGTCAGCGGGGCGCGGGCCAGCACACCCATGCCGTACACCGGGGTGAACTTCGCGACCTGCTGGAGCACCTCCGGCAGCACCTCGACCGGGACGAACAGCCCACCGAACATGGCCAGCACCGCCAGGATCGGGCCGATGAACTGCATGACGTTCTCGGCCGGCACCAGGTAGCCGATGAACAGGCCGAACGCGGCGAAGACCAGCGAGCCGAGCCAGGCGGCGAGCCCGGACAGCAGCCAGACGTACACCGGGATGCGCACACCGGCCGCCGCGCCCACCAGGAACTCGACGACCACGGCGAGCAGGCCGAGGGTCATCGCGGTGACCAGTTTCGTCGCCACGTACGCGGTCGGGCGCAACGGGGTGAGCCGTAGCTGACGGCTCCAGCCCAGGGCCCGCTCGGTGGCGACCGCGCCGCCCGCGCTGGTGGTCGCCACCATGGCCGCGTACACGGCCAGGCTGATCATGACGTACGCCGTGACCGGGCGGCCGTTGTCCAGCGACTGCCCGCCCTGCGGCAGACCGAAGATGAGGAAGAAGACGCCCGGCATGATCAGCGTGAAGGCGAGGGTGCGGCGGTTACGCAGCACCCGGCGCAGTTCGATGCGCAGGACGCCCGGGGCGAACCCGCCCAGGGCGGGCAGCCGACGGTCCGGCTCGACGGCACGGGTGGGGGTGAGTGTGGTCATCTCAGGCTCCGGGGTGCGCGGTGGTCAGGGCGAGGAAGGCGTCCTCGAGGTTGCGGGAGGTGATCTCCACGTCCCGGGCGTCGGTTCGGGTGAGCAGGTGCCGGGCGATCGCGTCCGAGTCGCCGGTGCGCACCAGCACGCTGTCGCCGCGTACCTCCACGGCGTCCACGCCGGGCAGCGCGGCCAGCGCGGCCTGGTCGGCACCGGGCAGGGTGGCCCGGACCGTGCGGCCGGCGGCCAGGTTCTTGATCTCCGCGGTGGTGCCGTCGGCCACGATGCGCCCCTGTCGGACCAGCACGATCCGGTCGGCGTACGCGTCGGCCTCGTCCAAATAGTGGGTGGCGAAGATGACGGTCCGACCGGCCCGCGCGTCGCGGCGAAGGGCCTGCCAGAAGTCCCGCCGGCCCTCGACGTCCATGCCGGTGGTCGGCTCGTCGAGCACCATCAGATCCGGGTCGGGCAACAGTGCCAGCGCGAAACGCAACCGCTGCTGCTGGCCGCCGGAGCACCGCCCGACGACCCGCCCGGCGATGTCGGCGATACCGGCCCGCTCCAGCACCTCGGCCGTGGGGCGGGTGTGCCGGTAGAAGTGGGCGGTCAGCTCGACCGTCTCGCCGACGGTGAGGTCCTTGAGCAGCCCGCCGGTCTGGAGAACGGCGGCGACCCGACCCTGGGCCACCGCGTTGTCCGGGGTGCCGCCGAGGACGCGGACGGTGCCCCCGTCCGGGCGGGCCAGACCGAGCAGCATGTCGATGGTGGTGGTCTTGCCCGCCCCGTTTGGGCCGAGGAACGCCACCACCTCGCCGGGCTGCACCCGCAGGCTCAGCCCGTCGACCGCGGTGACCGCGCCGAAGGTCTTGGTGAGGCCGTTCAACTCGACGGCCGGATGCGTACTGGTCATGGCACTCATGCTCCGGCGGCGCGGACCCCGGGGCCCGGAGCGGTCGTCACGTTCCGACCGTGACATTTGTCAGGGGTCATCCCGGCGCGAGCCCATCGCGTTCTCGGAGGAATTCCGCGTGTGGGAGCGGGTAACCGCCGGGCCGGACGCCGCGACACCGGGAGGATGCGATGGGTGCCATGCCGCAGGGCCAGGTCGACACGATCGTGCTGATCCACGGACTCTGGATGACCCCCCGTAGCTGGCAGGGGTGGGTCGAGCGGTACACCAGGCGTGGCATGCACGTCATCGCCCCGGCCTGGCCCGGGATGGACCGGTCCGTGGAGCAGTTGCGCGACGATCCCAGCCCGATCGCCGACCAGAGCATGGCCACGATCGTCGCGCACTACGACAAGATCATCCGGGCGCTGCCCCGACCGCCGATCATCATGGGCCACTCGTTCGGTGGCCTGTTCGCCCAGGTCCTCGCCGACCGAGGGCTCGGCTCGGCGGTCGTGGGGGTGCACCCGGCGGCGGTGAAGGGGGTGCTCAAGGTGCCGCTGAGCCAACTGCGCTCCGGCTTCCCGATCCTGCGCAGCCCCGCCAACCGGAGCAAGGCCGTCCCGTTCACCCCGGACGACTTCGCCTACACCTTCGGTAACGCGATGAGCCGTGCGGACTCCGACCGGGCATATCAGCGCTACGCCGTCCCCGGTGCCGGCCGGGTGTTCTTCGAGGGTGCCTTCGCCAACGTCGACCCGCGCTCGCCGGCCCGGGTCGACACCACCCGCGACAACCGCGCACCCCTGCTGCTGCTGGCCGGCGGGGCCGACCACGTGGTGCCGGCGTCAGTGGTCCGGGCCAACGCGGCGCTCTACCAGAAGTCCCGGGCACTCACCGCCTACCAGGAGTTTCCCGGCCGATCACACTTCACCGTCGGGCAGGACGGCTGGGAGGAGGTCGCCGACTACGCGCTGGACTGGGCGCTGCGGGCGGCGGCCCTGCCCCGGGAGGCGACCATCGCCAGCGAAGCACCCCGCCGCTGAAACGGCCATCAGGCGCAGCTCAAGTAGGTGAGCACGGCCACGGGGGTCATCGCCGTCTCGCGAGACGCCGGGAACACGCACCGTCGTGGTCGGCCCGCAGCAGGCAGCGCCGACCCTCGGACAGGATGCGGTCGCAGAAGACCCAGTGGCGTACGTTCTGGTCGTCCTCGGCCGACACGCTGGTGCCGCCGGCTTCGAGCTGCGGCAGGACGTGCGCCCAGTGCGCGACCACCCGGGCAAGACGCTGGGCGGAGGGCAGATCGGTGGCGACGACGAGGCCCAGCGACCCGGCAACACCGTCCAGATCCTGACCTTCGAGGCCGGCGAATACGGCTCGATGGGCAGCGCGTTCAGTGTGCTCGCGTTTCCCGAGCCGGCCGACCCCGGGGTGGTCTACATCGAGACCCGCGCCGGTAGCCTCTACCTCGAAGGCCAACAGGTCAGGGAGTACAGCCGCATCTTCGACCACCTGGTCGCCACGGCGGCCAGCGCTCGTGAGTCGCGCGACCTGATCCAGGGGGCGATCGACGAGCGATGAGAGGACGGCGCGTAATGGAAGAGATCCACGTGGCCCCCGTGATCTGGCGGAAGAGCACCCGCAGCAACGGCTCCGGCGACTGCGTCGAGGTCGCGGACAATGTGCCCGGCCTCGTCGGGCTGCGCGACAGCAAGGACCCGACCGGCCCGGTGCTGATGTTCGGCCCAACCGCCTGGTCGACCTTCGTCGCCAGCGTCAAGCAGGGGGCACTGTAGACGTGAGCGCGCCGTAGGGTGCTGCGACAGCAGCGCCCGGCAAGCCTTCCGGCCGGTTGACATGGACGCTTCACCGCTCGAAGGTTGATGCAGATGCGCCTCGAAGCTCGCTGGAGGGCGGACGCGTCAAGGACAAGTCAGCATGCCGTCTCGGCGGGGCGTGACATCAAAACTTCGCCATCTTCATATCATCGATGGCGATCGCCATGCTGAGGAGACACCGTGAGCCGGACGATCCTTGACGTCGAAGACGAACTCCTAAACGAGGCTGGCAGGATTCTCGGCACCACGACGAAGAAGGCCACTGTCAATGCCGCCCTGAAGGCCGTCGTCGATCGGGATAAGCGGCGACAGTTCGCCGACTGGCTCAAGAGTGGCGGGTTGCCCGATCTGTCCGGCCCCGTCGGGACCGTGGAGCCGGACACGGCGTGAAACGGGGTGACCCGTTTTGCATGACGACAGCGACTTCGCTTTCATCAGCGCGATGACCGGCGTGCCCATGCTCACTTGCCCGGCCTGCGCCGGACTGGCGATTCAGCCCCAGCCCAGCGAGATGTCGAGGATCTCCAGATCGGGTGGTGCCGCTGGGGCCACCCGCTTGGGGTCGCGGGTGACCAGGTAGCAGCGGTACAGGACGGCGGTCGCCACGGCGTGGGCGATGTCCAGCGGCACGTCGAACCGCGCGGCGATCCGGGCCACCCGCCGACTGCTCGGCGCGTCGTAGACCGCGACGTTGATGTCCCGCTCCTCACTGAGCAGCAGGTCGAGCAGGTGGACCGCTGGCGTGCCAGCCACCTCCAGCTGGGCCTGGCCCAGGCAGAGCGCGGGAATCCAGACCACCTGCTCCGGGTCCTCCTCGGCGAGGGTCAGGATCGCTCCCGGCTCGATGCTCGTGCCGGAGGCATAGGCGAGGAGTGCTGACGTGTCCAGGACGAGACCGTTCACGCGGCAGCCGTGCCGTCCTGGTCGAACTGGCGCAGCCACTCGGCGTTGCGGGCGTGCTGTTCGTCGGTGATCGGCGCTCGCGCGGCAAGGTGCGACCGGGTTCGCTCGATGTCCTCGTCGGTCACCACGTAGCCGAGTTGTGCCCAACGGGCGCGAAGGCTGTCGGCACGCATCTTCCGGCGCAGGATCCCGGTGATGAAGCCTGACGTGTTGCCCTGCGTGCGCTCAACGTACGCGGCCACGTCATCGGGCAGGCTGATGGTGATGCGGCGAGTCATACTCTGACCCTACCCGCTGCATACTCAGACAGGGACGACAGCGTCGCGTGTCCGGCTCAGTCGGGTCTCGCATGGGCGGGCCCGACTGGGGTATCTCGGTGGGATGAGGGCCAGTTTCCGACTTGGTCGGATCGCGGGAGTGCCGGTCGGGGTCAACTGGAGCGTTCTGGTCATCTTCGCGTTGATCGCGTGGGGTCTGGCCGCCAATCAGTTCCCCCGCTCGTACCCCGATCGCTCGTCCGTGGCGTACACCCTCGCCGGGCTGGCCGCGGCGGTGGTCTTCTTCGTCGGCCTGCTCGCCCACGAGGTGTCGCACGCGGTGGTGGCCAAGCGCAACGGGCTGGCGGTCGACGGCATCACGCTGTGGCTGTTCGGCGGTGTGGCCGAGCTGCGGGGCGAGCCGCGCGACCCGGGCGCGGAGCTGCGCATCGCGGGGGTCGGCCCCCTGGTCAGCCTGCTGCTCGGGGCATTCTTCGGCGTGATCGCCGCGCTGCTCGCGCTGGCCGGGCAGGACGGGTTGCTCTTCGGGGCGGTGGCGTGGCTGGCCGGCATCAACGTGCTGCTGGCCATCTTCAACGTGCTGCCGGCCGCACCCCTGGACGGCGGCCGGTTGTTGCGCGCCGCGGTGTGGAAGGCCACCGGTGACCGGACCAGAGCGTCGGTGGTCGCCGCGCGGGCGGGTTGGGTGCTGGGCGTCCTGCTGATCGGCCTGGGGCTGTGGCAGTTCCTGTCCGGAGTCGGCTTCGGTGGGCTCTGGCTGGCCCTGATCGGTTGGTTCCTGATCGGTGCAGCCGGGACCGAGGAACGGCAGGCCCGCACCGGCAGTGCCCTACGCGGGGTCCGGGTGGGTGACGTCATGACGCCGCACCCGCAGACCGCCTCGGCGGAGATGACGGTCGCCGACTTCGTCGACCACTACCTGTTCGCGTACCGGCATTCGGCGCTGCCTCTCACCGAGGAGGGCCGGCCGATCGGCCTGGTCACCGTCGACCGGGTGCGCGGTGTGCCGGCCGAGCGGCGGGCGTCGACCACGCTTGCCGAGGTGGCCTGCCGGGCCGACCAGTTGGTCCTCGCCCAGCCCGGCGAGCAACTCAACGACCTGCTCCCCCGGCTCAGCGAGTGCGCCGACGGCCGCGCCCTGGTGGTGAGCGAAGACGGCCGCCTAACCGGAATCGTCTCCCCCAGCGACATCAGCCGAGCAGTCCAACGCAGCACCCTGCGCACCCCGGCCACCCCCACCCCGGCCCACACCCCCGACCAACCCCGTTGATCATGGAGTTATTGTCACGACACGCCGGGCAGGGCGGCAATAACCTCATGATCAACGGGGGTCAGGGGGCGGGGCGGGGGGCGGCGGGGGTGGGGTTAGCGGGGGAAGTGGCGGTCTAGGAGGGCCGTGCGGAACTTGCCGGTTGGGTCCAGGTGGGGCAGCAGGGCGGCGAAGTCGGCATGGCGGGGGTAACGGGCCGCCAGCTCCGTCGGGTCGGTCACGAAGACCTTGCCCCAGTGTGGGCGCGGCGCGAACGGCGCCAGGCGCTCCTCCACCGCGGCCACCACCGGCAGTACGGCCGCGGTGTCGGCGATCCAGGTGAAGTGCACGACGAAGCTGTCCCGCTGGTGGTTCGGGCTGAGCCACAGCTCGTCCGCCGCCACGGTCCGCAGTTCGCACACCAGCAGTACCGGTGCGATCAGGTGCGCCACCTCGTCCAGCGCGGCGAGCGCGTCGGCCGCCGCCGTACGCGGCACGTGGTACTCGGACTGCAACTCGTCGCCGCTGCTCGGGGTGAAGCCGAGCTTGAAGTGCGGCAGCCGCTCGTGCCACGGGCCCGGTTCGCCGAGCTGCGGGGTGCAGTTCTCCGGCGGCATGCCGAGTACCGGGTGTCGTGGCTCGGTGGCGGCGGTGGTGCCCAGCCAGTCCGCCGAGGGCGGCGGCTGGTCGGCTGCCTGCTTGCGCCACACCTCACGCAGTCGGGGCGTACGCCAGTCGGTGAAGACGCTCACGCTGTACGCCGAGCCGAGCGCCTCGTCCAACGCCTCCCGGTCGAGGTCGAGCGCCACGTACTGGCGCAGCTCGAAGGCCGGCACCACGTCCAGGGTGACCCTGGTGACCAGGCCGAGCGCGCCGAGACCGACCACCATGCCGGCGAACGTGTCCGGGTCGGTCTCGCGGTCGACCCGCAGCAGGTCGCCGTCGGCGGTGACCAACTCCAGGCCGGCGACCGCGGTGGCCAGGTTGCCGTGCGCCTGACCGGAACCGTGGGTGGCGGTGGCCACCGCGCCGGCCACCGAGATGTGTGGCAACGAGGCGAGGTTGGCCAGTGCGTACCCCTGGGTGTGCAGGTGTCGGGCGAGGTCGCCGTAGCGCATCGCGCCGCTCACGGTGACCTGCCCGCGCTCGCGGTCCAGCTCGACGACCGGGGGCAGCCCGGCGAGGGTGACCAGGTCACCGACGGTGTCGCCGAGGCGGTTGAAGGAGTGCCCGCTGCCCACCGCCCGGATCCGGGTGCTGCCGGCGACCAGGCGGCGCAGGTCGTCGGTGGAGGTCGGTCGGTGGAACGCCCGCGCGGCGTACCGCACGTTGCCGGCCCAGTTGCGGCGCGGAACGTCGGCCGCGGTGGCCGGTGTGGCGGGCTGTCCGTGCGCGATCATGTTGCGGTCTCCCGATCGGTGGACGGGTGGTCGGCCAACGCGGCGACGAGGGCGTCCAGAACCGTATCCGTCTGGTACGTGTTGTAGCCACGCTGGGCGATCGGCAGACCGGCCGCGCCGGCGCGTTCGATCTCACCCCGGGCCGCCTGCCGGGTCGGGGCGTCCCCGGACAGCAGGGCGTCCTGGCCGCGTCGGATCAACCTGTCGACCCGGTCCATCTGGTAGCCGCGCAGGCCCACCGGGAGGTCCGGGTCGGCGAAGGCCGCTCGGCGCAGCGCCAGCAGGTCGACGAAACGGTCACCGGCGTACTGCGTGAGCGCGGCGGCCACCTGGTCGGGCTGCTCGCGGACCTGGTCGAGGACGAGCAGCTCGATGGCGGGCCGGCCGTCGACTGGGTGGCGGGCGGTCACCGGCTCCAGCGGCACTCCCGGCACGGGCACCAGCAGCAGTCGCGGCGGTTTCCGGTAGCCGTCGCGGCGGGGCGGCTCGTCGAGCACCAACGTGTCGACCTCGGCCCACGGGATGTGCCGGCGCAGGCCGGGTCGTCGGATGCTGAGCCCGTCGGAGCCGATCCCGAACCGGAACGGCCGCAGCGCGCTGGCCAGCGCCACGACGCCGAGCGCGACGGCACCGCCCGCGATGATCGTCCGTAGCAGGGCGCCGTCGCTGGGATAGACCAGGAGCAACACCCCACCGAGTACGCACACCAGAGCGAGCGCACGGGCCCCCCGATTCCGGCGTAGTTCCACGCTCGGACCCCCGTTCATGACCGTGGCGTCGGTTCCAGCATCTTCCGCCAAACCGCCCACCGGGGACACCGGTCGATCGGGCACGGTTGTTCTCGTCATCGCCGGGGAACCCTACGCCCATGAGCAGCTACCGTGATCCGGCCCCACGGGGCGATGTGTATCCCTCCGAGGAGGAGCTGGACCCGACCGGCAGCGGCGTGGAGCAGGCCAGCGCGCCGTCGGCGAGCGGGTTGCCCAGCCATCCGGCGCCCACACCCGGTCCCCGACCCACCCCGGCGCCCGCGCCGGCCCCGACGCCGGTGCCGGCACCCGGCCCGCCGCCGCGCACGCCCGGCACCGGGCCACAGTCGATCGTGACCCGGCACCTGGACGGCTCGGTGGAGGTGGTCACCGACCTGGACGGCGACGGCGTGGCCGATGTCGTCCAGATCGATGTCGACGGCGACGGGATTCCCGACATCACCTATGTGGACAGTGACCGGGACGGGCGGTTGGACACCGTGCTGAGGGACGCGAACGTGTCCGGGACGGGCGTGGGCGCCCATCGCCGCGTGTGAACCGCGAGCGGCACCCCCCAGGGCGGCTCGTTGGCTCAGAGCTTCGCCATCACCTCGTTGGCGACAAGTTCGAGGTGCGCCAGGTCGCCGAGGTCCAATACCTGGAGGTAGAGCCGCTCGCTGCCGATCTCCGCGTACCGGCCGATGGTGTCCAGCACCTCGCTGGGCGTCCCGGCCAGGCCGTTGGCCCGCAGTTCGTCCGGTTCGCGGCCGATCGCGGCGGCCCGACGCGCCACCTCGGCGTCGTCACGCCCGCAGCAGAGCACCAGCGCGTTGGACCAGACCAGCTCGGCCGGGTCCCGGCCGATCTCCGCGCACGCCGCGCGGACCCGGTCGAACTGCGCCGCCGTGTCCGGCACCGAGGCGAACGGCAGGTTGAACTCGTCGGCGTAGCGGGCGGCCAGCGCGGGGGTGCGCTTCGGTCCCGTCCCGCCGAGCAGGATCGGTGGACGCGGCTGCTGCACGGGCTTAGGCAGCGCGGGTGAGTCCCGGACCGGGTAGTACCTGCCGGCGTACTCGTAGCGCTCCCCCGCTGGTGTGGACCACAGTCCGGTGATCACGGCGAGTTGCTCCTCCAGCCGGTCGAACCGCTCGGCCAGTGGCGGAAACGGAATGCCGTACGCGGTGTGCTCCTCGGCGTACCAGCCGGTGCCGATGCCCAGCTCCACGCGACCGCCGCTCATCTGGTCGACCTGCGCAACGGTGATCGCCAGCGGGCCGGGCAGCCGGAAGGTGGCCGCGGTCATCAACGTGCCGAGCCGGATCCGGCTGGTGTCGCGGGCCAGGCCGGCCAGCGTGGTCCACGCGTCGGTGGGGCCGGGAGCCCCGGTGCCGTCGCCCATCCTGAGGTAGTGGTCGGACCGGAAGAACGCGCCGTAGCCGGCGTCCTCGGCGCAGCGGGCGACAGTGAGCAGTTGGTCGTAGCTGGCGCCCTGCTGGGGTTCGGTGAAGATCCGCAGTTCCATGATCCGAGCATAGGGTCCCCCGCTCGGACCCGGTCGGTGGTCGCACCGACCGGGTCCTCAGCCGCGGACTCAGACGTACGGCGGGGTGGAGTAGGCCGCCCGCAGCGCGGCCAGCCCGGTCGCCTTCGGCGTCAGCGTGCCCCACCCGGAGTTGAAGTAGTTGGTCCGGGTGATCACCGGCCCACGCTCGGCGTTGAGCTGCGCGATGGCCGCCGGCACGGTGGCGATCCAGGCGGCCTGGTTGGGGATCTCAGCCACCCGCACCCCCCACTCGGCGATGAGCACCGGACGGGACAGCGCCACCGGGCCGAGGTCGGCCACCGCCCAGTCCTTGGTACGGCGGAACCGGGCCAGCGCGGTGTGGCTGGCGTTGGTGCCGTAGACGTTCCACTGGAGGAAATCCAGCCGGGTCATCAACGACTCGGGGTGGACGCGCTGGAAGCAGGCTCGGTCGAAACCGCCGACGCCTACCGAGAATGTCGTACCGCCGGGCAGTGTCCGCGCCTTGAACCACGTGAGCATGTAGTTGAGCGCCTGCAACGCGCGAGCGTCGGACTGCGCCCAGGTGTACCCGACGCCGCCTTCGGTGGTACCGAACTCGTGGTCGGTGTCCAACTCGGACGCGAGTTGGATGTTCACGCCGAAGCCGAGCGTCCGGTACTGCGCCAGCGCGCGGGCGAACAACCCGTCACACTGACCGCTGACCACCTGGCCGTACCCGTAGGCCTTCGGCCAGGTGGTGCTGGGGCGCTGCTGGATGGTCATCGACGGCGCCGGCACGGTGTAGGTGGTGCCGTCCACGGTGAAGGTCTGCGGGCCGTCCGGGGCGCCGTAGTGCTTCAGCTCCAGGACCATGTTCATCTGGATTCCCGACCGGCCCAGGGTGATCAGCCAGGGCCGGTTGTAGCCGGGGAAGATGTAGCCGTCGGCGAAGCTGCGGTACTGGGTCAGTGAGCGGAAGTTGCCGCCGGCCATGTCGGCGGTCGGGTCGGCACCCCCGGAGAGGTAGTAGCCGCCGAGTACCGGCTGGCCACCCACGGTGTAGTCGGCGCTGGCCGTCGCGGTGTTGCCGGCGGCGTCGCGCACCTGCACGGTGACGCGGGGCATCACGCCACCGCCCGGTAGACGGCGACCGCGCCGTTGTCGGAGACCCGGGTCCAGGTACGCCCGGAGGTGTCGGTGACGGTCAGGGTGAGCGGGTCGATGACCGCGGTGACCTTGACGGGTGCGCTGCTGTTGCCCTGCGCGTCGGTCACCACGATGGTGACGGTCAACGGCTTGGTGTCGGCGTCGGAGTAGGTGACGGTCAGCAGCATCTGGGCGCCGGGCGGGAAGGCCGACGCGTTCAGGCTTGCGGTTACGGTGGGAGCGGCCATGGGGGTGCCTCTCTGAACTAGATCGCCGGGTCTGGGCGCGCTGGGCGACGCCGGACCGGCGGGACGCACACAGGTGCGGAAGGGAAGGCGGAGCACCGGCCCAGGCGACGCGGCCATGCGGTGGCGTCGGCGGTGATGACGTCCTTGTCCCGGTGAGGACGAACCCGCTGAGGGCGCCCCCAGCGGAGTCGGCACCTGCCCCAACAGTGCTCCGCCGGAGGCCCTACCGTCTTGTCCGTTGCACGACAGGGACCCCCGTTGAGCTGCGAAAACGTGAATCGCGGCTGCTGTTCGGCCGCGCACCCCGAACGGTCCAGACCCGCGCGCCGAGGTGGACCGAGCCGTCCGGATCGACCGGAAGGCGGGCCGCCAGCCCCTCCCGCAGAGCGGTCCGCGCACGCTCGGCAACCCGCGTGACGTACGCCGGCGTCGTGCCCTGTCCTCGTCGAGCGCCGCCGCGGCCGGATCGAGCTGTGCGGCGGCGCTGCGGGTCGGCGGCGTTGATCGCCGCCTCACAGTCCTCAGCCAAGACGGGGCTGGGGGTCGCGGCGAGGGTCGCTGGCTGTCCGCTGTGGCTGCCCGCCAGGTCGATGTGCTGGTGCGCGATATACCTGAGAGTCATAAATATGACGCTGAGGTATACCGCTCACTACCGCATCCACCCCCACGGAGGTGACCGACGGTTACCGCCGGCCGCCGGCCGCGCCTCTCGTCGGACCCGTGCAGGGCAGCGGCCTCGGCACGGCCGTGTTGCGCGACCCGCTGGACCGGTGCGACCGCGACGGCACCCTGGTCCGGCTGAACGTGTTGCGGGGCAGTGTTCATGGTGCGCGCGCCGCTACCTTTGCTGTCAATGTAACGTTGACAGATGACGTCGGAGTTGGCGCAGTTGGCGGACGTCCAGGTCGCCCGCGCCCATCTGGACGAGCGGGAACTGGACCTGATCGACCGGGCGCGGCACGACGGCGCGACGTGGGCGCAGGTGGCGCAGGCGTTGGGCCTCGGCAGCCGGCAGGCCGCCGAGCAGCGCCGACAGCGCCTGGTGGCGGCGCGGAGGTCCCGGCAGCAGCACCGCGACCTCGGCTACCCGGCGCAGATCGCGGCACTGCGCGCCGCCGTGGCCGAGCTTGAGCGATGGATCGCGGCGGACCGGCGGTGGAACGCCCGGTTCCGTCGAGCGGCGCTCGTGCGCAGCACGGTGGACGCCGCCCTGGACGCCGCCCCGGGGTCGCTGTACGCGCTGACCCTGCCCCTCGCCGCCGACCTCGCCGAAGCGGGCGACCGGCTGCCGGCACCCGCCCGAGCCGCGGCGGCGGCGCTCGACGCCGCATTGTCAATGCCACGTTGACGTGAGCCGTCAACATTGCGCCGACAAGCCTCAAGGCAAAGGATGAGTCATCCCGACTCAACCTGGAGGGCTCATGCGGCGCAACGCCGGACTGTTCGTGGCGATCTCACTGCTGTCCGGCCTCGGCAGCAGCGCCATGTCCCTGGTGGCCGGCATCTGGACCCTGGACCTGACCGGCTCCACCGGCCTCGCGGCCCTCACCGGGCTCTGCGTGTACGCCCCGGTGCTCGCCGGCCCGTGGCTCGGCGGCCTGCTCGACCGGGCACCCCGACGGCCGCTGGTCATCGCGGTCAACCTCGTGTTGGCCACCGCCCTGCTGGCCCTGTTCGCGGTACGCGGGCCGGGGCAGACGTGGCTGATCTTCGCCGTCTCGTGCGTCTACGGCGTCAGCTACGTGCTCATCGACGCGGGCGAGACGGCGCTGCTGCCGTCCGCGCTGTCACCCACGGAACTCGGCGACGTCAACGGGTGGCGATCGAGCGCAGGCGAGGGCATGAAGCTCGTCGCTCCCCTGGCCGGGGCGGGCCTCTACGCCTGGCACGGTGGCCACGCGGTCGTCGTCCTCAGCGCGTGCGCGCCGGTCCTGGTCGCCATCCTGTACGCGGCGGTGCGCCTCAACCGGACGCCACCGGTCCAGCCGACGCGGCGACGCCCGGGCCTGCGTACCGGATTGTCGGCCCTGTTCGGACAGCGGGCGACGGCCGTGCCGATCGTGCTCGCCGCCGTGTCGATCGCCATGTCCGGCTTCACGACCGCGGCGATCTACACGATCGTGACCACCGACCTCCGTCTCCCGACGACGTTCCTGGGGGTGCTGACAAGCGCACAGGGCGGCGGTTCCGTCATCGGCGGCCTGATCGTCGGCAGGCTCCTGGCCGGTCGGGGTCCGGGTGCGGTCGGCGTCGCCGGGACCGTGCTGTTCGCCGTCGGTTGCCTGGCGCGTGGCCTGCCATGGTGGCCGGTCACGGTCGCCGGCGCGGTGGTCGCCGGCATCGGCCTGCCCTGGACCCTGGTCGCCGCGGTGACGGCCGTGCAGACACACACGCCGTCGGAGCTGCTGGGCCGGGTGTCCGCGACGGCGAACACCGCGATGTTCGGCCCACTCGTGCTGGCCATCCCCCTCGGCTCGGCGGCCGTCCACCTCGGCGGTCGCCCGCCGCTCGTCGCCGCTGTCGTGATCTGCCTGACGGCGGTGGCCGTCACGCTCGCCCATCCGCTGACGACGACTGGCCGGGCACCCGGACGTGGTTGACTATCGAGCCATGCCACTCAGTCCGGACGAGGTCGAGCTCTTCGAACGCGCCAGGGCTCGCCTGGGGGCGATCGCCTATCGGCTGCTGGGCTCGGCAAGTGACGCCGAGGACGCGGTGCAGGACACGTTCCTGCGCTGGCAGGCCGCCGACCGGCAGCGCGTCGAGACGCCCGAGGCCTGGCTGACGAAGGCGCTCACCAACGTGTGCCTCAACCAGCTCACCTCGGCGCGGGCCCGACGCGAGACGTACGTGGGCACCTGGCTGCCCGAACCGATCCTGGCCGGGGACCGGATGCTCGGCCCACTCGACACCGCCGAGCAGCGCGAGTCGGTCTCCATGGCGGTGCTCACCCTGCTGGAGCGACTGTCGGCCAAGGAGCGCGCGGTGTACGTGCTCCGCGAGGCCTTCGGCTACACACACGCGGAGATCGCCGACCTGCTCGGCGTCAGCGAGTCGAACTGCCAGCAGATCTACCGGCGGGCCAAGCAGCACGTCGCCGGCGACCGGGCCCGCGCCGAGGTCGACGGCGCCACCGCGCGCCGGATCGTCGAGGAGTTCCTCGCGGCGGCCGCCAACGGCGAGACCCAGCGGCTGGTCACGCTCCTCACCGACGACGTAACGAGCATCGGCGACGGCGGCGGCAAGATCCCGGCCCGGACCACACCCGTCGTCGGCGCGCTGGCGGTGGCCCGGTTCCTGCGCGGCCTGTTCGCGCCCAGCACCGCCAAACGCGACATCGTGGGCGGCAGCCCCGCCCTCTACACCGAGGTCGTCAACGGCGGTCCGGCGCTGGTGGTGGTGCTCGACGAACAGGTCGTCGGGGTCATGACGCTGAAGGTGACGCCCGACGGCGTCGCGGCCCTGCACGTCCAGGTCAACCCGGACAAGCTCGCCCGCGCCACCCGCCACTGGTCCACATCCGCGCACGGGGAGCCCCTGCTGCACGTCTGGTGACCCAGCTCTCAGCCGACTCCTGTCAGGAATCGGGACGCTGTCCGGTTCAGGAAGCGACCCTCACCGAGACAGGAGTGACACCATGAAGCACCGGATCGTCGTCCTCGGGGCTGGATACGCCGGAGCCATCGCCGCCGGGCGTCTCGCCCGGCGGCTGCACCGCGACGACACGCAGATCACCATCGTCAACGCCGACGACGACTTCGTCGAGCGGGTCCGTATGCACCAACTCGCCACCGGCCAGCACCTCAGGCGTCGACCGCTGACCGACGTCTACGCAGGCACCGGCGTCGAGATCCGGGTGGCCCGGGTCACCGCCGTCGACGTCGACCGCCGGACCGTCGCGCTCGTCGCCGAGGACGGCACCGACGAGATCGCGTACGACACGCTCGTCTACGCCCTCGGCAGCACCAGCGCGGACCACGGCGTCCCCGGTGTCGCCGAGCACGCGTACGACCTCGCCGGCAGGCCGTCGGCAGCGCGGTTACGCGACCGCCTGGCCCAGCTCCCGGCCGGCGCGACAGTGCTCGTCGTCGGCGGCGGCCTCACCGGCCTGGAAGCGGTAACCGAGATCGCGGAGGCCCGCCCGGACCTCGACGTCGCGCTCGCCGCCCGGGGCGCGCTCGGTGACTGGCTCACCGCGAAGGCGCGGCAGCACCTGCGCGGGGTCTGCGACCGGCTCGGCATCACCGTCCACGAGCACACCGACATCGCCCGGGTCGACGCCACCGGCGCGGTCACCGGCGGCGGCCGGGTGCTCCCGGCCCAGGTGACCGTGTGGACGGCCGGCTTCGCCGTCCACCCCATCGCCGCCGCCACGACCCTGACCGTTGCGGACAGCGGGCAGATCGTCGTCGACGCCACGATGCGGTCGGTCTCCCACCCCGACGTGTACGCCGTCGGCGACGCCGCACTCGCCGAGGGGCCGGGCGGGAAACCGCTGCGGATGTCCTGCGCCTCGGGAACCCCGATGGCCTGGCAGGCCGCCGACGCCATCGCCACCCGCCTGACCGGTCGGACGAAGATCCCGAAGGCCCCGCTGCGCTACTTCAACCAGTGCATCAGCCTCGGCCGCCGCGACGGCATCATCCAGTACGTGACCGCCGACGACCGGGCGCGGCCCGCTCTGCTCAAGGGCACACTGGCGGCCCGCTACAAGGAGTTCGTCTGCGCGGGCGCGGCCTGGAGCATCTCCCGCCCGATCCTGTACCCGGTGCGCCGCCACCGCATCACCGCGACCCGATCGGAGACCCTCGCGACGATGTCGTGACCGGGTGACCCACCGGCGGACGAGGATCGACCTGCTTGACTCTTTCGTCATGCTGGCACGAGCACCGGAACTCCGGTCGTCACCGACCAACTAGGGAGGCCGGGGTACCTCACTCCGTCTACCTCGCGGGCGCGAGCCAGGTGGGCGCCGGTCGCGCGTACTCGATGGTGGCCGCGACGCGGTCGGCGGTGGCCGCGTCGAACTCTCGTTCCGTGATCCACAGGGCCAGGTCCAGTCCGGCCGCGAGCGCGCCGGCGGTGATGCGGTCCCCGTCGTCGACGACCCGCTCGTCGACGACGTCGACGCCGTAGGAGCGCAACTCCTCGTACGCGTTGCGGTTGGTGGTCGCCTGCCGCTGGCCCAGCAGGCCGGCGGCCGCCAGCAACAGACCGCCGGTGCAGACCGACGCCATCCAGCGGGTCGAGGGGGCCAGCGCGGCCAGCCGAGCGGGGAGTACGCCGTGCTGCGCCTGCGCCCAGGCACCCGCAGCGGCCCGGTTCAGCCACCCTCCGCCCGGCACGACCACACCGTCGGGCCGACCCAGCACCGCGGGCACCTGAAGGTGGACGCCCCGCATGCTGACCACCGGGCCGGGCCGCTCGACCGCGACCAGCTCGACCGCGAATCCGGCGATCGCCAGCACCTCGAAGGGGCCGAACACGTCCAACTCGTCGAATCCGTCGAACACCACGATCTCTATCCGCATTCGACGAGGATCCCGCCCCGCCACAGTGGACGGCGAGTGGCATCCTCGCCACTGTGCATAAGCAATCGGCCACGCACCGGGTCGCCGTACTGGCCCTGCCACCCGTCGTCGCCTTCGACCTGACCATCGCGACACACGTCTTCGGCCACGAGGGCGGGGGCCGGTACGCGACCACCGTCTGCTCGCCGGACGGCGGCGCGGTCGCCACCACCACCGCCGGGCTGGGCCTGACCGTCGATGCCACGATCGACGCCCTCACCGACGCCGACACCGTGATCGTTCCCGGTTTCCGCCGAGGACCAGCGCCGGCTCAGGCACTCGACGCCCTGCGCGACGCGTACCGGCGTGGCGCCCGCATCGCCTCGATCTGCACCGGCGCGTTCGCACTGGCCCAGTCCGGCCTGCTCGACGGTCGGCGGGCGACCACCCACTGGATGCACGCCGAGGCGCTGGCCCGCGAACACCCCGAGGTGACCGTCGACGCCAATGCGCTGTACGTCGACGAGGGACAGGTGTTGACCAGCGCCGGGCTGGCGGCGGGCCTCGACCTGTGCCTCTATCTGGTGGGTCGGGACCACGGCCAGCACGTGGCCATCGAGCGCGCCCGTCTCATGGTCACACCGTTGCACCGGGCGGGCGGTCAGGCGCAGTTCGTCCCCGCCCACACGAGCGGGGACGACGTGGAGATGGCCGCCGTCACCACCTGGGCGACCGCCAACCTGCACCTGCCGATCACCGTCGCGGACCTTGCCCGGCAGGGTCTTCAGTCCACCCGCACGTTGCACCGCAACTTTCGACAACTGTTCGGGTTGAGCCCGCAGGCATGGCTGACCGAGCAACGACTGCGCGCGGCCTGCGGGCTGCTGGAAAGCGACGACATCACGATCGACGAGGTCGCCAGACGGACCGGGCTGGGCACCGCCACCAACCTGCGCGCCCATTTCCGGCGAGCCTTCGCCACCACGCCCACCGCCTACCGCCGCGCCTTCACCCCCTGACGCGCCCGCCTCGGTGATCAGCTCGACGTTGCGGGCCGACGGCCGTACCGGGGTGGTTACTGGAGCAGGCCGCGCTCGGCCAGATAGGCCCGCAGCGTCTCGTCGTCCTCGGCGGACATCAGGCGACGTGGGATGACTGTCGCCGGCATCCGCCCGACGAACACGATCCAGAACTCGGGGGTGTCCTTCACCTGGCTTACCCCATCCCAGGCGATGCCGCTGGACTGCGAGCCGCTGCTCATCATGATGTTGTTGTCGGTGATGTCGTAGGCGCCCTCGACCGCGTAACCGCTGGAGCGGCGCCGGGCGCGCCACCGCACCCACGGCGAATACAGCATCGACAGCAGACCGGCCACGGCCACGGCCGTGAACAGCGGCGAGATCTGGTCGGCCCGGTCGGAGCCGCGCGAGACGGCGAGGCCGATCGCCCCCACCGCCACCAGCACCGCGCCGATGATGCCGTACCGGCGCAGGCGTACCCGGCTGAGCACGGCGGCCACGCGGCCCGGGTAGGCGGGATCGGCGGGGACGTCGAAGTGGATGTGCACGCCAGAACGATAGTGCCCGGCTAGCCTGTCCGGATGCGTGATCTTCGCTTCGAGGCGGTGCGGCCCGACGGCGACGACGCCGTCTGCTCGGACTGGCAGTACGTCCACAACCTGATCATCCCGACCAGCCCGCTCTCTGTCGACGAGATCCGTGCACGTGCCGACCGCAACCGCCTCAACGTCTCCTATCACGGCGACACCCTCGTGGGTTGCTCGACGGTCCGACCGCCAATGGACGACCAGGCGACGGCGACGGTCATCGTCCGCGTGCTGCCGGAGCACCGCCGACGGGGTTTCGGTGGGCAGCTGTACGACGAGGCACTCACCACGGCCCACGAGATCGGCGCCCGAGTCATCGAGACCGTCGTCCTGGCCTCCAACGAGGAGGGCCTACGGTTCGCCGAACGGCACGGTTATGTCGAGATCGACAGGTACGTGCTCGACGGTGACACAATCCCGTTCGTCGATCTCCGGTTAGCCGAACCCGCAGGATGATCTCATCGCCACAGCAGGGCAGCCGACACGCTCGGCGTCCCGGTCCGGGTGCTGGCGGGCGTTCGTCACTGACCCGGCTCCACCGGCACCGATGCGCTCGTCGCGCGGAGAGTGTCGTAGGGGTGGCAGCCGTACGCCTCGCGGTACGCCTGGGCGAAGCGCCCGGGGTGGGTCCAGCCCCAACGCCGGGCCGTCTCGGCCACGGCCTGCCCCGGCTTGGCGTGTTGCAGGTCCCAGTGCGCCTGGCGTAATCGGACGGCACGCAGGAAGGCCATCGGGGTCTGCCCGTGGTAACGCTGGAACGCCACCTGTAACGCGCGTTGGCTGACCTCGCAGGCTTCGGCGATCCGGCCCACGGTCAACGGTGACGCGGCGTGGGCCTCGATGAACTCGGCGGCCCGGCGCACGATCGCGCGGCCGACACCCGCCTGTCCGGGCAGGTAGTTGATGGTCATCGTGGTGTTCGGGAACACCGCGACGGCGGTGGTCGTCAGCAGGTCCACCAGGCCGGCGCGGGCCAGTGGACTGGCGGTCACCGCGTTGACGGCGAGTTGTCGCCGGGCGAACGCCGTCACCGACTGCCAGAGCAGGGCCATCGCTGGGGACAGGGGTGCCATCGTGGTGAACCGGAAGTTCGCGATGGGCAGGCCGGTGCGGACGGAGGCGGCCGCCGCGACCCGTTGCATCGGCAGCCGGACGAAGACCGCCCCCAGATCGTCGATGAGGTGGACCGCACCCGCAGCCGGGTACCGACCTGTCATGTTGGGGCCGAGGCGCAACTCGTCGTCCTCGGTACGGACGGCGTACCGGCCGTGCGTCACTGTGACGGCGGTGAAGTCGCGATAGGGCAACGACTCGGCGCGGTTCCGCATGGTGTATCGAGATTCGCCGATTTCCAGGTCCTCGACACGCAGTGTCGCCTGCCGGTAGCGGAATCGCGCGGGTGGTCCGGAGATGCGCACCCGGTGTTCCCCGTACTGGAGCGCGATCACGTGGTGTGCTTCTTCTGGGTCGTCAGTCTCGACGACGTCTCGGCTGACCGGCTCCTGCCCGTCAACATTCCCCGTCCACGGCATGGGCCGTCACCTCCGTCGGCCGTCGATCCGGCCCGATCTGTTTGAACGTGCCATGCGGTGGTTCGCAACGGCCTGTCGGAGACTTCCAGACCGCTGTCGCGGCATCCTCCGGGGCTTCGACACGCCGAGCCGACAAGTCGATCCAATTCCGGTACAAGACTGGCCATTTCACGAACTACAGGTCGCGTGGTGGTTCGCTGCTACGCAACAATCGAGTTCGATCCTGCATCTCCGGGCTGCACCGAGGCGGTCTCCGGAGTGAGCAGCATGACCGTGTCAATGTGGTTACGTGTTTTTTCGGCCAAGATTGTCGGGTTGCCGACAACCTCAGTCGGCAACGTCAATCCCCGTTCCCCACCTTTACCCCCTGCTGTCCGAGCCACTCACCCTGGGTCGGCCCGATCGGCCGGCCGATCGGGGTCCGCGACGATGCGACCCCGGTCGGCCGGTCCCCCTGACGATCCTGCTGGCTGCGCAGCGGTCAGCGCAGCCAGGCCGACGGGATCGGATGCCGCAGGATCTCGGCCAGCCCGTGCCGGTGTGGGTCGGGGTCACCGTCGAGCCAGGCGTGGGCGTGGAAACCGGCAGCCGGCGCGCTGACCCCGATCACCACGGTCCGCGGCACCCCCCGTCCGGCGAACCAGCGCTGCCGCACCAGCGCGCTCTCCAGACAGTTGCCACCGCTGCGGCGCAGCGCCCCTTGGACCACCGTGTCGGTACCGCCCAACGGGGGCGCCGTGAGGCGTACCGCGCTCAGCCCGCCGTGGGCGAGCTGGTGCCGTACCCGCCGACAGGCGAGCATCGTCCACGCCGCCAGGGCCACACCGCGTGGTCCGTGGCCACGGATCAGCCGGGCCAGCGCATTCAGGGTGCGGCCGGGGCTGGCCTTCACGGCAGCGACCCGCTGAGCGCAGCGCCGAGGAGTCGGTGGGTGGCATCGAGCGCCGCCCAGTCGCGGGGACGGGTCAGGTCGAAGCCCGGCCGGGCGGCGAGCGCGAGCAGCGCGCTCGGGTCGGAGGGCAGCTCGGGCAGGGATCGACGGGCGACGAGGCGGGCCAGCACCTCGGTCGGACCGACCGGCGTCACCGCGAGCTGGTCACTCCAGTGCAGGAAGATCCAACCGCCGATCGGCAGGCGGGGCGTGACGGCGGGCAGGGTGAGCCGAAGCCGGCTGTCGTCGCGGACGACCCGGGTGGGCAACCCGAGACCTTGGATCGGCTCTCGCAGGTCCACGCAGCGTGGACCGGCGAGCACGTCGCCGGCGGCACAGACCACGATGTCGTCGGCCAGCACCGGCACGTCCCGGGCGGCGAGCGCCGCGAGCAGTGTGCTCTTGCCGGCGGTACGACCGCCGAGCACCACCCAGGCACGTCCGGAGTGGACGAACGCGCCGGCGTGGAAGGTCTCCCGCTCGGCCCAACGGTTGACCACCACGGCCACCGGGGCGAGGTACGGGTGGGCGAGCAGGTCCGCGGCGAGCGGCGGCCCGTAGAAGGTGGCGCTGCCGCTGACCCGGTTCACGTCGAGGGTACGGCCGTCGGCGAGTATCCGGACCATCCGGTCGGCGTTCAACGGCGCGGGCGGCGGTGGGACGGCGTGCCGCTGCCGTACGGTCACCGGTCGGCTTCCCACGGGTGGGCAGGTGTCGGCGTCCAGTTCGACGACCTCGTCGAGTCCCTCGATGTGCAGCCCGTAGGCGGTTCTCATGGTGGGGTCTCCTGGTGTCGCTCGGGCGCGCGGCCGACACCGGGTGCGGCTACCCGCCCGGCGCCTGGTCCGGCGCGGAGCGTGTTCGGCGCGGCGTTTCGGCCGTCCGGGACGATCGACGCCGTCCGCCTGGCAGGTGCCCGTGGTACGGACTGGTCCATAGCGGAAATCCGCTCTCTCGGAACTACCACGTCCGGCCCGCAGCGGCCTCTTTTGGTGCCTCTGGTCGGCGTTGTCTGGCCCGTCTAGTGCGGATAATGGACAGCAAGGTTTCCGTCGTCGCTGTGGCGGGTAGGTTTCTACCCATGTCGGCGGGCGCTTGCCGTCGTTGAGGACAGTGGACCGTCCTCACATTCCAAGCACTCCGACCAATCCGCGCGTCGCCAAGCAGACGTGTCAGACGGCCCCAGCTTGGTAACGAGGAGCCGGCATGCAGCACGGTGCTGACGCGGTGGGTTCGCCCATCCGGCGCAGGTACGAGACCCGCGAGGTCTCGGGGGCGCACGAACTGATCAGCCAGGAGTGCGCGGGGATCGAACTTCGGTCGCACAACGTCACCGGGCAGTTCACCTATCAGCAGGAGTCGCTGGATGCGGGGCCGGTCCTGGTGAGTCGGGTGCGGTGCGGCGCGGACATCGAGGGTCATTTCCTCGAGCCACTGACCGACCTGATTTTCCTCTCGGTGCTGCACGGGCAGGTCGAGACACGGGATGGCCGGGACGAGACGCGCACCGGTCGCGGCGAGGTGCTCCTGAACCCGACCGGCCGCCCGTTCACCAATATCTGCCGGGATTTCGACATCTACTGCGTCAACCTGGACCCGCGCACCGTGACCGAGGCCGCCATCGAGCGGACGGGCATCGACCCGGTTGACTTTCGGTTCGAGGCCATCACGCCGGTCTCCAGGGAGATGGGTCAGTTCTGGCACAGCACCACGATTCACCTCTATGACCTCTTCAACGGGCCGTCGGAGCCGCTCCGCAGCCCGCTCGTGGTCGGCGCCGCGATCGACCAGGTCGCCTCGGCCGCGCTCGCCGTCTTCCCGAACTCCGCGATGACGATGTCGCACCGGGTCGAGGCCGTCCCGTTGCCCACCGGCCCGGTCCGCCGTGCCGTGTCGTTCATCGAGACGTACTCCGACCAAGCGATCACCGCTGCCCAGATCGCCGAGGCGGCCCGCGTCACGCCCCGCGCCCTCCGGGCGGCGTTCCGCCGCCAGCTGGGCACCACTCCGATGGCGTACCTACGGCGCACTCGGCTGAACCAGGCCCACCACGACCTGCTCGGAGCCGATCCGACCCAGGGGACCACCGTGGCCGAGATCGCGCTCCGCTGGGGCTACCCACACACGGGCCGGTTCGCCGCCGACTATCGAGCAGCGCACGGCCAGTCGCCCAGCGACACCCTGCACAGCTGACCCGGCGACGCTACTCGACGTTCGTCTTGATGATCACACCCTGGTCGGCGCATGCCGTCTGAAGTCCCGTCGACGCGGTGCCCGCCGCGGTGAGCAACCCGAACGCATCCGACTCCTGCCCCTTCGGCAGCTGCGAGATCCGCCAGGCGATGTCGATGAGCGTGGTGCCGTGCTTGCGAATGTCCTCGTACCGGGAGTCCTCGAACACCTCCCGCGTCTGCCGATACTCGGCTTCGGTGAGCTTGAGGTCGCCGGAGCCCTTGACGCTGCCGTCCGGGCTCTTGCCCTCAGCCAGCCGCTTGCAGGCGGCGAGCCCGGAGTCCTCCTTGATGAACCCCTCGTACACGGTGAAGCCGGCGGCCACGAGCATCAGGAGGGCGACGAAGGCGACGCCGGCGAGCAGCAGCGGTTTGCGGCGTGACGCGCCGGCCGGCGGCGGTGGCAGGTGGCCGGGCTGGCCCGACCCGGGGTCCTGCTGCCCGATCGGCTGGTACTGCTGTGGCGGGTGAACCGGGCCGCCCGGCTGGTACGGAGACTGCGGCTGCTGGGCTTGGTAAGGCTCGGTCACGGTGTGCTCCCCCATGTGTTTCTGACGCCGGATCCAGACAACCATGCGTCCGGCACACATGGTGCCCCGCGGTGCGAACGCCGGTGCCAAGGGGCACTCGTCTCCCGGTCGGGCCGCAGCGCGGCTCGGAGGCCGACCCCGACGGCAGGCGGTATCCCGGCGGTTTGGTTCCTGCGGCGGCGGGAAACCGGCGGCACCGGAAAGTTGGGGGAGGCTCATGCGCTGGTTTTGCGCGGCTCGGCGCGCCTCCAGGAAGGACGCGACCAGGTCCAGCATCCCGATCGGGGCCGAGCGAGATCCGAAGCGGGTCGTCTCGTTCAGCGACGCGGTCATCGCCATCGCCGTTACTCTGCTCGTCCTGGAGATCCGTCCGCCGGAGGACTTTTCGCACCTCCTTCGCGGCCTCGTCGAGCTGTGGCCCTCCTACGTGGCCTATGCGATCACGTTCCTGCTGATCGGGCAGATGTGGGTGAACCACCACGTCATGTTCGATCACATCCGCTCCGCCGACCGCATGCTGCTCCTGCTCAACACCCTGCTGCTGATGGTGATCGCGTTCCTGCCGTTCGCCTCATCCCTCCTGGCCCACGCGTTCGAGTCCGGCGAGGGCAAGACAACGGCACTCATCTTCTACGGGGCCACCTACGAGGTGGCCGCTCTCCTCTTCAATGTGATCTGGGAGTACGCCAGGTCTGGCCGGCGCCTGCTCACCTCCACCACCGACAACGACACCGCTTGGGCGATCAGCAGACGGTTCCGTCCCGCGCCCGTCTGGATCGCCGCCGGAACCGCGCTGGGCGCTCTCCATCCGGTCGTGGGTCTCATCGTGGTCATCGCGTTCATCCCCTTCTACTGGCTGCCCATCAGGGGCGAGGTCGCCAGCATCAGGCGCACCCGCGAGCAGAGTCCCGGCGACCCCTAGGGCGGGATGGATCCAGCGGGCCGTTCGGGGCTCGTGAGACGTCTGGCGATCTCCCACGCCGGCAGTTCGGGTTCGTCGTTGTGTACGACGATGTCCGCGTGCTCGGCCGGGCGCGCGGTAGCGAAGTAGAGCTGCTGGGAGGGGATGTAACGCTCGCGCCAGCGTCGTTCGACGGCCGCCCGAGTTGACACCCGGCGCTCCCGGATCACGGCACGATCCACGGTCCTCTCCAGTGCCGTCGACACGAAGATGCGCAGCTCCCACCGATCGATCAGTTCCGGGCGGAGGAGGAAGACGCCGTCGAAGACGAGCACGGCGGCGGCCGGGGCAGTCGTGACCGGCGGAGACAGCGCAGCATCCGCGGCGTGGTCGTAGATCGCGGGTTGGAAGCGTCGATCTCCGCCCGCGCCGAGCGGATCCAGCAGGACCCGGTTCAGGGCGTCGTAGTCGTGGGTGTCGTAGTAACAACCTTCGGCCGAGTACTCGCCGCGCGGATAGCGCTGTGCCCGGGGGTAGACAAAATCGTCGATCGTGGCACGGATGACGTCGCGGCCCTGTTCGCGCAGGGCGACCGCCAACTCGTCGGCGAGGGTGGTCTTGCCGGTGGCGGGTGGTCCGTCGATGGCGACCCGGGTCGGGTGGGCGACCGCGACTGACCCGACCGCCTCGGCAAGGCGCTCGATCAACTCGCCGCGCGTGCCGTGCATCATGTGAACGTCCTGCTGGGTCAGGTCGGCGTACTCCCCCTGCGTTCTTCGCGGTCGGGCCGTCCTGCGTGATCGACCGCGCCGACGTCCGCACATTGTCGTACGCCGGCGGCGGCCGCGCCAGGTCGCGGCCCGGCTCACGGTGCCGACATCACGTCCGGGGCCGGTAGGTCAGGCGGCGCAGGACGATCTCGGCGGGACCGGGTCGCGTGCGCCTGTCGAGCTGACGGGCCATCAGCACGGTGGCGAGCCAGACGGCGACCGCGATGATCAGGCCGGTCACCGTGGGGCTGCCGAAACGGTCGCCGAGGGCGAGCGTGAAGGGTGCCAGGAGGACGAGCCAGGCCACGGACTGGAACAGATACCCCGACAGGGACCGCTGACCCAGGGCGGAGAGTGCGCCGACGACACGGCCGGACCGCGTGGCCCGCATGGCGATCAGGCCGAAGACGGCCACGTAGCCCGGTCCGGCGAACATGCCGCTGGCGCCGTGGAGCAGCAACGCCAGACTGGCGGCCGACTCGTCGACGTGCAGCCATCCGGCGCTGACCAGGGCGGCCGGAAGGCCTCCGGCGATGGCGAGACCGAGACCGAGAATGGCGGTCCAGGTGAGCAGGGTCCGGTGGCGGGCCGGTTCCTCGAGGACGCGACGGCGAGCGGCCCACATGCCCAGCCAGGCGATCATGATGAAGGGCAGGACGGTGAGGGTGTGCATCGGCCATTCGCCGAGGCGGTCCAGCATGGCTGCGGCGTACCCGGGCGCGGCGAGGGAGTCGACGTGGGTCGACGGCAGCGGCGCCGACGAGCCCGAGGCGTCGAGGATGGCGCTGACCACGATGGCGCCGATGACCAGCACCTCGACTGTCGCCAGCGCCCAGAGCACCAGCGCGATCCGGTGGAACCTGTCGCTGCGGCGCAGGAGGAGCAGGGTCATCGCGATCCCGACGATCCCGTACGCGCCGAGGAAGTCGCCGTAGTACAGCAGTGCGGCGTGCGCGAAACCGAACACGACGAGCCAGAGGTTACGGCGTAACAGCACGGAGCGGACCTGCTTCGGCGTGGCACCGGAGGCGTCCTGGCGGTGGGCGAGCTGGACGAGTCCGTAGCCGAACATCACGGCGAAGACCGGATATCCGCGGGCATGGACGAGTTCGAAGAGCAGGAGGTTGAGGCCACGGTCGACGCCCTCGGGGGTGGCGTCGAAACCGGGCTCGCCGGCGAAGACGACTCCGACGACGTTGGCCAGGGCGATGATCAGCAGCATCGCTCCTCGGGCCAGGTCCGGGGCGAGGGCGCGTTCGGTGCGCAGCACCGGTCCTCTCGATGTCCGCACAGCGGTGTGCATGCTCACGTTCGTCTCCCCCGCTCGCCTGATTTAGTTGCGTGCAGAAAGTATCACAGGCACACTAATTGCGTCTGGCATGATGGTGCGGTGACTGTCCGGGGCGAACGTGAGAGCCCATGACCAGCGAGGACTTCGTTCCAGCGCCACTGCGCCGGCTGTGGGGGATGCCCGAGTCGTCGCGGCTCGGGCGGCCTGCGGCCCTCGACGTCAACATGGTCGTCGCCGCGGCTGTGACGATCGCCGACCGCGACGGGCTGGGCGGCGTGACGCTCCCCAAGGTCGCCGAGAGCCTCGGCTTCACGAGCATGTCGCTCTACCGTCACGTCGGATCCAAGGACGAACTGCTCACCCTCATGGCCAACGCCGCACTCGGTCAACCACCACGACTCGACACCGGCGACTGGCGGGAAGGGCTGCGCCGCTGGGCCTTCGCGCAGCGCTCGGTGTACCAGCGTCGGCCCTGGCTGACGCGTGTGCCCGCCTCCGGGCCGCCCGCCGGGCCGAACCAGATCGCCTGGATGGAGGCCGCACTGGCGATCATGTCCCGCACCCACCTGGACTGGGCACACAAAGTCGGCGCGCTGTCCCTGATCAGCGGCTACGTGGCCCAGTCCGTACGCCAGTACAGCGAACTCGCCGAGGGTAGGGCCGAAGGCAAGGGGCAGGCCGACGCCGAACGCGAATACGGCCGGGCGCTGGCCCGGCTCGTCGATCCCGCCCGCTTCCCCGAGGTGGCCCGCCTGTTCTCCTCGCCCCTGTTCGAGGCGCCACCGTCCGACACTCCCGACGCGACGATCGCCGACGCGGACTTCTCCCTCGGGCTGGAGTTGATCCTCGACGGCATCGCCGTCCGCATCGAAGGCTCCGACTCCTGAACCGAACCGATGTGGGTCGTCCCTGGGGTCCGCAGCGTGTCACCCCCTCCCAGTAGCCTGCCCGGCGAGCCGACTGACAGCCGCAGCGGCAGAGTCGTACGACAGGGGGTGTGATGTCCGCGATCGCGTCACTGACCGTGGTCCCGAGGGACAGCGTCACCGAGCTGGCCCGCCTGGCCGCCATATCGTCATCGTCGCTCCACTCGTACCTGGCGGAGCACGGGAGCCCGGCGCGCCAGGAGTACGACTGGTCCGGGTACTGCATGTTGTACGTCCTGACCTACCTGGAGGAGCGCGGCATCGACCTGGAGCAGTCGGAGTTCGACGCGGAGTCGAATGCCATCAACAGCGCGCTCGGCTTCACCGTGTTGATCATGCCAGCCCACCGGCAACTCCTGGATCAACTCGACCCCGGCAGGCACCGCGCGGAGGAGTTGACCGCCCATTTCAATGAGATGGGAATGGAGTTCGAGGAGAGCGGCACGGCCGGTCTGGACGGGCTGACGCTGCTGCGCGACAGCATCTCCGACCTCCGCGACGACCAGGTCCTGCTGCTGCACCTCGGCTGAGGGCGGCTCGGTCGGGCGCGTCACGACCGTGGGTTGAGTCGATGCCAGCAACTGTGGTTGGCTGCCCGGCACCAGCACGGCAGGCTCACGCGAGGGAGCGGCATGCGGGAAGTTTCGGTGGACATACCGCCGTCCCTGCGCGATTGCATCATCTTCTGCGAGGTCGAGTGTGTCCTCGGATGCTGTGGGATCGACGCCGTCTCCACCGATCCCGCCCACATCGAGGAGTGGTGCCGTCGCGTCGGGTCGGCCACGGTGGCCGACGCGTGGCTTCACCTTGTCGAGCTGATCGAGGTGGTCGAGGACCGCTCCCAACTCGTCACGTCCACATTCCTGAACCACCGCACGCCCGACGACGCCGCGCGGCGTCAGTTGCTGGATTTCCTGGCCGCCTTCGAAGCGTGCCTGGCGGCCTACGATCCGTCCTGACCATTTGCGGACGCCGGAGTCCCGCGCGACACGGCCAGGCGGTGGCCCAGCCGAAACCGGAGTGCGAGGTCATCGACAAGGTCGTCAATGTCACGCGCGCCGTCGATGGACACCACCGGCAGGTGCAGCTCGCCGGCCTGGCGGCGGACTTCGGCGTCCCACAGTTCGTCGCGACCCAGTCGCAGGGTGAGCGCCTCGCCGTGGTCGCTGTCTCCCCAGTTCGCGTGGGCTCTCCTGGCGTCGGCGAACCGGGAGCGCAGGGCCCGATCCCGGAAGCGCGGCGTGGGCAGCAGGAAGGCCGCCTGCTCCGGCCAGGTCAGCAGCGGAGCGACCTCGCCGGGCAGGGTACGGAAATCGTCGACCACGACCGGACGCTCAGCGGGCATCGAGAGCAGGTCGTCGACCACGAACCCGAACGTCTCCCCGTGCAGGCTCGGCATCGACTCGAAGATCTCCTGGGCGCTACGGCTGTTCCAATTTTGCGCGGGCGTTGCGTGCAGCAACGCCCAGAGGTACGGCTGCTCGTGCGCGGTGCACCGGCTGACGTAGCTGCGCTCCGCGCGGTCGCCGTCGTAGATCAGCACGTCGTAGCGCTCGGCCAGGGCGTGGGCGAGGGTGCTCTTGCCTGACCCGGTGCCCCCGCCGAGCCACCGCACATGAGACAGACGGCGAGCAAGATCTACTGCCTGGTTGTCAGCGCCCATGCCACGAAGACTGCCGACATCGCGGACGAAGAAACAGTCTTGTTCTTCCTGCGACGGCAGGTGAGGATCAAGGAGAAAGAGCCGGGACAGGCGTCTACACCTCCGCAGCCTGCGGAGCGCGGGCGGCCGCCGGCAGGAAGGGAGTGAGCAGGACGGCAAGGGCGATGACTGCGGCGTTGTACGACAGCGCCGTTCCTGCGGCGTCCGGAAAATTGCGGGACTCGAGCAGCGAGAAGAAGATGGCACCGACGATGGCGACACCGACGGCCGCGCCCAGTTGCAGCACCGCGTTTGTCACGCCGGAGCCCGCACCGGCGTTGTGCGCCGGGACGTCGGCGAGCACGACTGTCGTCACGATGGAGACGCACAGGCCCATGCCCAGGCCCATCACCAGGACCGGCGCAGCGAGTTGCCAGAACGTGACGGTCATTCCCCCGCGGGTGAACATGAGCACGAGCAGGACCATGCCGGCGGCCATGACGGTCAGCCCGATCTGGATGAGCCTGCGGCCCTGGGTGGTGGTGAACCGCTGGGCCACGCCGGTGGTGAGGAAGATGCCGACGGGGAAGCCGAGGCCGGTCAGGGCGGTACGCATCGGGCTCCATCCATAGCCGGTCAGCAGCGTGTAGTTGAGCACCAGGAACAGCGACGCCAGCGTGGAGAAGACGATAAGCAGCACGATCAGGCCGACCACGAACGACCGCTGCCGCAGCAGGTCCGGCGGGACCAGGGCGGAGCCGTCGCGCCTGTCCTGCCGCCGTTCCACGACAGCGAACCCCCAGAGCAGCGGGACCGCGGCGGCCAGCAGCACGATCATGCCGGTCGGCCAGCCCGTCTCCCGGCCCTGGATCACCGGGAACATCAGGGCGAACGAGGCGAGGCTGATCAGCACGATGCCGGCCACGTCGACGCGCAGCGGGGCCTCCGAGCGCGACTCCGGCAGCCAGCGCAGCGCGCCAAGCAGCGCGAGGACGCCGACCGGCACGTTGACGTAGAAGATCGCCCGCCAGCCCAGGTCGAAGACGCTGTACTCGGTGAACAGCGCCCCGAGCAGTGGGCCGCTGACGTTGGCGAGGCTGAGCGTGACGCCGTACAGGGCGAAGGCCTTGGCCCGTTCGGCGTTCTGGAACAGGATGACCACCACCGACATCACCTGCGGGACCATCAGGCCGGCGGCGACACCCTGGATCAGGCGTGCGACGACCAGGACCGGGGCGGTCGTGGCGACGCCGCAGACGATCGAGGCGACGGTGAACGCCGCGATGCCGATCAGGAAGACCCGGCGCCGGCCGTAGACGTCACCGAGGCGGCCGCCCGGGATCAGGACCAGGGCGAACGTGACCGAGTAGCCAACCAGGATCCACTGCGCGGCGGCATAGCCGGCGTCCAGGTCGGCTTGGATCCGCGGCAGGGCGATGCTGACGATCGTGCCGTCGACCAGGTCCATGAAGGCGGCGGTGAGCACAACGGCGAAGGCCAGCCACGGGCGGGCATCACTCCGCTGGGGCGCGACGTCGGTAATCAAGTCAGTCCTCCGACTTTTGCTAGGGTCGAAGCAGATGCACGAGACTAGAGCTTCTCGCAAGACGATCTGCTCGGTTTTAGATTCTCTCTAATTCCGAGACTTTATGGAGAGGGATGCCGGGTGTCAACGACGTTGTCACGGGTTGAGCTGGTGGCCGACCTGTACCGCCTGGAGCGCTCGTCGGCCCAGGCCGCTGTCCTGTTCCACGGCGCCCTCGCCGCGCGGGGCGGCATCACCGTGACCGACATCAGCTGCCTGGGTGTACTCGACAAGGACGGACCCATGCCCGCCGGCCGCCTCGCCCGCCAGATCGGCCTCACCCGCGGGGGCGCCATCACCGCGGTGCTGGACCGGCTGGAACAGGCCGGCTTCCTGCGCCGGCAGCGCGATCCCGGCGATCGACGGAAGGTGACAATCGAGCTGGTCCGCGGCGAGGCGTACGAGCGCCTGCAACAGACCCTCGACGAGTTCAGCCGCGACTACCTCGCCCTCATCGAGGAGTACTCGGACGAGCAACTGCGCCTGCTCAGCGAGTTCTCCCGCCGTTCCACTGTGATCCTCGACCGGCACACCGCCACGTTGCAGGGCACCGAGCGGCTACCGACGAAGCCCTCCTGAGCCGAACGGCCGGTCCGGCCTGACCGGCCTGGCCCGACTGCTCAGGGCGAAGAGGTCCCGGCTGGGCAGTGAGGGGCAACCTCGTCCCCAGCGGGTGGCTCCGGGGGTGGCGACCACAGCCAGAACCACGCCACCGGGCCGGCGGGTCAGGGGCGGCAGGCGTTTCCCTTGATCGTGCCGACGAACGCGTCCCAGGCGGCGGGCGCGAAGCTCAGCATCCCGGCATCGGGCGCCTTGGAGTCGCGGACATCGACCTGGACGCGCCGGTCGCGCACCTCCACGCACTGGCCGTTGTTGCCGGAACGGCTCGACGTGCGCCAGGCATCACGTTCCATGCTTGCTCAGCTCCTTGACGAATTTGATCGACTCGGCGGGTGACCGCGCCAGCGTCTTCAGATTGTCGTACGCCGCCGACAGCCGCGCCAGGTCGCGGCTCGACTCAAGGAACAACTCGCCGGCCAGGGTCTCGATGTAGCCCAGTGGCGGCTCGTCCCGCTCGAAGCTGAGCAGGGCGAAGCCGCTGCTGATCGCCAGGTGGGCGCCGGCCTCGAAGCGCAGCACCTGGATCGTCACGTTCGGCAGCCGACTGAGCGTGACCAGGTGATCGAGTTGCTCACGCAGCACATCCGGGCCGCCGACCTCGGTGCGAACCGACGCCTCGGAGAGGATGGCGTGCATCCGCAGCGGAGTCGGTTGCCGACGCAGCACCTCCTGCCGGGTCATTCGGGCAGAAACCCGCTGGTCGATGGTCTCCGGGTCGGTCTCCCGGCCGATGACGTTGACCTCGCGGGCGTAGCTCTCGGTCTGGAGCAGACCGGGCACGAGCATCGGCTCGAAGTTCTTGAGCTCCACGGCCTCGATCTCGTACGCGATGTAGGTGGCGTACTTGCCACCGAGGCGCTGCCACCAGCCGTCCTCACGCAGGCCGCGCGCCTGGTCGAGCAGTGAGGTCCCCGGCTCCTCGTCGATCTTGACGCCGTACGCGACAAGCAACTCCATCACGTCACCGACCCGAGGTCTGATCTCACCCGACTCGATCCGACTGATCCGTGACGGTGAGCAGTCCACGATCGCCGCTGTGGCCTCGCCGGTCAGGTCCTTCGCTTCGCGGAGCTTGCGTAGCTCCCGGCCCAGTCGCCGAGAGCGCGGTGTCGCTGGCGTAAATCGAGGCATGTCGTGATTCTGCACCCTGACTCGCATTTCGCCGTGCCCTGACTCATGTGCTCGGCGTGTCGATCATGGCCATTGTCTTGCCTTGCATCACGTGATGCGCAACGCTGATGACTGTCGGCCACGGATCCTCGCCACAGCGTGAGCAGCGGATGTGGCGACCTGCCGGCCTCCGGCCTCATCAGAAAGCGAGCGTGCGCATGGCCTCTGACGTCGTGTCGATCGTGTTCGGCGGCCTGGTGCCGGGCTTCCTGCTCGGGCTCCTCGCCTTCCGGGTCAAGTCGCGATGGTGCCCGCGCTGCGGGGAATCCACGGAGGCCATCGAGCCGTCACCGGGGCGGGAGCGATGACCGGGACCGGCCGCCGCAACGGCAACGAGCCGCCGATCGGGCGGCGGATGGCGGAGCTGCGAGCACGTCGGGGCATGAGCCAGCAGGTCTTCGCCGATCGGATCCGCAGGTCGAAGAGCTGGGTGGACAAGGTCGAGCGAGGAGTGCGTACCCTCGATCGGCTCTCGGTGATCGAGACGGTCGCCGCCGCCCTCGGTGTCGCACCGGACGTCCTACTCGCGGGCAAGGCCCCGCGCCAGCCGGTCGCCGACACCGGCGGCGACGTGGAACGCCTCCGCGCGGCGCTGGCCCGCTACGACCAGAGCGCCGGCGGCAAGCCGGCGCCGTCGTTGGCCCAGCTCGACGCCCAAGCGGGGTACGCGTGGACGGCGTACCGCAACGGTCACCTTCCCCAGGTGCTACGACTGCTGCCCGACCTGCTCGGCGACGGCCGCACACACCCGGGAGACACGGCCGAATTGCTGGTCCGGGTGTACCGGCTCGCCGCCCAGGTGCTGGTCAAGCTCGGCGAGGCGGACCTCGCCTGGTTGGCCGCCGATCGGGCGATGGCCGCCGCCTCCGGTGACCCTTCGCGTGCCGGCCTCGCGGCGATCTCTCTCGCGCAGGCGCTGCGAGCCCTGGGGCGAGGCCGGTTGGCGATGACGGCCGCCGTCGCCGCCGTACACCAACTGGACCTGGCACCGGCCCACGTCCGCCGGCCCGGCGTAACCGGGACCCTGTTGATCGAAGCGGCGCTCGCCGCCGCCGTCGGCGGGGACGCCAGCGCAGCAGGCGAACTCACCCAGCGAGCGGCTCACCTCGCCGACGGCCAGCGTCAGTACGACTGCGACGGCGTGGGATGCGGCCCCACACCTGTCGACCTCGCCCGCGCCCTGATCGCGACGTGGTCCGGCGACCACCAATCGGCCGTGACCACTCACCGACGGGTCACTGGCGGCAACGCCTGGCACCTGCTCCCCGCCGAACACCGGGCCGCCCACCTGATCGACATCACGCACGCCTACCTGGACCTCGGCGACCCGCGCTCCGCCGGCCGGGCGCTGGTCGCCGCCGACCGGATCGCCACCTGGGAGACACGAATTCGCCCCGTGGCCCGCGCAGCGCTGACCGCCGTGATCCGCGCCGGCCCCGGTGCGGCCGACGTTGCTCGGCTGGCCGCCACCATCGGATTGACGCGGTAGTGCAGAACCGGGGCTTCTGGCCCTGCCCTATCCTGAGTCGCGCTGCCGTCGCCGCAGCAATACGGCCGACACCAGGTAGCCCACACCGACGACCGCCCACAGGGCAGCAAATGCCCAACGCCACGGCGTGGGGTCTCCGATGGCCACGACCATCCACCCAATGGCCAGGAAGAGCCAGACGGCTCCCCGGACGAAAGCCTGCTTCGGCGTCTTGGCGGTCTGCCACCACGGATTCTTGGCTGGCTTCATCTGGAAGATCTTCGCATTGATCACGGGACCACGCCTAACCGGCCTGCTTGTGCTCGCCGGCTGGGCGCTGCTGTTCGTCGGTACCGCCTGGGCGCTGATCGTGCGCCGTGACACCTGACGGGTCCGGGCGTGCCCCGGCGACGACTCAGCCCTCGACGAGCGCGGCAAAGCGTTCGCCGCGGTTGAGTCGGTCGACGAGGTCGAGCACGGCAGGCTCCCCACCGTGCGCGTCGACCCACTGGTACACCCGGCAGGCGGCCTTGGCGTACACCTCCTCGTCTGCCCCGGCGGCGCGCAGCCACGCGTGCAACGTCCGTGGCAGCGGCTCCGATGAGGCATTGCGGCAGCGGTCCGGGGCGGTCCGGGGCAACAGATACCGCGCGTCGTCCGAGACCAGGACGGCAAGTCCCTCATCGAACCACTGGGGGATCTGATCACGTCGGGACCCGAGCCGCACATGGAACTCGACATGCGAGAGCTCGTGTGTGGCGATCACCGGGTCGATACCGCGCGGCGAGAGCATCAACGCCTGGTTGAGCACCGCGATCCCCCGTTCGCCGCCGCCACCGATCCGCTCGTAACAGCCGGGTGTGAAGCACGCGAGTACGGTCGGTGCGCTCTCGCGCCCCTCGTAGAAGCTGTCAATCCGCTGATTCGCCTCGCGGTACACCTCGATGAGCCGTTGCCGGTCGGCAGTCGACAGACCGCGTTCGGAATAGAGTCCGTCCTGGACCGGTACCAGCCCGTAGCAGCGGGGGCAGGTGGTCGCGGCGACCGACGGGAACGCCAGGACCGGCACCGCGGCCGCGGCCAGTATCAAGACGACCAGGCCGGCCGCGAACCATGGCCAGCGTCGGGTTCGACGTGGTCGCGTACTCATTCGATCTCCTCTTCGGTCCTCGGGTTGTCAGCGAGCGGCACCAGCCCGGAGGCAGCCGTAATTGATGGGGGGCCTCGCATGGTTGGACTCGTCCGGGCGTCTCGATCGCCACCGCTCCAGACTCGGGCAGGCGCGGGTCGTACGCGTCACCCGAAAGTGGACACCTGCACGGTGTGCCAACAAGACGGCGGATATATTTCCGGCCATGAATGGGCCTGCGGAGGTGAAGATGCCCGTACGCGTCCGCTCGTGGCTTGGGGTCGCGGCGGCCACCGTCATAGCGGTGACCGCCGTGGCGGCCTTCTGGTGGTTGGCCGTGCCGCGCTATGACATCTGCGCGGCCGTCCTGCCCGCGCGTGCCGGCTGCCGGATCGCCGATCGGGTGTCCACCGCGACGCTCTGGACGGCTGTCGTCGCGGTGCTGTATGTGGCGACCGTCGTCGTCGCCCTCGCCCGCCCGCGTGGTCGCTGGTGGCCGTTGACGGCGGGGATCGCGGTGCTGATCGTCGCGGCGTTGTGGGGCTACCGGGCGGTGCTGTACCAAACCTGACCGGCGGGGCGTGCCATGGCGGAGTTTCAGGTCGTGGCGCTGGCGATCGTCCCGCCTCAGGACGTCGCCCGGTTGCTCACCCGCGTTAGTGTGCCCCGTGATCGTATGGCTCAACGGCACCCACGGCGCGGGCAAGACGACGACCAGTGCGCTCGTGCAGCAACTGATCCCGGATTCACGGGTATTCGACGCCGAGAAGGTCGGCGAGACACTCATGGACATCACGCCAGGGCTGCCCGAGACGGACAACTTCCAGCACTGGCCGCCGTGGCGGCCGCTCGTCGTCGAGACCGCCCGCCGCGTGCTCGACTACACCGGCGGCACTCTGGTGATGCCGATGACCGTCCTGGTGGAGCAGTACTGGCGCGAGATCAGCGGGGGCCTCGCCCAGCACGCCATACCGGTACGGCACTTCGTCCTCCACGCTGACCAGGACACCCTCCGCAGGCGTATCGAGGGGGAACACCCCGTCCCCTCCCCGTTCCGCCTCACGTACCTTGAGCCCTACGCCGAGGCGGCCCGCACGTGGCTGCATGCCGAGGCCGAGGTCGTCGACACCACGCACCTCACGCCCGCCCAAGCAGCCCAGCAGATCGTCCTCCGAGCTACCGGGGGTAGCTCAGGCACTGTCCTGGCGAGACCTGAAGACTGCTACTGACGGTCGTCGCTGCGGCTGCGCGACCTGGCCCAGTTCGCTGCCGCCACGGCTGATGGCAACCCGAGCGGCCTCATGATCCAGTGGCGCGGGCTGCACCTGGACGCGGTTCGCCCGAGGTCGTCGGCAGCATGGCTGGCCAGGGGAACTACGTGGTGGGGCGGGCGGGACTCGAACCCTCACACCACTCCCCCGCCGTCCGCCGACCTCTTGTGGACCAGATGCGGACTGCGCCCACTGCGAAGCCGGCATGTGCGGCACTCAGTCGAGGCAGAACTCGTTGCCTTCGATGTCCTGCAGCGTGTAGCACGACTCGTTTTCCTCATCGGCATGCTGCAGCAGCACAGGTGTCGCGCCGAGCGCGATCAGCCGTGCGCCTTCGGCCTCAAGTACGGCCAGACGCTCGGCGCCCACGAGCCCGGCACCGGCCCGCACATCGAGATGTACCCGATTTTTTACGACTTTGCCTTCTGGGACGCGCTGAAAGAACAGTCGCGGGCCGACGCCGGTGGGGTCGATGCAGGCCGACCATGCGTCCCGCTGCTCGGACGGCAGGGCGAGGTTGTAGTCCTCCCAGCTGGCAAACCCCTCCGGTGGTGGCGGCAAGACGTACCCCAACACCTCGCACCAGAATCGAGCGACGCGCCCAGGCTCCTTGCAGTCGAAAGTGACCTGGAACTTCTTGATCGACTTCATGGCTTCACCCTAACTGGGTCGTTGGCAACCATCGAGCCTCCACTGTCCGGTCAGCTAGGCAGCAGGGTACGCAACAAGCGCACGAGCCTCCCGACGCTGCTGCCATCCCGAAGCTCCTATGGAGGTCGAGGGGCGAGGGCAGCGAAGTCGGCGCGTAGGGCGGTGCAGACGTCGCGGACGATGTAGCGCTTGAGGCAGCGCAGGATCTCCTGCTTGCTGAGGCCTTCGGTGATGCGGCGGTGGACGTAAGCCTGTGTCTGCGGACTGAGGGTGTCGGGCCAGACCTCGATGCGGTTCGCCCGGATCGTCGGCAGCATGGCTGACCATGGAAAACGGCTGGTGGGCCGGAGGTACCACCATGCGAACCACGGCGCCACGATCGCCGGTGACCCGCTACCGCTGACTTTGCCCAGCTCACGCGGATCGGGCGGTGCCCGATGAACCCGGCCCGACCGACCGAACCGCCGATTTGGTTCGCCGATGCGGAAGAGATCAACCCGTTCCAACTCCTTCTTGATCTTCAAGAGAATGCCGCGGCTCGGACGCCGGAATCCGGACGCGTTGCCGTCCTGGTGGACTCGCTGGCAACCCACGATGATCCACACCGCGCTGCGGGCTAGCGCGGACCTGACGGACATTGCGAAAGCGACCGGTCTCGACGCGGGCGAAGTCGTCGACCGCTGGCGGCGTTGGGTTGATGTCCAGACGCGGTTGGACATCGGCGGACGTCCGTCTGTGGACCCCGTCGAGGTTCGCGCGATCGAGCGACGGCTCGGGCCGGGGGTGGTTCGATGACGCCGACCCGGCTTGCCCGAGACGTGAGCACGGTGGCGGTGGCCGGAATTGCTGCCTGGTCGTCGTGGAGTCACATGCTCGCCGTGGCGTTGAGATTCGGTGAGCGTCCCGAGGTTGCCTACGTACTTCCGCTGTCGGTTGACGGGATGCTGGTTGTCGCGTCGGCGGCCATGGTCGAGGACAAGCGCGCCGGCCGGAGGGTGCGCTGGTCGGCCCGGACGGCTTTCGCGGTCGGGATGGCGGCCAGCGTGGCGGCGAACATCGCCGCCGCCGAGCCGAGCCTCGGCGCTCGGATCGTGGCGGCGTGGCCAGCGGTGGCGTTGCTGCTGGTCGTAGAGATGCTGACGAGATCGCAACCGGCCCCACACAACGACCATCGAACGTCAGACGACACCCGCCCGAAGCAACCGCCGGGCTTCGACGCTACGTCTACGCTGCCACCGCAGTCGCGCCCGTCGGACTTCGCGACTGAGGCGAAGCAAGCTCAGCAGGCTAGGGGCGCCGACGGCCGGACGACGAGTCAGGTGGCGCCGCCCCTGCGGGGAACCGGGCGACGCAGGCGGATGACGGGGCGCACGGAGCGGACGGCAGACGTCGAAGCCCGGCTGCGTGCCGAGCGTCCCCTGGCCAGCATGGCGGAGTTGGCTCTGGCCGCAGGCGTGTCCGAACGTCATATCCGACGCCTTGTAACGGAAAAGATTGTGGACGGACAGCCGGCAAAGAGCTCACCTTGACGTACTGATGACCTTGGAGCGGCCTCCCAAAATTTCGGTTTACCCCTCTCCCGCCCCTTACGAAATACGGCTTCGGGCCGCAACGGTCGGGACACGAAGAGTAGACCAAAGTCGCTACACTTCCCGGCTGTACCCAAACGGCGACGGGGAGACGTGACGCGGTGCGCAAAGCAAATCTGGGCGTGTTCGGCGTGAGCCTGGGCGTCATTGCCGCCACCATCGGCTGCGGAACCGCACCGGAGGCGCAACAGCCACCAACCCAAGCGACCGCAAGCGCGCCGAGCGAGCGCCCGACCTTCGACCCGCCGCGCACCTTCGACACGACTGATGCCATCCCGCTACCTGACAGCGCGTCGTTGTCTAAGATCAACCTGGGGGGACAACGCGTCGAGTCGCTACCAGTGCTACTCGAAGGGAAGCGCGTCTGGATCTCATCGGTGGACCGGCTGGAAATCGTTGATGTCACCTCCGGCACGGTCACCGGCACGCTGCGACCCGCGCACGAGCCTGCGCTGTCGCCGTCGACGCAGAACCCGTTCGTCGGCGGCAACCCCGCCCAACCGCCGGTGCTGGCCGACCTCGGTGCGCAGCGCCGTGTGGTGACGGCTTTCGCCACCACCGCGCCCGGTCAAGGCACGACACCGCCGCGCCCGGTTATCGAAGTCCTCGCCGCTGATGCCGGCACCGGGCATGAGGCTCAACGCATCGAGATCGAGCCCAGTGACGACGACCAGCACACGTTGACCCGGAAGCACCCGGTCGTCGTCGGCGCGCACGGCCCCGTGGTCGTCGCCCAGGTCGGCACCGACACCGTCGCCGTGAACCTTGATGATCGACGCGAGGTCTGGCGCCGTCCGGACTTCATCCTCGGTGCCATCGCTAGCGATGTGGCGGTCGGTACCGACGCCAAGAGTGCAGTGGCACGTGCGCTCGCCATCGACAGCGGTGCCGAGCGCTGGCATACCGAGCCGGCAGAGACGATCGCCATCAAGCCGGGCAGCCTGAAAATCGTGACCGCGACCGGAGCGTCGCAAGGCCGCAAGCAGTTCTTCCGCCTCCTCGACGCCGCCACCGGCCGCCTCCTCGACGAGTCAAAGGCCACCAGCAGCACCGCCTACAACATCACCTGCCTACACGACGGCCGCAGCGTCACCATCTGCCAGAACCAACGCCAGGACTGGGCAGGCGCCTTCGACGACAGCGGGAAGTGGCTCTGGGAACTACCCGACAAGAAGGCAAACCGCATCTCCCCCACCGTCACGACCGCCTGGCACGGAGCCGTCTACGGCCGCACGGCGAACGGCCCCGTAGTCCTCGACGGCCGCACCGGCGAGGACCGGGAAACCGCTCCCGGCCTCACGCCGTGGCTCGTCAACGACCACGCCGCAGTCGCCAGCCCACCGGATGCCAGCGGCGGGGTGAAGCTCTACCGCGCCACCAGCTGACAGGTGTACGACCCGAGCCAGCAGTGGATGCTCCAGCCCTCCATGTCGTGTCCAGCAATTAGCCTTCGCGTGCCGTCAGTTCGTCTGTCCGGTCGGTAGGTGCCGGCCGATGTAACCGACATAGATCCGGCCGCTCTGCGCCGTGTCGTCGTAGTAGTGCATCCGAGGGCTGATCATGGCGAACTGGACGATCTTGAAATGGGCTCCCATGAAGGCCTGTCCAACCGGAACGACGGAGGTTGGCACGGGCAGAACGCGCCTACTCCGGAACGTTGGGTTGGTTCGCACCTCCTCGCTTTCATCGCGGGCGTGCCGTCGCGTCGGCCATTCGTGGCAGCCATCAGGGGTGTGTTCAAGGAAGCCGTGCACGTCGCGGCCCCAGCGCCCGTCCGCCTTCGCCACTGCATAGTCATGAAGCACCAACAACGCGTCCCACGTCTTCGAAGCCCAGGCTCCCAGGGGGTCGTTGCTGTCGAGGTCCTCAGCGTGGTCAGGATCGCCGGTGAACACGACGTGCTTGAGCTTCGGTAGCCAACGGAGCAACTCGCCGAAGCTACCCGGCCGAAAGACATCCTCATCCGCCGGCTGCGCCGTCCAGGCCACCTCAGCTTGCCCCATCGAGGCCAGCCGATGGCGCAGCGTCCGTACGGTCTCCTCGGACCGGGTCAGAAGGTCGACCGCGTCCCGGTTCTCGATCTGCTCATCGTCCAGCTGCCATTTGACGTCGTGATATGCCTTCTGTGTCTCATCGAGTTCGGCTTGGAGCTGCGCGAGGCGGGATGCGATGTCTTCCTGTGCCTCCTGCGATGACCGGCCGACCTCGATCAGACGTACGATCTCGTCGATTCGGTCGACGGAGAGGTCATCGATTCCTACCTTGACTTTCAGGTAGTCCAGCAACATGCCTTGCTGCGCGCTGACGTCATCTTGCCGGCGACCACTCTCTCGCGTCTCGACGGCCGCCGCCTGGGGCTGCGACGGAACGAGCGATGGCCGTTTCGAACCGACGTCGCCGAGCCGGTGCACCAGCATGTCGTCGGCGATACGTTCCAGCATCCGGTGTACCCGCGCCACCGATGCGGGTAGCGGCTGTTCGAGAGCCTGAAGTTGGGCGTTGGAGGCGAGGACCCGCGCGAGCCGGGGCTGTTCGTTGTCGTCGGCGATCCGTTCGGCGCTCAGCACCCGGTGCCGAAGCCCGTCGACGACGGAGTCCGGTTGAACCTGAGAGCGATAGGTACGAAGCCGGCCGGGCAGTACGGCGTGGGCCTGCCCGAGCCGGTCGTTGAGCATCTGTGTGGCCTCGCCGTCCAGCACATAGCACGAGGCCATACCGATGGTGAACCGGGTCAGGTTGGCGATCCGGTTCGTCCATGGGACTGACGGCAGCGAGTCGTCGTTGCCGGCGACGAAGACGACACCTCGTCGCTCGGTGTCCATGAGCGCTCGGTGGACCTCGTCGACTTCGTCGCCGCGGATGACGATTGGTCTGGTCGTGAGGCGTGCGGCACCGTCCCAGGCATCGACGATTTCGAGCATGGGTGCGAGAAAGCGGGGTGTGCCTGCGAGGCGGGGGCGGCCGCGTGGGTCCTCACTGTCGGGGTCGGGTGATTCGATGTCGATCCAGGCCCACGCCGCCCGCTCTCTCGCGTTGGGCGAGTGTACGGTCAGTTGGATGATCCACTGCCCGTCCGGCTTCGTTTCGACGATCCGTACGCGCGTTGACGTCGATCCATCCTGCCCCTCGTGCTGCAGTAGGAGGGCCCTGACGTTGTCGCCGATGGTCGCCCACCGATTCTCCTGAAGCGCAGACGGATCCCAGCACTTGGGGCCCGCGATCCACCGGTCGAGTTGTTCCCGAACCAGTGGCTGCAGATGGTTACGTTCGCGGTGGGTCGTGAATACAGACCTGAAACCGAGCATTGTGCCGTCCTAAGGGGTTAGTCCCTGTCGCCTCTGGCGATGCGGCCCGTTCCGGGCTGAAAATCGTGTTGGTCGCTCGCTGACGTCGTATCTCCTTGGTCCGTACGA
>NZ_JBEZGL010000032.1:0-44825 GCF_040649915.1 Micromonospora sp. NPDC048839
GCAAGGCGGAGATTGGCCCGGATACCGGTGTTGTATCCGGGCCAATCTCCAACGCGGCCGGTCGTCGTCTGGGCACGCCGCAGGCCGGCCAGGGGCTTTGACACACGCCCTAGTCGACCCGGAGCCGGTAGCCGCGCTTCACGATGGTCTGCACCACGCGCGGCGCGCGTAGGCCGGCCCGGAGGCGGGCCACCGCCATCTCCACCGCGTGCTCGTCCGCGCCCCGGGGCAGCGTCCGCAGCAGTGCCGTGCGGGACAGCACCCGGCCGGGAGACTGGGCGAGCGCCCGCAACACCGCCATCGGGGCGGGGGCGAGCGGCCGCAACTCGCCGTCGATCACGGCGGCGTGCCCGCGCAGCGTGAGCAGGTGACCGCCGGCCTTGAACGTCATGGTCCTGCGGGGCAGCTCGTCGACGATGGTCCGCACCAGCGCGCCCAGCCGGGCCCGGCCCGGCGCGCTCACCGGCACGCCGTGGCGCAGCAGCGGCTCGGCGGTCACCGCGCCAACGCAGCTGGCGAGGACGTCACCGCGCAACGCGGACAAGACCGCGTCGCTACGGTCCCCGGCCGCACGGAGGAGGGCCTCCACCGCGGGTGCCGAGGTGAAGGTCACCGCGTCCACCAACCGGCCGGTGATCAGGTCGATCAACCGGTGCAGCGGTGCCGGATCGGTCGGCGGCGCCCACCGGTAGACCGGCACCTCGATCACCGTGGCGCCGGCCGCCTCCAGCGCGAGCGTGCAGTCGGGCTGCCGCTCACCGTGCAGCTGCATGGCGATCACCTGCCCGGCCACACCGCGCCGGCGCAGGTGGTCGACGACCTCGTCGCAGCTCTCCGAGGCCGGCGACCACTGGTCGTGCAGCCCGGCCGCACGAATCGCGCCGCGTGCCTTCGGGCCGCGGGCCACCACGTACGAGCTGGCCAGCACCGAGCGCAGCGGCTCGGCCAGCCCCCAGCCCTCGGCCGCCTCCAGCCACCCGCGCATGCCGATGCCGGTGTTGGCCATCAGGATGTCCGGCGGCTGGTTGAGGCAGGCGCGGGTCGCCTCGCGCAGCTCGGTGTCGTCGGACAGCGGCACGATCCGCAGCGCAGGGGCGAGCACCACCCGGGCGCCCCGCCGCTCGAGCAGCGCCGCCAACTCGTCGCGCCGCCGGTCGGCGGTCACCCCGATGGTGAAGCCCGCCAGTTCTTCGCGCATCAACCCTCCTGTCTCAGCCGCACCTCGACCAGCCCGTCGCGGCAGCGTGCGTCGTGCCGGCCCACGGCCACCCCCGGCAGGTCGAGGCACTGCCCGCTGCGCAGGTCGTACACCTGCTTGTGCAGCGGCGAGGCGACCGTCGGCACCCCGCCGCGGCTGCCCACGATGCCCCGCGACAGCACGTACGCCCCGGAGACCGGATCGCGGTTGTCGATCGCGAACAGCCCGTCCGTGGTCCGGAAGAGGGCGACCTGCACGCCGTCGACCAGGGCGGCGACGCCCCGGTCCGGTTCCAACCGGTCGAGGAGGCAGACGGTGGTCCACATCCGCGTGATGGTCTGGGTCATCGCCGTACCTCCGGTAGGCCGAGGGTGACCGGTTGCCGACGGCGACCGTTCGTCGGCTCGGATCCGGTCGGGGGATGGTCGCGTACGGGTACCGGCTGGCCGCGTTCCAGCGCGAAGGTGATCGACGGGTCGGGCACGTCCGGAGCGTTGACGAACGAGGTGTAGCGGCGCAGCCGATCCGGGTCGTTCAGCACGTCGCGCCACTCGTCGGAGTACGACGACACGTGCCGGGCCATCGCCGCGTCCAGGTCGGCGGAGAGACCCAGTGAGTCGTCCACGATCACCGAGCGGAGGTGGTCGAGGCCGCCGTCCATCGCCTCGATCCAGCCGGCGGTGCGTTGCAGTCGGTCGGCGGTGCGGATGTAGTAGATGAGGAACCTGTCGATCAGCGTGATCAGCGCTTCCGTCGACAGGTCGGTGGCGAACAGGTCGGCGTGCCGGGGCCGGAAGCCGCCGTTGCCGCCGACGTAGAGGTTCCAGCCGGTCTCGGTGGCGATGATGCCGAAGTCCTTGCTGCGGGCCTCGGCGCACTCGCGGGCACAACCGGAGACCGCTGACTTGATCTTGTGGGGTGCGCGCAGGCCCCGATAGCGCAACTCCAGCGCCACGGCCAACCCCACCGAGTCCTGCACCCCGTACCGGCACCAGGTCTCGCCCACGCAGGACTTCACCGTTCGCAGCGCCTTGCCGTACGCGTGGCCGGACTCGAAGCCCGCGTCCACCAGCCGCTGCCAGATCTGCGGCAACTGCTCCACCCGCGCCCCGAACAGGTCGATCCGCTGCCCACCGGTGATCTTCGTGTAGAGCCGGAAGTCCCGGGCCACCTCACCGATCACGATCAGCTTCTCCGGGGTGATCTCACCGCCCGGGATCCGGGGCACCACCGAGTAGCTGCCGTCGCGTTGCAGGTTGGCCAGGAAGTGGTCGTTGGTGTCCTGCAACGACGCCTGCTCACCGTCGAGCACGTGCCCGCTGCCCAGCGACGCGAGGATCGACGCCACCACCGGCTTGCAGATGTCGCAGCCGCGCCCCCGGCCGTGCTCGGCGATGAGCTGGGAGAAGGTGCGGATGCCGCGTACGCGGACGATCTCGAACAGCTCCCGCCGGCTGACGTCGAAGTGCTCGCAGAGCGCGGTGGACTGCACCACCCCGGCCGCGTCCAGGAGTTGCTTGAGCATCGGCACGCAGGAGCCGCAACTGGTGCCAGCCCTGGTGCACGCCTTCAACGCCGGCACGTCCGCGCAGCCGTCGGCGATGGCGGCGTCCACGTCGCCACGCGTCACCGCGTTGCAGGAGCACACCTGGGCGGTGGCGGGCAACGCGCCGGCGTCCGCACCGCCGCCCTCCGGCGCGAGCAACGCCAGGGGCGCGGCCGGCAGCGGACCACCCACGCTGGCCCGCAGCGTCGGGTATGCGCTGGCATCGCCGACCAGCACCCCACCGAGCAGGGTGTGCGCGTCATCGGAGAGGACCAGCTTCGCGTAGACGCGGGTGGCCGGGTCGGTGAACGTGACGTCCAGGCAGCCCGGGGTCGTGCCGTGCGCGTCACCGAACGAGGCCACGTCGACGCCGAGCAGCTTGAGTTTCGTGGCGGTGTCCGCGCCCGGGAACGTCGCCGCGCCACCGACCAGCCGGTCGGCCACCACCTCGGCCGTCGCGTACCCGGGTGCGACCAGGCCGTGGCAGGTGCCGTCGACAGCCGCGCACTCACCGACCGCCCAGATCCGCTCGTCGGCGCTGCGGCACGTCTCGTCGACAAGCACCCCACCGCGCGGACCCACCGGCAGACCGGCCGTCCGGGCCAGCTCGTCGCGGGGCCGGATGCCGGCGGCCACCACCACCAGCTCGGCGTCGACCGCGTTGCCGTCGGACAGTTCCAGGGCGGCGACCGCGCCGTCCGGGCCGGACCGGATCGCCGTGGTGGCCACCCCGAGATGGGTACGGACGCCGAGGTCGTCGACGTAGCGGCGGAGCATCGCACCGCCGGCCTGGTCCACCTGCACCGGCATCAGCCGGGGCGCGAACTCGACCACGTCGGTGCTCAGGCCGAGCAGCCGCAGGGCGTTCGCCGCCTCCAGACCGAGCAGCCCACCGCCGATCACCGCGCCGACCCGCCGGCCCCGCGCGTACTCCCGGATCGCCGCCAGATCGTCCAGGGTGCGGTAGACGAAGACGCCGGGCAGGTCGGCGCCGGGCACCGGCGGCACGAACGGGTACGACCCGGTGGCCAGCACCAGCGCGTCGTAGTGGTACTCGCCCACGGCGGTGGTCACCACCTGCCGCTCCCGGTCGAGGGCGGTGGCCGGCTCACCGAGGCGCAGCCGCACCCCCTCGTGCGGGGTGTGCACGTTGAGCTCGTCCTCGCTCACCCCGTCGAAGTACGCCGAGAGCCGCACCCGGTCGTACGCCGGACGCCCCTCCTCGGCCAGCACGGTCACCCGCCAGCGCCCCTGCGGGTCGCGGGCGCGCAGCGCGTCGACGAAACGCTGCCCGACCATGCCGTTGCCGATGACGACCAGTTCGCCGCCGTTCATCGCGTCACCTCCACCGATTCCGCTTGGCTCAGCCAATCGACGATGCCGCCCACCGCGTCGCGGCAACCGCCGCAGCCGGTGCCGGCCCGGGTCGCGGCCACCACCGCGTCGACAGTTCGGGCCCCGGAGCGCCAACTGCGCACCAGAGCGCCCTTGCTCACCGAGTTGCACTGACAGACCGTGACCCCGTCCGGCATCAGTGCCGGTGACGCGGCCGGCGCCGCGGCAACCGTGCCGAGTGCCCGCCCCAGCAGGAGCGCCCGCCGGTCGGTGGGCACCGGGTGGCCGCGGTCGAAGAGCTGGATCACCGTGCCGACGGCCGGGTTGTCGCCGAGCAGGATCGCGCCGACCAGTCGCTCGTCCCTGATCCGCAACCGGGCGTACGTGCCCCGGCTCGGGTCGGTGAAGGTCAGCTCCTCACCCGGCCCACCGCCCACCGGGTCACCCATCGAGGCCAGGTCGATCCCGGCGGCCTTGAGCCGGGTCACCACCGGCCGGGGCCGGTACCGGGCCAGCGGGTCCGTCCCGGTCAGCACGTCGGCGAGCACCCGGGCCTGGGCCCAGGCGGGGGCGACCAGCCCGGTGAGCACGCCGTCGTGTTCGGCGCAGTCGCCGATCGCCGAGATGGTCCGGTCGCTGGTGCGGAGGCGGTCGTCCACGATCACGCCACGGCCGACGCTCAGCCCGGCCGCCTGCGCGAGGGCGGTGTCCGGGCGCACGCCGCAGGAGAGCACCAGCAGGTCGGCGTGCAGCGTCTGGCCGTCGGCCAGGTCGAGGCGTACGCCGGTGGCATCCGTGGCCACGCCGATCGCCGGCACCGCCAGGTGGCTGGTGACGCCGAGAGCGGCGAGCGTGCCGGCGAGCACCGCGCCGGCCGCCGGGTCGAGCTGCCGTTCCATCAGGTGCCCGCGTGGGTGCACCACGGTGGTGGTGAGCCCTCGGGCGGCCAGGCCGCGGGCGGCCTCCAACCCGAGCAGGCCACCGCCGAGCACCAGCGCGCTGCGCGCCCCGTCCGCCGCGGCGAGGATCCGTCGACAGTCGTCCAGGGTCCGGAAGGGGACCACCCGCTCCGGCAGGTCGGCCGGGTCGAGGCCGGGCAGTGGCGGCACCACCGCCCGCGCCCCGGTGGCCAGCACCAGGTGGTCGTAGCCGATGCGTTCGCCGTCGGCGGTGTGGACCTCCCGGGCGGACCGGTCGACCCCGGTCACCGGTACGCCGGTGCGCAGGTCGATGCCGTGCCCGGCGGCCTCGGTCAGTTCCACGTCCGGCTCGTCGACCCGGCCGGCCAGCAGGGTGGAGAGCATGATCCGGTTGTACGCCCGGTGTGGCTCCGCCCCGAGCACGGTGACCTTCCGGTCGCCCTCCCGGGCGTGCAGCTCGCCGGCGAGGCGAGCACCCGCCATCCCGTTGCCGACGATGACCACCCGGGCGGTCATGCCTTCTCCACCCGGACCGCGCAGATCTTGAACTCGGGCATCCCGGAGATCGGGTCCACCGCGTCGTTCGTCACCGAGTTGGCCCGCCCGGCCCCGGCGTAGTGGAACGGGGCGAACACCGTGTCCGGTCGGATCCCGGCGCTGAGTCGGGCCGGTGCGCACAACTCACCCCGGCGTGAAGTGACCCGCACCGGGTCTCCGTCGTCGACGCCGAGCCGGGCGGCCAGGTCGGGGTGCAGCTCGACGAATGCCTCGCCGGCAGCCCGGCGTAGCGCGGCCACCCGACGGGTCTGGGTGCCGGACTGGTACTGGGCCAGCACCCGGCCGGTGGTGAAATGCAGCGGGTACGCGGCGCTGACCTCCTCGGCGGCGGGCCGGTGGTCGACGGGGTGGAACCGGGCTCGGCCGTCCGGGGTGGCGAACCGGTCGGCGAAGAGCCGCGGGGTGTCCGGCCCGTCCTCGGTCGGGCAGGGCCAGTAGACGCCGTCGGCGGCGTCGATCCGGGCCCAGCTGATGCCGGCGTAGTCGGCGGCCCCACCGGCCGAGGCGCGGCGCAACTCGGCGAACACGGCGGCCGGGTCGGCCGGGAACCGCGCCGCCGCACGGGCACTGGGTAGCGAGGTATCCGGCTCGACTCCCGCTGGTTCGGTGCCGACCGCGCCGGTGGTGACGGTGCCGGCCGCAATGGTGACGGGCGCCTCGGCGGCGGCCAGCCTCGCCGCGAGGGCGGAGATGATGGCCAGGTCGGTCCGGACGTCCGCCGGGGGCGGGCGGAGCGCGCGCCGGCGCAGCACCCGACCCTCCAGGTTGGTCATGGTGCCGTCCTCCTCGGCCCACTGCGCCGTGGGCAGCACCACGTCCGCCAGTGCGGCCGTCTCGGAGAGCAGGAGGTCGGCGACGACCAGCAGGTCGAGGTCGCGCAGCCGGCTCTCGATCCGCGCCGCCCGGGGGGCGGAGATCACCGGGTTCGAGCCGAACACCAGCAGCGCCCGGGGGCCGCCCGGTGTGCCGAGTGAGTCGAGCAGTTGGTAGGCCGGCACACCCGGGCCGGGCAACTCGTCGGCCGGCACCCCCCAGACACCGGCCACGTGCTCGCGGGCCACGGGGTCGTCGATCCGCCGGTAGCCGGGGAGTTGGTCGGCCTTCTGCCCGTGCTCCCGCCCGCCCTGGCCGTTGCCCTGGCCGGTGAGGCAGCCGTACCCCGAACCGTCGCGGCCGGGCAGGCCCAGGGCGAGGGCGAGATTGACGTACGCCGTGACCGTGTCCACGCCCTTGGCGTGCTGCTCGGCGCCACGAGCGGTAAGGATGATCACCCGACCGCCGGTGCCGAGCGCGCGGGCGGTCGCCTCCAGGTCTGCCACCGGCACTCCGGAAAGCTGCTCCGCGCGGGCCGGCCACCAGGCGGCGACGCTGCGGCGGACCGCCTCGAACCCGGAGGTGCGGTCGGCCACGTACGCCCGGTCGACCCAACCCTCGGTGAGCGCGATGTGCAGCAGTGCGTTGGCCACCGCGAGGTCGGTGCCGGGCAGTGGTTGCAGGTGCAGGTCGGCCTGACGGGCGGTGGCGGTGACCCGGGGGTCGACGACGATCAGCTGACCTCCGTTGCCGCGTTGCTCGGTGAGCCAACGCACCAGCGGCGGCATCGTCTCCGCCGGGTTCGCGCCGACCAGCAGCAGCGTGTCGGCACGGCCCAGGTCGGAGAGGGGGAACGGCAACCCTCGGTCGATGCCGAAGGCACGCATCCCGGCGGCGGCCGCCGAGGACATGCAGAACCGTCCGTTGTAGTCGATGTGTCGGGTGCGGAGCCCGATCCGGGCGAACTTTCCCAGCGCGTACGCCTTCTCGTTGGTCAGGCCGCCGCCGCCGAAGACGGCAACCGCGTCCCGGCCGGCGTCGTCCTGAACGGCGCGGATGCCGTCGACGATCCGATCGAGGGCGACGTCCCAGCTCGCTGGCACCAGCGCGCCGGTGGCGGGGTCGCGCACCAGGGGAGTGGTCAGCCGCTCCGGGTGGTCGAGCAGTTCGGCGGCGGTCCAACCCTTCTGGCAGAGCCCGCCACGGTTGGTGGGGAACTGGCGGGGGTGGACCGTCACCCCGGAGTCGTCCTCGCGTAGCACCATGCCGCACTGAAGCGCGCAGTACGGACAGTGCGTCGCCACCTGCCGGGGTGTGCGCCCCGGTCGAGTCGCGGACCATGCACCGTCTGTCATGTCGGCAAAGCGTGCCGCCGGGCAGTTTCCAGTCCGGGTCCCTTCTGTTTCGGTCCTGTCAAGTGGGGCTCACACCGCACCGGGGCAGCGGACGTGGCGGATGGGTGGTGTCGGCGCGGCGGTGGCGGCCTTCACCTCGCGGTCAGCGCACGTCGGCGCGGGGTGGTCGGCGGGTCAGGGACAGCCAGCCCAGGAACCGGGCGTGAAGTGCTCGCGGGTCAGGACGAACGCCGTGGGAGTACAGGTCGTCGACCGCGTCGTGCATGTTCGCTGCCAGATAGAACGCCAGGGCGATCGAATGGCCGTGGAACTCGGTCGCGAGGTGGAGCTGAGCCGGCGCGCACGGCCAGGGGGCGGCGCAGTTACGGCAGAGCCACGCCGGACGCATCGGATGGTGTGGGCGAGGGCGGCGGGTCATCCGACCCTCACCGAACCGCCCTTCACGCGCGTGCGCGTGGTTGGCCGACGACGGGCTGCCGGGGCGGGCGGGTCCGGCCAGATCAGGCCCGCGAGCATCACGAACAGGGACCGGCGTGCGACCGCGTCGCCGTTCGCGGCCAGCTCGTAACCGTCAATCCACAACCAGCCGTCGTACGTCGGCCAGTCGAGGACCCGAATCACGCGGACGAAGATCGGGCGCAGGAACTGAACACTCGCGGCGCGGGTCAGGTGCAGGACGTCACCCGTGTGCGGCTTCCTTGATTCGGGCTTCGGCTTGAGTTCCCGATCGGGCGGCTCGTTCGGCACGGCGCTCTCTCCTCGTCGTCACGTGGGAAGGGGCCGCCCCATTCGTGCTCGCCCGTGGAGATCTTGGACAGTTTCCGTTCTCGCGTAGTTCTCGCGTAACGGAAACTGTCCAAGATCTGTGGCAGGCCAAGGGCGGCCCCGATACGAACGCGTCCGCCGGGTTCCGTGATCCCTACCGGCCGCGCCGTCTACGGCGCAGCCTCTCTCAGGGTTGTGGGACGCATACACTGCGTAGCAACATTCCTCTGGGACGTTCGGGACGTCGGGGAGGGATTAGGAATGAATCAGGTACTCATCGCGGCTATGGCCGAGGCCGGGGAGACCGCTGAAAGTCTCGCTGGTCAGGTCGGGGTCGATCCGAAGACTGCCGCGCGGTGGGCTAATCCAGGACGCATCCCGCGCAGCCGGCATCGGGTCGAGGTCGCCAGGCTGCTCGGCCGGGAGGTGGGCGACCTCTGGCCGGACGTCCTCACCCGACGGGAACCAGCGTGGTTCCGGCCGTGGATCGACATCGAGCGCGAGGCGGTCGCGTTGCGGTGGTTCGAGCTGGCATGGGTGCCCGGTCTCCTTCAGACCGAGGCGTACGCGCGGGCGACGCTCGCCATGGAATCGCTGACCTCTGAAGAGATCGAGGACCGGGTGTCCGCGCGGATGCTGCGACACGCAATCCTGCACCGTCCTCGCCCGCCGCTGGTCGTCGCCGTGCTCGACGAGGCAGTGCTACGGCGACGGGCCGGGCGCAGCGCCGAGCTGATGCGCGAGCAGTGCGAACACATCGCGACGTGCGCCGCATTGCCGCACGTGCAGGTGCACGTCGTACCGGCTGACACGCCGATGTATCTCGGCCTCGGCGGGCCGTTCACCATGGCCGAGATGCCCGACGGCGCGCAGGTTGCGCATGTGGACGGCCAGGTCAGAGCTCAGATCATCGACGAATCGACGGAAATTGCTACCCTTGGACGAAGGTGGGCGCGCATAGTTGGCGATGCTCTACCCAGGGCACAGTCTCTCGATCTCGTCAGGAAAGCGGCGGCAGCATGGACATGACCGGCGTGCAGTGGCGCAAGAGCACCCGCAGCGGCAGCAACGGCGGTAACTGCGTCGAGGTTGCCGACAATCTCCCCGGCACCGTCCTCGTCCGCGATACCAAAGACCGCGACGGCGGGACGCTGACCTTCAGGCCGGAGGCATGGGCCGGTTTCGTAGACCTGGCGAAGGCGATCGGTCCCGTCGGCTAACGAATGCAGCACGAACGGCCCCCGGCTCCTGGAACCCAAGGAGATCGCCGGGGGCCTCTCGCGTGTCCGCGGTCAACCACCCCGCCAGGCAGCGCAGGCGTTGCCAGACCGACCACATGGACCGCCCGCGGCGGCGCCGGTTCCACCGCTGCGAAAGCCGCGGTGACTTCGCGTGCGGCGGGAGGTGTGAGCCGAACGCCTTTGGAGCTGAATCGCTGACGACATCAGCGTCGTCGTCTGGCGCACGGCGCTTATAATGTGGGAAATCTGTCTCAAAGTTTGGGAGCCCCGCGATGAGTGTGACGGACGTCTTCGACGCTGTGGCCGGCACCTACGACGAGGAGCGTCGGCGGCTGATTCCCTGCTTCGACGCCTTCTACGGCACCGCCGTCCAGGTGGCCACGCCGCCGCTGCGCGCCGCGCTGGCGGCCGGTCGTACCCCCGAGGTGTTGGATCTCGGCGCCGGCACCGGCCTGCTCTCGCTGCTGTTGGCCACGGCGGTGCCCGGAGTCCGGTTGACCCTTGTCGACGGGGCGCCGGCGATGCTCGCCCGCGCCACCGAGCAACTGCGCGACCGGTCCGTGCCGCACCGGTCGGTGCGGGCCGACCTGTCCGACGAACTGCCGCCGGGCCGGTACGACGCGGTGGTCAGCGCACTGGCCATCCACCACCTGGACGACGCCGGCAAGCGGGCGCTCTACCGGCGGGCGGCCGCCGCGCTGGCGCCGGGCGGGGTGTTCGTCAACGCCGAGCAGGTCGCCGGGCCGACCCCGGAGCTGGAGCGGCGCTATGACGAGGTGTGGATGGAGCGGATCACCGAACTGGGCGCGTCCCCCGAGGAAATCGCCGGCTCCCGGGGCCGGATGCGCCACGATCGGCCGGCGACCGTGGCCGACCAGTGCCGCTGGCTCGCCGAGGCCGGCCTGGTCGACGTCGACTGTTACTTCAAGGAGTGGCGCTTCGCGGTGTTCGGTGGTCGGGTTCGGTGACGGTCGCCGGAATGGGCGTTTCGACGCCGGTACGCGAGCCGGTCGCCGCGGGGATGACTGGCAGTCATACCGCTGGGTAGTCTCAGCGGCATGACTGCCAAGGTGACTCTGTCGTTTACCGACGAGACGATCGAGGAGGCGCGGCGGTTCGCCAAGCGCGAGGGGTTGTCGCTCTCCGCGTGGATGGACCAGGCCGCCCGCGAGAAGGCGCTGCGCGAGGTCTTCACCGCGCACGCCGCCGCCGTGGGTCGCGCCGGCCTGGACCTGGAGTCCGCCGCTCTCGCCGACGCCCGCGAGGTGGGCATGGTCAACGACCTGCTCTCCGGCGGACGACCGCGTGCTGCGTAGGGGGGAGGTCTGGCGCATCGAGGGCGCCCGGGAACGCCTCGGTCTGGTGGTCAGCTCGGACGTCTACAACTCCACCGACGTGCCCATCGTGATCGTGGTCGAGGTGGTCGAGGAGTCGCTGCTGCGCGACTCGCCGCTCGCCGTGTCGATGGGCCGGTACGTGGTCATGCCCGACCGCATCTCCTCGCCGATGAAGAAGTGGTTCACCGACTGCGTGGACGTCGCCGACACCGACACCATGCTCCGGGTCGGCCGCGCGCTGCGCATCCTGCAACAGCTCTGAGTACGACCTCACCACCGCCGCCGGGCCGTGGTGCGATCCCCGTTTCCCGGCCGACCCAGGACGGGCACTGCCAGGTAACCAGGCGTTCCTAGCGTTTCTCCTCGTCACACCGACGAGAAGGAGCCGCCGTGAGCACGCTCACCAGCACCGCAGTCACCGCCGCGCCGCCGGCCGCCACCGCGCGTGGGCGCCGGCTCGACGACTGGCGTCCCGAGGACCCCGACTTCTGGGAGGCGACGGGCGCGCCGATCGCCCGGCGCAACCTCTGGGTCTCGATCTTCGCCGAGCACGTCGGCTTCTCGGTGTGGAGCCTCTGGTCGGTGACGGTGCTCTTCCTCGGCCCCGCGTACGGCATCGACCCGGCCGGGAAGTTCCTGCTCACCGCCGTGCCGGCGGCGCTGGGGGCGGTCCTGCGGCTGCCGTACACGCTGGCGGTGGCCCGCTTCGGCGGGCGACGCTGGACGATCATCAGCGCCCTGCTGCTGCTGGTGCCCACGGTGCCGATGACGGTGCTGCTGGAACCCGGGGTGTCGTACACCACCCTGATGGTGCTCGCCTGCCTCACCGGCGTCGGGGGCGGCAACTTCGCCTCCTCGATGGCGAACATCAACCTCTTCTACCCCCAGCGGCTCAAGGGTCGGGCCCTCGGGCTCAACGCCGGCGGCGGCAACCTGGGCGTACCCGCTGTGCAGTTGGTCGGGCTGGCGGTCCTCGCCACCGCCGGTGCCGCGTACCCCCGGTTGGTCCCGGCGGTCTACCTGCCGCTGATCGTGCTGGCCGCGCTGGCCGCGGCCCGCTGGTTGGACACCGTGCCCGGCGCGCGCAACGAGCCGGGCGCGCTGCGCGAGGCGGCCCGCGACCCGCACACCTGGGTCATGTCGCTGCTCTACATCGGCACCTTCGGGTCGTTCATCGGGTTCGGTTTCGCGTTCGGTCAGGTGCTCCAGCTCCAGTTCGCCGAGCGGTTCCCCACCCCGGTCGACGCCGCCTGGCTGACCTTCCTCGGCCCTCTTGTCGGCTCGCTGATCCGGCCGCTGGGCGGGCACCTCGCCGACCGGCTGGGCGGATCCCGGGTGACCTTCTGGAACTTCGTCGCGATGGCGGCCGGCGCGGGCATCGTGCTGTACGCGGCCCGCGAGCGCTCGTTCGGGCTCTACCTGGCCGGGTTCATCGCCCTCTTCGTGTTCTCCGGCATCGGCAACGGCTCCACGTACAAGATGATCCCGGCGATCTTCCGGGCCCGGGCGGCGGACGCGGTGGCCGACGGTCGCCGCGATCCGGAGGCCGCCGCCCGCTGGGCGCGGCGGATGACCGGCGCGTTGATCGGCATCGCGGGCGCGATCGGCGCCTCCGGTGGGGTGCTCGTCAACGTCGCGTTCCGCCAGTCGTTCCTCAGCTCCGGCAACGCCGACGCCGCCTACCTGGCCTTCATCGGCTGGTACGCCCTGTGCTTCGCGGTCACCTGGGTGGTCTACCGTCGTCCGGGAGCCGCCGATCGGCTCGCCGGCGTGTGAGCTGGGCCACCCCCGGCGCGTCGCCGTGCGGAACGGCACCCCCGTTTTGACCTGCGGACACCGCGCCGGGTATCGTTGCCTGCTGTTGTACGACATCCAGAGGCGTGCCCTATCAGGTACGCTTGGTCGTTCGTGCGCGCTGGTCCGGCCTGCTAGATCTGGTCACCTCGGCGCGCGACCCCAGACCGACGACGAGACAAGGTAGACCTGTGCGTACGTACAGCCCGAAGCCGGGTGAGATCGAGCGTCAGTGGCACGTCATCGACGCCTCTGATGTCGTGCTGGGCCGCCTGGCCACCCACGCCGCCACGTTGCTGCGTGGTAAGCACAAGCCGACTTTCGCGCCGCACGTCGACACGGGCGACTTTGTCGTCATCGTGAACGCGGGCAAGGTTGCGTTGACCGGCAACAAGCGTCAGACCAAGGTTGCTTACCGCCACTCCGGTTACCCGGGTGGTCTGAAGCAGATCGGCTATGACGAGCTGCTGACCAAGCGCCCCGAGCGGGCCATCGAGCTGGCTGTGAAGGGGATGCTCCCGCACAACAAGCTCGGCCGTCAGCTGATCAAGAAGCTGAAGGTGTACGCCGGTGCCGAGCACCCGCACCTCGCGCAGCAGCCGGTGCCGTTCGAGATCAAGCAGATCGCGCAGTGAGCGCGGGCGAAGGAAGCAGCATGACCGACATCACCGAGACCGAGGTCGCCGTCGCCCCGGAAACCCCCGAGGCCACCGAGGCGCCGGCGCCCGTCGCCCGCGCGCCTCGTGGTGACCGGCCGATCCAGACCGTGGGCCGCCGCAAGGAGGCCATCGTCCGGGTCCGCATCATCCCGGGCACCGGCAAGATCACCTGCAACGGCCAGGACCTCGAGGCGTACTTCCCGAGCAAGGTGCACCAGCAGCTCATCAAGGACCCGCTGGTCACCGCCGAGAAGCTTGAGGCGTTCGACGTCATCGCCAACCTGCGTGGCGGCGGCACCACCGGCCAGGCCGGTGCGCTCCGGCTGGGCATCGCCCGCGCGTTGATCATCAACGAGCCGGACGACCGCCCGGCCCTGAAGAAGGCCGGCTTCCTCACCCGGGACGCCCGGGTCAAGGAGAGCAAGAAGTACGGCCTCAAGAAGGCCCGTAAGGCTCCCCAGTACTCGAAGCGCTGATCTTTTCCAGCGCGTTGTACTTCTGACGGACGGCCGGTTCGCCTCCCCGACTCGGGGAAGGCGGCCGGCCGTTTCGCTTTCTCCACATCGGCAGCGCACCACGGAGGTTGGCGGGTATGGGTCGGTTGTTCGGCACGGACGGCGTACGCGGGCGGGCAAACGCGGATCTCACCCCGGAACTGGCGCTGGCGCTCGCGGTGGCCGCCGCGCACACGCTCGCCGAGACGGACCGCAGCCACCCGCCGCTGGCCGTCGTCGGCCGGGACACCCGGGCCAGTGGCGAGATGCTGGAGGCCGCCGTGGTCGCCGGCCTGACCAGCGCCGGTGCCAACGTGGTGCGGGTCGGCGTGCTGCCCACCCCCGCGGTGGCGTTCCTCACCGCCGAGGCCAAGGCCGACCTCGGCGTGGTGCTCTCCGCGTCGCACAACCCGATGCCCGACAACGGCATCAAGCTCTTCGCCGCCGGCGGGCACAAGTTGCCCGACGAGATCGAGATGAAGATCGAGGCCGCCGTGGAGGCCAACGCCACCACCGCCTGGGACCGGCCGACCGGCGCCGGCATCGGTCGGGTGCACGACCTGCTCGACGGTGCCGACCACTACGTCCAGCACCTGGTCGGGGCCGTGCCGCACCGGCTGGACGGGATCAAGGTCGTGGTCGACTGCGCCAACGGCGCTGCCGCCGAGGTCGCCCCGGTCGCCTACCGGGAAGCCGGCGCGGAGGTCGTCGCGATCCACGCCGAGCCGAACGGCCTGAACATCAACGACGAGTGCGGCTCCAACCACATCGAGGCGCTGCGCGAGGCTGTGGTCCAGCACGGCGCCCACCTGGGCATCGCGCACGACGGCGACGCCGACCGGATCGTGGCGGTCAGCGCCGACGGCGACGAGGTCGACGGCGACGAGGTGATGGCGATCCTCGCACTGGCCATGCGGGATGCCGGCACGCTCACCCAGGACACCCTGGTCGCGACCGTGATGAGCAACCTCGGCCTACGGTTGGCCATGTCCGCACAGGGCATCCGGCTGATCGAGACAAAGGTCGGCGACCGGTACGTCCTGGAGGCCCTGCGCGCGTCCGGGCTGGCACTCGGCGGTGAGCAGAGCGGTCACATCGTCATGCCGGCGCACGCCACCACCGGCGACGGAGTGCTCACCGGCCTGCACCTGATGGCCCGGATGGCCGCCACCGGCCAGTCCCTCGCCGAGTTGGCCTCGGTGGTCACCAAACTGCCCCAGGTGCTGATCAACGTGCCGGTCGGTGACCGGACCGTCGGCGCCGCCGCACCGGCCGTCCGCGCCGAGGTCGAGCGGGCCGAGGCGGAGCTGGGTGAGACCGGGCGGGTGCTGCTGCGCCCGTCGGGCACCGAGCCGCTGGTGCGGGTGATGGTCGAGGCCGCCACCGAGCAGACCGCCCGCGACGTCGCCGAGCGGATCGCCGAGTTGGTCCGCACCGCCAGCCCTGCCGCGTCGTAGGTCAGTGGGACGTTGTGGAGCTGAATCGTTCACGACATCAGCTCCACAGCCTCCGGCACAGCCGGGGCCGTCGGATCAGCGGCCCAGCGCGCGCAGCCGGTTGACCGCCTCGGTCAGCACCTCGGGACGCTTGCAGAACGCGAACCGCACCAGCCGCCGGCCCGCCTCGACGTCGTCGTAGAAGACCTGCGTCGGCACGGCCACCACGCCGCAACGCTCCGGCAGCGAGCGGCAGAACTCCACCCCGTCCCGGCCGCCGAGGGCGGTGACGTCGGCGGTGACGAAATATGTCCCCTCCGAGTCGAGCACCTCGAACCCGGCGTCGGTGAGACCGCCGACGAGCTGGTCCCGCCGCTGTTGGAGGCTGTCCCGGAAGCCGGTGTAGTAGTCGTCCGGCAGGGCAAGCGCCACGGCGACCGCCGGTTGCAGCGGAGCCGCGTTGACGTAGGTGAGGAACTGCTTCACCCGCAGCACCGCCGAGACCAGCGCCGCCGGGCCGCTCGCCCAGCCGACCTTCCAACCGGTGCAGGAGAACGTCTTGCCCGCCGACGAGATGCGCAGCGTGCGCTCCCACATCCCGGGCAGGGAGGCCAGTGACACGTGCGGGTGTGCCGCGTCGGTGAAGACCAGGTGCTCGTACACCTCGTCGGTGACCGCGTACGTGTCGTGCTCCTGGCACAGCTCGGCGATCAGCGCCAGTTCGGCCGGGGTGAAGACCTTGCCGGTCGGGTTGTGCGGCGAGTTGAGCAGCACCAGCCGGGTCCGTGGGCCGAACGCCGCGCGGAGCGCCGCCGGGTCGAAGGCGTACCGGCCTTCGACCCCGGGGCGCAGGGTCACCGGCCGCCGGACCGCGCCGGCAAGCGCGATCGAGGCGGCGTACGAGTCGTAGTAAGGCTCGAAGCAGATCACCTCGTCGCCCGGTTCGCAGAGGGCGAGGATGCTCGCCGCGACCGCCTCCGTCGCTCCGGCGGTGATGACGATCTCGCCGTCCGGGTCGTACGTCAGGTCGTGGAACCGCAGTTGGTGGGCCGCGACCGCCGCGCGCAGAGCGGGAATCCCGGGGCCGGGCGGGTACTGGTTCTGCCCGCCGCGCAGCGCCTCGGCGGCGGCGGCCAGCATCTCCGGGGGGCCGTCGGTGTCGGGGAAGCCCTGGCCGAGGTTGACCGCGCCGGTCCGCACGGCGAGGGCGGACATCTCGGCGAAGATCGTCGTGCCGAACGGCCGCATCCGGGCCACCAGCGGGTCGAAATCGGTGCTCGTCACCTGCGCCAGCCTACGGGTGCCCCGGGCTGAACCCCAGCCTCACTCGGGCGCGCACCAGATGCTGCCGTAACTCCGCTCCTTGAGGACCACCGGCTTGCCGGTGCCGCTGATCGTGACGGTGCATTCGAGGAGACCGTGGTATCCCATATCGACCCAGTCGGCCTCCACCCTGATCCGGCTCTTGCCGTTGGTGCGGATGGTGGTGCGCCAGGGCAGCTTCTGGCCGTCGACGTGGATGAGGTCACTCTCGGCGTCGAAGTACGCGAGGTCCACTGTGCCCCCACCGGTGACCTCGTAGACCACCGTCACCGGGGCCGGCCCCGACGTGGGGCGGGTGATCGGCTGTTTGGTGGGGGTGGGCGCCACGGTGGGGCGTTCGGTGGCGGGGGCCTCCGGGACGAGCGGTCCGGCGCTCGGTGAGGCCCAACCGTCGTCGGGGGTGACCCACGGCTCCTCGGCGATCGGGTCCGGGCGGGTGGGGCCGAGCCACAGGCCACTCGCGCAGAGGCAACCGCACACGGTCAGAACGACCGCCACGATGACCGCGACGACGATCCCGACGACCCGTCCGCCCGAGGCCGGCTTGCCGGAGACCTGCGGATAGCCGGGGTAGGCGTACGGCGGCGGATACCCCGGCGGCGGCCAGCCCGCGTACGGCGGCTGCCCGGCCGGCGTGGGCCACCCCGGCGGCGGTGATCCGGCCGGCGGCGCGCCGGAGGCGTCGGCCGGAGCCGGCGACCAGGGAGACGTCTGTGCGTCGGGCGTCCACGGTGCCGCGGGCGGCTGGCCCGTCCACGGTGCCGCTGGCGGCTGGGGTGTCCACTGGGTGTCGGGCGGGGCCGGCGCCCAGGGCTCGGCCGGCGGAGATGGCGGCCACGGCGACGGTGTCCATGGGGCCTGGGGCGCCCACGGCTGAACCGGAGCCAGCGGGTCGGCGGTCGGGATCGGCGCCGAGGAGGGCGACGCCGTCGGCTCCGGCGGGGGCGCGGAGGGGGTCGGCTCCGGTGCGGGTGCGGGTGCGGGTGAGGGCGACGGGTCGGGCGAGGGCGCGTCGGTCATGGCTGCTCCGGGCGGGAGTGGGTAGGAAACGAGCGGGCCGTGGACGGGAGCGCCAAACCCGCCGAGAGACTTTCGCACCCGCTGGCGCGCCGCAACCCTGCGCTCCGGGGTGGGGCGCGAACGGCCTGCGACGCTCGTCCCGTTGCGGCCACCCAGGCACCGATCGCTCAGATTCCGTGATTGATAACCCGACTTTCGAGCACCCATCATGAGCGAAACTGGGTTAGGCTGCGGGCCATGTGTGGAATCGTGGGATACGCGGGCGCGCGCCCCGCTCTCGGCATCGTCCTCGACGGGCTGCGGCGGCTGGAATACCGCGGCTACGACTCGGCGGGCGTCGCAATCGTCTGCGACGACCAGCTGCTGACCGAGAAGAAGGCCGGCAAGCTGGCCAACCTGGAGAAGATGCTCTCCGAGCGGGCCGCCGAGGACCCGGCCTCCTGCGCGGCCAGCCCGATCGGGATCGGTGACGGCACCACCGGCATCGGGCACACCCGGTGGGCCACCCATGGTGGCCCGACCGACCGCAACGCCCACCCGCACGTCGCCGGCGACGGACGGGTCGCGGTGATCCACAACGGCATCATCGAAAACTTCGCCAAGCTGCGCGCCGAGCTGGAGGCCGACGGCGTCCAGTTCGCCAGCGACACCGACACCGAGTGCGCCGCGCACCTGCTCTCCGCCGCGCTGGCCGACCTGCGTGCCGCCGGCCAGCCGGACGGCCCGCAGTTGCTCGCCGCCGGCATGCGCGTGGTGTGCCAGCGGCTGGAAGGGGCCTTCACGCTGCTCGCCGTCGACGCCTCGGTGCCCGGCGCGGTCGTCGGCGCCCGACGCAACTCGCCGCTCGTCGTCGGCCGGGGCGACGGCGAGAACTACCTGGCCAGCGACGTGGCCGCGTTCATCGAGCACACCCGGGAAGCAGTCGAACTGGGCCAGGACCAGATCGTGCTGATCACCGCCGACAGCATCGAGATCACCGACTTCGACGGTCAGCCCGCCACCGGCAAGGACTTCCACATCGACTGGGACTCCTCGTCGGCCGAGAAGGGCGGCTACGACTGGTTCATGCTCAAGGAGATCGAGGAGCAGCCGCAGGCCATCGCCGACACGTTGCTGGGCCGGCTCACCGAGACCGGTGAGATCGCCCTGGACGAGGTCCGCCTCAGCGACCAGGACCTGCGCGACGTCGACAAGATCTTCATCGTCGCCTGCGGCACGGCGTACCACGCCGGCATGGTCGCCAAGTACGCCATCGAGCACTGGACGCGGATCCCCTGCGAGGTGGAGCTGGCCAGCGAGTTCCGCTACCGCGACCCGGTGCTCGACCGGTCCACGCTGATCGTGGTGATCTCCCAGTCCGGCGAGACGATGGACACCCTGATGGCGCTGCGCCACGCCAAGGAGCAGAAGGCCCGGGTGCTGGCGATCTGCAACACCAACGGCTCGACGATCCCCCGGGAGTCCGACGCGGTGCTCTACACCCACGGCGGGCCGGAGATCGCCGTCGCGTCCACCAAGGCGTTCCTCACCCAGGTCGTCGCCTGCTATCTGATCGGCCTGCACCTGGCCCAGGTCCGCGGGATCAAGTTCGCCGACGAGGTGGGCGCGGTGGTCGCGCAGTTGCAGGAGATCCCGGGCAAGTTGCGTGAGCTGCTCGACCGGATCGAGCCCGTCCGTGAGCTGGCCCGGGAGTTGAAGTCCGAGCCAACCGTGCTGTTCATCGGCCGACACGTCGGCTACCCGGTGGCCCTGGAGGGCGCGCTGAAGCTCAAGGAGCTGGCGTACATGCACGCCGAGGGCTTCGCGGCCGGCGAGCTGAAGCACGGCCCGATCGCCCTGATCGACAAGGGCACACCGGTGATCTGCGTGGTGCCCTCGCCGGTCGGCCGGGGCATGCTGCACGACAAGGTCGTCTCCAACATCCAGGAGGTCCGGGCCCGTGGCGCGCGGACCATCGTGATCGCCGAAGAGGGCGACGAGGCCGTCGTCCGGTACGCCGACCACCTGATCTACGTGCCGCGTACGCCGACGCTGCTGGCCCCGCTCGTCACCACGGTGCCGTTGCAGGTGCTCGCCGCCGAGATCGCCGACGCCCGTGGGCACGACGTGGACCAGCCCCGCAACCTGGCCAAGTCGGTCACCGTCGAGTAGGCCTCCTCAACGCCCCAGCACGACCCGGGCCATCCCGTCCAGCGCGGGATTGCCCGGGTCCCAGTAACCGGCGTGCCCGCCTCGCCCGCTGCCGAAGACCCGACCGCCGAACCCCGGATCCGACGGGTCGTGACCGAACCACAGCTCGTGCCCGGTCCGGTCGGGCCAGCCCAGCACCGCGGCCAGTGGAGCCGCGCCGAGCAGGGCGCGTCGGCCGAACTCGTCGACTGGGCGGGCAGCGCGGATCACGTCGTCCGGGGCGCGGCTGGCCCAGACCTCGCCGGGTGGCACGCCCAACTCGGCGGCGTGCGACGCGCCGACCCCGGGCGAGCCGACGAAGACCAGCGCGTCGGCGGCCAGCCCGTGCTCCCGCGCGGCAGTCCCCACCACCAATGACCCGTAGCTGTGCCCGAGCACGGTCTGCCGGGCCGGTGGCCCCTCGTGGCTGGCCCGCAGCCCCTCCTGGAAGCGGTGCAGCGCCGGGCCGGCGTCGTTGGCCTGGCCCGCCGACGCCGCTGCGGTCACGAAGTCCGGGGCGTCGTAGTCCAACCAGAGCACCGCCGCGCTGCGCTCACCCGGGGCGAGCGTGGCGCACCGGTCCAGTACCCGCGCCGCCCTGCCCAACTCACCGGCAGCGTCGCCCAGTCCGGAACCCATCCCCGGCACGTAGGTGAGCACCCGGTCGGCCTGGTCCGGGTCGCCGAGCGCCAGCACCACCCGGCCCTCACCGGCCGTGTCCAGCCGCAGCAGGTACGCCCGCGGCTCCCCGTCCGCCGCCAGCCGCCCGGCCAACGCGTCCAGGCCGGCCAGCCGCCCGGCCACCCCGTGCAGGCGGAGCGTCGTGAGCGGCCCCGGCGGCACCCGGGTCAGCAACCGCTGCCGCTCAGCCAGCAGCTCCGCGCGCCAGACCCCGAGCCGCAGCCGGTTGGCCTGGTCCCGCGCGGCGACCGGCACCCCGTCCAACCGGCCGACCAGCGCACTCTCGTGCCCGATCAGCCACCGTCGCTGCGCCGGGGTCAACCCTGCCCACCAGGCGCGAACAAGCGTCGGTGCGGCACCGGCCGCCGGCCGACCCGGCGGTGGCGGGGACGCCCAACCCGAGCCGGCGGCCCGGGTCAGCTCGTCCAGGCGGTCGGCGGCGATCCGATCCGCCGCCCCGGCCGTGTCGAGCGCGTCGCGTAGGGCCGCCGCCACCCGAGCCGCCGCCACGCCGGTCCGTTCGGTGGGCCGAACCCGGGTGGGATCGACGTGCACCCCGCCCGCGCGGTCCACCACCAGCCCGGCCGCGTCCGCCTGGGCGACCGCCGCCGCGAGCCGGGCCTTCGCGACCGTCAGCCGGCCCGCCAGCTCGGCCAGCACCTGGTCGACCTCGATCAGTGCGGGTGCGACCGAGGCCAACTCGGCACCGAGACCGGCGAGCCGGGCGTCCGCAGCGGTGGCCGCCGCACCGGACCAACCGCTGCGCAGGCGCGCGCCGGCCGCCCCCAACTCGCCGACCTGTCTCTCGACCGGCCCGGTCAGCCCGGCCCAGGCCACCCCGGCGGTCCGCCAGCCGCCCGGATCGGCCGCCCACAGCTGCCGGTAACCGACGCCGCTCACCGGGGCAGCGCGGCGAACCGGCCGGCGGCCCGGTCGTCGACCGTCTCGTACGCCCCGGCCGCCGCCCGGACTCCACCGGAGGTCGCCGCGACCCGAGCACCCAGCCGGCAGAACCAGGCGTGCCCGGCCGCCTCCAGCCCGGCCAGAGCCGCGCCGGCTCTCCACTCGGGCGCGACCACCAGCAGCTCCGGCACCCTCGCGAGGCCCAACGCCAGCCGGTACGCCTCGTCGTCGAGCGTGCCGGCGACCGCCCGCAGCTCCTCCGGCCGGACGGCGAACAACTCATCGGTCATGACCACACCCCCGTGGACGATCGGGATCGACGCGCTGACGCTAGGCGGGCGTGGCGGGCACCGGAGTGCCCTGTGGACAGCGGGCGGTGGGTCGTACCCCGGCCTGTCCACAGGCGTTGCCCACCGCGGGCCGGACGGCTAATCTCCGGCCCGGCCGCCGGTAGGGTGTGATCGTGATCGTCGCTGTCGGCATCGACGTGGTCCTGGTCGACCGGTTCGCCCGGGCCCTGGCACGGACGCCGCTGCTCGCCGACCGACTCTTCACCAGCGCCGAGCGGCACACCCGCTCCGGTGGCCCGCGCCCGCCGGAGTCGCTCGCCGCCCGGTTCGCCGCCAAGGAGGCGGTGGCCAAGGCGCTCGGTGCCCCGGGTGGGCTGAGCTGGCACGACTGCGAGATCAGGGCCGACCCGGACGGCCGTCCCTGGCTGGCTGTCGCCGGCACCGTCGCGGCGGCGGCCGAGGCGCGCGGGGTCAACCACTGGCATCTCTCGTTGTCGCACGACGGGGGGATCGCGTCGGCGATGGTGGTCGCGGAACGGTGACGTCGACCGGGCGGGCCGGTCGGGTCCACCCGCGAACGGATGGGGAGACGGTGGCATGAGAGCGGTGTGGCGGGTGGCCGACGTGCGGGCGGCCGAGGCGGGGCTGATGGGCACGCTGCCGGAGGGGACGCTCATGCAGCGCGCCGCCGCCGGGCTGGCCCGCCGGGCCGCGCTGCTGCTCGCCGAACGCGGCGGCGTCTACGGCGGCCGGGTGCTGCTGCTCGTGGGTTCCGGCGACAACGGCGGCGACGCGTTGTACGCGGGGGAGCGACTGGCCCGTCGGGGTGTCCAGGTGTCCGCACTGCTCCTCACTCCCGGGCGTGCCCACGCGGCGGGACTGGCCGCGCTGCGAGCGGCCGGCGGCCAGCTTGTCGACCAGCCCACCGGCCCGGTGGACCTGGTGCTCGACGGCATCGTCGGCATCGGTGGCACCGGGGGGCTGCGGGCCGGCGCGGACGCGGTGGCGCAACGGCTCGGTGAGCTGCGCGGACGTGACAGTGACCGCGCCACCGTGCTGGCGGTGGACGTGCCGAGCGGGGTCGCGGTGGACACCGGGCACGTGCCGCTGGCCCCGTCCGGCCGACCGGACGCGGTGCACGCCGACGTGACGGTGGCGTTCGGCGCGTTGAAGCCCGCCCTGGTGGTGGGGCCGGCCGCTGCCCTGGCCGGCCAGGTGGAGCTCGTCGACATCGGGTTGCGGCCCTGGTTGCGAGGCACCCCGGCGCTGCGGGTCACCGAGTGGTCCGACGTCGTCGACTGGTGGCCGGAGCTGGGTCCGGCATCGGAGAAGTACACGCGGGGCGTGGTGGGGGTGGCGACCGGCTCGGCGACCTACCCGGGTGCGGCGGTGCTCTCCGTGGGCGGTGCGCTGGCCGGACCGACCGGCCTGGTCCGCTACGCCGGTAGCGCCCGCGCCGAGGTGCTGCACCAGCACCCCTCGGTGATCGCCAGTGGGCGGGTCGCCGACGCGGGTCGGGTGCAGGCCTGGGTCTGTGGCTCGGGGCTGGGCACCGGTGCCGACGCGGCGGCCGAGCTGCGCGCCGTGCTGGCCGCCCCGGTGCCCGTGGTGCTCGACGCCGACGCGTTGACCCTGCTGGTGGACGGGTCGCTCGCCGACCAGCTCCGCGGTCGGGACGCACCGATCGTGGTCACCCCGCACGACCGCGAGTTCACCCGACTCTGCGGTGAGGACCCCGGCGCCGACCGGGTCGGCGCCGCGCTGCGGCTGGCCGCCTGGATGAAGGCGGTGGTGCTGCTCAAGGGCGACCGCACGGTGATCGGCACACCTGACGGTCGGGCGTACGTCAACCCGACCGGCTCGCCGGCACTGGCCACCGGCGGCACCGGCGATGTGCTGGCCGGGCTGCTGGGCTCACTGCTGGCGGCCGGTGTGCCCGCCGATCGGGCCGCGGCCGCGGCCGCGTACCTGCACGGGCTCGCCGGCCGGGAGGCGGCCCGGAGCGGGCCGGTGACCGCGCCCGACGTGGTGACCGCGCTGCGCCCGGTCGTCGCCCGCCTGGGCTGATCGGGCGGTTCCGGGCGGAACGACCGGACCGGCCCTCGGGGACGTGCGTCGCCGCCCGCGCTGATCTCCACGGAAAGTAGGCTGGGCGTATGTGGCAGGCCGAGGTACGCGTCGATCTTGACGCGATCCGCGAGAACGTGAGCAGGCTCCGCTCCGGCACCACCGCCGAGTTGATGGCGGTGGTCAAGGGCGACGGGTACGGCCACGGGATGCTCCCGGCCGCTCGCGCGGCGCTCGACGCCGGCGCGGACTGGCTCGGTGTCTGCACCCTCGACGAGGCTCTCACCCTGCGCCGGGCCGGCGTGACCGAGCCGGTGCTGGCCTGGCTGCTCGCGCCCGGCCTGCCGCTGCACGAGGGGGTCAGCGCCGGGGTGGACCTGAGCGCGGCCAGCCTGTCCCAACTGGACGAGATGATCGAGGCGAGCCGGCTCGCCGGGCGCCCCGTCCGCCTGCACCTGAAGATCGACACCGGGTTGTCCCGGGGCGGGGCGACCGTCGCCGACTGGCCGGCGCTGCTGGACGCCGCCGCGAAGGCGCAGGCCGACGGCCTGGTCGAGGTGGTCGGCGTGTGGAGCCACTTCGTGTACGCGGACCTGCCCGGCCACCCCACCATCGACCGTCAACTGGCCGTCTTCCACGAGGGGCTGGCCATGGTCGAGCGGGCCGGGCTGCGACCGCGCTGGCGGCACCTCGCCAACTCGGCGGCCACCCTGACCCGCCCGGACACCCACTTCGACCTGGTCCGCCCCGGTCTGGCCATCTACGGGCTCTCCCCGGTGGCCGGCGAGACGTACGGTCTGCGACCGGCGATGACCGCGCGCGCCCGGGTGATGCTCACCAAGCGGGTTCCCGCCGGCACCGGAGTCTCGTACGGGCACACGTACACCACGGAATCCGACGCGAATCTCGCCGTGGTCCCGCTCGGGTATGCCGACGGGGTTCCCCGGCACGCCTCCAACACCGGTCCGGTGCAGCTCGGTGGCGTACGGCGGACGATCTCGGGGCGGGTCTGCATGGACCAGTTCGTGCTCGACTGCGGCGACGACCCGGTGGCGGACGGCGACGTGGCGACGCTCTTCGGCAGCGGCGCGGACGGCGAGCCGACAGCCGACGACTGGGCCGAGGCCGCCGGCACGATCAACTACGAGATCGTGACCCGGTTCGGCAGCACCCGGGTGCCCCGGGTCTACGACGGCGAGCGGCCGTGAGCGCGAGGAGTGAGCCGGGGTTGCGAGCCCCGCAGTCGCGAACCGAGGTGACGCCGTGAGCTACCGCATTCCGCGTCCGCGGACCGCGGTGGGCCGGGTCGCGGGGATCGTCGGCGCCGCGGTGGGGGTTGCCGCCGCGGGCCTGGCGGCCGGGGTCGCGACCGAGCGCACCCTGGTCCGCCGGCTCAAGGCCGACCCGGCCGACCGCTACGCGCACGAGATGTTCGGCGAGCAACGGTACGACGAGGCGTTCCGCCTGGAGTTGCCGGACGGCACGGACATCCACGTCGAGGTGGTCGAGCCGACCAGGCCGGTGCCGGGGCAACCCACGGTGGTGCTGGTGCACGGCTTCTGCCTGGACATGGGGACGTTCCACTTCCAGCGCCAGATGCTCGCCGCCCGCGGTGACTACCGCGTCGTCGCGTACGACCAGCCCGGTCACGGTCGGTCCGGCCGGTTGGAGACCGGCGAGTACGACCTCACGGTGCTCGGCCGGACGTTGCGCCAGGTGATCGACCGCACCGCCCCGGACGGGCCACTGGTGCTGGTCGGCCACTCGATGGGCGGCATGACCATCATGGCGTTCGCCGAGCTGTTTCCAGAGCTGTTCGGTGACCGGGTGGTGGGCACCGTCCTGATGGCCACCTCGGGCGGGCTCATCGCGGAGACCAAGCTGGTCGCGCCCGCGCTGCTCGGCCGGGTTGGCGGCCCGGTGCTCTACATGGTCAGCAACGCCACCCGCTACGGCGGGCCGGTGATCGACAAGGCCCGCAAGTCGACGTCGAACGTGGCCTGGCTGCTGACCCGCAAGTACGGCTTCGGCACCCGCAAGCCCAGCCCCACTCTGGTCTCCTACGTCGAGATGATGAACTCCCGGACGTCGGCCGACACGGTGACCCGCTACCTGCGGACCCTGGCCACCCACTCCCGCTTCCCGGCCCTCGCGGCGTTGGCCGCGACGCCGGTGCTGGTGGTGGTCGGCGACAAGGACATGATCACCCCGGTGGTCCACTCCGAGGAGATCGTCCGGCGGCTGCCACACGCCGAGTTCGTCAAGATCAAGGACAGCGGTCACGTGGTGATGTTGGAGCATGCTGACGAGGTCAACGCCGCGCTCGCGCGGTTCCTCGAATCACTTGGGAAGTCGGAGGAACGGTGAGTCACGTCGTCAAGCTGTCGACCGTCGAGGACACCCGGGAGTTCGGCCGGCGCCTGGCCGGGCTGCTGCGGGCCGGTGACCTGGTGCTGTTGACCGGTCCGCTGGGCGCCGGTAAGACCGCGCTCACGCAGGGCGTTGGCGCTGGGCTCGGTGTGGTCGGCGACATCACCTCGCCGACCTTCGTGATCGCCCGGGTGCATCGCCCCGATCCGGCCCGAGGTGGCCGGGTCGCTCTGGTGCACGCCGACGCGTACCGGTTGGGTGCCGCCACCGATCCGCGCGCCGAGATCGACGACCTGGACCTCGACGCCTCGGTGGACGACTCCGTGACGGTGGTGGAGTGGGGCGAGGGCCTGGTGGAGCAGTTGGTCGACGCGCACCTACGGGTCCGTATCGACCGCCGCGACGACGACACCAGGATCGTCGAGCTGGACCCGATCGGTGGCGACTGGGCCCGGCGGCTCGCCGACCTGGGTTAGGCCGCCGCTGTCGTACCGGATGCCTAGAGTGCGGGGGACCGACCCGAGCTGTGAGAGGTTCCTGATGCCCGACGATGCCCCCGCCCTTGACCTGCTGGCCCTGTTGCCGGAGCAGTGGCGTGCCGTGCTCACCCCGCACCTGGACGCGGCCCGCACCGCCGCGTTGGCCGAGTTCGTCGCCCGGGAATACGCGACGCAGACCGTCTTCCCGCCTATCGAGGACCTGTTCTCGGCGTACCGGCTCTGCCCGCCGCAGGGCACCCGGGTGCTGATCCTCGGGCAGGACCCTTACCACCGGGCCGGGCAGGCACACGGGTTGAGTTTCAGCGTCCGGGACGGGGTGACGGTGCCGCCGTCGTTGCGCAACGTCTTCAAGGAGTTGGGCGAGGACGTCGGCGTCCCCAAGCCGCGCAGCGGCAACCTCGACGGGTGGGCCGCCCAGGGTGTGCTGCTGCTCAACGCGGTGCTGACCGTCCGCCAGGCCACCCCGGGCTCGCACGCCAACGCCGGCTGGGAGGGGTTCACCGACGCGACCATCCGGGCGCTGGACGCCTCGCCGGACCGGGTGGTCTTCCTGCTCTGGGGTGGCTACGCCCGCAAGAAGGCGGCGCTGGTCACCAACCCGCAGCACGTGGTGCTGGAGGCTGGCCACCCCAGCCCGATGAACCCGCGTGGCTTCCTCGGCAGCCGTCCGTTCAGCGCGGCCAACAAGGCACTCGCCGACGCCGGCCTGCCCACCATCGACTGGGAGCGCACCGCCGGCTGAACTGGCACCAGGCCGCGCGCTGTGGGCTGCGCGCGCTGTGGGCTGCGCGGGCTGTGGGCTGCGCGGGCTGTGGGCCGCCCGGGCCGGCTGCGCGGTGTGCCGGCCGCCGCGCACAGCCCGTAGCCCGCAGGTCGGCCGGCGGTTGGTTCAGCCGTCGCTGGCCGATTGCCGGTCCCGGTAACGGCGTAGCAGATCGGCGGCGCGCGGCTCGGTCAGCTCCAGCTCGACAAGCGGCACCACCTGGTAACTCCGCTCGCCGTGGCGCACCTCGATCGTCTCGGGGAGCTCGTCGCACATCGTGGCCCTGATCTCCCCGTACCGGGTCGACCAGCGGTGTTCGCCGGGCTCCTCGGGCTCCAACCACACCCCGCCGAACTCCTCCCAGCGGGCGTTCCACCGCTGGCTGTAGTTCGTCTCCAGCCAGCGGGTGAACGGTTTGGAGTCCTGCCAGCGCAGGGCGATCTCCAGCGCGTCGACCGGCACCGGCGCGCCCTGTAACAGCGCTGCCGTGCTTCCGGTGATCGCCTGGGCGAAGTCGGGGAGCCGGCCCAGTAGCCCATCCAGGCCAAGCGCGTCGATCCGCTCGGTGATCGGCCGGGCAGCCAGGTCGTCGATCCGGGCGTCGAGGTGCGCGTCCAACGGCTCAACCCCGACGACCAACTGCACGTCCATGGCGGCAAGCAACCGCTCCAGTACGGCGATGCTGGGCGCTCGGTCGCCGCCTTCGATCCGGGCGACCGTCGCCTGGCTGACTCCGGTCAACTCGGCCAGCTCACATTGGCTCAGCTGGCGCGAGTGTCGTTGCTGACGAATGGCCGTGGCGATTAGCCCGACGAGACGAGTGGATGGCATCCGGGGATGGTGGACCACGCCGCCCCGCAGCGGAAACCGGTGCGGCGGATTCACGACTGTCTGGCCGTCGCTCCGCTGCACAGCCTGCCGGGTGACGGTTCCTCCGGCGACCGGGCCTTTCCCTGCTGAGCGGTATACCTGTCAGTCATATTTATGACTCACAGGTATACCGCTCAATATGGCATGCGGCCCGTCGCCCTCCGCCGGCCCGGCCGCCCCGGCGGGTGGGGCCGCCCTGGCGGGTGGGGCCTTCCCGGCGGCTGGGACCGCCCCGGCGGGTGGGACCGCCCTGGCGGGTGGGGCCTTACCGGCGGGTGGGGCCGTTTCGGCGGGTGGGGCCGTTTCGGCGGGTGGGGCCTTCCCGGCGGGCGGGCCTTCCCGGCGGGTGGGGCGTCCGGTGGATGGGGCCGCGGGTCGCGCGGGGTCGCCGTGGGTGGTGCCGGGGCGGGGCGTGACCGGGGCGGGGGGCGAGGCCGCTAGGCTGGCTAACCGTGCTCGTACTCGTGGTGGACAGCTCGACCCCCGCGGTGACCGCGGCGCTGGTGGAGGTCTCGGCGGATGGCGTGGCGTCGCGGGCGTACCGGTGCACGGTCGACGCCCGCGCGCACGGCGAACTGCTCGCGCCCCAGGTGGACGCGGTCCTCGCCGATGTCGACGCGCGCCCGCGTGACCTGGCCGCCATCGTCGCCGGGCTCGGCCCGGGGCCGTTCACCGGGCTGCGGGTCGGCCTCGTCACGGCCGCGACGATGGGCCAGGTGCTCGGCATCCCCACGTACGGCGTGTGCTCGCTCGACGGCATCGGCTACCCGGCGGCGTCCGGTGAGCCGGTGTTGGCCGCCAGCGACGCCCGGCGCAAGGAGCTGTACTGGGCCGTCTACGACGGTGCCGGGGAGCGGATCGTCGGCCCCGAGGTGTCCACGCCGGCGGTAGCCGCCGCGCGCGCCCGGGAGTTGGGCGCGACGATCGCGGTGGGCGACGGGGCGCACCGGTACGCCGAGGCCCTGGAACTGCCCGTCCGGGTCGAGCCGCGGTACCCGGACGCCACCGTGCTGGCGCTGCTCGCCGCCGAGCGGATCCGAGCGGGTGCCGCCAGTGAGCGGCTCACCCCGCTCTACCTGCGCCGGCCCGACGCGGTGGTGGCGACCGGCCGCAAACCGGTCCTGCCATGACGGCGGTACGACTCGAACCGTTCCGCTGGTGGCACATCGACGACGTGCTACCCATCGAGGCTGACCTCTTCGGCGCCGAGCAGTGGTCGCCGGCCATGTTCTGGAACGAGTTGGCCAACGGGCACCACTACCGCGTCGCCGTCGACGCGGACGGCGCGGTGCTCGGTTACGCCGGGCTCGCCGGTGTTCCGCCGGGTGAGGTGTGGGTCCAGAACATCGCCGTCCGCCGGGACGCCCAGCGGCGCGGTGTGGGCCGCGCCCTGCTGGAGGAACTGCTCGCCGAGGCGGCCCGCCGGGACGCCCGCAGCACCCTGTTGGAGGTCGCCGTGGACAACGCCGCAGCCCAGCGGCTCTACGCGACGTACGGGTTCGAGCCGGTCGGGGTGCGGCGCGGCTACTACCAACCGAGCAACACCGACGCGCTGGTGATGCGGCGCGACGCCGAGCCGACCGGGGACGGACCACACCACCATGGCTGACGAACCGCTGATCCTGGGAATCGAGACCTCCTGCGACGAGACAGGCGTCGGCATCGTGCGGGGGCACACCCTGCTGGCCGACGCGCTCGCCTCCAGCGTCGAGGAGCACGCCCGGTTCGGGGGTGTGGTGCCCGAGGTGGCCAGTCGGGCACACCTGGAGGCCATCGTGCCGACCATGGACCGGGCTTTGACCGAGGCCGGCGTCACACTTGCCGACATCGACGCGATCGCGGTCACCTCCGGGCCGGGGCTGGCCGGCGCGCTCCTGGTCGGTGTCGCCGCCGCGAAGGGGTACGCGCTCGCCGCCGAGAAGCCCGCCTACGGCGTGAACCATCTTGCCGCCCACGTCGCGGTGGACACCCTTGAGCACGGCCCGCTGCCCGAGCCTGCCATCGCGCTGCTGGTGTCCGGCGGGCACTCGTCCCTGCTGCTCGTCGACGATCTGGCCCGGGGTGTCACCCCGCTGGGCGCCACCATCGACGACGCGGCCGGTGAGGCGTTCGACAAGGTCGCCCGGCTGCTCGGGCTGCCGTTTCCGGGTGGCCCACCGATCGACCGGGAGGCTCGGGCCGGCGACGCCGCCGCGATCGCCTTCCCGCGCGGCCTGACCGCCGCGAAGGATCTCGCCGCCCACCGGTACGACTTCTCGTTCTCCGGGCTGAAGACCGCGGTGGCCCGGTGGGTCGAGGCGCGGGAGCGGGCCGGCGAGCCGGTGCCGGTGGCCGACGTGTCCGCGTCCTTCCAGGAGGCGGTCTGCGACGTGCTGACCAGCAAGGCGCTCGCCGCCTGCCGCGCGCAGGGCATCGACACGCTGGTGATCGGCGGGGGAGTGGCGGCCAATTCGCGGCTGCGGGCGATGGCCGAGCAGCGGGCCGAGAAGTACGGCATCCGAGTCCGGGTGCCCCGGCCGAAGCTGTGCACCGACAACGGGGCGATGGTGGCGGCGCTCGGGTCGCACCTGGTTGCCGCCGGCGTCGCGCCCAGCCGACTGGATCTGCCGGCCGACTCGGCACTGCCGTTGACCACGGTCAGCGTGTGACGGGGGAGGCGGACATGATCGTGCGGATGTGGGAGGCACGCGCCGAGGCGTACGGCGTCGCCGACCTGATCACCTGGGTGTGCGACACCGCCCTGCCCGAGTTGGAGCACGACCCGCTCCACGTCTCCAGCGAGGTCTTCTCCTCCACCGACCACCGGGTGGTGGTCATCTCCAAGTGGCGCAGCACCCCGCGCCCGCTGCCCGATCCGCCCGCCCTGCTGGTGGCCCGCGCTCCGCACTCCTGGGACTTCACCCAGGTCGACCGCTGACGCGAGCCACCAACGAGCGATGCTCAGCTGCGGCGCAGCATCCGGTACGTGGCGATTCCGCCGGTGCCCAGCGCGGCGAGGAAGACGAGCCAGACGACGGTGCTGCTGACCCCGACCTGCGGGCCGGCGTTCGCGGCGGCGGCAGCCAACAGTCCGTCCTCACCGGGAGCGGGCAGCGCGGCCGGCGGCAGCTCCGGCCAGCGGACCAGCCCGGTGCTCTCCAACATCTGCATGTGGTGCTGGACGAACGCGTTGGCGTCCTCGCAGAGTTTGCGGACGGTGGCGTCCCGGGTGCTGGCGCGGACCGCGCCGATCACCGGGAAGATCTTGCCGTGGGCGACCCGGAGCCGGGTGACGAAGATCTGGTCGAAGCGGGCGCCGGAGGCCTTCTGCATCTCGGCCAGCCAGCCCTTCTGCTCGGCCGTCGGCTCGCTGGGGATGCTCGCGCCCAACTTGTTGGCCGCGTCCACCGTGAGCTGGTCGAGCCGCTGGTGTTCGCTGGCGATGCCGGCGCCGATCTCCCGGACCTTCGCCGACTGGCCCTTCTCGGCGGCCATCTGGCCGGCGGGCATCTCCCACAGCCCGGCCAACCGGACCCCGTTGAGCAGCGTCATGTCGGCGGCGTTGAGCTGCTGACCGCCGGCGGGCGCGGCGATGGCCACGCCGGGCAGGACACCGACCGCCGCGACGATCGCGATGAGCAGCAGCGCCGCTCGGTGGGTCCGGTTGCCCAGTCGGCGATGGGCGGATCTCAGCGGTGCCATGTCTGTGGGGCCTCCTCGGTCCGGACCGGAACGCGTCTGGACCGGACAGCCAGATCCTGCCGGCTGCCCGTCCGACCACTGGTACGGACTGATCGCGCGATCAGTTCATCCGAGGGCGAGGCGGATCAGCGGGGGGCGGGTCAGGCGGATCCACGGGTGACGGCCAGGAAGCCGCCGAGCAGCAGCAGAGTGAGAGCGGCGGCGGCGAAGAGCATCAGCAGCTCCCGACGCCCCTGCCCGACGGGCTCGCTGTCGACTGTCGGGTCGGGCAGGACCGGCAGGTCGCGGGTGAGGGCGGCCAGGTCACCGAGGGTGCGCGCCGTCCACACCGCACCGGCCCGCTCGGAGAACTCGTCGAGGGTCAGCCGGCCCGCAGCGGTGTGCCGGTGCAGCTCGGCGACCACCCGGTTGCGGTCGTCGTCGGAAGCGCGCAGCTCGACATCCACGCTGGACAGCGTACGCGGATCAACCCACGTCGAGGGGATCGGCGAGGAGTCGTTCGAAGGCCAACTCGGCGGCCCCGATCAGGGGGGCGTCCTCGCCCAACTTCGGCGTACGCAAGCGGACGTGCTCCAGGCAGGCGGCGAGCGCGTTGGAGTTGAGCCGGCTGCGGACCTGGGCCGCCGACGCGAGGTAGAGGTCGCGCATGGTGCCGCCGAAGATGACCATCTCCGGGTTGAAGACGTTCACCAGGTTGGCCAGCCCGAAGCCGAGCCAGTCACCGGCCTGGCGGACCGCGGTCTGGGCGCGGGCGTCACCGCGGTCGGCGGCGTCGAAGACGGCCAGCAGCGCATCGTGACCTCGGGCGTCGGAGCGTCCGGCGGCGCGGAGCAGAGCGTGCTCGCCGATCTCGGTCTCCCAGCAGCCCCGGGAGCCACACTCACAGGGCCTGCCGTCGAGGACCACCTTCATGTGGCCGACCTCGCCGCCGTACCCACCGTGCCCGGTCAGCCGCCGGCCACCGGCGATGATGCCGGCGCCCACGCCGACGTCGCCGTACAGGTAGAGGACGTTGTCGCAGCCGGCCGCCACCCCGCGCGCGTGCTCGGCGAACGCCGCGACGTCCGCCACGTTGCCCACCGTGACCGGCACCTCGATGCCCAGCTCGGCGGCGAGGGCCGCGCCGATCGGCTCGTCCACCCAGCCGGTGGTCGGGCCGAGCCGCACCAGGCCGTCGTTGCGGCGGACCATGCCGCAGACCGCGACGCCGGCACCGACGCAGATCGCGTCGCGCGGCACCGTCTGCTGCATCTCCTTGAGCGCGCCGGCCAGCAGCGGCGCGGCCTCCGCGGCCAGCAGGCCGCGGGGCCGGTCCAGCTCCCGGCGGTCCAGGACCGCGCCGCCCAGCCCGATCCGGGCCGCGCGCAACCGGTCCACCTCCACGGAGTACGCGTACGCGTACACCCGGGCCGACGCGGGCCGGACGACAAGTGACGGTCGGCCGGCCCGGCCGGTTTCCTTTGGCGCTCCTTCGCTGACCAGTCCCACTGCGGACAGGTCGGCGGTGAGCGCGCCGATGGTGCTGCGGTTGAGGCCCAGCGTGGTGGTCAGTTCGGCGCGCGTCGTCGGCCCGTGGACGTGTACGTGGCGCAGCAGGGCCCCGAGGTTCTGCCGTCGCACGTCGTCCTGACTCGGTCCTGGGCGCATCGTGGTGCTACCTCCCGCGCGGTCAGCGGGTGCCGGTGGCTGCCGCGCGGCGGCGGGAGAGCGCGTCGACGCTGGCGGCGAGGAGCAGCACAACGCCGGTCACCACGTACTTGACTCCCGCGCTGTAACCCATCAGGCCCATTCCGTTTTCGATGACCGCGACCACCGCGCCGCCGAGTACGGCGTCGAGGACGCGGCCCTTGCCACCGAAGAGGCTGGTGCCTCCGATCACCGCTGCGCCGACCGCGTAGAGCAGTACGTTACTGCCCCCGGTGTTGGGGTCGACGGAGTTGGCCCGGCTGGCCGCCACGATGCCACCGATGGCGGCCATGGAGGAGCAGATCACGAAGACGGAGATCCGGATCCGGTCGACGCCGATACCGGCCCGGCGGGCCGCTTCCCGGTTGCCGCCCACGGCGTAGATGTGCCGGCCGTAGCTGGTGCGTTGCAGCACGAAGGTCCAGATGACCAGCAGCACCGCGATGATCGGTACCACGATCGGCACACCCTTGAGCGAGACGATCAGCACGTTGCGGCTGCGCTCGAGGTTGAGGACGTACATCGCCGTGCCGAGGATGACGGCGAGTCCGCCGATCCGCAGCGCCACCACCGCGATCGGGTCGGTGATCAGACCACGGGCCGCCCGGTTGCGGTAACGCAGCAGTTGCACCGCCGCGTAGCCGACGACCGCGAGAGCGGTGAGCGCCCAGCCCAGCGCGGGTGCGAGGTTGCGGTTGGCGATGGCGACAAGCACCTCGTCGCGGACGGAGATGTTGGTGCCCTCCTGCACGAGCAGCAGTACGACGCCCTGGAAGGCGAGGAAGCCGGCGAGAGTGACCACGAAGGACGGAATGCCGATCTTCGCGACCAGCATCCCGAGCGTGGTGCCGATGACCACGCCGGTGGCGACCGCGGCGAGCACGGCGACCCACCAGGGGTAGCCGAGCACGGTGACCACGTTGGCCAGCACCGCCGCGCAGACGCCGCTGGCGAAGCCGGCGGAGAGGTCGATCTCGCCGAGCAGCAGTACGAAGACCAGGCCCATCGCGATGAGCGTGACCGCCGCGCCCTGGGTGAAGAGGTTGGCGAAGTTGCCGGCCGACAGGAACGACGACGGCCGCATGATCGCGAAGACGGTGCAGAGCACGATCAGGCCGAGCACGGCCGGTAGTGCGCCGACGTCGCCACCGCGTACCCGGCTCAGGTAGTTGCGGACGTGGCCCCCGACGGTCGGCGGCGGTGTGACGGCCGCGGGGCCGTCCTTCCGCACGGCGGTGGTGGTCATCGGGCGCCTCCTGAGATCGAGTCGGCCGGCTGCGGGCCGTCGCCGTTGCTGCCCGGGTCGGTGGCGAGGCCGAGCCCGCCCGAGCGCCCGGCGGTGATCAGCTCGACCACCTGGGCATGCGTGATGTCGGTGGTCTTCACCTGGGCGACCATCTGGCCGAGGTACAGCGCGGCGATCCGGTCGGAGACGGCGAAGACGTCGTTCATGTTGTGCGAGATGAGCACCACGGCCAGGCCGTTGTCGGCGAGGCGGCGGACCAGTTCGAGCACCTGGGCGGTCTGCGCCACGCCCAGCGCGGCGGTCGGCTCGTCCAGGATGACCAGCTTGCTGTTCCACAGCACCGCCTTGGCGATGGCCACGGTCTGGCGCTGGCCGCCGGAGAGGCTCGACACGTGTTGGCGCAGTGAGGTGACGGTACGGATGGAGAGCCCGGCCAGGGTTTCGGCGGCGAGCTGCTCCATCGTCGGCTCGTCCAGGACGATGCCGCTGCGCCGCTCGCGGCCGAGGAACATGTTCTGCACGATGTCCAGGTTGTCGCAGAGCGCGAGGTCCTGGTAGACGACCTCGATGCCGAGCGTGGCGGCGTCGCGGGGGCTGCCGATGTGCACCGGTTCACCGTTGAACAGGAACTCACCGGCGTCGGTGGGGTGGATGCCGCTGATGCACTTCACCAGGGTCGACTTGCCGGCGCCGTTGTCGCCGACCAGAGCTGTCACTTCACCCGGGTGGACGGTCAGGGCGACGTCGCGGAGCACCTGGACGGGACCGAAGCTCTTGTCGATCCCGCGGAGTTCCAGCAGGGGGGTCGCGGACACGGGGGTCTCCTTAGGGGAGGGTCGGGGCCCGTCCGGCGGGCGCCGCCCGGCACGGGAGGGTGCTCCCGTGCCGGGCGGCGATTGTCGTCCCGGCGGGTACTGCGGCGTCCGTCAGCTGATGCCGGCGTCGGCGCAGAGCGCGGCGTACGTCCCGGTGCAGAGCTGCTCCTTGGTCACGTAGCCGTCGGCGACGACGTCCTTGACGTTGTCCTTGTAGATGGCCTTCGGGGTGAGCAGCACCGAGGGGACGTCCCGGTCACCGTCCTTCACCGACTGGCCGGTGTCCTTCTTCTCGCCCTTGGCCAGTGCGATGGCCAGGTCCGCGGCAGCCTTGGCCTCTTCCCGGACGGCCTTGTAGACGGTCATGCACTGGTCGCCGGCGAGGATGTTCTGCAGGCCCTCCACGCTGGCGTCCTGGCCGGTCACCGGCACCTTGCCGTTGATCTTGTTCTTCTTCAGGATCGAGATGGCGGCGTTGCCGAGAGTGTCGTTGGCGGCCAGCACGCCGTCGATCTTGCCCTTGGTCGCGGTGAGCTGCTGCTCGAAGATGGTCGCGGCGGTGGGGCCGTCCCAGCCCGGCACGGCGTCGTCCGGGCCCTTGGTGTATTCCTTGGAGTCGAACTTCGGCTTGAGCACCGAGTCGTAGCCGGCCTTGAAGAGGGTGGCGTTGTTGTCGGTGGGGGAGCCGTTGAGGTACGCCACGACCGGGTTCTTGGCGCCCTTCTCGGTCAGGCACTTCGCCAGGCCTTCGCCCTGGAGCTTGCCGACGGTCTCGTTGTCGAAGCTGACGTAGTACTGGGCGGACCCACCCAGGGTGAGCCGGTCGTAGTCGATCGTGGCGACGCCCTGCGACTTGGCCTTGTCGAGCACGGCCTTGCCGGTGCCGGAGTCCAGGTTGACGATCATGAGGGCGGTGACGCCACTGGTGATCATCTGGTCGGCGATGGTCTGGAAGGCGGCCTTGTCGTTCTGGGCGTTCTGAATGTCGTACTGGACGCCGGCGGTCTTGAACGCCTCCTCCAGGAAGCGGCGGTCGGCCGTCTCCCAGCGGGGGGAGGACTTGCTGTCCGGGAGGATCACGCCGATCTTGGGAGTCTTTTTGGAGTCGGCCGAGCCGGTGCCGGAGTCGTCGCTACAGGCCGTCAAGCCGCCGGTCGTGAGCAGGCCCACGGCGGCGATGGTGAGGATCCCCTTACGCATGTGCAGGGTCCTTTCGGGGGTGGGGGAGGTGTTGTTTTTGTTGTGTCCGGCAACGTATTGCGCGTCACACCGCCTCCACAAGACCGCGCAGGTACCCAGTTTGTTGGCAGCGATAACAATTCAGCAACGCGACTGTTACTCCACGGGTATCCCACCGTGGAGTCGACGTAACGAGAGTCGTCAGCGCGTCTGCAACGGGGCGGTGCGGGCGTCGGTGAGCGCCACCAGATCCGCCGCGGCCAGTTCGAGTTGCAGACCGCGCCGACCAGCCGAGACGTAGATCGTCGGAAGGTCCAACGCGGACTCGTCGAGCACGGTGGGCAGTCGCTTGCGCTGCCCGAGCGGGCTGATCCCACCGCGTACGTAGCCGGTGGCCCGCTCGGCGACCGTCCGGTCGGCAAGCGCCGCCCGCTTGCCGCCGACCGCCGCCGCGAGCGCCTTGAGATCCAACTCGCCGGTGACCGGAACGACCGCCACGGTGAGCGCGCCGTCGACCTCGGTCACCAACGACTTGAAGACCCGCTCCGGTGCCACGCCCAGCGCCGCCGCCACCAGCGCGCCGTAGTTCGGGGCGTCCGGCGACACCCGGTACGGGTGGGTGCGATGCGCGACCCCGCGCTTGACCAACAGTGCCGTCGCCGGCGTGCCCTGTCCCGCCACACCGGCGAGGCTAGTCCACCGGCCGACCGATCAGCACGGTCGGCGCCCCGGCGACCCGGGTGAGCACCAGGCTCGCCGCAACGTCGCCGGTCAGCCGCAGATCCCGCCGAAGCTGCTCCGGGGTGAGCGCCGAACCCCGCTTGAGGATCTCCACCCGACCCACCCGGCGCTCGCGCAGCAGTGCCCGCAGCCGCTTGAGCGAGAACGGCAGCACGTCGGTGATCTCCAGGCAGCGCGCGTACGGGGTGCGGGTCGGGCGGTCGGCGTAGAGGTAGGCGATGCTCGGGTCGCCGAGGGTGGCATCCAGTTCGTCGGCCAGTTCGGCGACGAGGTGCGCGCGGACCACCGCCGGGTCCGGGTCGTACAGGAAGCGCCGGGGCGGCCCGACCGGCGCCTCGTCGGCACCCGAGCCGATCAGCTGGTGGCGGCGAGCCTCGACGCCCTGCTGCCGGTAGAGCGTGGCGCGGCGGGGCACCTCCGCCAGCTCACCGCACCAGAGCGCGGCCTCGACCAGGTCGCCGTCCACGCCGACCCACTCCGCCTCCGCGCCGGCCGGGATGAGCGCGTGGTCCAGCCCCGGCGCCACCTTGACCACGGTGCGCGGCACCCGCTCGGCCAGCCCGGTCACGAAATCCCAGGGTGGCGAGTAGGCGCGCGGGTCGAAGATCCGTCGTCCAGTGCCGCTGGTGCGGCGGGCCGGATCGCAGAAGACCCCGTCGACGCGGGAGACGTCGAACGCGGTGGCGTCACCGCACTCGACGGTGAACAACTCGTCCAGCCCGGCCGCCGCGGCGTTCGCGGCGGCCATCGCGGCGGTCACCGGGTCGGCCTCCACGCCGTACACCCTGATGCCGGCGCGGGCGGCGGCCAGCGCGTCCGCGCCGAGGCCGCAGCCCAGGTCGGCCAGGGTGCGGACGCCGGCCGCGTGCAGCCGGGCGGCCCGACGATCGGCGACCACCCGGCGGGTGGCCTGCTCCAGCCCGGGGCGGGTGAGGAACATCCCGGCGGCGGCCGGACCGAACTTGCCGACCGCCCGGTGACGCAACTCGGCCTGGGTGAGCGCCGCCGCGGCCAGCGTCGGCGGCACTCCGGCCGCGCGCAGGGCCGACGCCGCGGCCAGCGGATCACCGCCGGCCAGCCCGGCCGCCGCCGTGAGCGCGGCCGACCCCTCGGGGGTACGCAGCGCCGCCAGCTGATCGAGATCCACCCGGTCATTGTCCGGGTGGACCCGGAAATCCGGGCTGGCGGGGCGCGACTCGCTGGCACTCTCCTTGACGGAGTGCTAGCCACGGAATAACCTGCGATTAGCACTCTCACCCTGAGGGTGCCAGCTTCCGGGTCTCGCGACCCGGGTGCGCACGCCAGGCGGACCGGCACCCGCGACGACGGCCCCGCCCGGTGGCATGAGGCAGATTGACGCTGGTTGGCCCCGCCGACCAGCAACGAAACCAGTACCCCAGGAGGGTATGCCCGTGACTACCGCGACCAAGGTTGCGATCAAGCCGCTCGAGGACCGCATCGTGGTCCAGGCGAACGAGGCTGAGACCACCACGGCGTCGGGCATCGTGATCCCCGACACCGCCAAGGAGAAGCCGCAGGAGGGCACTGTCCTCGCTGTGGGCCCGGGGCGCGTCGACGACAACGGCAACCGGGTTCCGGTTGACGTGCAGGTCGGCGACACCGTCCTCTACTCGAAGTACGGCGGCACCGAGGTCAAGTACGCCGGCGAGGAGTACCTGGTGCTCTCCGCCCGCGACGTCCTCGCGGTCATCGAGAAGTAAGCAACCGATCAGTGCCATTGCCCCGGTCCGGCTCGCCGGGCCGGGGCAATGGCGCTTCGAAGGGACATTTATGGCGAAGATCCTGAGCTTCTCGGACGACGCCCGGCACCTGCTGGAGCACGGTGTCAACGCCCTCGCGGACACGGTCAAGGTCACCCTCGGCCCGCGCGGGCGCAACGTCGTCCTGGACAAGAAATTCGGTGCGCCGACGATCACCAACGATGGTGTGACCATCGCCAAGGAGATCGAGCTCACCAACCCGTACGAGAACCTTGGCGCGCAGCTGGTCAAGGAGGTGGCGACCAAGACCAACGACGTCGCCGGCGACGGCACCACCACCGCGACCGTGCTCGCCCAGGCGATGGTTCGCGAGGGCCTGCGCAACGTGACCGCCGGGACCAACCCGGCCGGCCTCAAGCGGGGCATCGACGCGGCGGCCACCAAGGTCTCCGAGGCGCTGCTCGGCCGTGCCGCCGAGGTCACCAGCAAGGAGTCGATCGCGAACGTGGCGACGATCTCCGCGCAGGACGCCACGATCGGTGACCTGATCGCCGAGGCGATGGAGCGGGTCGGCCGCGACGGTGTCATCACCGTCGAGGAAGGCTCCATGCTCACGACCGAGCTGGACGTGACCGAGGGTCTCCAGTTCGACAAGGGCTTCATCTCGCCGAACTTCGTCACCGACCTGGAGAGCCAGGAGTCCGTCCTCGAGGACGCGTACATCCTGGTCACCACCCAGAAGATCTCGGCGATCGAGGAACTGCTGCCGCTGCTGGAGAAGGTCCTGCAGAACAGCAAGCCCCTGCTGATCATCGCCGAGGACGTGGACGGCCAGGCGCTCTCCACCCTGGTGGTCAACTCGCTGCGCAAGACCCTCAAGGTCTGCGCGGTCAAGGCCCCGGGCTTCGGTGACCGGCGCAAGGCGATGCTCCAGGACATCGCGATCTCCACGGGCGCCGAGCTGGTCGCCCCGGAGCTGGGCTACAAGATCGACCAGGTCGGCCTGGAGGTGCTCGGCACCGCCCGGCGCGTCGTGGTCGACAAGGAGAACACCACGATCGTCGACGGCGGTGGCCAGAAGGCCGACGTCGCCGACCGGGTCTCCCAGATCCGCAAGGAGATCGAGGCCTCCGACTCCGACTGGGACCGGGAGAAGCTGGCCGAGCGGCTGGCCAAGCTCTCCGGTGGCATCGCCGTCATCAAGGCTGGCGCCGCCACCGAGGTCGAGATGAAGGAGCGCAAGCACCGCATCGAGGACGCCATCGCGGCGACCAAGGCTGCGGTCGAGGAGGGCACTGTGCCCGGCGGCGGCGCCGCCCTGGTGCAGATCCGCTCGGTCCTCGACGACGACCTGGGCTTCACCGGTGACGAGAAGGTCGGCGTCTCGGTCGTGCGCAAGGCGCTCGTCGAGCCGCTGCGCTGGATCGCCCAGAACGCCGGTCACGACGGTTACGTCGTGACGCAGAAGGTCGCCGACCTGGACTGGGGCAACGGCCTCGACGCCGCCAAGGGCGAGTACGTCGACCTGGTCAAGGCCGGCATCATCGACCCGGTGAAGGTGACCCGCAACGCGGTCACCAACGCCGCCTCGATCGCCGGTCTGCTGCTCACCACGGAGAGCCTCGTGGTGGAGAAGCCGGAGCAGGCCGAGCCGGCCGCCGGCGGCGGCCACGGCCACGGTCACGGCCACCAGCACGGCCCGGGCTTCTGACCCGGTAGCGACACCTGTCGCGGGGCGCACCGTCGTACGACGGTGCGCCCCGTTCGTCTGCTCAGGTCATTACCGAACGCTGACGTTGTTGGCTACCGGGCAGGATGATCACGCACACTGGGCCGATGAGCACCACGTCGCGGCGGTACGCCGCGCTGGCCGGAGTAACCGCCGCCGCAGTCGCGATCGGAATCGCCGAACCGGTGGCAGTGCTGACCGGCCCCCGGTCGGCGCCCCTGGTCGCGGTCGGCGGGGTGGTCGTCGACGCTGTTCCCGAGTCGCTGAAGCAACTCGCCATCGACCTCTTCGGCACCGCCGACAAGATCGCACTGCTGGTCGGCACCGGCCTGCTGCTCGCAGCGTTCGCCGCACTGTTCGGCATGCTGGCGATCCGGCGACTGGCATTCGGACTTGCCGGCATCGCCGCGTTCGGTGTCATCGGCGTGGCCGCCGCCGTGACCCGCTCCGGTGCCGACGCGGCCGACGCGCTGCCGTCGCTTGTCGGTGCCGGGCTCGGCGCCCTGGTGCTCTGGCTGTTCATCGCCGGCCCGTTCGAGCTGGACCCCTGGCCCTGGTCACCACCCACACCGACCGTGCCGTCCGCTGCGCCGGTATCGCCTGCTGCGCCGGTATCGCCCGCCGCCCCGGTGTCGCCTGGTGGTTCGCCGGTTGGTCCGGTGACGCCCGCCGCCCCGGTGCCTCCGGGCGGGCAATCCGTAGCGGCGAACGAGCCGGTCGGGCCTGCCGACGTGGACCCGGACTCGCGGCGACGGTTCCTCGCCGGGAGTGGGGCGCTGCTCGGCACGGCCGTGGTGGCCGGTCTCGGTGGGCGCTGGCTTGCCGGCCGGCGCGGAGTGTCCGCCGCCCGGGAGGCGATCCGACTGCCCGCGCCCGTGGCCCCCGCACCGGCCGTGCCGGCCGGCGCGGACCTCGCACTGACACAACTCGCGCCGTACGTCACCTCGAACTTCGAGTTCTACCGGATCGACACCGCGCTGGTGGTGCCCCAGGTGGATCCGGACACCTGGCGGCTGCGTATCCACGGGCGGGTCGGCACCGAGCGCACCTACAGCTACGCGGATCTGCTGGCCCGTCCACTGGTCGAGCGGTACGTCACGCTGGCCTGCGTATCCAACGAGGTGGGCGGGGACCTGATCGGCAACGCCCGCTGGCTCGGCGTACCCCTTCGGGAGTTGCTGGACGAGGTCGACCCGGACGACGATGCCGACCAGGTCGTCGGCCGGTCGGTCGACGGCTGGACCTGCGGCACCCCCACCGCCGCGTTGCGCGACGGGCGGGACGCTCTGTTGGCGGTCGGCATGAACGGTGAGCCGCTGCCGGTCGAGCACGGCTTCCCGGTCCGGATGGTGGTTCCCGGCCTCTACGGTTACGTGTCAGCCTGCAAATGGGTGACCGAGCTGGAACTGACCCGGTTCGCCGACTTCGACGCGTACTGGGTGCCGCGCGGCTGGTCCGCCCAGGGGCCGATCAAGACCCAGTCGCGGATCGACGCGCCTCGGAGTCGTAACCGGCTGACCACCGGCCCGATCACCGTCGCCGGTGTGGCCTGGGCGCAGCACCGGGGCATCAGCCGAGTCGAGGTACGCGTCGACGGCGGCGACTGGCAGCAGGCGGAGCTGGCACCGACCGTGTCGGTGGACACCTGGGTGCAGTGGTCCTGGCGTTGGGACGCCACGCCGGGCGAGCACCGGCTCCAGGTCCGCGCGACGGACGCGACAGGCGAAACCCAGACCGAGCGTACGCAGGGCGTCGTCCCGGACGGCGCCACCGGCTGGCACACCGTCACCGTCAACGTTCGCTGACCGGCAGCACCTGACCGTCGCGCTGGGGACGGCAACCGTCCGCGGTCCGCGACCGGCGTACGCCGCCTGTCGTATGCCCGATAACGTCACCGGGCGGACGCGGACCGGACCGTGTCGGGACAGGGTGAAGCCATGACTGTACCGCCCGAACGCTCACCATCGCCGGCCTCGTCGTGGGTGCCGCAGGCATCGGAGTGCTGTGGGCGGCCGGGGTCGAGTTCCCCGTCGCCGTACCGCCCGGGATGATCATCCTGTTGGCTGGCGCCCTGTTCGTCGGCCTTGCCGGCGCCTTGCCGGCGCCTTGCCTGCGCCTTGCCTGCGCCTTGCCTGCGCCTTGCCTGCGCCTTGCCGGCGCCTTGCCGGCGGCCTTGCCTGCGCTTGCCGACGTCCTTACCGGCGGCGAGATCTTGGACAGTTTCCGTTCCCGCGTAACGGAAACTGTCCAAGATCTCCGAGCGTCCGCCTCTGACGGGCAGTCGCGCACCGGGCAGCGCGTCGCGTCGTGACCCGAGATGCCGGCTAGACGACCCGAAAACGCCGCTGGCCGGCACCCCGAGTTGCGGGGGCCGGCCAGCGGTCGGTGTCGTGCGGGTGGTGGTGGTGCGGTGGTGCGGTGGTGTCGTGGTGCGGTGGGTCAGCTGTTCCAGTACTGGCCGACCAGGTCGGTGGCCTGCTGCTCCCACTGGGCGTAGGCGTCCGGGTACGCGGAGACCTGGACGGTCTGCGCGGCTTCGGTCAGCGGCATGTCCTGCCACCCGTCGACCTGCTTGAGGCCCTTGAGGAACGCGGTGGTGGAGTAGGCCGGGTCGGTGATCTGCTCCGGCGTGCCCCAACCCGAACTCGGGCGCTGTTGGAACAGGCCCAGCGAGTCGTGGTCGTTGGCGTCGCCGAGGTGGCCCAGGTTGTCCAGCTTCGACTCCTGCAGGCTCGTCGCGATCGAGATCACCGCGGCCCGCTCGGGCAGGCCGGCCTTCTTCGTGGCGGCGATGATCGCCTTGACGTTGGCCGTCTTCTCGTCGTTGAGGTCGATGTGCGACTGGTCGCCCTGCGGCTTCGGCGCCGCGGTCTGCACGGCGGCCGCGACCGGCTTGGCATCGACCGGGGTGGCGGCGTGGGCGGCGATCGGACCGGCGAACACACCACCGGCGAACGCCAGGCCAGCAACGGACAGCACACTCTTACGCATGATCGTGTTCATGGGGGTAGCTCCTTCGGGGGTAGGAAACACCCCAACCGCCAACAGGGGGGCGGCGGCAGGGTGTGAGCACCTCGTCCGGCGCTGCACAAACAAGGGGAAAAGTTTGGGGGGTGACGCCCGGGTGGGGCGTCGGGTCGGCGACCTGCCGAGCGGGGGCTCGTGGCGCCGGGTCCAGGTGTAACGACCGAGGGCCCAGGGTCATTCCGGGGGCGGCCCATCCACCTCGGCACCCACCTGAAGGCAGTGGCCGGGCGGTCGTTCGTGGGGACTGCAACGACCGGACCGGGTCCCGCATTCCCACCCCCGGCGGCGGGGGTGGCGAGCCGGTGGTCCTGCGATCGTCAGGGTATATAACGACCCCGACCCCGCCATGATTCCGGCCCACGAGTGCGCCCGGTCACTGGACAAACCTCGTATACCGCGCAGAGCCTACCTACGCGTAAGCCCGAAGACCCCAGAACGGACAATCCCACCAAGGTCCCCATCGCCGCTTGCCTCTCGGTTCGCGCACTCGGCTTGATTCACTCGACTTCATTGGGCTAGTTGCATCCTGTTTGTGCTGGTCAGTGGGTCTTGACGTGTTGGTGTGAGGTGGTTTCGGGCTGGTTGAAGGCTTG
>NZ_JBEZGL010000033.1:0-42716 GCF_040649915.1 Micromonospora sp. NPDC048839
CCGGATCGCGTGGACGGTCAGCGTGGACTCGATGACCAGCCGCGCCCACCAACACGCCGCCGGCGCCCGCAGAGACGGCCACCTGCAGAAAGAGCCACCCGGCGGCGTGCACGAAGAGCCCGCCGATCACGCCCTCGGACGATCTCGCGGCGGTCTGACCACCAAGACGCATCTGGCCTGCGAGCAGGGGCAGAAGGTCCTATCGATGGTCGTGACCGCCGGGCACCGTGGTGACAGCCCGCAGTTCATCCCGGTCCTACGCCGTATCAAGGTGACCCGTCTCGGAGTAGGCCGGCCCCGCACCTGCCCCGACCTGGTCCTGGCGGACAAGGCGTACACCAGCCGCGGTAACCGCGCCTACCTGCGCAAGCGTGGAATCAAGGCATGCATCCCGAGCAAGACCGACCAGGACGCCCACCGCAAGGCCAAGGGCAGCCGCGGCGGACGCCCGCCGAAGTTCGACCGAGACCTCTACCGCGCACCAGCGCTGAATATGACATCGGGGGCACGGCGACCGCCTATATCCGCCGCTAGTCCGCTAGCGTCGGCACGGTCGGGCGAGTGGAGAGCATATGCGTGTGATTTGGGTGAACGGCGCGTTCGGCGCTGGCAAGACGACGCTGGCGCAGCGGCTGGTCGCCAATGATCCGCGACTGTTGCTGTTCGATGCCGAGTTGCCGGGCTTCATGCTGCGCGAGATCGTTGCCGTGCCGCCGAGCGGAGACTTTCAGGACCTGCGTGTATGGCGGCGCAGCGTGGTCGACACAGCGGTCGCGTTGCTGCAGGAGTACGGACGGCCGCTCGTGGTGCCGATGACCGTCGTGACGCGGTCCTACCTTGAGGAGATCTTCGACGGTCTGCGGGGCCGCGGCGTCAGTGTTGATCATTTCTTCGTTGATGTGCCCGGTGAGGTGCTGCGCAAGCGAATCATGGATCAGGTGGTCTGGCCGGATGATCAGGTTCGTGATGCGCAGGTGCGGTCCTGGCGCCTAGAACAGGTACAGCGGTGTTGCGCTGCTGTCGAATCGATGCCGACCGGCACGGTGGTGCTCGACGGACGACTGTCTGTCACGGAGTTGGCCGAGCGGGTGACGGCAGCGTTGGCATAGGCAAACCGGCCAGGTGGCTGCCGGTGGGGTGACGGCGGCCAGAAATCGAGCGCTGCGGGGTGATGTCCAGACTTGTCCACTCGCTGGCCGAGGTCTTCTCGCAGTGGTGAGTACTGGTGGACGCCCTCGAATGCGGATCCAGATCCGTAACCTGGTGCAGGCTTGGGGAGATGAAGGGGTGAGGGGTTCGCGCCCCGGTGCCAGGATTGTCGCCGAGGCGCGAGGAGGAGCCGGTATCCAGGGGGTGGATGCCGGTATCTTCTTTTCCCTCGTACCTCGGTTGCTCCTGTCACGCTGAGCCGCTAGCACGGCGTCAAAGCACTGCGTGTGTTGGTATTCGGTGGGTCCAGTGGCAGCGACGGCTTCGAGCCGGATCGCGTAGCCGTACGTCTTCTCTGATCTGCCTTCCGGTGCCATCCCTACCATGATTGGCTCGGAAGGAGTTGGCGGCAGACGCAGGCCCACGTATTCGACCCGCCGTGAGCTCAGTGCGGCGTGACCTTAGATCGGAGCGTTGTGACCGAGCCCGAGTCGCCGCTGGAGCAGGCTCGGGTTGCCTGTGTGATCGCGGGCCTCGATCCGTCTGGGCTGCAGCCGATGCGGCTGCACAGCAACGCGGTGTTCTCCCTGCCCGGACGGGTTGTCGTGCGGGTTGGTGCGGGCGCTGATGCTGTTGGCCGGGCCGGTCGGGCTGTGATGGTGACCCGGTGGCTGGCCGGGCAACATTTTCCGACAGTCGTGCCGGTCGGTGGGATCAGTCAGCCCGTCGTGGTGGCTGGTGGCTCGGCACAGGGCATCCCCGTGACGTTCTGGGAGATGGCCGACGTAGGTCCCGACCCGGCTTCGGTACCGGCGATTGGTTTGGGTCGACTGCTCGCGCGGCTGCATCAGCTGTGTCCGCCGTTCGTTTTGCCGAGGTTTCGGCCGCTCGAGCGCCTCGCCGCGGCCGTGCGGGAGAGCGGCTGGCTCGCGGCGCCGGATCGGCAGTGGATTGAGGAGCGGACGGCGGATTTGGAGGCTTGTCTGAACCGGACGGAGTTCCGGTTGGGGTGGGGCCTGGTGCATGGCGACGCACAGTTGAACAACGTCTTTCTGTCCCGGGCAGGTTCGTTGCTGGGAGATTGGGACAACGTGTCGACGGCGCCGCGGGAGTGGGATCTGGTGCCGGCTGCGGTGGAGCAGCGCTTCGGTGGGTCCCCGCGTTTGCTGACCGAGTTGCTGGCCGCGTACGGGGCGGACCCGACCTTAGATCCCGGTTGGGCGGTGCTGTGCGACATCTACGAGTTGCGGTCGGTCGCCGCGCACATCCGTCGTGCCCCAGTGTCGCCGCCGCACGCGCGCCAGGCGGCGCTGCGGATCGCGTCGCTGCGACGCGGTGATCGGGGTGTCCGATGGTCTGCGGTCGGCTGAGCGTCGTGGTTGCTGGTCAGCTCACGGCGGCGGTGAGGGTTTCGGTCAGGCGTTCGCGAAAGTCGCGCACGGGGGGTCGTGCCGTGTGGGGTGCGCAGTAGTGCAGCAGGGTACGCAGGCGGTCGACGACGCGGGTGGAGGTGGCCACTTCGGCGGCCATGTCGATGGCGCGGTGTCCGTCGGCGGCGGCCTGGTCCGGGTCGATGCTGGTGAACCGGGCTGCGGCGAGGGTGATCTGATCGAAGACCGCGGAGCGGGAGTATCCGTCGGGGCGGGCGGCGAGTGCGGCCAGTGCCTGGTTTTGGGCGTGCACGGCGAGGTCGGGTTGGTGGGCGGCGGCGTCCTGCCAGGCGAGGGCCGCGTTGCCGGCGAGTTCGGCGGGGCCGGTGTAGGCGGGCAGGTCGTCGTCGGGCTCAGCGCTGCCTTGCAGGTCTTCGGCGAGGGCGATGGCGTGGCGTAGTTCGGTCACCGACCCGGGTCCGAGTGCGCCGAGCATGCGCGCCTTGAGATTCCAGAGCATGGCCGCGGCGGCGGGGTGCTGGCCGCGGGGTAGCAGGGTGAGTGCGGCGTCGACGAGGCGGAGGCCGTCGTGGGGGTGGTTGAGGTCGCGTAGCTGGCGGGCCATGTCGGCGAGCAGATTGACCTGCAAAGGCGTCGATCGGGGGTCGGTGGACTCTCGGGCGGCGTGCAGACCGAGGACGAAGTACCGCTGTGCGGGGCCGGCCATGTGCACGTCGTGGCTCATCCAGCCGGTCATGCCGGCGAGTTCGGCGACGGCGGCGAGCATGCGGTTGCCGACGGCGTCGGTGTAGGAGGCGTCGCGCAGCAAGTCGACGGCGTGTTTGAGCTGCCCGACGGCGGCTTCGCGGCTCAGGCCACCGCCGATTGCGGCGTCTTGGGTGCCGAAGGCGGTGGTGGCGGCCTCGATGCCAGCGACGGTAGACATGGTGATCCGGCCGCCGGTAGTGGCGCGGTCGGGTAGCGGGCCGGTGGGTCCGGTCAGCCAGCGCAGCAGCGGATCGGTCAGTGCGGTGCCGGTGGTGAGGGCGATCGCGTCGGATAAGAGTGAGCGCCTGGTCAGCATGTCGCTCCCGATGTAGGCGGCTAGCTCATCAAGCGTACGAGCGGCGACGCTGGGAGTTTGATGTGGTGGTGCCGGTGCGAGGCCCAGGCGACGTTGCGGCCAGAGCACCGCGACCGGAATGTCGAGCCCCCACGCCCGGGAGAGCACGGCAGCCACGAGGTCGGGCTGCCGGCAGCTTCCTCCGGACAACCATCGTCTGACGGCGACGTGGTCGTAGAACAGTCGCAGCCCGTACTCGCTGGCGCCGAGGGCGTTGACGGCGGCAGCGAACTCGTCGAGCGATCCGAAGCCGCTTCCTTCGAGCAGCGCCGCCAAGACCGGGTTGGCGATACGTGACGGCATCCTCATGGTGAGCCTCTAACGCACATCGGTGTGGCCGGGCGTGTGATGCGTCCACAGAGTACCGACGGGTGGACCGGTCAGGGTGCGAACGCACCTTTCACGCACCTTGCCGTGCGCTGTCTACGGCCTGTTGAGGCCCTTGGGACCGGTGCAAGTCTCGGTCCTACGCAGCTACGGCCTCGGGTTCGCCCCGAGATCGCACCCGCGTTCGGTGCGAAGAACGCTGATCCGCGATGGCCGTGGCTGTGTGCCGAGGTGTAGTGCCGCCGCGGACAGGTATCGGTGTCCGGTCGTGCACGGCGGCTGGTCGCCTCCGATCGCAGTCCATTGTCGCGAGGAAGGGATCGTCATGTTCGTCGATGTGGTTGTCGTCGGTGCTGGCCCGGGTGGTTTAGCGTGCGCCCAGACGGTGGTGCGGCAGTCCCCGGGCCGGCGTGTACTGGTGCTGGAGGCCGGGCGGGGGATGCGGAATCGGCCGTGTCCGGTCGATCGAGGGCTGCGCTGTACGGGGTGTGCCGGGATCTGCAACGTGATCAGCGGGTTCGGCGGTTGTGTGCATTACGGCGACGGGGTGAAGTTGAGCCTGTTGCCGTCCGGGCGTCGCCTCGTCGATCACTTCGGTGAGGACCGCGCCGGTGAGCTGTGTGAGCGTGCGTTTCAGTTTCTGACCGCACCGCTGCCGGAGCGGCCGGCGTTGCATGGCACGAGCCTTGGTGCGCCGGTGATCGAGGCGTTCGCCCGTCATGGTCTCGCCATCCGGGAGTACCCGGTCGCGGTCTTGGGCGAGACACAGGTCCGAGACATGCTCACGGCGCTGTACGGCTTCGGCGACGACGCGCTGACGGTGTGGGAGAAGTCGGAGCTTGTTGCCGCTGCCCTCAACAAGGACCGTCTGACGGTGTCGGTAGCGACACCCAGCGGCCCTGTCACGGTCGAGACAGCGCATCTGGTGCTGGCCACGGGCCGGCACGGGGTGACCAGCACACAGAACCTTCTGACGGCGTTCGGGGTGCAGACGATCGCGCCGGACATGTCGCTCGGCGTGCGTCTCGAAACCAGGGCCGAGGTGTTGGCCGCGATCGGCGTCGAGCATCCCGATCTGAAGATTACCCAGCTGGAGCGGGTGGATCGTAAGACGAAGACGTTCTGTTTCTGTGGCGGCCCGAACGGTGGCCGGATCAAGTTCACCAACTATCAGCGCTCTTTCGGCCGCGAGGTCATCACCTTGGACGGGCACGAGACCACCGAACGCACGCCGGGGCAACGGCCGCTGGCGGCGAATTTCGGCCTGTTGTGCCAGCTCGCCCGACCCGGCACCAGCACTGAAGTTCGCGCGGAGATCCTGTCGGACTACGGGCGGCTCAGCGCAGGCCGGCCGGTCGCGCAGAGTCTGCGCGCGTTCATGGCCAGGGTGGCTGAGCCGCGCAGTTGGCCGGAGCTGGCGGCGGCGGTGACGTTTGAGCCGTCCGTCAAGGACTTGAACACGGCCCGGCTTGACACCCTGTTCACCGACGCCGAGCACGCCAGTCTCGTCGAAAGTCTTCGCCGGGTCATGGGCTCGATCCTGGACCACGCCGACGTCGACATTTCACTGGATGAGCTTGCTGACGACGTTGTTGTTGTCGGGCCGGAGGTCGAGTTCCTCTGGGACCGGGTCCCGGTCGACAAGGATTGCAAGGTGGCGAATTTGCCGATTAGCGTGGTCGGTGATGCCGCCGGAATCGCCCAGGGCATCGTGCAGGCCGCCATGATGGGCGTTGCCGCTGGCGATGCCATCGCGAACGGCAAGCTGGCATGACCGCCGCGATGGTCCGCCGTCCGGTCGCGGACCGGTTCGGGCCGCTGTATCCGGCGTCGGCGATGACATTGCCGGTCATCCCCAGCCTTCCGATGCCGAGACTCGCCGCGCCGCCAGCCGACGTGCGCAACCTCTGTGCGCACTACCGCGACCACTACGGTCGCGCCATCCTGCGCGAATGCCCCGCCGGAGATTCCGGGGACCGGATCGTGGTCATCGACAAGGCGTTCCCGCACAGCGTCTACGACATGATGCTGCTGGCCACCGTCGGCGACGACACAGTCATCGCGTCATCGGTCAGTGATGTCCCCGAGGCCGTGCTGACGACGTTGCTCGCGTTCTGCGGACAGTTCGTCCGCTATGTTCACGCCTCCTCTACCCGGCGCCGGTTCGGTCTTGACGGGGCACAGTTGATGATCGGCACGAACTATGACCCGTCCACGACCGACCGAGACAACGGCCAGTGGTGGGACAAGCGGATGCACTGGCACCTCAACTGCTGGCCCGCCACCGCCTACCGCGACGCCTCCATGGTGTCCTTGGGCGACGTGGACGACGTGAACCGGCGACGGGCGCTGGTCGATCCCATCGCGCACCTCGCCGCGCGGATCATGCGTGACGCGATCCGTACGCAGCCGCTGCCCATCGGCTGCCGGTTGGCGGGCGATGCGGATCTCGACTCAGATGATGGTCCCGTCGGATTCAAGATCGCTCTTCCGGGCTGGGACTTTCTGCCCGATGCCGCCTGCGCGCGGCTTCTTATCGATCTTCATGATGTGGCGGCGAGCGCCTACGCGCAGTTGCGCAGGTGCTTTACCGGTAGCGCGGCAGCGTCACCGCCGTGGACCCGGCCAGAGCTGCTGCCGCCCGATCGGGTCGCGGCGAACCTCGACGAGCTCACCTGGCTGTCCGAACCCGCCCGACAGGGCCTGCTCAGGCTGCGGTCGTTGCTACGGGACGTCACCCGCCGCGAAATGGATTTGATGCGGGCTGACATGCACCTCGCGAACCGGTGTTTGACCTTGGCCGGCCTGGACTATCACCTCGGATTCTGGTCCCCACCGCAACCCGGCAGCTCGCGCGGCCGTGCACCGGTGTATCTCGTGATGCAGTTCAAGCTGCTCAGCGCCATCGGCAGCAGCCCCGCGATCGGAGGCGGCGTCGCCTCGATCCTCGACCGCTTCCACGGCCCGATCATGTCGGCACAGCAGATCCGCCTACGCCGACAGTTCCAGGACCGCTTCCTCGCGCTCCTGGACTGCCGCACGACGAAGGTGCCAGCGTGACCGGCCGCAGGTCCAACGCGGCTGTGGGGACGAGCATCACCCCGGAGATCCTCGCCTTCTATACCCACGGCGCCGAGGAGGAACGGCTGAACGACCCACGCCGGCACATCGAGTACCTGCGCACCCTCGATCTACTGACCCGCCACCTCCCCGCAGCAGCAACCGTTGCCGACGTCGGCGGCGGACCTGGAGCGTACGCGCTTCGACTGGCCGCCGACGGCCACCGGGTACACCTCGTGGACCCCGTCCCCCTGCACCTCGAACAAGCCGAAGCCCGCTCAGCTGACGCCAAGTCGCCGCTGACGTCGATCCTGCGCGGGGACGCACGCCAACTACCGCTGGACTCCGGCAGCTGCGACGCCGTCCTGCTGCTCGGCCCGCTGTATCACCTCACCGACGCCGCCGACCGCGCCCGCGCCTGGGCCGAGGCCCACCGCGTGCTCGTCTCCAGTGGCGTGGTCGTCGCCGCGGCGACGTCGCGCTTCTACACCACCTGGGAATACCTCGCGAAAAACCTCTACGACGACCCGGCAGTGGAGGAGATCCTCGCCCGACATCTTCGCGACGGGCAACATCGCAACCCCACCGGTGATCGGCGACTGTTCACCACTGGCTACTTCCATACCCCGCACGAACTCGCCGTCGAAGCCACCGCCGCCGGCCTGCACCCGCACGCTGTGCTCGCGGTCGAAGGCGCCGCGAAACTGCTGCCCGACCTCGCCGAGCGCCTGCGCGACCCACACCGGCGAGACCTTCTCCTGCGGGCGATTCGCCGAATCGAGGCAGAACCCTCACTGCTCGGCATGTCCGAACACGTCCTGCTCATCGCCCACAAGCACGCACCCGACAGCACCGCCACCGCCACGCAGGAGACGCGATGACCGCCACCGTCCGGCTCGCCGGCTGCGACCTTCCCACAGCCCACGGACACTTTCAGCTGCACGTCTTCGGCCCCGAGAACGGGCCCGAGGAAGTCCTCGTCGCCGTCCACCGCCCCCGGACCGCCGACGGGCAGATCCCGCTGGTACGGATGCACAGCGCCTGCGCCACCGGTGACCTGCTCGGATCACTGAAATGCGACTGCGGCCCTCAACTGGCTACCTCCCTGCACGCGATCGGCACATCCGACTACGGGATCCTGCTCTACCTGCTGCGCCACGAAGGCCGCGGCATCGGCCTCGCCGCCAAGATCCGCGCCTACACCTTTATGGACCAGGGATACGACACCGTCGCCGCGAACGCCGCGGTCGATGCCCCCACCGATACCCGCGACTACCGACCAGGCGTCGATGCGCTGACCTGGCTCGGCGTCACCTCCGTCCACCTCGCGACCAACAACCCCCACAAGATCAGCGCCCTGCGAGCCGCCGGGATCGTCGTCGACCGCGTGCCACACTCCGGCTTCGTTAACCCTGCGAATCGGGACTATCTCCACCAGAAGGACACCCTGCTCGGGCACCTCAACAGCAGGGGAGCGACCGACGCTTCCTGACTGTCCCACTCGGCTGGGACAAGACCCACCACCCGGCCACGGATAGGTATCATTCCGGCGTGCAGCAGGCGCGCCCGGCCTTTCCCGCCGGACGGCCGCCACACTAAAGCTGCAAGCGCGCCGAAATCGCTGGGTCAGCGGCACCGCTGACGTCTCAACCCGATCACCACGCATCGGTCCCGCTATAGGGGAGAGGGAACACTCAATGAAGGTTTGTGTTGTCGGCACCGGATACGTCGGTCTCACCACCAGCGTCAGCCTGGCCTTCCTGGGCCACGACACCACCTGCATCGACCTCGACAAGCAGAAGATTGAGACCCTCCGCGCCGGCCACTGCCCGATCTACGAACCGCACCTGGAAGCGCTCCTTGAGCAGGCTGCCTCTCGTCTCACGTTCACCACCGACTACGCCTTAGGCGTTCCCGACGCCGACGTCGTGTTCATCGCCGTGCAAACTCCACAGAAGGACAACGGCAACCCCGACCTGCGATACCTGCGATCCGCAGCCGAGAGCGTCGCTGAACACCTGCGCGGCGACTTCACCGTCGTGGTCAACAAGAGCACCGTCCCCATCGGCTCCGGCAACTGGGTCGACGCAATTCTGCGCGAAGCCTACGAACGCCACCACGGAAACCGCCCCGACGGGCAATTCGCCGTCGCGTCGAACCCCGAGTTCCTCCGTGAGGGCACCGCGCTCGCCGACACCCTCTACCCGGACCGCATCGTCATCGGCTCCGACAACCAGAAGAGCCTGGACGTCCTCAACCAGCTCTACCGACCCATCCTCAACCAGTCCTTCACCCCGCCCACCGTGCTGCCCCGCCCAGCCGCCATGAGCGCCGTGCCTCTGGTCTCCACCGACCTGGCCTCCGCCGAGCTGATCAAATACGCTGCCAACGCCTTCCTCGCCCTCAAGATCAGCTACATCAACGAGATCGCCGCCATCGCCGGCAAGGTCGGCGCTGACGTCCGCGAAGTCGCCCGCGGCACCGGCCTCGACGCCCGCATCGGCCCCCGCTTCCTCAACCCCGGCATCGGCTGGGGCGGATCCTGCTTCGGCAAAGACACCGCCGCGCTCATCGCCACCGCCAACGAGTATCACCTCGCCATGCCGATCGTGACCGCCGCCCGCGATGTCAACCACCGCCAGCGCACCAAGGTCGTGGACCGGCTCCTCGACGAGCTTCACATCGTCAAAGGCCGCAAGATCGGCATCCTTGGCCTCGCGTTCAAGCCGGACACCGACGACCTGCGTGACTCACCGGCCATCGACATCGCGAACCTGCTCCTCGAACGCGGCGCCCGAATCACCCTGCACGACCCCGTCGCCGCCGACCGCTTCCGCCGCGAACAACCCACCCTCGCCGTGCACCTCGCCGACCGCGTCGAAGACGTCTTCGACGACGCCGACGCCATCGTGGTTGCCACCGAATGGATGCACTACCGCGACCTCGACTGGGCGAAGTTCGCCCCCACCATGCGCTCACCACTCGTCCTTGACGGACGACACTGCCTCAACGCCGACAGACTCATCGAAATTGGCTTCCGGTACCTGACCATGACCTCACCATCTGTCCCCCCGCGCTCGCGCGCCTAGGTTCTCCCTCGCGGCGTGGATGACATCGTCCGGGGCCGGCGCCGACCCAGTCGGGTAGCGGCCGACCGACTCTCCTGGTGTGGAAGCGGTCTGCCTCGCAATCGGACCTCGCCGCACTGGCTTACGAAGTGATCTGCGGTATCAACCCCGCCGGCCCGACCATCCCCGCCTATGCTGAAACGTTGGTGGTCGAGCCACGTAGGTTGAGACGGGTGCAGGCCATCCTCGCGACACTCGGCTACGTCCTTCATCCCGACGGCGAGCGGGTGTTGCTGATCCGGCGCGGCAAGCGACCCGACGACGTGCACTTCGGCTACCACAACGGGCTGGGTGGGAAGCTGGAGCCCGGCGAGGACGTGGTTGCCGGGATGCGCCGGGAGATCCGAGAGGAGAGTGGCCCGGAGTGCCACTTACCGCGTCTCGCCGGCACGATCTCCTGGCCCGGCTTCGGCCGTCGTGGCGAGAACTGGTTCGGATTTCTGTTCCGCATCCCCGAATGGTCGGGAAACCTACGGGCGGACCGGGTGTTCTAGCGGCAGCCTGACCCGCGGTATGTGGCGCACGGTAACGAGATAGACGTGGTCGGGATCGTGGTAGTCCACGTGGAACTCGCCGTTGCCGAGTCGCTCGACGCTGCTACCCGCGGACGGGGACCACTTCGGCTGTCGGAATAGCAGCGCATTGATCACGTCCTCGATGCCGGTCACTTCGTCACTCTAAGCGGAGGCCGCTGCGGGCTGTGGGAGATCAAGGGCCTCGTGGTGCGTTGCTGAACTCGCTCACCAGGACAAATTCAAGCGTCCTGGTGGACTGCAATCGGTCTTGTGAGGGGATCTCGGAACTGCGCGGGCTTATACCTCTGGGTGTGGTGAGTCGGGGTCCTTGTCGCGCGCGGCTTCCTCCAGGCGCATGAACTCGTCGATGACTCGGGCGAGGCTTTTGCGGGTTCTGGGAAGAAGTTTGTCGAAGGACCTGGCCATGACTCGTGCCTCGCGGCTTGTCAGTTCGACGTCGTCGTCGCCGAGGAGGTAGCCGGCCGGGACGCTGAAGAACTCGGCGAGGGCGACCAGCGTGGTGGCCTTGGGGTTGATCTTGGGTGAGCGCAGGAGAACGCGGATGCCTTCCGGGGTGATCGGGTATCCGCGTTGCTTGAGTTCCCGGGCGACTTCGGTCTCGGTGTAGGGCGGCCGGTCCTCGCCGCGGGCTTCGAAGAGTTCGCGAAGCCGACTTTGGATCAGCCGGGAGGTGGCGTCCTCGGCTTGCTCGGCAGGCGTGTCGCTCACGCAGCCCTCCCAACTCTGGTTGGTTTGCGAGCGAACCACAGTTGACGCGCTCGGTGTTCCGTGTTTAGCTCTCCGTACCGCTTCGGCAACTACGGTTCGGTGCTAATCGAACTGAAGTTGGTTGGAGCGTAGCGGATCGGGGTGGTGTGCGCCATGCGGCCACCCGGATGTGCGGGCGACGGCGTCGGAGGGGACGCGCCGTCGCTGTTGGGGCAGGTCAACTGGTCGACGCGTGGATCGCGCCAGCACCGACAGGCGGAGCCGCGATGACTCCGGTCGTGCGGGCCGACGCGCCTGAGTAGGCGCAGACGGTCGAGCAGGAGCTGCCTCACCAGCTCATCACCTCATCGGGCCCCCCGTGCCGGTGAGGTGATGGGCCGGGGGAGCCGGCGGGCGGGGAGAGGGGCCCTTCCCGCCGGTCCTCCACCCCACGACATGCCCACCGCTCACACGGTGTCTCGCTGCCACAGGCCCCGCTCGGCGCGGAACCAGGCAACGGTGGCCCTGATGTGGCGACTAGGAAAGAGGCAGCGGTGATCAGACAACGACAGGCCCGCACGGCCAACGATCCGCACCTGCTGGTCCGGCGACGCACTGCCGGGCGAGGTGTCACTAGGCGACGGACCAGTTCGACCACCGCGTTCGAGGCGCCGTTGACCGCTATCAGCGCCAGCCTCGCCCAGCTGCGCGTCGACATCGACGCTCTCGTCGACACCGCGCAACGCCGGCCCACCGCGTCACGCCGGGCAGCGCTGGTCGACGTCCATCACCAACTTCGCCTGCTCGGTCAGCGGGTCAACGCCGCACTCGGCGCCCCGCCCATGTCAGCGGATGATTCCTCCCCGCACGCCTGATCTACGGCGGTAGCGACAGGACCGCGATCAGGAGCACCGGCATGCCCTCCGGTGGCGGTCCGAGTCATTTGCGGCAACTCACCGCAACGCAGGGCGATCACTAGAAGCTTCGCGTCGCAGCGGGCTCGTAGGACCGCGTCCTGGAGCGCTGCCACGGGCGGTGACACCGCCGACAGACGCCGATCACGCGCGCCCTGACGTAGGGCCAGAGACCGCACACCAGCGACGGTCGACAACATACGGATGAACGGGGTTCACCATGCCCAGTCAACGTTTCCCGCAGTCACGCGGGAGCTCACCGCAGCCCACACCCGCCAAGCGCAGTCGCGAAAGACGGCGACGCGATCGGCAGACCGTGCGCCGTGCGCGCCAGCGCCGGTGGTCACGATGAGCGCCACCACCTCACGCCGGGTGACAGGTGTGCACCGGCACATGACCAACCGGCGCGCGGCGTCGCGCCCGGAGTCCGACCCGGTGGCGCAACTGTGCCGCACCGCCAACACCGTCCGCGCGCTCCTTGAGCGCACGGTGCTGCGGGAGGCGGACCTGACGTGGACCACCTACGACGTGCTGGTCCTTGTCTGTGCTTGTGACGTGCTGGAGCCGCCGGCCATCGCGGCGGAGATCGGGATCGCCAGGGCGACCCTCACCAACGCCCTCGGTCTGCTCAGCGACCGTGACCTGGTCCGGCGTGAACTGCAGGAGCATGACTTGCGGCGTACCGTCGTGCGTCCCACCCGGGCAGGCCTGGACCTTGCGGGGCAGCTGCGGCGGCGCGTTGACGCCCAGCAGTCGACCCTCTTCGCCGCACCGGGCATGCCCACCGAGGAGGACTTCGCCCGGGCGTTGAGGCTCCTTGCCCAACGCACCCGCCGTCCCAACGGCGGCCCGCATGCCGGGGGCACCCGATGAGCGGCGGTATCGGTGTGGCGCGGGGCACGGCCCTGTGCGTCGGGGCCGTCCTCGGCCCCGGAGTTCTCGTCCTGCCAGCGGTCGCGGTGCGCGCCGCCGGCCCGGCGTCCCTGCTGGCGTGGGCGGCGCTGCTCGCTCTGTCCGCGTTGATCGCGACGACGTTCGCGGACCTCGGCACCCGCTACCCGGACACCGGCGGTGTCGCCGCGTTCACCGGCCGGGCGTTCGGCGACCGGGCCGCGGCGGTCGTTGGTTGCTGGCTGTACACGGCGGTTCCGGTCGGGGTGGTCGCTGGCGCGGTGGCGGGCGCCCATTACACCGCGACCGCACTGCACACCCCGCCGGCCACGACGGTGGGGATCGCGGCCGGGCTCCTGGCCGTCGTGTTCCTGACCAACATGGTGGGCCTGCATGTGTCCGGGCGCCTGCAGTTGGCGCTCACCGGCGCCCTGGTCGCGCTCCTCGTCACCGTCATCATGGTGGCCGGCCCGCACGTCGACCCGCAGCGGATCGGCCCGTTCGCGCCTCACGGCGCGGCCGGGGTCGGCAGTGCCGTCGCCGTGTTGTTCACCGCCATCTGTGGGTGGGAGGCCACCGCCAACCTCAGCGCCGAGTTCGCCCACCCGCGGCAGGTGCGCCGCGCTGCCGCGGCGAGCCTCGCCATCATCGTGGTGCTTTACGCGGGCCTGGCCATCTGCACCGTCGGAGTCCTCGGCAACCAGGCCGGCGACACCACAGTGCCGCTGATGCGTCTGCTCGCCATCTCCGGTCAGCCGTGGGCGCCCGGGGCGGTAGCGGGCGCGGCGGTGCTGCTGACCGTCGCGGCCAGCGTCACCTTCGTCGCCGCCGGCGCGCGAGCGGGCGTGTCTCTGGCCCGTCACCGCATCCTGCCTCACGGTCTCGCGGTCGTGACCAGCGACGGCGCGCCCCGACGCGGCGTCGCGGCGCAGGCCGGCGCCGCCGCCGTCGTCGCGGTCGCCGCCGCGCTGGCACCGCGCGTGATCACCGTGGAGACGTTGATGCGCCTGTTCGCCGCGCTCCTGGCCTGCGTCACGGTGCTCGGCCTCGCCGCGGCGGTGCGTCTGCTGCCCGCACCACGCCAGCGCGCCTGCGCGGCGGTGGCCGCGCTCGCCGTCGCCGCGGTGGCCGCCCTCAGCGCGGCGTTCCTGCTCGCACCTGCCGTCGTGGCCGCCGCTGTCTGGGCACACCGACGTCGGGAACCCACCCCACACCTTTATCCACAGCCGCCGACGCCTGTGGATAACCCGTTCGATGACGCGCACGCCTACGCGCCGGCTCAGGAAGTGAGGATCCGATGACGGCCCCCGCCAGCACGTTGACCTTGACCTCCACGGCCAGCACTGTCGTCCGTAGCGGCTCGCCTGCGGGGTGGCAGCTGGGTGTTCTGTACGGGCCCGCTGTCTACGGAGTCAGCGCCGCCGCCGTCGCGCTTCCCGACGCCGCCACCCATCTCCACGCCAACGCTGCCGGGCTGGCGTGGATCCTGACCGCATACGCCGCAGGCGTCGGCGTCGGCGCGGTCACCGCCGGACGCCTCACCGACCTGTGGGGCACCCGCCGGGTACTCCTGAGCGCCGCGGCACTGCTGACACTCGGCGCCCTGATTTGCGCGGTCGCCCCCACCCTGAACACCGTCGTCATCGGCCGCGTCCTGCTCGCGACAGGGTCCGGAGCGGTCATGGCAGCGGCACTCGCGAGCACAGCCCGCCTACCCGCCGCCCACCGACGGGCCAGCATGGCGACCTTCGGCGCCTGCATGGCCGGGTTCGCCGCGACCGCCCCGCTGGCCGGCGCGCTCGCGGCGCACTGGTCATGGCGCGCGGCGCTGATCCTGCCGGTGCTGTCCATCGCCGCGATCCCGTCATGCTGGCCCCTCACCGCGCCACGCACGCAGCATGACCGACTCGACTGGCCGGGCGCTGGACTCCTCGCGGCCGTCGCCGCCGGACTGCTGCTGACCGCCCAAACGGCACCCCACACCAGCGCGCTCACCACCGCGATACTCGCCGCTGCCACCGCAGCCGCCGCCCTGGGCCTGACCGCGCGCACCCGCATACACCCGGGCGGGTTCCTCACCCGCGGGATCCTGTCCGCCGGCTGGTTCCACAAGGCCACCATCGTCGGCGCCGGCGTGTACGCCGCTCTGTTCGTCGTCCTTTACACCGCACCTCACCTGCTCAACCAGCAGGGCTACAGCACCATGCAGATTGGGTTGCTCCTGCTACCCGGCGCGGTGATCGGCGCGGCGCTGGCCCGACTCGCCGCCCTCGCCGCTCGCCGCCTGCCCGCACGGCACGTCCTGGCCGCGGTGAGCGTGATCCTCGCCGCCACGATGCTCAACGCCGCGATCACCCCGCGCCCCTGGGCGATCGTCGCAGCGGCCACCGCCGCGTTCACCGCCTCGGCCATCACCCAGATGCTGCTCACCGCCCACGTCACCGCCCACACCGCCGTCGAATCCCGCGGCGGCGTAAGCGGTCTCCTTACTCTCGCGACGTTCCTTGGCGGCGGCTGCGGCACCGCGCTGTGCGCCACCCTGTGGCAAACGTGGGGCCCGGCCGTCGCGCTGGCCGTCGTCGCGATAGCGCCGGCCCTTGGCACGCTTGCGGCCCGACGTATGCGCTGACCGCCCATCGCATGAGCATCGATGTTTTGGGACAGTGTGTCGGTGAGCGCGGCGGAACTGATGACTCGGCTTCTCCAGGCGAAAGTTCATCTCGATCGGTCCCGAGAGTTGATCCGGGCAGCCGGCGCTGAACTTCACCAAGCGCGGGCGTTGATTCAAGCGGCGCTGCACGGCGCCGCCGACCACAGCGCGGCGGAGATGGTCGACCGCAGCGCACGTCAGCTTGACGGCGTGAGCGTGGCGGTCGCGCAGTCAGCCAGCAAGGTGCAGGACATCCTCGCCCGGGTGAGAGGGTTGGGTGGGCTGGGAAATTGACGGCGGGTGGCGACGAGAACCGTCGACCACCCGCATCGCCTGACACACCACAAGTTGTCCTTCGGGCAGCTGCGAGCCTGGCGCGTCGCACCAGTGCGCACGACAAGACCGAAGCGGTCCTCCTCGCCGACAGCGCGGTCATCCATGACTCTGACTTCTCGGCGGAGCCTGACGGGCGGCTTCGCAGCCGCCAGCTGCGTGTCGGCCGGCTTCCCGCCGCCGGGGTGGGATTGAAACCGCCGCTGGCCCAGGCCACGGTCATGGATCACGCCGAGGCGCAGGCCGCCGCCGTTCTTCGTCGTCGCGGCGGCCCAGAGGAGGCGGTCCTCGTGCTCAACCACACTCCATGTGACGACCCGGTGCGACCTTTGGTCTGCGAGAAGATCCTCGCCACGATCCTGCCGGAGGGAACTCGCCTGACGGTGTTCCTCACCGACGGCGACCGGACGTGGCTCCATAAGCTGTACGTCGGAACAGGAGAAGGGATCCGGCGATGAGCATCGACATCACCTGGGGACGCGGTGACGGCGCGGTGTCCGTGACGACCGTCGCCGAACTCGACGCCACGCTCAGCAGCGTCGCTCGGGACCACCCCGAACGCCTGCCCTACTGCGTTACCCTCGTCGCTCCCAGCGGAGCGGATTTCCCGGTCATGCTCGACATCTGCGTCGGCCACCCGCAACGGTCGTTCGTCTATCACGTCGGCGCCGATGGCAGCAGCGCCTGGGGATACGAGCCGGATCTTGAAGCCGGGCCACCGTTCACGTTCGACTATGCCGGCACCCCCACCGACGCGTGGCCCGAGCGCACCAGAGTGACTAACGCGAGCGCCCGGGAAGCCGCCCGGCAGTTCCTCACGAGCGATGGGCAACGTCCAAGTGCGTTGGCCTGGGAGACCCTCGACTAGGTGTGCCCCGGATTGGTTGCGAACGCGGTCGGCGGGCGCAGGCTGTCGTCGACCCGAACGCTGGGGGCCGCCCGCGGCGACCCCCAGCGATCGGTCACCAGTCGCCGGCGGCCTTGAAGCCGTACCACCTGCCCAAGTCGATGCGGATCCAGATGTAGAACTTGGTGCCGTCCTTCACGTTCGTCGCGAGGTTGCGCCACTGGCCGACGGGCACGTGCGTCCAGTAGTTGCAGGTGGCGCGTCCGTAGAAGTTGATGCAGGCGTCGAAGGGCCCGTAGTTGTCGTTGTCGCCGGTGTTGCGGATCTGGATGTCGCTGCACTGGCTGGTCGTGGTGAGGTATTTCGGGTATTGCGGTTGACTGATGATCTCGACGCCGTCGTAGAGCATGTAGAGGTCGCTGTAGTTGGGGTAGCCGCTGTACGGAGCGACGCGGCAGCCGCCCGCTTGCGCGGGTGCGGAGGTGACGACGAGGCCGGCGGTGGTGCTCAGCAGCGTGACCGCGATCGCGGCCAGGCGGGTCAGCCAGTGGTGGGTTCGGGTAGATGAGCGTGTGGACACGTGTCCTCCCTGGATTGGTTGGGTGGAGCGGCAGCGGCCGGGGGGACATCGGCGTGCTGACGCGGCGAGGGTCTTTGGCCGGGGTTGGGGTGACCGGCGGTGAGGGCGAGGCAGTGCGGGTCCGGCAGGAATGCCGGGGTGGGTTGGCTGGTGTCGTAGTAGCGGTTCCAGGAGGGGTCCTGGGGAGTCATGGGGTAGGAGTTCAGCCAGCTCCAGTCGCCTGTCACGCGGCGTCCCGCTGCCTCTTCGTTGGCGACGAAGCGGGCGAAGCGGCGGCTTTCGCGGTGGTGGTCGGTGATGGCCACCCTTGCGGCCTCGAAGGAGTGCAGCACCGCCTCATGGAGCGTGAGCAGCGCTTTGTCGGCACGTAGTCGATCGTCAGGGCGCAGACCGAGGCCGGCGACGATGGTGGGGAGCAGGTTGTAGCGGTGGTGGTCGACGAGGTTGCGGGTGGCGATCTCGCCGGCCATGAAGGTGCCGCTGAATGGTGCGGGAAACCGCAGTCCGCCGAGGTGCAGCATCATGTTGCTGACGACGGGGATGGCGGGCCACCGCAGAGCGAGGCCGGCGATCCACGGATGCTCGGGGTGCTCGATCGGTACCTCGCGGATCCGGCCCGGGTCGGTCGGTAGCAGGTGCAGCCGTCCGTCAGCGGTGACGGCCAGCCACGGCAGAAGGTCAAAAGCGCCGCGCCGAGCGGGGCCTGGCCAGCCCAGGTCCAAGGCGGCGTTGGTCAGAGGCAGGTTGGCGCGATCGCCGAGGATGCCGTCGTTGGTGCGCCATGCCGCGTATCGGGCCAGTTGGGTGCTGACGATGCGCACGGGAGGGGCCGAGGTGCCGGTGGCGGGTGCGAGGACGGTGATGACGGAGCGGACGTGTCCGCCGTTGGCGGCCTCGTCGAGGTGCGCGGTGAGCTCCCGAGTGGCCTCGTCGAGGGTGGTGGCGTGGCGGCGGTCGCGGACGATCAGGCTGGGCCACCGCAGCCGGCCGATGCAGCGGCCGGAGTTGCGCCAGGCGGCGCGCGCCCCGTAGGCCAGCTCGTCGTAGGTCGGCTGCCAAGTTCCCGTTGTGCGGATCTCGTCACGAACGTCGCGCCACCGGCGTGTGAGCCCCGACGTGCCGGTTTCAGCGTGGCGCTGACTCAGAAAGCCGTGGGCTTCGGCGAGCAGGTCGTGGTGCGTGCTGCCGGCCAGAAATGCTGGCGTTGGGTGCACGCTCATCGGCTGGCCTGTGACGGGTCTGTGGCGTCGGGGCCTTCGAACAGGGGAGTGTCGCGGCTGCGGAGCAGGTAGGGAGTTCCTGGCGTGTCGCCGGTGCCGCGTTGGTCGGTCCCCAGCATCCGTACGGCGAGGCGGTAGTGGGTGCGGCGCCATTGGTGGACGGCGGCGGTGAACTCTCGGAGCCCGTCGGCGAGGACTGGCTGTTCGGCGAGCGCGCGCTCGTCGCTGTGGATGGCGGCGAGGAGGTCGGCGATGGTGGCCTGCCCGCTGCTGATACGGGCCTGCACGTCGGGCACCGACAGGTACGCCGCGGAGTGCAGGCGGTCCGGGTCGGGTGTGCGGCACAGCGACTCGCACAGTTTGTAGGCGCGGGACTGTATGGCGCTGGCCCCGTCGGTGTGGACACGGAAGGTGTGGAACGCCGCCGGTTGCATGGTGGCCAGCAGGGACCACAGGGGTGTTGTTTCCCGCAGGAGCGCGGCGGCGAAGGACAGGCGCACGCCCACGGTGGGCAGCTGCCCACCGTGTGCCGCGGTGATGATCGCGGCGAGGTCCACGGCGAGTAGGCCGAAGGTCAGCTCGAATGTCTGCAGCACCCGGATGAACATCCACTCGTCGTGGACTCGTGAGACCGGCAGCATGGTGGTCCGCAGCATCTGCTGTGCGCTGGTGCCCTGGCTGATCGCCACCGACGCGGCCAGCCGCCGGGCATTCGCGAGCGGGCTGCCGGCGTCGGGGATGACGAAGCTGAGCCGTCGCAGCGCGGGCGTCGCGGCGCGCACGGCGTGGCGTAGACGTTTGGTGACGAGGGCTAGGTCAGGGCGCTGAAGGGGTAGGGGCGCGCTGGTGGTGTCCAGGGCGCGTAGCTCGAAGGCGATGAGGTCGGTCAGCAGAAGGGTGTGCAGTCGGTCGCGGCGGGCCAGCAGCCGATGGGCCGGCTGAGGGCTGTCGTCCGGATCGGGTATGGGTATCAGCGGCAAGGCCAGGTAGCTGCGGTAGTCGAAGCGGCCGTCGGATTTGTCGAGCAGGATGTTCAGGAGCGTGGCCAGAAGCTCGTTCGGGTCTGGCACCTCGGGTAGACGATCGCGGGCGCAGCGCAGCAGCACGGTCCATTCAGCGGGGACGGTGTGCTTCCCGTAGTGCTGGTATGCGTCGATGACGGCGTGGACCGGGAAGCGGTACGCGGCGGTTCGTGGCTCAGCCAGCCACCGTCGCAGGGCGTCGGCGTTCATCGGCGTGCACCGGAGAGGACCCGGGCGCGGTACCGGTAGGCGGCGATCGCCTCGCACGCGACGTCGATGTCGCTGTCGATCGTGTAGGCGTGGGTGGCCAAGCGCAGGACGTCGTGGCGGGGTGCGGTGATGACGCCGCGGTGTCCGAGCCAGGCGGCCATCGCCTCGGCGCGTGGCTCGACGATCGCCAGGTGGGCGCCTTGCGCATCCACGCTGGCGGCCAGGCGGACGACTTCGCCTTGGGCTGCGAGGCGCTGGGCGGTCGTGGCGATCAGCCGCTGAGTGTGGTGACGCACCCGTTGCAGGTCAAGGTCACCGACCAGGGTCAGGCCGGCGACGGCGGCGTACACGGCGGCTGCGGCGGGAGTGCCGGTCTCGTAACGCCTGGCGGTCATCGGCGAGTCGAGGATGGTCGCCCGCATCGCGTGGGGGTCGGTGCGGCCGAGCCACCCGGTGAGCGTGGGCGGCGGTCCCCCTGGGTGGCGGGCGTAGATGAAGGCGAGCCCGGGCAGCCCGAACAGATATTTGCTGGCGCCGGTGACGAGGTAGTCGCAGCCCATCGTGTTGACGTTCACGGGCATCACGCCAGCGGCCTGGTACGCGTCGATGAGGACCTCCGCGCCGGCCTCTCGCGCGGCGGCGGCGATCCGGGATACGTCGAGGCGGGTCGCGTCGCGGTAGGTGACGGCGGGCACCGACACCAGGGCGGTCCGCGGCGTGATCTGTGACAGGTAGTCGCTCGTCCGAACGGCTCCGCCTACCGTGCCGCACCAGCGCACCCGCATTCCCGGCTGGGCCAGCAGCACGTGTGTGATCCCCGGGAACTCGGCGGTGCTGGTCAGGATGTCGCGGCGTCGTCGCCAGCGGCGGCCGGTGACGGCCTGGTGGGCAGCGATGCTGGCGTTGGGCATGATGCCGATCTGGTCGACATCAGCGCCGATGAGCTGTGCGAACAGGCGGCGAGCCTGCGCCACCTTCTGCTCGCACGCGTCCCAGAAGCCGGGCCGGGACAGGTCCTCGAGCATCTGGGCCATGGCCTGGTCGACGTCAATGGTGCGGGGGGCGATGCTGCACGCCGCCAGGTGGGCTCCGCTGGACGGCGCGGCCAGCCGCTGCCGCAGCGCCGCGGGCATCGTGAGAGTCGCGGCGGTCACCGCTGAACCTGTCCCGGGCATGCAGCCGGTGCGGTCGCGTCCATCAGTGCCGCACGGGCTTCCCACAGCGTGGGGAACCGTCGGTGGCTGATCAGCTTGCTCAGGCTGTCGACCGGTGTGTGGCGGGTGCCGAGCACTCCCTGGCCGATGACTCGGGTGGCGACGGTGTAGTGCTCCGTGCGCCACAACGCGATCCGCTCGTCGCATTCCACCAGCGCCTCCGCCAGGCGATACAGCGGATCCGACGGTGCTGTGCCCCGGTACAGGTCGGTCGCGGTGAGGCGCAGCGAGGACAGTAGCCGGCTGAAGGCGATGTCCAGCTCGGTGCTCGCGGTGCGTAGCAGCCGCCAGCCGGGGGACTCGAATCCGGATCCGGTGCCGAGTACGGGGCGGATGATGGCGAACTGCGCCGGTGGCAGCGACCGCAGGATGTGCAGATGCTCGGTGATCAACCGCAGCGCCTCCGCAGCCCGGCGAATTAGCAGCTCAGCCGCGCCCACCTCTCCAGCGCCGACGTGGGTGAGCGCGCGAGACAGGTGGGAGCGCGTGAGCTTGAGCCACAACTCGCTGGATTGATGGACGATCTGGAACAGCAGCTCGTCAGGATGCACCCATTCCGCCGGCCCTCTCTGCAGGGCGAGCAGTTCGTCGGTGCGCATGTAGCGGGCATAGTCGTCGGCGCCGCTCCCGGGCAGTACCGGCGGCAGGGGTGACGTGAGCATCTCTGGGGCCTCCAGTCAGTTGCTGCGCAGGGGGCATCGGCCTGCGCAGGGGTGCTCAGGCGCGCAGGGTCTTCATTGCGGACGAGACGACGGCGCTCAGCCGTTTGGCCAGGTCAGCGGGCAGAGCCGCTGCGATGCGTAAAGGTGCCGCGCCGACGGTGAGGTACAGGTTCGCGTCGTAGGCCACCACGTAGGTGCCAGCCGCCTTGTCCGTGTAGGTGTAGGCGGCGGCGCCGATGCCGGGCAGTTCAGTGACCGGACCGCCAGCCTCCTGCACCTGGCGCAGACCCTCGTACATCAGCTGCCCGGATTCGGGCGCGCCGACGTCCGCGCGGACCGTCACGACAACGCCGTCGGGGAGGTGCCCGACGGTGACCGCGCACGCCAAGGTGGCAGTGCCGCCCGCGGTGCGGGAGGTGTCCTGCGGGGTGCCGACTTCACCGGCCATGTCGGCGACGGCCTGCAGGTCGAGGCGCGTGCACAGTGCGTCCACCGGCCGGTAGGAAGCTGCCGGAGGCGCGGGCGTGGCCGGCGCGCTCGAATGAGCTACCTGGCCGGGCGGGGTCGCGGCCGCGGGTACGTCGTCCTTCGCGGTGCACCCTGCTCCGATTAGTCCCACGACGCCGAAGGCGCAGAGCACCGTCCCGGCGGACGAGCGGCGGTACAAACGTGACGAGATAGGAGATTGAATTGACGGAAGCGTCATTCTGTTACCTGTTTCGGACGTGAGCGATTGCCCTACGCGCGATTTGCGGCAGGTTCTCGGGAAGTTGCTCTTATTCGCGTCGGTGGCGCGGCCACCAGTGGGTTCAATTCAGCACGTACTCGAGCGCGGTGTCCATATTTCTGGCTAGGTCTGGCAGCATCACCGAGCCGTCAACAGACCCAGAGAAGCGCACTCACCTGGGGATCTGCGGCCAGGTTACGGCTGGCGCGATGCACACCGGTATGGCCGACCAGGGGTGCCGGAGGTCGTGCGAGCAGTGCGAAACGACGCCCTGCCCGTGCTCATGTGTCTGCCCGAGGGTGAGCCGATGACGAGGCGATGCGAGTCGGCCTGCGGATCTTTCGCTAGGGCTTCGGCCGCGCGATTCGCTGTCGAGAGACAGTCGGCTGCCGCCGCGGGGCGCCGGGAGGGCAGCGTGCGCGGCGGCAATGGCCCTTAACGTGGCAGCTGTAGATCCGCCGGCATGGTCACCGATGAGAACGCCGCAGGCCGAAGCCGATCGCCGGACTGCTCAGTAGCGGATCCCCACAGCACCTCGCACCGGTGACGGTGTAGGCGCCGTGGCGTATGGGTCCGGCTCGCTGAGCTCGGGCCGCCAGCGGTTGAGTGGCACAAGTCCTGGCTCGATGAGGGCGAGGTCGCCGAACAGCGCAGTGAGTTGCTCGTCGGTGCGCAGAGTGATCTCGGTGGCGGCCTGAGTGCGGTACACGCTTCTGCTTAGCCCGGGTGCGTGAGCGCAACACCAGCGTGGCGTCGGCGGGCGCGGGTTGTTCCGGGCTATCAACCGGCGTGAAGCTCAGCAGGACAGTCAGCAAACGGCTTGTCAGCCCCATGCGGAATGAGAAGCGCCATCCGTAGGGCGCGGTGCTCCGCGATTTAGGTGGGCTTACCCCCTGTCCGCCGGCGTCAGCGGGCTGATCGGCGGAGGCGGCGTCGTGCGGCAGGCCGACGTAGGGTGGGTGCGGGCGCTGAAGCCGTCAAACGCTCGGCTTGAGAGCTCCAGCGCCGGACCGGCCGGGCTGAATCGTGACCTTGGGTTCAGGGTCGTTCAGTGACGGATCGCGACAGCGCCCCGCATCGGAGAAGGTGTGGGCGCACCGCCGTAGGGGTCCGGCTCGCTGAGATCGGGCCGCCAGTCATTGAGCGGCACCAGCCCTGGCTCAACCATGGCGAGGTCGCCGAACAAGGCGGTGAGCTGAGCGTCGGTGCGCAGGTTGATCTCGGTGGCGGCTCGGGTGCGGTACACCCCTTTGGCCTTGTCGATGGTGGAGTCGCCGTACCTGTCGGTTACCGCCGCCGCGCTCAAGTGGGAGATGACCATTGCGCTGCCGGGGACGAGTAGATCGCGGATCGGTGTGACGACGTCGTCGATCTGGTCGCCGGATACCTGCTGCAGAACCGCGCAGTAGAGCAACGCGGTGGGCTGCTCGAGGTCGATCACGGTGGCGGGGTCGCCGCCGGAGAGCGCGTCGAGGATCTGGTCGGGGCGGGTGAAGTCTCCCTCGATCGCGCGGCAGGTGGGGTTGCCGACGAGGATCTGGTTGGAGGCGATCACCGCGACTGGGTCGATGTCGACGTACAGCACTCGGCAGGTCGGATCGGTGGCTTGTGCGATCTCGTGGACGTTGCCTTGTGTGGGGATGCCACTGCCCAGGTCGAGGAACTGCCGGATGCCGTCCTGGGCCAGCGTGCGCACCGCGCGACGCAGGAAGAGTCGATTCGATAGGGCGATGTCTGCTGCCTCCGGCACGGCTTGAAGGAGCTGCCGTGCGGCCTCGCGGTCGGCTGGGAAGTTCTGCTTGCCGCCGAGTAGGTAGTCGTATACCCGGGCGACGGTGGCCCCACCACTGACGGGATCTTGTGTGCTTCTGTGCTGGTCAGTCACCGATGCCCCCGAGACTGCGTGTGCATCCGACGGCGTGCCGCTGCCGTCGAGTGTGGAGTCGGAGCGTAAACGATCATCCGTTGCTGATGCGCCCCAACGAATTCGTGGTAGCCGCGAGCGTAGTCGGAGCGGCTACACTCTGATCTTTCGTCCGGCACTGATCGTAGTGTCAGGAGGCGCAGATGATCTTCGCCAGGGTTCGGGTCGCGCGGCGCCTGCGCAACGCGGGTGTGCCTCCACCGTGTGAGCCGTACACGGTGGAGGCCTGGTGCGAGGCGATTGGGCGAGCTCGGGGCCGTCCGCTGAAGGTGCACGCGGTGCAGCTGGGCACTCACCTGCCGCCGGGGGTGATCGTCGCGCGCGACGGTGTGGATCACATCCTCGTCGACGTGGCGATGCCGGCGCTCGCGTTCGACCAGAGCGCTCTGCATGAACTCGGGCACTATCTCCTCGATCACGACGGCGATGTGCTGAACGACCACGTCGATCCGGCCGTCGAGGCCGAGGCCGAACTGGCCGCCGATCTGCTTCACGAGCAGTTGATGCGAGCGGCCGTCGGTGCCACACGACCGTCTACTCGCGCCGGGCGCGTCCTTCCACCCATCCGGCTGCCCAGCGGGCCATCGGACTGGTGGGCCGACCGAAGCACCGACTGGCACGTTCACCGCCTGTGGATGACGCTGCGCACCGGCATGCCCGATGCCGTGATCATCAGCACGAGCACCGCTGTGCCGGTCGCCGTCGAAGCCGGCGGCAGGCGACAACGCCACCGCACGGTCATCGAGGTTCACGAGGCGCTGCGGGTGTTACGCCCATGGTGCAGTCCTCAGGTGTACGCCAGTGCCACCCGTAGCGCTCAGCGTCACCGGCTCGATGACGACGCTGTCGCGGCCGTCGCGGAAGCCGCCACCTTTGCCGTTGCACTGCGCCGCCGCCAGGCCTCGCTGCCACCCGAGGCCGACGACCCACCTCTGCCATGGCAGCGCCGTGACCGCCACGACCTGCCTGACGTGCGCGCCGAGGCTCGTCGCTTGGCCGCCGTGGCCCGCGCGCTGCATGATTCCCCGCTGGTCGCCGCCGAGATCGCTCGTTGTGTGCCGGTGGTGGCCGGTAGCGACCCGGACGCGTTACCGCGTCCGAGGATGGTGGCCGACACACCGATGTTTGCGTTAGGCGCGGCGCGGCGCGGCCGATCGGCCAGCGCGGTGTAGCCGCAATACGCGTGCCCCGGGATCCAGCGCCGTTGGCTTCCACAACTGGGCGTGGCTGCGCATCTGGCTGGGAAACATCTCGCCTCCGAACAGTGGCCCGCTGCCCAGGACGCATCCGATCGAGGCGAGCAGGCGTCGCTCATCCTCGGCAGTGATTCCCGCGGCGATGACGGAAAGATCCAGATCAGTGGCGAGGTCCACCGCCGCGTGGATGACCGACCGCGCGGGTCGCCAGCCGGCGTCCAGCGCGTAGGCCGGGTGCAGGCGCAGCAGACTCCAAGCCACGGCGTTGACCGAGTCGAGGCCGACGTGACCGCTGCCGTAGTTGTCCAACAGCAGCCTCACCCCGTACTGCCTGATTTGCTCGGCCGCCTCCCGTGTGTGCAGGTCCGTCGGCTGGCTGATCGCGAGCACCAGCGAACTCCCTGGAGCGGCGTGCTCGCGCAACACGTCGCGCACGGCCTCGGCGAAGGCGGGTGTGAGGGCGCCAGCCGGTACCGGCACGACTAGCGCTGCCTCGGGAAGTGCATCGCGCCAGGTCGCCGCTGCGGCCAGCGACCGCGTCAACACCTGCCGCGCTAGCCCTTCAAGGCTGTCGGGGTCATCGATGAGCTGGTAAGCGAACTCGTCAGCGGCCAGCACGTCATGGCGTGAATGCAGCCATCGTGGCATGGATTGCACCATGGCAATCCTGCCGGAAGTGAGGTCAACAACCGCCTCGAATGAGACCGACATCCGCGCCTGCCCCAACTCGCGGGCGAGTGACGATTCACGCAGCGGGCCCATCTGACGCGACACCAGCCTGTCCTCGCCCCGCCTGATGGCCCGCGACAACACCCGATCTGCCCCGTCGAGCAGGTCCGCGGCGGTCTCAGGCGCGCCGGCTGTCATCCCGGCACTCGCCCGCACCAACAGCCGACACCCATCAATCTTGACCTCACGCCGAAGAGCCGCCACCGCCCAGCAGGCTCGTTGGTAGGCAGTGTCCGCCGTGACGCCCCACGTGACGAGGGCGAGAGTCACGTCACCCACACGGGCCACCGCCGAGGTTGGCTCGTGCGCGACGTGACACAGCCGAGCAGCGAGCCGGTTCAGCAACTCAACAGCTAGGTCACGGCCGATCGCGTCGGCCAAAAAGTGATAGTTCTCTAAGCGGATGACCACCACATAACACGGCCCGACCGCAGCCTCGCTGACTCGGCTGAGCAATGCCGCGCGATTAGGCATGGCGGTGTCCGCGTCGGTGGTCGCCGCCAGCTCGTGCCGGCGCGCCTCGACCGCCAACAAACCGTAGGCATGGGCGATGTCCAGGCTGGTAGAAAGGGTCGCCGCGAAGGCGCGCAGAGCAACGCGCTCTCGCGCCGAGAGTTCATCACGCGGCCCGCGCAGGTACAGACGCATCGCCCCGTGCAACCCGGTCGCGTCAACCCCGATTTCATGCCGCACCGGCGCCCACGTCTCGGCGGCCTCCGGCGCATCGGCGGCCGAACCGTCGTACACCACCCGAGCGATGCCGGCCTGTTGACTAGCCCGTACCAGCCGTTGGCTGCCAGCGATCTCTATCTCCGCCGACTGAGCGCCAAACAGATCGACTGCCCCACCAGCGGCGGTGTGCAGCACCGCATCCAGATCCCGCGCCGACAGGGCGTCACTCAGAGCGGCCAAGTGCTCCCAACTCCGCCGTTCCTCATCCATCCGCAGCCGAAACGCGAGCGCGAACCGCAGGAGGAGCATTACCGCCGGGAGCGCTAACAGCGCCCGCCGGTCCAGTCCAGCGACCACCGTGACCAGTCCGGCGGTGATGATCTCCACGACAGCGACGACCAAACGAGTTCGCCAGAGATAGCGCACCACGACCGGCATCGGTCGCTTTGTCGCCAGAGTCACGGCCGTCGCGGTCGTCAACTCCTCGAACAAGAGCACCGCAACTGCCGCGACTAGGAACCCAAGCAGGTCCCCAGGGAAATGAGAAGCCGACGCGGGGTCCCCAAGGCTTGGGTGGACACCGAAGCCATACATCACCGAGGCAGCCAGAGCGGCAGCGGAGATGTCCATGCTGGTGTTGTGCACTGCCTTATACAAGCCCGAGGAGCGGGGGTACCTCGTCACCAGCCGGGCCACACTGACCCCGACCGCCGTGCACACGATCACCCACGGCGTTGGCAGCACTGCCGCGCACACAAGGCACGCCGTTGGCGTCAAGGTGACCCGGACTGACATCCGCGGTCGTATCGGAACCGAAAAAGCGGCTCCCATCGCCATGAGCGCGGCACCCATCCACAGATGAACCTGCTGATGAGGTGCCGGCCACCGTGCCTCACGCACTGCCCACGCGAGGCACGCAAGCGCTACCAGGACGCCTGACGTGCTGAGCAGGACTAACGCCCATCGGTCACGCCTGATCGGATTCAATTAGTACCCCGCGATCGTTATCCCCCGCCTCCCGAAATGAGTCATCCATCGTAGCAGGTCAACACCATCCACTTAGTCCCATTCGACGCCCTTACGCATGGTAGCTATCTCCCTTCTCTGGGTTGCCTTAGGCTCGACCATACGAAGGCGTAGCGGACTTCTTCAACGCCGAAGAGTCGTTTTGGCTGATCTGCGCACACCGAGGTGGGGGTCTGTAACGCACAGCAGCCGGCTACTGGCTTTTATGGCATGCTCCCCACGGCCCACCACGCCTACGACCCCTCGAAAGCAAGGTTTGGCCCATCCGGAAGTGCGTCAGCAGCGGTGTGGCTCTGGCCGTCCCTGATGCGCCGCCGATGGCTCGCTGTCCAGGGCACCGGCTTCTGCCACGCGGCGACGGTCCAAGTTCCGGGGCATAGGTCAAACCGCGCTCCGAGTGCCGTGCCGTCCCGCCGCACTCTGGCACCCTGGCAACGCGCCCGAAGTTTCAAGCCAGTGTCGATAACGCGGCTGATCGACGCCCAGCGCCACCAGGTCGGTCCAGCGAGGGCGTGCTGCTGATAGCGGTGCAGAACGGCGTGAAGGTGTGGACGCGATCCCGACGGCAGCGGGCCGAAGTACGCCACGCGGACGTCTCGGGCCCCGGGATAAGTCGAATCCGTGCCCGTACCGATGGCCATAAGAGGCCAGCGCCGATCCAGGCTGCCACCAATCGGCCGGCGACGCGGCTATCCGTCAGGAACGCACTAAGCCGCAGACCGGTTAGGCCGTTTTTGTATAGCCGAGGCGGGCCTGCCGCTTAGCCGTAGTCGTGCCGACGCCGCCAGCGGTCAATAGCGGACTGCCACTGCTCCCCGCATCGGTGAAGGCATGGACTTGGAGACATAGGGGTCCGGCTCGCCCAGCTCGGGCCGCCATTCGTTGATCGATACCAGTCCTGGCTCCATAAAGGTGAAGCCTTTAAAGAGGGCAGCAAGTTGATCGTCCGAGCGCATGACGATCTCGGCGGCAGCCTTGGTCCGGTACACCTCGGCAACCGAAGACAGGCTCGACTCGTCGTATCCATCCGTCACTGCCGTTCCTGGATGAGAGATCACCAATGCGCTACCGGGCACAAGCCGGTCGCGGATGGGCGCGACGACGCTGTCGATCAAATCGTCTGAGACCAGTTGCAGGACAGAGCAGTAGAGCAATGCGGTGGGCCTGTCCAAATCGATCACGTTGGAGAGGTCGCCGGCGGTGAGCGCGTCAAGGATCAGGTGGGGGTGAGTGAAGTCGGCCTCGATCGCGCGGCAAGCCGGGTTTCCCATGAGGATCTGGTTTGAGGCGACGACCGCCACTGGGTCGATGTCGACGTAGAGGACTCGGATCGCAGGGTCGATGGCCTGGGCGATCTCGTGCACGTTCCCTTGAGTGGGGATGCCGGATCCCAGATCCAGGAACTGGCAGATGCCGTCCTCGGCCAAGGTACGCACCGCACGTGACAGGAACAGCCGGTTGGACCGGGCCGTGTCCGCCGCGTCTGGGAACGCCTGGAGGAGCTGTCGTGCCGCCTCGCGGTCGGCCTCGAAGTTCTGCACACCGCCGAGGAGGTAGTCGTACATGCGGGAGAAGGTGGCCCGGCCACCCTCGAGGCCTGGCGCGCTCGCGTGCTGGTCGGTCATTGTTCCCCGGTCTCCGATGCGATCGTCGGTAGCGCCACAGCCTAGCCGAAGCGATTATCGGCAGTGGTCCTTAAGAATCGACGTGGGTGAGCTGATTGGACGAGGTGGCCGTGGTGAGGCGTGCCGTGGCCTGTCGAGAGCGAAGTCGGTCGCGGTGTCGGTGTAGCGGCGGGTGCCGGCCCCTGCGGGTTGTCATCGCTCATTTGCGTTCTCCCTGGGTGCGGTGGCGGTGGCCGTGACTGCGGTGGGCAGGCGGTGCTCGCTACCGGCGAACCGGCACCGGCTAGGGAGATCCTTAGCCCCTAGCTAGAGAAGGTTCCGCCGCAGGGCGTCGCTCCGGCATCGGAAGTCGTAGCCAACGCGGTACTGTGCCGACCATTTTGCGGAGATCTGTATCCCGCGTTACGCGACGGGTGTGCACGCGGCACGGTCGACGCGTTGGGGAGGTGCTGCCAATGTAAGGGCGATACCCGCGTCGACGACTACGCGAAAAGTCGTCGCCGGCTGCCTCGCCGTCGTCCCGCTACGATCAGAGCGTGCAGGAGAGGCTGCGTATCGGTGCATGCCAGACCCAGGAGTTCCTCGGCGACATCGATGCAGCGCTGACGTGTATCGAGGGCTTCGCCCGGCAGGCCGATGCGCAGGACGTCGACCTCCTGCTATTCCCGGAGTGCTTCCTGCAGGGGTATCTGGTCAACGACGACCATATGCGCACCCAGGCGATGGAACTGAGCTCCGCGAGGTTCGCGTCGGTGCTTAAGCGGCTGAGCTCTATCGAGCAGACCCTCGTGTTCGGCGTCATCGAACGAAACGGCGGCAGGTACTGCAACACTGCGGTCGTCGTCACGCAAGGTGTGCTTGTGGGCGTCTACCGCAAGACCCATCTACTGCCCGGGGAAGCGCTGCTCGACAGGGGCGATGCCTACCCGACCTTCGAGTTGAAGGGCGTCAGATACGGCATCAACATCTGCTACGACACCCAGTTCGCCGAGGCCGCCGCGGCGGTGGCGGCGCAGGGTTCCCACGTCCTGCTCGTGCCAGCTCAGAACATGATGCGGCGGGAGGCCGCAGTGCGCTGGAAGGACCTGCACCACGGGATCCGGGCTGAGCGCGCGCGGGAGACTGGCATGTGGTTGGTGTCAGCTGATGTGACCGGCGAGCGCGACGAGCATCGTGTCGGCTACGGGCCGACCAGTGTCATCAGCCCACAGGGGGAGATTGTGGCGCAGGTGCCGTTGATGACTACCGGCATGGTGGTCGTTGAGATCTCACCACTTCAGGATGGCCGTGGCTAGAACGACCGTGCGGGTTAGCCGCTCGGACGCGCGATGACGCTTACGGACGCTACCCAGATGCCGTGAAGGATTCGCATGGTGACACCTCACCGTTGGCCTCGACCAGGCGCATGGTGAACGACGCGGGCGGTCGCGCTCGCTAGAGTGCACAGGTGATTGTCTGGGTGTCCTCGTTTCCCCGGTCCGGCAACACCTTCCTGCGAATCGCCCTCAACAGGCTCTACGGCGTGCGGACATCCGTCGTCTATGACGTCGACGGTGTGGCTGAGCGCCTGGGCGCCGATCTGGTCGGCTTCACCGAACGGCCTGCAGCGATCGATGCCATGCGCGAGTCCGAAGAGGTGCACCTCGTCAAGACACACCGGCAGCGCGACGACCAAGTCGATGAGTTGGACAAGGCCATCTGCCTCGTCCGAGACGGCCGCGATGCACTCGTCTCGTGGGCCCGCCTGGCCAGCGAGAAGGACTCCACACGGTTCCCATCAGAATTGAGCGCTATGATTATCCGGCGGGACAAGGTTGGAACCGGTAGCTGGGGACGCAACGTGCTGAGCTGGCTGCGGCCACCGGCACCTCACCGGGTGGTCCTCAGGTACGAGGAGCTCGCCCGCGAGCCGAGAGCGGCCATTGAACAGGTCATGGCAAAGCTGGTACCCCAGCTCCGACCCCTCGCCGACGCGCGGATTCCGTCGTTCACCGAGCTGCAGCAGTCCGACGACCGCTTCTTCCGCAAGGGGCTCACCGGCACCCATCGCGACGAGCTGCCCGACGAGCTACACCAGCTCTTCTGGGCCCAGCCCGACAACGTCGCTGCGATGCAGCTACTTGGGTACGGGACCAGGACCGACGATTAACAGCACACCTGAGCGTGCGGTGGAAGGCTGCGCGGCGATGGGCAGGCAAGCGACGATCCGGCGGTCCGGGGCGAGTTGATCCCTTCTCCGCAGCCGAGGCGATCCCTCCGGTGCCGTAGCTACGTGATCCTCCATCCGCTGTTCCAGCAGGGGAACTTTGTTGTGAAGATGTTGACGTCGAGGTTCAGGGTGTGGGCGGCGGGCGCGAACAGCGCCGCGTACTCCGCGTCGGGGGAGTAGAGGGTCCAGCGGCGCCGCCGGGCGTCGAGCACGAAAAGCAGTCCCCATTGTGCAGTGTCGGTAGCGGCCAGTTCCTTTAGTTGTTTCCGCTGCCCGTCGGGAAGGTGGGCGTGGTCGATGCGGCCATGTCCGACGATCATCAGCGGGAGCTGAGGTTGGCCGCGGAGCAGGCGGCGCAGGTTCGGCACCGTTGTCACCTCTCGGTGCGGTTGTGGCTGCGTGGATCGTCCACGCGCCGCTGTCGGTAGATGGTGCCTTCGCGGGCGGTGACGCGCCAGGGGCGGGCGTGGTGCACGGCGATGCGCAGCTCTGGGGCGTCGCGGTCGAGCGTGGCGCAGACCAGGTCGGCGGTGCCATCGGGTGTGCAGCGGGCGAGCCAGCCGCCGTGTGGGCCGATAATTCCGGCGGGCATGGCGGTGCTGCATTGCGCGGGCACCGAGGTGCTCACCCACTGGCTCATGGTGGCGGCGTGGCCTTGGGCGATCACGGCGAACATCGGGTCTTCGGAGAAGGTGGAGAACAGGACGCAGTCCACGCCCCTGTGGAGGTAGTCGAGGAACAGCTCCGGAAAGTTGATCTCGATGCAGAGTGCCAGGCCCAGCTTGTACCCCGCGATGTCGAGGACGGTTGGTGTGAAGCCGGGGGTGTAGAAGCGGGTGACCTCCGTGTGGGAGAGGTAGCGCTTGTCGTAGCGGTCGACGATGCGTCCCTGGTCGGAGATTACGTACAGGCTGTTGTGCGGACGGTGCTCGCCGCTGAGTCGGTGGTTGCTGCCCAGGATCACCCACAGGCCGAGTTCACCCGCGAGCGCGGCCGTCTTGTCCAGTTCTCGCCGCAGGGACGTCCAGTCGACGTTCCAGCCGGCGAAGTGGTCCTTGGCCTGCCCGGCGTACCCGGACAGGGCGCCTTCGGGGAACTGCACCAGGTGGGCGCCCTGCTGATGCGCGCGCCGCATGAGCGCACGGATTGCGGTGCCGTTGAGCGTGGCGTCGCAGGTGACCAGTGGTTGGGCGGCAGCGATCGTGAGATTGGACGGGTTGTCCGTTCGGAGGGCGTCGAGCATTTCGGGGTGAGCCTCCTGGCGTCGATCGTGGGTGGTCAGGTGAGGACTCGGACTCGCGGCCAGCGGTGGGCGGGGCGGTGCCGCGCTAGTCGTTGCGCGGACACGGCCAGGCTGACTCGGGCCGGGTTGCGTTGCCAGATGCCGTCGAGAAGGTCATCGAGTCCGTGTGGTGCGCAGACAGCGATGTGCCCGTCGGCGTCGAGACGGATCGCGACGGCGGTAGCGTATTCGGGCCAGGTCGCGACCGCGTCGGCGATGCTCCGCAGCGCGGGGACGGCGTCGCCTCCGAATCGGGCGGGGTACCAGGTGTGCACAGCGGCCTGGTTCTTCGCTTCCCAGGGCGGTCCGGGCCAGATCGCTGTCAGACGTCCGGTGGCGTGCTCGTCGTTCGTGCGGGTCAGGTCGGTGGGGTCGAAGAATGCCACGTCGATGTCCCGCGCTTGGGAGAAGTCGAATCCGTGCCCGTAGCGTTGGTCCCATACCAGGTCCCTGAGGACACCAGCGCCAATCCAGGCGTCCGGTAGGCCCGAGTCCCGCACGGTGCGCAGCGCCCGCATCAGCGGCTGACTCGCGCCAACCAGGCCGCGTAACTCGTCGTCCCGCATGCCCTGTCTGCCTCCCGCCAGGTTGAGGGTGATCGAGGTCGGGTCAGCTGCGGGGGTGTGGCACCCAGCTGGCCGTGGGCAGTTGTGGCTGCGGGCTGGTTCGGACGTCTCCAGGCAGCTCCGCAGCGTCTGGATGCGGCGGGGTGCTGATGTGTTGGCGTTGGAGACGGTGTGCGAGGTAGTCGCTCAGCGAGGTTGCGTGTGGCACGTCCGGGTCGGTGGTTGCGCCGGAAGGGGTGTAGTGGGTGTGCCGTAGTTGGGCCACGAACTCGGACGGGGGCGCGCCGGCTTGCAGCGCGGTGGTGATCGCTGTGGACAGCGCTTCGGTTAGGCCGGCCAGGGTGGAGCCGTGTTTGCCGACGCGCAGGTCGACGTGGGTGAGCTGACCGGATGACGTGGCCGTGGTGAGGCGTCCCGTATTGCCGTCCAGCACGAAATCGGTCGTGGTGCCGGTGTACCGGCGGGGTGTCCGCCGCTGCGGGTTGTCATCGCTCATTTTGCGTTCTCCCTGGGTGTGGTGGCGGTGGCCGTGACGGCGGTGGGTAGGCGGGTGCTCGCGCTACCGGAACGACGTGCCGGTAGGCGACGTCCGCTGGGCGGGTTCGCGTCGGCGGTGTGGAGCGGGCTGTTCAGGGTTGTCTTCCAGGGCAGGAACGTGGCGCTGGTGAGGGTGAGGGCGGCGGTTGCCGTGAGGGCGGTGCGGGGGCCGGTGGCGGCGGCGAGGATGCCGGCGGCTGCGATGACGATGGGTTGGGTGAGTTTGCTGGTGATGGACCAGGCGGTCAGGACGCGGGACAAGCAGTGCTCGCTGGTGTGGTTCATGCGGTAGGCGGCGAAGGTGGGATTGAACGATCCCGCCATGAACAGCAGGAGTGTGTCGGCGAGGGTGATGATGATCAGGCCCGGTGTGCCGGGCGGGGCGAGTGGGATGAGTCCCATCCAGAGGGTGCGGGCGACGCCGGTGGTGAGCAGGACCGTGCGGAGGCCGTATCGGGTGGTGAGGGGGCCGGCGGTGAGGGAGCCGAGGATGCCGCCGAGGCAGGGCAGTCCGAGGGCCAGGCCGTACTGCCAGGGCGCCAGGTGTAGGTCGCGGAGCATGAACACCGCGATGATGGGCGTGCTGGCCGTGATGGCGCCGCCGAAGATGACGGCGTTGATCAACAGGGCCCGCAGGCCCGCATGGTGAAGGATGTGCCGCCATCCCTCGATGGCTTCCCGGCCCCGGCTCGGGGCGGGTTGGCGCGTTGGTGGCGGCGGTTCGGGGCTGCGGAGGCGGCGGATCCCGAGCGCGGACATCAGGAAACTCGCGGCGTCGACGGTGATGGACGCGGTAGCGCCGAGCCAGGACACGAGGACACCGCCGATGGGTGAGCCGAGGCTGTTCGCCGTCCACTGGGAGGTCTCGAATCGGCTGTTGGCAGTGACACGCTGATCGACGGTGACCAAGTGCTTCAGGTGTGCGCCGCCGGCGGCGCTGAACACGATGGAGCCGGCGGTCTGCACGACGGCGACGACGCACAGCTGCTCGTACGTCAGGGCGCCGAGCGCGGCGGCGATGGGGACGCTGGCCAGGGCCGCGCAGCGCAGCAGGTCGGCGCCGATCATCACGGGCCGTTTGCGCCGGAACTCGATCCAGGGACCCAGGGGTAAGACGATGACCGCCGAAGCGAGGCCGGAGATCACCGCGAGCAGGGAGATCTGCAGAGCCGATGAGTCCAGCAGCAGGATCGCGACCAGCGGCAGCGCGCCCGCCCCGACGGCGGACCCCGCTTGGCTGACCGAGTAGGCGCCCCACAGTCGGTGGAAGTCACGGCTCAGCGGGGGAGGTGCCTGTGAGCCGCCCGCGAGGCCGCGCTGGACCGGCGTGCCGGCGGTTGTGCGGTTCAAGCCCATCGCATCAGCGCCTGAACGTCACGGCGTGCCTGGCTGAGTAGCTGTCGCAGGTGCGCGAGCCGGGACGTGGTCGCGCCGCGTGCTGGCAGCACAGTGTGCAGGCGGATCTCTCTGCAGGTCAGCAGGAGCAGGTTGACGGAGTAGGCGGTGGTGATGTCGGCAGTGTGCACGCGTTCGGCGATCGCGGCAGTGAGGGTCGGGGCGGAGGCTGCGCCGACGATGTGCAGCAGCGCGAGGTCGTAGCCGGGTAGGTAGCTTCCGGTGTACTCGAAGTCGACGAGGGCGCAGTGCTCGCCGTCGAGGAGCAGGTTCGCGGGTAGGGGGTCGCCGTGTGCGGTGACCCGGCCCGGGCCGAGCTGGTCGACGAGGGTGTGCAGGGCGTGCTGGTCGGCGTCGTCGAGGAGCCCGGCGGCGCGTTCGGCGTCGATCCGGCCGTGGTAGTCGACAGGTTGCGGCAGTGGCGGTGCCGGCGCCCAGGCGGCGAAGGTGTCGAGGGTGTCCAGGACCAGCTGTGCGGTGGCCGGACTGACGTCGCGAGTGAGGTGGCGTTGGTCGTCCAGGCGCTGCCCAGGTAGCTGCGTCAGGACGGTCAGGTGGGCATCGGCGTACAGGACCCGCGGCACGCGCACGCAGGGCGGCTGATCGGTGAACAGCTCGTACATGCGCAGCTCGTGCTGGCGCCGGCCGACCCAGTACGGGCCGTCGGTGGTCAACAGCTTCACGATCACCGGTCGGCCGTCGCGGCGGCCGGTGGCGACGACGGCCTTGCCGGTACGGTGCACAACCCGGCCGACCCCCACCCGCGCGGCAGCGGCACGGGCGACCAGCGCCAGGAACACATCATCCGCCCCGAGCCCGGCATGGTCTGGGGTTGCTCCCGGTGGTGCGGTCACGGGACGGCCGGGAGCAGGTCGTCGTCACGGCCGGTCAACGGCAGGCCGGCCGCGATGGCGATGCACTCGATCGCTTGCTCCAGCGTGGTGGTCTCAGTCAGAACGAGCTCGTCGGGCCAGCCGAGGACGTCGCGCGGGGAATACCAGCTGCGCAGGTTCTCCGGCGACACCTCCGCCGCCAAGGGCCGCGTTTCGTGGCGTCGCAAGGTCTCGGTAAGTGACACATCGAGGTAGACGAAGAGCGTTCGCCCGCGGTGCGCGTCGCGCAGCTCGGTGAGCATGGTGCGGTACCGGGCGGTGTGCATGATCCCTTCCAGGACCACGTGGTAGCCGTGGTCGAGGCAGAAGCGAACGTTCTGCGCGATGAGTGCGGGTGCGAGGCCGCCTGGCTTGTCGCGTTCTCTGAGCAGGATCCGCCGGATGTGGTCTTGGCCGACCATGGCGCAGCCGCGGCCGTGTCGGCGCCGCAACGCCGTGGCGATGGTGCTTTTCCCGGCGCTGGAGTTGCCGCGGATGCTGATGAGGATCGTCTCGGAGGTGCCGGTGGGGGCCGCGTGGTCCATGACCGTCCTTCCTATCGCGAGGCGGGCTGGTGCTGTTGCGGGATGGGGCTGCCCTCGCTCGGGGTGGTGTCGTAGCCGGCGGCTTGGAGGGCGAACAGTTCGGCGTACCGGCCGCCGGTGGCGATGAGGTCGTCGTGGCTGCCGGCCTCGACCAGCCGGCCGTGGTGCAGGACGAAGATCCGGTCGGCGTGGCGGACGTTCGCCAGCCGGTGGGTGATCAGGATCGTGGTGGCCCGGCCTCTGCGGTCGCGGATGGCCTGGAACAGGGCGTCCTCGGCGCGGGGGTCGAGCGCGGACGAGGGCTCGTCCATGATGAGCAGTTCGGCGTCGCGCAGGAAGCCGCGGGCGGCGGTGATGCGTTGCCACTGCCCGCCGGAGAGGTCCTGGCCTCGGGCGAAGGTGCGATCGAGCAGCGTCTCGTACCCGTGGGGAAGTTCGGTGATCATGTCGTGGGCGACCGCGCGGGCGGCGGCGGCCTCGATGCGGTCCTGCTGGGCGTCGGTGTCGACGTTGCCGATGGCGATGTTCGTGGCCGCGGTGAACGGCCACTTGTGGTATTCCTGCGTCACCACCGCGATCCGCGCCCGTAGCCCGTCGATGTCGCACTCCGACATGGGGCGGCCGTTCCATTCGATGACGCCGTCGCTGGGGCTACGGAGGGTGGCGATCATCGCGGCGAGGGTCGTCTTGCCCGAGCCGTTCTCCCCGACGAACGCGACGGTCTGCCCGGCGGTGATGGTCATGGTGACGCTGTCGACGGCGGCTGTGTCGCGGTCGGGGTAGCACATGCTCACCCCGCTGACCGTCAGCTCGCGCAGTCGGTCGGGTCGCGCAGCGGTGGGATCGGGTCCCGTCTGCTGGTGGGGTAGGTAGGCGGCGGCGCGGGTCATGAACCCGGTGTAGTCGTTGAAGTGCTGACCCTCGGTGTAGACGCGGTCGACCTGGAAGGTGACGATGGCGAGGGAGCGCTGCGCGGACTGCACGGCGATCACGCACGTCGCCGCGGCGGCGAGGGGGATCTGCCCGTCGATCAGCAGCAGACCGAGCAGGACGTACACCGCGGCGGTCGCTACTCCTCCGATCATCGCCCCGACCGAGGTGGTGGTGGTGACCCGCCGCGCCAGGACGAGCTGGATGTCGGTCTCGACCTGCATGACCCGGTCGTACTGGTCGAGGAGGAACCGGCGCAGCCCGTACGACCGCAACTCCGGCGCGGACGCCCGCTCGGCCATCAGCCGCTGCAACAGCCACAGCCGGCGCCGCCGCACCGACCCGGCGGTGTACGTCTGATACCGCAGGTGCCCCGCCCGCAGCGCGGCCCACCCGTTCGGGACTGTCGCCACCAACAACGCCACCAGCAACAGCGGGTGGATCACCACGACGGCGACGGCCACCGCCAGTACGCCGGCCAGCCCGGCGAGCAGGTTCATCGAGGACTGCACCAGGCCGATGGCCGACTCGGTGCCTCGGGAGGCGCGTTCCATGTCGTCGGCGAACGCGTCGGCGTCGAACGCCTCCAGCCGCACCTGCGTGGACACCTCGAACAGGCCCCGCTCCACCTCCCGGCTCACCTGCGGCGTCAACGCGTTCTGCGCGTACCCGGTGGCGATGCCCATCCCGGCACGCAGCGCGACCGCCACCGCCAGCACGGCCAGCGCGGGCAACGCCGCCCGGACTTTGTCCGCGGTCGGCCCGCCGGCAAACAACTCCACCAACACCCGCTGGGTCGCCAACAGGCCGAAGGCCGCCATCACCCCGGCGCCGACCGTCGCTACCGCCACCACACCCGTACGCAGCCGGTCTGCGCGCCAACTGACACCCAGAGCGGTCCAGACGAGCCGGGGGAGTTCCGCGAAGACGGTGAACACGCCCGCTTCCGCCCGCGCCCGCACTCCCGTCTCCCACCATGTGGCCCGTAGCTCCGGCAAGACCGACTCCGGTCGCGCGGTGCCCGGCTGGCCCGCTGTACTGGGGCTCTGTGCGGTGGTCGTCTGAGCCATGGACAAACCTCCTCAAAATTGTGCAAATGGATGGCAGTGGGACGTGTGTGAATCGGGCCGGTCGCCCGAAGGCGACCTCCCGCAGATCGGATTTTCAGCAGAGGGCTATGAGTCGGATCGTGGATGCGGCTGGCCCGTGTAGGGGCCGGGGCTCAGGTGACCGGCAGCCCGTGCTCCAAGTACCTGGTGAACCCGTGGCCGCGTGCTTCCCGGGCCGCAGCGACGCGTCGGGCCAGCAGAGCCGGCAGGCGTTGATCGGCCTCCGGTTGGTCGCACCAGGACCAGCTGCGCAACTCGGTCGGCGGCAAGACGATCTGGTCCGTCTGCTCGGACGTGAGCGTGCCCGCGTCGAAGACGAACATGACCCCCTCGGTGCGGCCAGGCTGCGGTGGCACCCAGTCCATGACCAGCAGCCGGCCGGGCGTCAGGGTCAGCCCGAGTTCCTCACGGCACTCCCGGACCGCCGCCTGGTAGGGCGATTCGTCGGCCTCGACGCACCCACCGGGGATCTCCCACGAGGCTTTGTATGCCGGCTCGACAAGCAGCACTCGACCGCGGGGATCGGTCAGGAGCAGCCCTGCGGCCATCCGCTTGCGAGGTAGATCGGCGGTGAAGTCACGGCGTTCGGCGGGCATGAGTCGACCGTAGGACGCCGGCCGCCCGACACGCCCGCCGCGCCGGGCCACGACATTGTCGGCAGATCCAGCTGCCGACGCCGACAAGACTGCGACATCGCTGACCGCGCGTGACTCCTACCGGCGGCCGACGCAGCCGCTAGGCTGCCCGGCCCCGCGCGGCTGTCGGCCAAACCCCGTCAGCGCCCTACCGATGCACGACGGCCCGTGGTGACCAATCCAGGAACTGTCGGAGGCAGCGGATACGGTCTGCCCGCACCGTTACCGCATCTCGGCACCGCCAGGGGGTGGCAAACCATGGCCGACGACGAGATCACGACTGCACGGCGCGCACTGGGCCGCCACCTCGCACAGTTGCGCAAGGGAGCCAACCTCACCCAGCAGGGCCTCGCTCGGCTCGTGCAGTACGGCCGCAGCTCCGTCGCCAACACCGAGACCGGCCGCCAACACCCCGAGCGCGAGTTCTGGGCACGCTGCGACACCGCCCTGCACACCGGCGGCGTCCTTGCCCAAGAGTACGACCGCACCGCCAAGCGTGCCCAGCGGAAACAACCGCAGTCGACGGCAGTCCTCTCGAAGACCCCCGACCGGCCGCAGCCCACCGGCGGCACCGGTTCCACCGAGGGCGGAGAGGACGTTTCGGCTCTCTGGGAAACCGAGGAGTGCATCAACGCCCGCCGGCTCGCGTTGAAGTCCGGCACCGACGATGACGCCCGACTCAGCTACCTCGAAGGCGAGGTCCATCGCGCGATCGCCGACAACGAACGACTCCCCTCAGCCGTCCTCCTGGCACGCATGCGACCGCTGCGCGCCTACGTCGATCAGCTCATGAACAGACGGCAGCACCCACGACAACGCGCCCGGCTCTACACCCTCGCCGCTCACCTATCCGGACTCCTCGGCGCCGTCGCGCTGGACCTCGGCGCGTTCCGCGTCGCGCACGCCTACGCCGCAGAAGCATTCGACCTCGCCGACACAGCACAGCAACACGACGTGCGGGCGTGGGCGCGCGCCACCCAAAGCCTCATCGCCTACTACACCGGCGACCACCACGACGCGCTCGCCTACGCCCAAGACGGCCTGCGCCACTCCGGCTCCGGCCCTCACACCATCCGCCTGACGATCAACGGCAAAGCGCGGGCACTGGCACACCTTGGCGACCGCTACGGCGTCGATGAAGCCGTCAACCACTCGTTCATCATGCTGGCCGAGCAACCGCACGGCACGACCGTTAGCACGAGCCTCGCCCTCGGCCCGTACTGCCACCCCCGCACAGCAGCCAACGCTGCGACCGCCTACCTCGTCCTGAACTGCGGCAAGAACGTCACCGCCCACCTCTCCGGGGCCATCGACGCGTTCGACGCCGCAGAGCTGCGCGGCCCGCAAGCCCTCAGCCGCCTTGACCTGGCCACCGCCTACCTACACCACGCTGACCCGGATCCCGAACAGGCCGCAGAGCTGGCGTTGAACGCTCTCGCCCTGACCGCGGACCACCGCTACGAGTCGGTCAACCAGCGCACCCACCAATTCCTCACCAGCGCCAAACCGTTCGCCGCCATTCCGCAGATTCGTCACATCGCGGAGCAGCTCGCCACCCGCGCTCACAGAAGCCGGCGTGCACCGCCAGCTTTACCATTTGCGACATGAGCAGCCGGGAACTGGCCAGCCTGCACCAGCGATGGACCACCTACCAGAACCTGCCCAAACTCACGAACCACTGGTACTGGCGCCCCGGCTGGCAAGCCGACCGCCAGTTCTACACCTGGCACCTCACCTTCGAGCACCAACCCGACCTTCACCACCTCGCTACCCACACCCAGAGCCAACTGGCACTGCCCGAACTCGACCTTGTGCCCATCAGTGCCCTGCACCTCACCATGCAAGGCGTGGGATTCACCGATAACGTCAGTGTCCAAGACCTGAGCAGCATCGTCGCCGAGGCCCGTCAACGCTGCGCCGAACTACAACCCCTGCGCCTGATGCTCGGACCCGTCGATCCGGACGCGGAAGGGATTGGCCTGCTCGTTCAGCCCTGGAATCAAGTCGAACATCTACGCGCGGCCATCCGCGAAGCCATCGGCGCCGTCTGGCAGGACGTGCCGGACGCCGCAGAGGATTTTCGACCGCATGTGACCATCGCCTACAGCGGCACGTCGGCACCCGCCGGACCGATTCGCGACCGCCTCACCGCCCTACGCCACCAGCCGCCTGTTCAGGTAACCGTGCAGCAGGCAACGCTGATCGCGCTCCGCCGAGAACACCGCACCTACCGATGGACAACGGTCGCCACCGCGCCACTCGCTGGATAGTGCGGGGGAAAGCCGGGACTGCCGCTTGTGCCCGGCCTAAACTCAGTAGATTCGCCCGGCACACTGTCACAACATCGTGACGGGTCGGTGGACCCCGGCCGGAAGGTGAGTCAGTGAGGGCCGTCATCGCTGTCGCCGGCACGGGCAGCCGCTTCTTCCCGATCGGCAAAACGATCAACAAGTGCATGCTGCCGATCCTCAACCAGCCAGTCGTCGCCTACGCAGTCGCTGACTGCATCGCCGCAGGCGCCCGCGAGATCGCGATCGTCACCGCACCCGGCGAGATTGGCCGCCAGGTGCGTCATTACTTCACCGAGGACCACGATCTGAAGGGCTACTTCACCGCACGCGGCTGGCAGGACAAGTTGGGCTACGCGGGGCAGTACGGCGCTCTGAAGGCTGGATGTGAGCGAGCTGTAGTCTCGGTTATCGGCACGGAGCAGTCCACGGTTCTGCGTCCAGGCGTCATCCTCGGGCCCCGTGAATATGTCGGCCGCCTGACGTGGTGGCTTGGCCGGGCGGCCCGCGGGGGCCGCCTTCTGGT
>NZ_JBEZGL010000034.1:0-41901 GCF_040649915.1 Micromonospora sp. NPDC048839
GGTCGGCTCGCGCTTCAGCTGGCACGGTGGACCACTCGCTGCCGGGTTGGCCTCCTGCAAGGTTGAGCGCGGTGACCGCCGCCGCGATTGCGGGTTCTGCGTGGCCGACCTCCAGCCAGGCTGTGCTGGCGCTCCGTGCCTGTTGCGCTGGGGTGTAGCCGAACTCGCCGCCGATGATGTCGTGGAGCAGGTCCTGCCCGTCGGTGCCACGCGCCTCTTCGGCTGCGCTGACGGCCCGACGGACGTTGTCTGCGGCGCCTCGATGTGACCAGGCGCGGGCGAGGACAGCCAAGGCCCGGACTCGTGCCACGCCCGCTGGAGCGAGAGCTACCGCCGTCTCGGCGTACTCGACCGCGTCCGCGGTCTGACCAGTCCAGTAAGCGATCGTTGCTTGCATGCCGCGTGCGTATGCCCGTACGCCGTCGTGCCCGGCGACCTCGCCGTACGTGTATGCCGCACGCGCGTACTCCATTGCCGACGGCCATAGGCCGAGATCCACGCTCTCACTCGCGAGCAAAGCTGCTGCCTGCGCAACGATGAGGTAAAGCTCGCGCTGTTGTCCGGGACGGCGTGTCCGCTCCAGCAGCGAGACGGCGAGGTTCCGCACACGCAGAGTCTCGCTGACGGCGACGGCGGGGGTCAGTCGCGCAAAGTCTCGCGCTACTCGGGTTGCGTCATCACATAGCTGCTCAATGGTGGCGTCTGACACGGCCCACGCCCCTGCGTCCATCGCGTGTTCGGTGGTTACCCGAGCGGCGTTCCTGATCGAGCGCTCCACGCCAACGTACGTGCCGTCCGGCCCGCCAGCAAACCCGTCACTCGGGCCGGGCAGGCGTTCGGGCCAGGCATGGGAGCTTCCGGGAAGGAGGTGCCGAGCGCTGGTGCCCGGGTGCCAGCGCCCTGGCGCGGAATGTGCTTGCGGGTGCGACTTTTCCCCAGGCATGTCGGGGCGGTGTACATACTTGTCGATCAGCGGGGTGGGGCCTTCGGGGCGTGCTGCGGTTCGCAGCGCTGATGCTCGGCGTTTCCGCCGGGTGAGCACGCTGATTCGGTCGTATTCCTGGGCGAGGATGCCACCGGTCTGCAGGACGGCGTCGCAGCGGACCCAGAATGCTCGATCGGGCTGCTGGCGTCCGGTCTCGGTGTTGGCCACGGAACTGCGGCCGTATTGAACGAGACCCGCGAAGACGTGCTGGGTGTGTCCGGCGCTCTTGCGTAGCTGTGCGAGTTGGTGGCCGAGGCCACGCCATGAATCGGTAACTTCCTCGCTGTCAGCCATGATTGCTTCCCTCACGAGCGGAGGCTTGCGATAACGATGGGCTAGACCATAGCTGCTCCTTGTGATGGTCGGTTGCACGATTGCGGCGGAAACGGCACCGCGGCGCCGGCACCGGCACCGGCTCGTCACCGATGGCACGGAGTGATGGTTGCGCAGGTCGCGGGCCGGTTTCGTCAGGCAGCCTGTCGGCGGAGTTGCACTGGTTCAACCCACGAGGAGCGCTTGTCGGAGTTTTGTCAATCTTTTGTGCGAAGGGCGGTGCACCGATCAAACAGCGTGGGTTGACCGTCTCGATTGGGCTTTGGAACAGGTGGCGGTCATCGAGGCAAGAGCATTCCCATGCCTGATCGAGCTGCTGCGGCCTGTACTTGAGCGGCGATCGCGATGTCATGCACCCCCATGCCGAACGGATTGATGACGACGCGGTGGTGAGGGTGAACTGGTCGTTCGTAACGGCCTGACACGACGGTAGCTAGGTCAGCGTCGACTCTGCGTCCGTAAGTCGTGTTTGCCTTGGTAGGTCCTATGACCGCGCCTGTGCGGGCGAGCTGCCCGAGTAGGCGGTGATGGTCGTTCCTCACGAGGTTCCAGTCGTCGACGATGAGGTGGTCGCTTCTGAGCAGGAGCGCCTCTGTGGCGTCGTCGAGGGAGACGTTGAGGAATGTCGCGCCTGGCTGAAGCCAGTCGAGTTGCGCGTACGGGGTCGTCGTGGTGGTGACTGCGATAACCAGATCTGCGCCCCGGACCGCTGCTTCCGCGTCGTCGGCGACGTGGATTCCTGTCTGCCGGCTGTGGCTATCGGCGAATCGTTTCGCGCGCTCGACGTTGAGGTCAAAGGCGAGAATGCGTCGCAGGTTGGCGCAGAGGGGTGTCAGCAGGGTGAGATGGGTGGCGGCTTGCCGACCACAGCCAAGGACGGCGATGCTGCGGACCGCGGCCAAATCGCGCAGTGCACGTACGGCGACGGCGGAGACGGCTGCCGTACGAAGCGCGCTGATGACCCCGCCCTCCATGACGCAGGTTGGCGCGGCAGTCGCATCGTCGTGCAGCACGATGAGGCCGTGGGCGCGTGGGAGTCCGCGGTCAAGGTTGCCTAGGCACGAGTTGATGACCTTGCAGCCGTGGGTGTTGCTGGAGGTGGCTGGTAGGACGAGGCTGCGGGCGGCGGTGCCGTCGGGCGCGGTCCATCTGAGCGCTGCCTCCGCGCCAACGCCCGCGGCTCCGTGCGCGACCCGGCGGAAGGTGTCCTCGACGATGGCGAGGGGATCGATCGACTGGCACAGCTTCGTGACGTCGGCCTCGCTGAGATACAGCAGCGGCTCAAGGCTCATAGAAGATGCCTCCTTGCGGTAGAGCGGCGTTGTAAAGGGCGCTGATGGCGTCGGTGTCGCTGGCCGTCGATGGTGGCTCGGCGGTAGCGGCGTAGATGCTGTTCTGGTATCGGTCGCCGCCGTCGGGGCAGAGGCAGGCGATGTCGCTGATGGCGGGGTCCTCGATGGCCAGCCGCGTGGCGGCGGTGACGGCGGCGCCGGCTGAGCCGCCGAGTGACATGCCGGTGCGGGCTCGGATGACGCGGCAGGTGTGTGCGGCGTCGTCGTCGGTGATGTGGATGATGCGGTCGCACTCGTCGGGGCGGACGAGTTGGGAGACGAGGCCGGAGCCGAAGCCGGGTATTTTGCGGGGGCGCGGCTGGAGTGGTCCGCCGGTTGCGGTGGAGCCGACGGCGTCGACGGCGACGACGCGGACGGTGGGGGCGTGCTCGCGTAGGTGTGCGGTGACGCCGGCCAGTGTGCCGCCGGTCGACACGGGGATGGCGACGGCGTCGGGGAGCCCCAGCGCGGCTGGGCCGAGGAGTTCCGGGCCGGTGGTGGCGGCGTGGGCGGCTGGGCCGGCGGGGTTGCTGTACTGGTCGGTCCACGCGGTGTCGGGGTGGTGGAGCCGGAAGGCGTGGACGGCGTCGATGCGCGCGTGGACCTGGTGGATCGGGTCCGCAGTGTCGACGGTGACCAGGTCGGCGCCTAGTTCGATCATCCGTGCCAGGCTGTAGGCGGGTGTGGTGGCGTCGACCATGAGGGTGCACCGGTAGCCGCGCTCGCGGCACAGGCCGGCGAGGGCGATGCCGAGGTTGCCGGATGTTGACTCGACGACGTGTCCGCCGGGTCGGAGAGCGCCTTGGGCGACGAGGGAGTCGAGCAGGGCTTCAGCGGTGCGGGCCTTGACGGAGCCATACCGGTTTTCGGCTTCGAGTTTGAGGCGCAACCGCACGGTTCGAGACGGCAGTGGCACCTGCAGGACCGCGACCGGAGTCGCCGCGCCGCCGGTGGCTGAGGTGCGCAGTGACGGCTGCGATGCTGCCCGCGTCATCTCACCACTGACCGGGGCGAGTGCAGGAACTCGTCGCGCAGCGCCGCGTCGAAGCGGACCGTGCCGAGTAGCGCGGTGGTGATCGTCTCGGTGCCTGGTGCCTGGGCGCCACGCAGGGTCATGCACAGGTGCTCGGCGCGAACGAGGACGCCGACGCCGGCTGGGGCGAGGTGTTCGGCGAGGTAGGTGGCGATCTGCTGGGTCAGGCGTTCCTGGACCTGGGGGCGTTTGGCGGTGTGTTCGACGAGCCGGGCCAGCTTTGACAGCCCGACGATCTTGTCGGTGGGTTGGTAGGTGACGTCGGCGGTGCCGTGGAACGGCAGCATGTGGTGCTCGCAGAGGCTGTGGAACGGAATCGCTCGGACGGTGACGAGGCGGTCGTAGGCGGCGTCGTTCGGGAAGGTGGTGAGGGTGAACGGGCGCGGGGTGAGCAGTTCGGCGTAGGCGGCGACCATCCGGGTCGGGGTGTTGGCGGTGGCGGGGTGGTCGATGTCCATCCCCAGTGCCTTGAGGAGTTGCGTGGCGGCGTCGCGGGCGGACTCGAGGTCCGGTGGGGCGGTGGTCGTGCTGGGGTCGGTGGTCATGGGGTGTCCTTGTCGACCGGGGGCAGGAGATGCGGACGCCGCGCCACGACGTCGCGGAGGAAGGACAGCTTGGAGTAGTAGCCGAGCTGGGCCGGTAGTGCGTGCTCGGCGAGGACGCCGGCGACCCAGTCGGTGATACGCCCGACTTCGGTGAAGACGGCGGGTTCGTCCAGGGGTAGCACGCTTCGACTGCGTAGGTATTCGACCTCTACTTGGACGAGCGTTTCGGTCGGTTCGGCGTGCAGGGCGCAGCGGTCGACGAAGATGCCGTAGTGGTGGCCTGTGCGCAGCGACTCGAACTTGATGTCGTAGCGCATGCGGCGGAACCCTGGCATGGGCTGGGCGAGGAGCCCGAGGGTGTCACGTACGTAGCTGTCGAGGGGGACGGTGATGGTGACGTCGATGTCGACGTGCTCGTGGCGGACCAGGGCGTCGGTGTCGTAGTTCTTGCGTTTGACCTGGTAGAGGCCGGGCTGGGTGTAGAGGAACGAGACGTAGCCGCGCTGCGGGCCAGGTCCGTGGACCTCGAAGAGGGTGTTGGTGAAGTCCCACGTTTCGAGGGGGTCGCGGAAGCGGGGTGCCATCTCGGGTAGCGCGCCGTTAGCGACCCGGTCGTGCAGGTCGACAGCGAGGGGCCACAGGGAGGTGTCGCGCGGCAGCGTGAACTTGGTTTCGATTTCCTTGCCGAGGTGGGCCTGGCTGATGGCACCGTCGAGGCTGTTGAGCTGCGCGGCGTGCGTGCCATGGCGGGTGACTGCGTTGGTTATCCAGCTGACGGGATCGGTCGGGTCACCGGTGGGGGTAGGGGTCGTGCGGATGAAGCATCCGGCGTCGGGACGCAGGTGCACCCGGCTGTAGGTGTGCCATCCGTCGGGGTGGGTGGTGGCGCAGAACAGCGGTGTGTGGCCACGCGGGTCAGCCCCGCCGATCGTGGCCAGCGCATCGGTGAGCGTGCGGCCAAGGTGCAGACCGGTCAGCAGGTTGTCGGCCGGGATCTGCTGGGTGTGCTGGCGGGCTCCGTCGTAGGTCCGGGTGATCACGGGCAGGAGTCGGTTGTTGCTGAAGCTGGCAATGATGGTGTGCGGCGTGCCCGGCTGTGGCGGTGTGGGCACGGTAACCACGGTGATCGGCTCGTCCCGGCGCAGTTCCCGGGGGTGGTGGAGCAGGTCGGCGTCGGCGATGAGCAGCAGCGCCTGGCCGACGGCGGGGTGTGTCATTGAGGCTCGCCTCCCTGCACGGTTCGTTGGGGCGTGTCGTCAGGAACGCGTAGGAGGCCGGCGGTAGGGTGCCACGGGCGCCTCTCGCCCGGTCGTTGACCGCTGATACGAGGTGCGGGCGCTGTTGGACTTGTCGGGAGCCGGTGATTGTGACTACGAAGCCGACCATCGCCGCGCTGGCGGTCGTACCCACCGCGTCGGGTCAGGTGGTGTTCGTGCGGCAGCAGCGCGGCCCGTACGCGGGGTGGCTGCTGTTGCCGGGCGGCAAGGTGGAGTTCGGGGAGTCGGCGCACGACGCGGCCCGCCGGGAGACGGTCGAGGAGTCCGGCTTCGAGGTGGGCGAGCTGACGCCGACCGGGGTGTACGAGATCCGCGCCGAGGACGGCTCCTATCACTTCGTGATGTTCGCGTTCCGCGCCGGCACCGCGACGCGGGTGACCGCCGGCGGGCACCACGTGGACGGGGTGGTGCAGGCATCGGTCGATGAGGTGCAGCCGCACCCAACGGTGATGCAGATCCTCAATGACGCCGGCGTCGCCAGCTACCCGGTTCGGGACATTGAGCAGGGCCTGCACCGGGACGGGATTCTGATGCGTGGGTATCTGACCGCAGCTCCGGCCGCCGTTGTCTGACGTGCTCACTGTCCGGCCTCCGCCGGCTCTGGGTCCCACTGAACTCCACCGCCGAGGATGCCGTCCTCGGCCACCGTGCAGCGCACCCGCCGGTGCGTGCCGTACCGCTCGTTGATCGCGGCGACGAGTCGTTCGGCGAGTTGCTCGCAGCTCTGGGCGCCAAAGTCCAGCGGTCCGTCCGGGTGGTCGGGCGGGTTTGCGAACGAGCCGAGGACGGTGGTGAGCCAGCGGGCGACCGCGTTGATCTCCAGCTCGCGGTCGCCGTGCTCGACGGAGATCTCGACGGAGGCGACGAAGAGGTGCCGGTGAGACGAGGCGAGGTACCCGTCGGGTGGGTTGGCGCCCGGCCACCGGTGCAGCCCTTCGACCTGGGTCGTGACGTGGATGTGGCGGGTCAGCGCCATGTCGCCTCCTGCTTACTGGGTGCCTCGGCGGGCAGGGGCGGGAGTCCGGCCGCGTCGCGCAGCAGAGCGACGTGCCGGTGGGCGGTGGCGAGCCGCATCGGGTCGAGGACGTGGTCGTGCAGGTTCGGTTTGTCCGGTGCTTGCCGCGCAGCCCGGCCCGTGCTGGCGTCGGCGGGCAGGTGGTGGGCGGCGTACCAGAAAGCGAACGACGAGTCGTTGCCGGTGATGAACGTGTCGTAGCCGCGTTTGCGGTGCTGGCGTAGCTCCCAGATCAGGGATCGGTCGCCGCCGAGCAGATGCAGCGGTAGTGGTGGGTCGCCGTCGCTGGTGAGCGCGGCCAAGCAGTTAAGTCGGGCTTCGGCGACCGGGCCGGCGAAACACCGGGGTACGGAGAGCTTGCTCAGTCCGATCATGTTGACGCCGGGCAGGTTGGCGAGCCGCGCGTGGCAGTCGAGCCACTCGTGACGGGTGGAGCCCTGCGGCACGGCCATGTAGGTGAACCGTCCGGGTTCGGCTAGGTCGGCGGCTTCGGCCAGGAACTGGAGGGTGGCTTGGACGGTGGCGGGGCCGTCGTAGAGCACGTCGTGGCAGATGACGGCCGTCGGGTTGATCAGGTGCGCGGCACGGAGGACGGCTTCGGCGCTCATACCCTGACCGGTGGTCTCCTCCAGCTCGTAGGCGCTGTTGTCGAGCACGACCCGGATCCCGGCCTGGGCGCGGGCGACGAAGTAGGCGGCCTGGGCGGGTTCGGTGAGTACGAGATGGGTCAGCGCCATGTCGATGCTGCCGGCTGTGGATAGGCCGGCCAGGTGGGGTGTACTGGCGATGACCGCGACGTCGATCAACGTTGGTTCTCCTCGTCTGGGTCGGGGGCGCCGTGGCGGCAGTCGCGGCGCAGGAAGCAGGCGGTGCAGGCGGGTGTGCCGGCGGTGCAGGTGGTCCGGCCGACCAGCAGGAACACGAAGTGCGCCAGCGCGACGTCGGCGCCGTGGGTGAGTAGCTGGGCGATGACGGCGTCGCGCACGGTAGGGGTGAGTTTTCCGTCGTGGCGGGCCAGGCCGAGCCGGTCGGCGACGCGGAACAGGTGCACGTCAACCGGCATGGTCGTGGTGGTGCGGGCGGAGAACACCAGCACGCAGGCGGCGGTCTTGTGCGCCACCCCGGGCAAGCCCTCAAGGTAGGCCAGCGCGTCGGCGGCCGGGCCGTGCATGATGCGTTGGTCGAACCGGTTAAGGCCGTCGCCGGCGACCAACGCGGCGAGCTCGCCCAGCCGGTCCGCCTTGTAGGGCCCCGCAGAGCGGATGGCGGCGCGCAGCACGTTGCGATCGAGGGCGGCCAGGCTCTGCGGCGTCAGGCCATCGCAGAGCTGGTCGAGTGCGGGGTAGACGCGGCGGACGATCTCGCCGGTCCGGTTCTGTGACAGCACGGTGATGACCAGCGCCTCGAACGGCGGCGCCCACATAACGATCACGCCGCCGTACCGGTTCTGCAGCTGCGTCCAGATGGGGCTCGTCCCGACGTCGAGGTCCGCGACCTGGATCGGGAACATCCGCCGCAGCAGTTCGGGCAACTTGTCGTGAGGGTGACTCGCGGTGACGCGCAGGCCGCCGTCGCTCTCACCGACGGTGACGACGATCGGGTGGCCGTCCAGGTGCAGCACTCGGCGGTAGCCGCCTGCCGGATCGGGTTGCCAGGCCAGGGCGGGAATCTGGATGTCCATGGTGGCGTCCAGGTCCGGTGGCCTGGTGAACGGCAGGTCGAACTCGAAGGCGGTGGTGGTGCTCATCGCAGGCCCGCCACCCGGGCGTGGTCGGCGATGGCCTGGCCGGCGATCAGTCCGCTGAGCGCGGCGGCCGAGAGGCTGGCGGTGTAGCCGGCGGCGTTGCCCACCACGTACAGGCCGGCGATCTCGCTGCTCTGCCAGGTGTCTGGGTCGATGGGGACGCGGTAGTTGTAGTACTTGATCTCGGGTGCGTACACGACGCTGTCCGGGGCGAGTACCGGTGGTAGGGCGGCACCGAGGGCGGTGATGTAGCTGGCGAACGCCTCGGCCAATGGCGGCGGTAGCACCGCCCGAAGGTCACCAGGGCGGGTCTTCGGGTTCGACGCGTCCACGCCGAGCGGCTGTCCGGTCGCCGCGTCAGGAAGGAACCCGGCGAGGGGCTGCCGGACCGGGTAGCCGCCGGTGGCGGCAGTGATGGCCCGAGCCGTGTTCCGAACGTACGCCTTCGGGTCGGGGGTGAATGCCTCGGTGATGGTGGCCAGGATCGCCAGGTTGGACAGGTCGCTGCGCCGGTGCAAGAACGAGTGGCCGTTGACGCCGCGGATGTCCAGTGGGCGGTGGAATTCGTTGACGATGTAGCCGTGGCCGTTGACGCAGAAGCTGCGCACGTCGATACCGCCTGGGCTGGTGTGGTGGGCCTTGAAGTCGTAGAACTGGCCGATCAGCGGGTCGAGGGCGGCGGCCGAGGTTTCCAGCCGGATGCCGATGTCCGCCGGCCCGGTCTCCAGAGTGACGCCGGCAGCGGTGAGCTGCTCTTCCAGCCAGGGTGTGCCGACCATGCCAACCGCGGCGACGACCGCCGTGGCGTCGACGGTGAGCGGCCCGGAGCGGTCACGGCCGACGACCCCGACAACCTGGCCATCGATGATGCGCAGCTCGGTGACCTCGACGCCCGTGAGTAGCCGCACACCCCGGTCTTGGAGCTCGGCGCTGAACCGACGCCCGAACTCGCGGATGCCGTCAGATCCCACGTGCAGCAGCGGGTACGACTCGCCGCGCAGCTGGCTTTCGTGCCCCGCAAGTGCGGACAGTTCCGGTACGGGGGCGTAGTCGATGGCGTCGCTGACGTTGCGGCGGACAGCAGCGGCGATGGTGTCGAGCTGTTCTGCCTGGATCTCGGTGAACAGTCGTTGGGAGTGCGTGCCACGCACTGCGGACAGGGTGATCTTCCCGTCGGAGAAGGAGCCAGCTCCGCCTTCGCCCTCCAGCACGGGGCACGTGCGGCACTCGCAGCCAGGCCCGGGTGGGCAGACCCGCCGTGCCATCGGCCGCCCTCGCTCGGCAATCACGATGTCGGTGACCCCGGCGCGCAGCAGGGCGTCGGCGGCGAATAGCCCTGCCGGTCCGGAACCGAGGATCAGGGCGGTGCAGCGCAGGGTTGTCATGCGGCGTTGCCTCTCGACGTGGGGGCGGAGAGCCGGTCCTCGATCGCTACCAACGCGGCGGACAGGACGGCGGGTGCGGGCTGCTGCGCGTCGAGGACGACGACGTCGGCTCCCTGGCCGCGCAGCAGAGCAAGGCAGGTGCGGTAGGCGTCCGGTAGGCCGGCGGTGAATTCGGGTGTCTCCCAACGGCTGTCCGGGGGCCGGTCCACGCGGGTCGCCGCCACTGGCGCTGGCACGTCGAGGTACAGGTACACGTCCGGCATCCGCACCCCGGCGGCGCAGGCGGCGTAGAAGGAGGGATCGATCCCGTCGGTGTGGTGGTACGCCAGCCCGGACAGGTAGTACCGGTCGGCGATCACGACCTGCGCCGTGCGTAGCTGTGCCTGCAACGTTGGCTGTTGGTGGTGTCTGTCAGCGGCGGACAACAGTGCCAGTGCGGTCGGGCAGGCAGGTTCCTCGACCGCGAGGCTCCGCAGCAGGCTCCCGATTGGTGCGCGGGTGGGCTCCTTGTGCCGCTCAACGACGACACCCCGGTCACTCAACGTCTGGCACAGGCTCTCGACAAGGGTCGTCTTGCCGCTGTGGTCGATGCCCTCCACCGCTACGAACAGTCCCACCATCAGCTCCCCACCTCGACGACGCAACGGCGCAGGGCAGAAACACGCGTGGCCAGCACCTGCTGGTCGGGGTGCAGCAGCGCCGCCGGACCGAAGTCCTCCACCACCAGGGACGCGACCGCGCAGGCGTACCCGGCCGCGCTCAGCAGCTCGTCACCTTCGACCAGGCACGCCGCCAGTGCACCGGCGAACGCCTCGCCGGCACCGGTGGGATCCACGGCGGGGCGAGGAAACGTGGGGATCCTGTGCACGGCGTCGTGGGTCAGGACATGGCAACCCCGGGCCGCGTCGGTTACCACCACCGCCTGCCCTGATCCGTCGAGCGTCTGAGAGAACCACGTCAGCGCGTCCGCCACGTGCGTCACCGCAGCGAGGGCGACGGCTTCCGGCACCGAGCACACGAACACGTCGCAGGTGTCGAGCATCCGCAGCACCGAGCTGCGATCGGCGGCGATACGGGCCAGGAACGTGCCAGCGCTGATCCGAGCACGCCGGGCGCCGGGCGTCGCGCGCAGTGCTGTCGCGTATCGCAGCTGGACGCCGGGATCGCCCAGAGCGCACAGGTGAAACCCGGATGCGCCCAGATAGGCCGGCGGCATTTCGCCGGGAAGCAGGTATTGCTCATCGCCGGCGTGGTCGGTGCGGTAGGTGGCCCGGTCGTCGCCGTCGTAGCTGATGTCGAAGGCGAGGCTACGGCCAGGCAGGGTGATCAGCCCCGCGTCGCTGACCGCGGGCCGCCATGGCCTGCCTGCGGTCAACGGATGGTCGCTACTGATCCCGACCAGGCCGACGGTGGTGCGGGTGGCCGCAGCCAGTGCCGCGTAGAGCCCGCCCCCGCCGAGGACCTGCACCCCGCGCCGTCGCGGTGTGCTGATCCGGTCGACGGAGACACCACCGACCACGACCAGGCGGGGCGCGCCCAGGTCAGCGTCCACGGGCGTCCTCCCACAGCAGCACATGCAGTCGACCAGTCAGGTTCCACCCACGCTGCAGCGTCTCGTCCGCCAGCGCGCGAAGGTCCGCCACCTGCTGCCCCGAACGGGTACCCTCCGGCATCACCCACACAGGTGCCAATCCGTACCGTTCGGTGAGGTCGCCGATCGCCTCGAAGTCGCCCGACCCCGTGACGACGAACTTGAACACCGCCCGTTCCGTCGCGACGAACGCGGCCAGCGCGGCGGCGTTGATCGGCCGGTCATCGTCGGCGGCAAACGACGGCAGCTTCGGCGAGACGTTGAACCCATCCACCACGTCCGTTAGCGCGGCGCTTGGGGCGATTGTGCCGTTGGTTTCGATCTCTATCCTGCGTCCAGCGGCGGCGAGCCGCTCCGCCAACGCGGTCACGGTGGGCTGTTGCAGCAGAGGTTCCCCGCCCGTGATCACCACCAAGGCTGGCGGTGAGGCGAGCACCTGCTCCGCGACGGCCTCGACGGATGCGGTTACCGTATGGTCCCGCAGGTCGAAGCGGCGGGTGTCCCACGTGTAAGGGGTGTCGCAGCCAGGGCAGCGCAGGTTGCACCGGGAGAGCCGGACAAACATAGCCTGCTGCCCGGTCGACGGGCCTTCGCCCTGAAACGTCGGGCCGAACACTTCCGCCAGCAACAGCCGCCGGTCCGACATCGGCGGGAGCACGGTGCTCACGTCAGGTCCAGGACGTACTCGGCCCAACTGCTGGGCGTCTCGGACACCCGGACGATAGCCAGCCGACCGCCCAGATCCCCAACCAGGTGGTCCTCAAGCCATCGTGCGAGGTGCCATGCCAGCCGTTCGCTGGTTGGTGCGATGTCGCCCAGGACGTCGTTGAGGTGCCGGTGATCGAGGTGATCGTTGATGTACTGGCCGAACGGGGCCAGGTCACCGAAGTCTGTTACGAAGCCCGGCCCGGTGAGCGAGTCACCTTCCAACACCACCTCGACGGTGTAGGTATGTCCGTGCACGCGACCGCACTTGTGCCCCTCAGGCAGGCCCGGCAGGCGGTGCGAGGCGTCGAAGGTAAACCGTTTGCCAATGCGCCACACGCCGATCACCGACCAGCCGTTTTAACAGATGGCCGTCGCGACTGGTGCATCGCACGCGTGGCCAGGACCATCTCAGCGATCGTTTCGCCTATTTCCTGCGGCGACATGTCATTGACGTCCAGTTGAGTCCAACCGTGCTGGACCGTCCACGCGTCGAGCACTTCGCACAGGCGCCGCTGGTAGCTGACGTATGCCTCCCGGGTCAGGGCCACGTCGCCCTCGTGGTTGCCCGCTTCACTAATACCGAACGTCGCCTTGCGACCTGCGGCTGTCACCGGGTCAAGGTCCAGGCGGACGACAAGGTCCGGCTTCGGCAATCCATCGAAGACCGCAGCCGCCGTCGCAAGCTCCACATCCGGGCGCATTGCCAGCTTCGCCAGGAACTTGTAGGTCCAGGTGTCCGTCACCACCACGTGCCCGGCCTCGATCATCGGCCGCACGGCACAATGCGCAGCAGCCGAGTACCAGGCGGCCTGCAAGTACACCCAGTGCATGTCACCCAGTTCGAGGTACGGGTCGTCGGCGGGATGCTCCCAGATCAACGACCGCAGCTCAGAAGCATGGCGACGCACGTAGTCGGAGCCGAAAGCCGTGTTCTTCTTGTCGAAGACGACGGCCGGAATCTCACGACCGCGCAACGCCTCGGCGACATACCCAACAGCGGTCGTCTTGCCGGCACCGTCGATCCCCTCAAGGCAGATGAACAGCCCGGGGTTCCCGCCGACTCCTTGCGCGACCATCGCTTGCGGTAAACCCATGACAAGCGCTCCCTTCTCTTCTCGACGACATTCCCGGCTTTCGACTTGGGCCCTGTGCGAGCTAAGGCCGCCCACGCGCGGGCACCCACCGCAGCGCCTCTTTCTGATGAATTGGGATGCCTCTGACGACGCCGCGGCCAGCGATGTTGACCGCCCGGATGCGCGATGCCTGAGGTGAGTCCATCAGTGTTCGTAGATGTCGGTAAGTCCTGCCGGTTGGAACCGACATTCCGCTGACAACCAGGAGTCAGCCGCGACACCAGCTCGGTCCGGTGTCTGTCCGTCCTCGCCCGACAGCGAAGCGGCGATACTCGACAGGGTCGGCTGCCGGCGGGCGTGCGACGATGCTTCCATGAACCACAGCAGCGCCGGCTTGGTCATCTGGGACGTTGACGGAACGCTCATTCCCGCGGATCTGCGCTGGTTGAGGCGTGCGATCGCTCGGGCCTACGGCATGGCCGAGTCCGAGGTTGTCTTCCCTGACAAGAAGGTGCACGGCTATACGGACGAGTCGATTGCCATCGACACGGCGATCTCCTCGGGCGTCGACGCGGTGGCTGCGGAGGCCGGCATACCCGCCTTCCGTGAGGCCATCGCCGCTGTGATGCAAGAGGGCCAGCGGGAGCTGGCTGAGGTGCAGCCGCCGTATTCGGGTGCGGCGGCGAGCATCGCGCAGCTGCACGGCCGTGGTTTCATTCAGACCGTGTTGACTGGCAACCTGCGTTCGGCCGCCGAGGTGAAGCTGCAGGTGTCGGGCTTGGACGAGTTTCTCGATCTGCGCATCGGTGGGTTCGGGTCGGACGCTCGAGACCGCTTCCAACTGCCGGCGGTCGTCGCTCAGCGCTACTCCGCGGTCTACGGTGTTCCGCTCGATTCCGCTCGGGTGATCGTCATAGGGGATGCTCCGAACGACATCGCTTGCGCACGTCACGCCGGCTTCCGCGTTGCTGTGGTCGCGCACCGGATTGGGCGTCAAGAGCTGGCGTCCTACGAACCTGACCTGGTACTCGACAGTCTCGACCCACCGACGGTGGTGGCCGCCGTCAGTTCGCTGGTGAGTTCGGGCGGGTCGTCGGCTGCCTGCTAGGCGGCCATCTGCTCCTCAAGTTCGAGGACAACCGGCTCAGCGCGCCATCGGACCAACCGCTGTCGTGCTCGTTGAGCTCGGGCGATGCCTCGTTGGTTGCCGCCGGCCTTTAGCCGACTGTAGGTGTCACCGAGCAGGGCACAGCATCGTTCCAACTCGCCGGTCTCGGCGTAGGCGCTCGCGAGGTCCACTGCTGCGGCGAGGACGACGTTGACGTTCGCGGGGTCGTGTTCGAGCGTTCGCACAGCGCTTTCGAGCACCTTCACAGCCTGGCCGGGCTGGCCAAGGAGAAGATGGCATGTGCCCGCGTAGACGTGGAGGCGGGCGTTGCTCCAGTCGCTGTAGAGGCCGACACAGTCGGCCGGTGACAGTTCGTTGACCGCTGCTTCTGCTCGCTTCAGAGCGGCGGTAGCCTCGCGTGGAAGCCGTAGGGCGGCATAGGCCTGGGCCTGCTCGGCGGCTATCCGAGCTCGTGCGGCGGGGCTGAGATATGCGGAGGCGTGATCGGCCTCGTTTAGCAATCGCAGGCCGATCATGACGTCACCATCGGCTTCGATCAGTGTGGCAGCTTGGAGGTTGCTCTCGAAGATTCGTGCGGTGGCGCTGATCCTGCGGTCGCCGAGCCTGTCGCCCAGTTGGCGGGCGTAGGCGCAGTGAGCGATTGCGAGAGCACGGTTACCCTGCGCACTCCACAGCCTGCTGGCGACGACAGAAGCTTCGGCGAGCATAGCTCCGATATCAGCCCGGATGGGTGCGCGGCCGGCTTTGCGGTAGAGCGTCGACAGGCATTCACGGTGCGCTTCGATCAGCCCCAGAAGCGCGTCGGGTGACACAGCCTGGCGTTGCTGCGCGAGTATGTTGGTCAGAGTAGAGAAAGTGTTCCACTCGCCCGCTAGGTAGTCGCCGCCCGGGGTGCGGGCAAACGTCTCAAGAAGTGTGGAGGGCGATGGCTGCGGCGTGACCTCGAACGGCTGAGGTGCAGGGATGCCGCTCGGCACCTGCCGGACGCTGATGTGCCGGATTCGATCGTATTCTCGGGCCAGGCTGCCGCCGGTGCGCAAGATTTCATCGCTTCGGGACCAAAAGTTCCGTCCCACTCGCTGCCGTCCGGTTTCCACGTTCGCGATCGTGCTTCGTCCGTAGTTGGCGAGAGGCGCGAACGTCTCTTGTGTGTAACCGGCGGCTTTGCGGCTGCGGGCGAGCATTTGACCAAGAGTGATCCATGCCGCGGCGACTTCTTGCGGCGAAGCGTTCGGCATCAGCGGCTCCGGATGGATACGACGAACGTCCGCGCGAGGTGAGACGCGGTGGCGTGAGGGCACTGTAGCTGCAGAGGTGGGGTGTGTCGGGTCGTCAGCGGCTGGTTCCAACATTCTTCCGACAAAGTTCCGACATCGCCGTCGCGGCGTCTCGATCCCGCGTGGCCCGCGATCCTCGTATGCTCCGTGCTCGTGACCCGCGCGCTAGCCGACAACGATCATGAGGTTGAAGCCAAGTACCACGTCCGCGACCTGAGAGAGCTGATCAAGGCGCTCGCCCAGCGGCAGGTGGTGTTGACGGAGCCGTCGGTACAGGACGACCAGGCGTACGCGCCAGCCGGCTGGTCGTACGGGATGTCGAAGATCGGTGTTCCGTTCGCGCGTCTGCGCACGCAGGAGGGCCGCCATCTGTTCACCGTGAAGAAGCCGATCGACAACGAGATGGCGTGTCTGGAGCACGACTGCGTGATCTCCGACCGTGACGCGATGCACGCTGCGCTCGCCACGATGGGTTGGGTGCCAACCGTGCGAATCGTCAAGCAGCGCCGAACCGGCGTATGGGACGGCGTGACGGTATGCGTGGACGTAGTCGACGGTCTCGGTACCTTCGTCGAGGTGGAGCGCCTGGTTAGCTCCCAGCACTCGGGTGAGCAGGTGCAGGACGGGCTCGATGCGATGATTCGTTCGTTGGGCGTGCCGGTGCTGCGGGTCGTGGACACCTACGACACGTTGATATGGAACCTGGCGAGCGCTGCCGGCAGGATGTCGGCTCCGGTCTGACGTGGTCGATCCACGCCTGGCGCCGTCCCGGCGGTGAACTTGGCCGCCAGGCTGGATCTGCTGATGACACCGGTCAGCCTGAGCTGCCGCACCCGTTAATCGGCAGCCCGACTAGCTCTTCGCTACGCCGCCGCGCTCGATTTTGTTCAAGGGAACTGCAGGAGTGGCACGTCGTAGAGGTCGGGTTGGCGAACGCGTCGCATCGGCGGATCGGCGATCTCCACGATGATCATTTCGGTGAGGAACTGAACGGTCGCGGCGAGCAGGTGACTGGTGTGGGCGGTGGCGCTGTGCGCTTTCAAGCCGACGGTGAGATGGATGTGCGGCTCGACGGTGTCGGTGTCGGGGTCGTAGGCGAGGGTGCCGCCACCGAGGGCCTCGATGTTGGTCACGTGGACTTTGGTCCACACGGGGGCCTCGGGGTTGTCGAGGCGTTCGCAGGTGCCGACGATGTCCGCGGTGGCGAGGCCCGCGATGAACGTGGGGATGTAGCCCTGGCGGATGTCATGGGTGCGGCAGGTGCGGTCGAGGGCGTCGTAGAAGTCTTCCCCGTGGTCGAACACGGCAACGATTGTGCGGCCGGGGGAGACTTCGTGGCTCCGCAATTGAGGCTCCTTCGAGTTCGGCCATTGAGGGCTTCGGGAGGGATCGCTGCGACGCGTGGACGAGGCCGTCTTCGGTCGTGGCAGGCTGTCCGGGTGGCCTTTCTGCTTCCGATCGCGACGTCTGGTGACGAGCGTGTCCGTGCTGCGCGGACGGCGGTGTTGCCGGTGGGCAGCTTTGAGCAGCACGGCGAGTTCATGCCCTTGATCACGGACACGGTCGTTGCGTGTCTGGTGGCTGGGCGCGTTGCTGAGGACTATCCGGTGTTCTTGCTGCCGCCGCTGACGATTTCGTGTTCGCACGAGCATGCGGGGTTCGCCGGGACGGTGAGTATCAGTGCCCGCACGTTGCTCGCGGTGATCGAGGATGTCGACGAGTCCCTGAGGGCGTCGGGCGTGGAGAACTTGGTGATTGTGAATGGGCACGGCGGGAATTACAGCCTTCGCAACGCTGTTCAGCAGGCCACCACGGTCCGGCGGCGGATGGCGTTGTTCCCCGCCGCGGAGGACTGGAACACCGCGCGGGTCGAGGCGGGGTGTGAGACCACTTCTCACGAGGACATGCATGGTGGGGAGCTTGAGGTCTCCCTGCTGCTGCACGGGGCGCCGCAGCTGCTCCGCGAGGGGTACCAGGCGGCTGATCATTTGGCGGACGACCGGCCTGATCTGCTGACGGTTGGGATGCGCGCGTACACGTCGTCCGGGATCATTGGGCGCCCGTCGTTGGGCAGCGCGGACAAGGGTGCGGCGGTGCTGAACAGTCTGTCTCGGTCGTTCGCCCGAGTGCATGAACTGCTGGAAGGGTGAAGCCGTCGTTGACGCGCCGCCCTGGGTCACGTCATCTATGCGGGGTAGGCGATGCGCCGGTCGTGGATGTGCAGGATGGACCAGGCTAACGCTCCGCGAATGCGGTGGCGCTGGCCACGATGGTGTTGGTAGCGAACGGTGGGTGCGAGCCGTGTTGTTCGGAGCTGCCGATGGGAGGTTCGCTTGGCGGCGGGTTTCGTCGGCCGCCGTGGCGATCGTCCAGAGGTTCACGCGCCTAACCTGCTGCTTATCTGTGTGGCGAGAGCGTACCGGGCACGGAAGACGTGAACGGCTGGATCGGATCGATAGCCGGCGAGTTCGGCGTCTACGCGGCGCAGCGCCTGCGTGAGGCGGATGGATCCGGTCTCGGCGGCCAGGGTGAGGACCTTCTCGGCTTGCTCGGCGGCCTCCTCGATGCGGCTGAGCAGCGCGTACGCCGCCGCCAGCCAGGTCCGTGTCATTCCTTCGTCTTGGCGGTAGGTGCTAGGCCAGTCACGAAGTATCTCTTCGAGGATTCCGGCTGCGCGGCCGGGCTTGCCGAGAAGCAGGTGACACTGGCCCACATGGGCGGTGACGTAGGCGGGACCGCAGTGCTGCCCGATAACTTCCGGATCGTCATGGTTCTCGGCGATGGCCGCCAGATGCTGCGCGTTTCGTAGGGCGGTCCAGCACTCTTCCGCCTTTCCGGCCAGGGCGTTGGCCTGGGCCTGACGGACGGCGCAGAGTGCGCGGTCACGGGCTGCGAGGTTTGGGCTCCGTGCTGACGCCTGCGCAAGGGTCAACGCTCTGGGTACATCGTGGCGCTCCGCAGCACGTTGAGCCTGACGCATGAGGACGTAGCAGGCCATCCGGTCGTCGCCTGCGTGACGGGCGAGCGACAGGGAGCGGCGAAGCCAGTAGCTGGCGTCTTGACCATCGCCGAGATTGTCGGCCGTCCAACTCGCGAACTCAGCCCAACGGGCTTCGACCCGCTGCAGTTCCCGGAGCGTTTGCCCTTCAGCGCGCGCGCCATGGCGGTGGATGATCGCCAGCTCTCCACGGGCAACGTCATGGATTCGCCTTGGGCCGAACGCGTCATGGGAGGCAGCAAGAATCCGCAGCATTCCCATCCAATGCGGCACCAGGGCGGGACTGACGGGCCCTGGTGGCTCACTCGGCAGCGGAGTGGCTCGATTCTTCTCAGGATGGACCTCATGCCAGGGTTCGTTGCTGAACTCGGCAAGGTCAGGAACAAACGACAACAGGCCCATCCGGGCAGCGCCTGACTCACGACCTGTCGCGCCGTCGTCATGGTCTTGCCCCGCTTGCGGCAGTCCTGGGGCGAAAGGTGCAGCAGCGCGCAGTGCCGACGCACGACGCTGCTGGCGAGCGTGGACGATGATGGTGTCGTACGCCTTGACCAAGGCACCTTCCGCCTCAAGAACCGCATCGCAACGCATCCAGAAGGCGCGGTCGGGCTGCTGACGACCGGTCTCAGTGTTAGCGACGGAACTCCGCCCGTACTGTATGAGCCCAGCGAACCCGTGCTGTGTATGTCCTGCAGCGATGCGCAGCTTCGCCAGCGTTCGCCCGAGGTCCCGCCAGGCGCTCCTAATCTCGTCGCTGTCGACCATGGCTGCTTCTCCTGCCGGCGGACGCTGCGGTAACGGTGGGCTAGACCCTAACCGCCCTCGGTGACGAGATGTGTCCTGCCTGCCGCCGGCGCGTCTCCGGCATGGCTTCACCGTCACGGCCGTCGAGCTTCCAAAATGCCTAGGGGTACGAACGGGACGTCGAACATGTGTCGGCCTTCCGAGTACCGGAACCGCGCTCACCGGCGCCCAGCATGTCGATGTCGACGCTGTGCGCGCCGTGATCAGTGAGGCCGTCAAGGCGAGGTTGGTGCAGGTAGGCGGCGGCTACCAGACGGGGCAGTAGCCCAGGGCCGCCGTGGAGGTAGTCGAAGCGGTATCCGTTGCCGGCTCGGCCGATCCAGCTGTACGCCTGCACGTCCGGGTGCAAGGCCCGGTGCACGTCGGCGAGCCCGAGTGCGTCGAGGGTGTCGAGGAAGTCGTACTCGAAGGGTCGAAAGCCGGGGTAGCGGGGGTTGTGGTCGCGGCTGATGACGTTGTAGTCCCCGCCGACGACGAGGTGTGCGCGGTCGGCGGCGGATAGTCGGGTGAGTGCGTCGGTGACGGTGGTGAGGAAGGCCCGTTTCTTGGCGAGTTTGGCGGGTGCCCGGTCGCTGGAGGGGACGTAGAGGCCGAGGATTGTGACGTCGGGGTGGGTGTCGAGGGTGACGGCGGGGGCGCGGCCGGGCAGGCTGATTCCGGCGGTGAGGTCTGGGGCGGGCCGGCTCGGTATGCGGCTGGCGATAGCGCAGCCTCGGTCGCCGTCGAGTGAGGGCTGGTGGGTGACGACCATCCCGGCCGCGCGAAGGCCGGTGAGCAGGTGCCGGGTGCCGGGTCCGTTGCTGGTTTCGGTCAGGATGATCAGGTGGTCGTCGCGCTGGAGTAGCCAGGTCAGCAGGTTCTGCGCGCGTGCGAGCGCGGCGGCCTGCACGTTGATCGTCAGGATGGACAGCACGGGGAGCCTCGCTGGTCAGGGGCCGTCGGCGGGTAGCAGGCCGAGGATAGTGTCCACGACCTGTTCGGGGGTGAGGCCGTGGCAGACGACGAGGTGTTGGCGCCACTGCTGCCGGTGCAGGTGGGTCGCGGCCTCGCGGTAGAGGGCGAGTTCCTTCTCGGGTGAGCCGGCGAGTTCCAGCCTGGTCAGGTGTGGTCGGGCTGCCAGGCGGGTGCGGATGACCTCTGGGTGGTCTTCGAGGTAGATGACGGTGGCGGGCAGGACGTAGCGGTTGTAGGACCAGATCTCGCCGAGGTCGAGCCCGTCGATGCGTTGCAGCACTAACGAGGAGGCGACGTACCGGTCGGTGACGACGTGCAGTCCGTCGTCGAGGCGGGGGATGATCTCTGTTTCGATGTGCGCGGCGCGGTCGGCGGCCAGGGCGAGGGCCAGGGCCTTGCCGTGGAGGAAGGATTCCTGCCTGCGCAGGAGTTGGCCCAGGGGTGTGCGGGTGGGCTCGCCGGTCAGGTGGACCCCGGCCGATCCGTGTTCGGCGAGACGGTCGGCCAGGAGGCGGGCAATAGTGGTTTTGCCGACGCCATTCGGGCCCTCGACGGCGATGAACAGACTGCTCACCCCTTCGACGGGGACAGCGGTAGCAAGCTGCGGCCGTTGGGTGCCGTGATGGGGCACTGCTCGGTGTCGACGTCGCCGATGCGGCCCCCTGCGGCGACGACCGCGGCCGGGCAGCCCTTGCCGCACTGTCCGGCTATGTCGCAGGAGCCGCAGGTCGGGTTGGCGCCGAGTTGGTAGCGGGTGTGGAAGTCGTAGGCGTCGAGGCTGGGGGCGGCCTCCCCATCGAGGATGTTGCCCGTCAGGAACTCGGTGTCACGGTGCGTTGAAGCGGGTGTGCGGGCGGCGAAGACCAGGTAGGGGCATACGGCGACCTGCCCGTCGACGAAGACGTAGATCAGCTTGCCGGCGTCGCAGCCACCCAGCGGCAGGTTGTCGTTGGGGAAGCGAATACGTACGAGATCGAGCTGGTCAGCGAAACGGTCGGTCACCGCCCGGATCGCGTCCATGGCAGTCGTGGTCGCGGCGAGCTTGCTGCGGCTCTTCACTCCTCGGCCGAAGGAGGAGAGCGGGTTCATCAGCACGTATTCGGCGCCGACATCGACGGCGAACGCGCACAGATCGGCGAACTCCTCCGGCGTGGTCAGCGCGTTGGGCGTGGACAGCAGGCCCTTGAGTAAGCCGGCGTCGGCGAACTTGCGGGCGGTCGCGACGGTGGTGGCGAACGACGACCGATCGCCGCGGAACTTGCCGTGGCTTTCGGGCCGGAATCCGTCGAAGGACACGTTGATGTGTACGTTGCCGAGGGCGGCCAGGGCGTCGATGTCGGCGTCGCGGGTCAGCGTCGCGTTGGTGCATATGCCCACCGGTAGTCCTCGGTCGGCTACTGCCTGACACATGGCGATCAGGTCGGGGTGCACGAACGGCTCGCCCCCGGTGAGCGTGAGGCGTTCGACGCGGGCGTCGAGCAGCCGCGGCAGCACGCGGGTGGTGAAATCTGCCAGGGACAGGTCGGACCCGGCGGCAGTCGACGAAACGAAGCAGTGGGCGCAGTGCAGGTTGCACCGTTCGGTGACCTGCACCAACGCCTTGCGCCCGTCGCCACCGACGGAGGTGCGGAAATAGCAGGACGAGGCGTGGGTGTCGACGACGAGGCGCTTCACGAGGATCTTCCTGCAGTAGGTGATGGGCGGCTGGTGCCGATGAGCGGCGGTGCTCCGAGTAGGTCCACTGCGGCCCGGAGTTGCCGGAGGACGACTTCGGTATGGCGCCGATCGGCAGAAGCTTGGTAGTGGCCAGCGGCGGCGGTAGTGAGCAGCCACCAGGCTGCCCACACCCGGTGCCAGCCCAGCGCCCATCGGACAGCGGGAAGCCCGCCCCGGTCGACTTCGGCGTCGGGATGCCCGCCTGCAGCGACGTAGGCCTTGATAAGTCTGGCGAGGAGTCGGGGTTCGGTGGATGTGCGGGTGCCGAACCAGGTGGCCAGGTCGAGTAGGCCCGGTCCGGTGAATGCCTTGGCCCAATCGACGAGGCGGCAGCCGGTGCGGCTGACGTGCAGCGACGTGCGGTGGAACTCGCCGTGGCACAGCCCGAACGGTGGCCGCTCGGCACCGTCGGCCCTGTGTTGTGCGGTGGCAGCGAGTCGCTGCAGCACCGCTTCGATCCCTTTCGCGTCGTGGATGAAGCGCCCTTGTCGACGGAGCTCGTCTAACGCCTCGAGTCCTTGCTCTGGCAGCCGCGCCAGTCCCGCTTCGTCGAAGGTCGGGAGGTTGGGGATGCCGGCAGTGGCGTGAACCCATCGGGCCGTGGCGGCAACCTCTGCGGACGTCGCGGGCCGGCGAGGCTCGCCAAGGTCTTCCATCAGCATGCCCACCCCGTCGGGGCGCATTGTGTAGCCGTCCAGCAGCGGGACCGGGGCTTGCCGGTTGTTGAGCGCGCGAAGGACGGTCGCTTCGCCGGTGAACGGTGCGGTGGCGATCTTGCAGACCAAGCTGCTGCCATCGGGGAAGAACCAGCGCTCGACCGAAGACAGCTCCCATGTCTGGATGATGTGTCGCCGCGTCGGTACTCGTCGTGATGCGGCGAGCAGGTCGACTCGTAGTCGCGTGAGGAGCTGCTCATCGAGCATGGTGCTGTTCACCGCGCACCCACTCGCTGCGGATATGCGCTGGCGCGTTCGAGCGGCGTGAGGGCGGCGTCGAGGTGTGCCGACATGCTGGCGGGCACCCGAGGATGTGCGGCGCGTTGGAAGGCCCGGAAGTACGGCAGTAGTCCGCGTAACACAGGGCGCCGGTCGAAGAAGTCTGATGCATTGCCGGTGCTCTGGGCCCGGCGTAGCAGCGAGGTCAGGGCGACGATCTTGTCGGCGGTCGAGGCCAGCAGGACCGGCTGGTCGTCGACGTGGATGGGCGGGTTGGGTTCATCAAGGGAACGATGTTCGGCCTGAAGGACGGCGATGATCCGGGCGACCTCGATCCCGTATGCGGCGGTGAGGGCCTGGTAGACGTCGGGCTCCGCCGGGGCAAATTCCGGTGCGTCGTGTAGGAGCGCGGCGACGATGACGTCCTGCGATGGGGCGGGGACGTGCTGCCCGATGGTCACTGCGACGCGCAGCGCGTGGACCAGGGCTGGTCGGTCATCAATCGTGTGCCCCGCGCACCACGTTCGAGCGTCGCGGAGGGCGCGGTCGATGGCGGCGGGCCGGGGAGGCGATAAGACCGTCATACCCTGATACCTCCTGATTGCCGTACGATCGGCGGCATGTCGGGGCCCCTTCCGCAGTGGTGTGAACAGACCTGCGTGGTGTGTCCGGCTCAGCAGCTCGGGCCGGGCCAGTTCGATGTCATCGACCGGCCGGGACCCGAATTCGCGTACCGACCTGACCTCGGGTGGCGGGCAACCGCGGACGGTGTCGCCGTTTGCGTTCATCCGTTCCGGGTGGGCCTTCCCGCCGGCCGGTACGCCTCGGACGGGGAACTGGTCCCCGATCAGGCGCCCCGACCGGCGCCGACGGCGGCGGCGCTGGAGTTGCCCGCCGACCTGGTGGACCTGGAAGGTTGGCTCGTAGCCGTCTTGCGGGAGGCACCCGCCGAAGGGATCTTCGCCGCTGTGGCCCGCGCCGAGCGACTGGCCGCCGAACGGTTCGGAGCGAAGGAAGCGGTGACGGCCCTGCGGCGGGTGCTGTCGGTGGAGTTGGCTAACCGCTGACCCCGGCGGCGACCGGCTCGTTCCGGTCGAAGTCGAAGTCGTGGCTGCGTCCGTCCCGGCCGAGGCCGGCCGCCTGGTAGCGCTCGTTGAGTAGGTTGAGACGTCGATTCACCTCGGCCGAGTCCAGCCAGTACCGCAGTGGTTGCTCTCCCCACCCGGCGGCGGCGTAGTAGGCGTCGGTGATGCCGCCGCGGGTGTAGGTGAACTCCTCCAACTCGGTGGCATGGGGGAAGGCGACGTCCAGGTCGCTCTGCAGGCGCGTCATCAGCGTGAACTGGGCCAGCACGGCGTGGATCATCTCGTCCACCGGCGCCGGCACCAGCAGTTCAGCGGCGTGCTCGTCCCCGCCGGAAAGCTCGAACACGGCCGCTTTGAGCGCCAGCACGCGCAGCGCTTCGTCCAGCAGCGGAGCGGCATCGCGCTCCAGCGACCAACGGCTGATAGCCGGGTAGCCGGTGAACGTGGCCCAGCAGGTGGAGTACCTCATCGACGAGCTCTGCAGCCGGCCGTAGGCCGGGTGCTCCTGCAACTTGTCGAGGATCTCGGCAGCGCGACGGCCAACCTCGTCGACCTCTGGCATGGATGAACTGGTCATGGTGCATGCCCTCCCAAGGGGGTCGTGGACACGACGGACCGTCGCGCCGCATCGCGGCTGCGGTCCCTCATCGCCTGCTCAGTCGACGCGGGCGGTGACTCAAACATCAAAAGGCGTCACCGGTGGTGTCGATAAGGGATGTCATCCAGTTCCGACAATCCGCCGACATTCATCTTCGACGAATGTTGCTGATGGCGGGAATGTTGGCGGATTGTCAGAACTGCTTGGCGGGGCTGGCCGACATTGATCGACCTCGTCTTAGGTCGCTCTATGCCGGCGTCACCGCCGCTGCTGCGCTGTACACACCAGCCAGCGATACCAACTCACCGAGGGAAGGTTCGCCGTGCCTGTTGCCAGGAGGTTCATGCCTCTGCTGATCACGCCGCTGGTGGCGCATTTGGCCATCGCGCCGCAGCTGCTGGTGTCGACCGGCCGGCAACTCTCCGCCGGCAGACCCGTCAACGAGCAGGCGCTTGCTACGGCGACCCTGTCGGCGACCGGGCGGCGCTCGCCCCGCGACGCGCTGTGGAGCGGGCGTGGCTGCGGGACCGCATCCACGGACAGTCGGGCGGCGGCGTGAGCGCGGCCAGTGGCGGTGCGATGCGGGTCTCACGGGTCAGAGTGGGCCGCCGGTTGGCGGATATATCGGTGCGGTGGAAGGCCGCGCTGATCGTGCTGCCGACGGTGCTGGTCGCGATGGTGTCGGCGGGTTTCGGACTGTGGTCCTCTGTGGGGGAAGCCCGGGCCGCTGAGGGGGCCGGGGACTTGTTCTCCGTCGGTGCGTCAGCGACCGAGGTGACTCAGCGACTGCAGGCGGAGCGGATTACCGCAGTGGGTCTGCTGCTGCCGGGGTCGAAGGTGACGCCAGCGGATTTCGAGCGGGCCGTGCAGCGCGCCGATGAGGCGATCTCCCGATTTCGGTTGCTGCGAGGAGAACTCGAAGACCCGCCCGGGGGTGTGCGCGCTGTCCTGGCCCGCGCTGACGCCGGGTTGGCGGATGCGCAGGCGCAGCGGCAGCGGGTGCGCGGAGACGGCCCGGTGGCGCTGTCGGCTGTGGCATTCGGGTACCGGGTCGTTCTCGCTGATCTCGGTGATCTGCTGTCGGCGGTGGCGCAGAGCGGTGTCGAACCGCAGTTGGCGGATGAGATGCGGGCGTCGGCGGCGGTGTCGCGGGCCCGTGAGGCGGTGGGTCAGCAGCAGGTGGCGGTGTTGCAGGCAGTGGCGGCGCGCCGGTTGACCCCGGCGCTGCACGCGGAGATTGTGGCCGCCCGGTCCGGCCAGGACGAGGCGCTGCGCGAGTTCGACGCCTTGGCGCGCCCGTCATGGAAAGCGCGGTTAGGGCGGACGTTGACCGGCGCGGACGTCCTCGCCGCGGTGCGCCTGGACGGGCTGGTCTCCGGCACCGGCGTGTTCGAGCCGGTACGGCTTCCGGGCGGCGCCGAGCAATGGAGCCGGGTGATGACCACTCGGGCAGACCTGTTGGCCCAGGTACAGGCAGCGGTAAACGCTGACATCGCAGCTGCCGCTGATGACCTGTGGACGGCCCAGGTGCGCGCGGCGGCGGTGCAAGCTGCGGTCTTGCTGCTGATGCTGCTGGTCGCCGCGGTGACGGCGGTGCGCGTGGCCCGTTCGCTGGTTGCGCAGTTGTCGTCGCTAGAGCAGGGCGCACGCCGAGTCGCGGACGTGGAACTGCCAGCCTTGGTAGCGCGGCTCCGAGCGACATCGGATCCGGCGGCGGCCCAGCGGCTGGCCAAGGGCACCGATGGAGTGGCGGTGCCGGTTGTCGGCCGGGACGAGGTCGGGCAGGTCGCAAACGCGTTCAACCTGGTGTTGGCCGCGGCGGTAGACGCGGCGGTGGGGCAGGCACGGGGACGCGCCTTGGTCAGCGCCATGATCACCTCTGTCGGCCGGCGAGTACAGGCGCTGACCGATCAACTGCTCGGCAGCATCGATCGTCTCGAGCGCGATGAGGAAGACCCGGACCGGTTGGCGAGGGTGTTCGCCGCTGACCAGCAGGCGACCCGGCTGCGCCGCTTCGGGGTGAATCTCCTGATCGTTGCCGGTGGTGGCCCAGGCCAGTCACAGCCACATCCGGTGGTGCTCGCGGACTTGGTCAACGCCGCGTTGTCGGAGACCGAGGGCTTCGCCCGAATCACGATGGAGCAACTGGTCGAGGTCGAGGTCGACGCCCGCGCGGTCGACGCCGTGAAGTCGATCCTCGCGGAGCTGCTAGACAACGCGACCCGGTTCTCCGCCGCGCAGGTGCGGGTGTTCGCGGGGTGGTTGGGACATGACGTGCAGATCCTTGTTACCGATTCCGGTCTCGGGATGGGTGTGGAGCAACTCGCCCGTGCCAACGCACTGCTGGCGAGCCCGGAGATGGAGGTTGCGGTCACTGACCAGATGGGCTTGGTCGTGACTTCCCGGCTGGCGGCCGAGTTCGGGGTGCGGGTACGCCTAGGTGCTACCCAGCCGACCGGCGTCACCGCCGAGGTCATAGTGCCGGCCGAATACGTCACCCGGGTGCACGTACGCGAGATCGTCGTACCGAGCCAGATCCAACACCCGACGCGGCCGGCTCCCGCGCCGGCCGCTCATCCGGTCGCGAAGCCGTGGACGGGGACTGGCTGGACCGGTCCGACCCGGCAGACCCCGTTGGTGCCGGCGCCACCAGCACCCCCGCAAACGGACGCGACGATGGAGCTGCCGCCCGCGCCCCGCCAACGGGGCCCGATGTCATTGCCGGTCGGCGCGCCGCGACCGCCCGATCCACCGATGTTTCAGGCGATGGCAGCCCAGTCGCCATGGCTGTGGCCGCCCCGCAGCGACGAGCGTGGCTTCAGCACCGATGCCGACGCGGGCTGGCAAGCCGCGGCGTCCGCCGCCGAACCAGCAACCGATGGACGCACTCCCTCCGGTCTGCCTAAACGTCGTCCCCAGGCGCACGTCGTCCCCGGTGGCCTCCCGGCGCAGCGGACCCCCTCGGAGCCTCACGTGCAGATCGACCCGGCGGCGATCCGGGCGCAGGTCGCCGGCACGATGCGCGGCCTGCGAGCCGCGCCGTCCACTGCCCCCCTCTCGACAGGAGAACGCCGATGAGCCTCGCCACTACTGCTCGCAATGCGCAGCTGTCCACCGTTCTGAACAATCTGGCCAACCAGATACCCGCAGTGGCTCACGTCGTCGCGGTATCCGGCGACGGCCTGCTGCTGGCCAGCACCGATGCGCTGGACACCGACCGCGGTGACCAACTCGCGGCGATCGTGTCCGGCCTGGTCAGTCTGGCGCGCGGGGCCACCGACCTGCTGCAGACCGGCGGCGTGCACTTCCAGATGCTGACGATGCGAGACGGGATCCTCGTCGTACAGCAGGTGCCCGACGGGTCGTCTCTGGCGGCGCTCGCTCGCAACGACTGCGACCCCTCGCAGGTCGCCTACGAGCTGGCCACCATGGCGACGCGCATCGGCGACGCGGTCCGGCCAGGGCCGCGAACGGCCGGCTGAGCCGGCGTGCGGGCGGCGATGAGCATGAGCGCGGACTCGGGCGTGATCGGACGTGCCGCCCCGACGGTCAAGGTGCTGGTGACCGGCGGCGCGGGTGTGGGCAAGTCCTGCTTTCTGCGGGCCGCTCTGCGTGGCCGCTCGACGCTACCCGGCCAGCCGGGAGAGGTCGGAGAGATCGGTTACGCAACCCTGTCCACCGGCGCCACCGTCGTCCTGCACGTGACGCCGGAGCTGCGGCGCTGGTGGTGGATGTGGGACCACCTCGCTCTCGGCGCCACCAGCGCGGTCGTGCTGGTCGACACCACCCGCCTGCCGGTGTCCTATCCGGCGATGGACTACCTCGACGCCCGTGATCTGCCGTACCTGGTCGCGATCAACCGGCCGCTCGGCGGCACCCGCAACCGCCACGAGATCCGCGATGCCCTACAGGTCAGCGCGCAGGTGCCGGTCCTGACCTGCGACGCCACGGAACCCGCCTCCGTCCTGGCCGTCCTGCACCGCTTGGCCAGCCCTGTCGTACCACCCCAGCACCACGCACGGCCCTCGCCCCATCCCCTCCGAACGGAAGGACGTCGACTCTCGTGACTCCTCAACCAACCGGCCGCCGGCACCATCGCTGGCGAACGGCGACCGCCGCCGTCGCTGCCACCACCCTGCTCGCTGTCGCCGGCTGCGCCGGATCGAGTCTCAGCGACGCGGATACCACCGCCACCGAGATCCGCATCGGCTTGATCGTGCCGAAGAGCGGCCCCTACAAGGCGATCGGTGACGACCAAGCCGCCGGGTGGCGGCTTGCCCTCGAGAAGCTGAACGGCAAGCTCGGCGGCCGACCCGTGAAGGTGATCGAGGCCGACGAGGGCGACGGCAAAGCAACCGCCCTCGCCTCGGCGCGCAAGCTCATCGAGCAGGACAAAGTCCTTGCCCTCGTCGGCGGGGGGACCGCCGACACGGTGCAGACCTTGTATCCGCTGCTGAACGAGTCGAAGGTGCCGCTGATCGGCATGGGCGGGCGGCCCTCCACGATCGCCGATCCGACCTATCTGTGGTCGACGTCGTGGCTGAGCCAGGAGACCGGCGCGTCGATCGCGGGCTACCTGCGCACGACGGTGGGCAACGGCCGGGTGTGGGTTATCGGCCCGGACTACATCGGCGGTCGTGATCAGATCGGTGGCTTCGTCACCGCCTTCCGCAAGGCTGGTGGGCAGTTGGCGAACCCGGGCGGGGAGCCGACGTGGACGCCGTGGGCACCGGCGCCTACGACCGAGTTCTCCCCGTACCTGACGAAGATCAAGGAGGCCAAGCCGGCGGCCGTCTACACCTTCTACGCCGGTGCGTCCGCGATCGAGTTCGTCAAGCAGTACCGCCAGTACGGCATCACAACGCCGCTGTACGCCTCGGGCTTCCTCACCGAAGGCGCGCCGCTCGCAGCTTTGAAGGAGCAGGCCAAGGGCATCTACACCGCCTTGAACTACTCGTCGACCTTGGACAACGCAGCGAATCGCGACTTCGTGCGCCGGTTCACCTCGGCCAATGGTGGGAAGTTGCCAAACGTCTACCACGTCTGTGCCTGGGACGCGGCCCTTGTGCTGGACAGGGCCATCACCGAAGCGCTCGCCCAGCCCGACGCCCCCGCAGCCACATCCACCGCCACCGCGTCGGCTTCCGGCAGCCCGGGCGTGAGCAGCAGCCCTGCGGTCAGCAGCCCGACTGCGCCGTCTGCCGCCGCGAAGGGCGCGGCCCGGAGCCTGACCTCGCAGACGCTCACGGCGGCGTTGCCAAGGGTGGGGTCGATCGATTCGCCTCGGGGCGCCTGGCAGTTCGGGCCGACGAACCACACCCCTGTGCAGGCGTACTACCTGCGGGAAGTGGCCCAGGACGGGCAGGTGTGGGTCAACCGCACCGTGCAGACGCTCACCACCCTCGGTTCCTGACTCCGAAAGGCATAGACACCATGAGCGCGACGACGACCGGTGCGCAGGCCGGGTACATGTTCGACAACGCCACCGACGAGGCCGCCAACCAGCTGCGTCACCTCGCCCAGATCCTCGACCCGGACACCCAAAGGGCCCTGTTCGAACTCGGGGTCGGGCCGGGCTGGAAGGTCACGGAGATCGGCGCCGGGGCGGGCACCCTGACGACCTGGCTGGCCGACCAGGTCGCCCCGGACGGGCACGTCACCGCCGTGGACCTCGACCCCCGCCACATCCCTGAGGGTCCCAATGTCACCGTCCGGACCGGCGACATCCGTCAAATCGAGCTGGAGGGGTCGCAGCAGGCGATCGTCGCCCGTCTGGTGCTGATGCACCTGCCGGAGCGGGAGCAGGTCCTCGCCGACCTGACGCGCGCTCTCGCTCCGGGCGGCGCGATGGTGGTGGCGGACTGGGACTGCACCTGGCGGGACATGATCCGCCGCAGCCCCAGCCCTCGGGCCACCGAGCTGATCGAGCGGTTCCAGGACGCCCTGCTCGCCTTCGGCGAGTCCCGCGGGGCGGACATGGGCTGGGCGCAGCGGGCGCCGGAGGTGATGCTGCGCCTCGGCCTGGTCGACGTTGACAGCCGCATCGAGTCCCGCTCGTGGCGCGGCGGCACCGGCATCTGCCGACTGCACCACTCCAACTCGATCCAGCGCGAGGCCGAGCTGGTCGCTGCCGGCATGAGCCGCGATGACCTGGTCGAGCTGAGGGAGGTGCTGATGGACCCGCAGCTGATGCTGTCGGGCTATCTGATGCACACCACCATCGGCCGGCGCCTCGCCTCCGCCTGACCTGCGTTCGGAAGGAGGAGTGCCGTGGGCCTGAGCGGGCTGGTCAACCCCTACATGATTACCGCGCTGGACGGGGTCGCGTACGGACTGCTGCTGTTCGTCATCGCGGCCGGACTCACGCTGATCTTCGGCGTGGCCGGGGTGTTCAGCATGGCCCACGGCACCCTCTACCTCGCTGGCGCCTACCTCGCCTGGCACCTCGCCGACGGCGGCTGGGCCGGCCTCGGCCTGGCCCTCGCCGCCGCGATCCTGATCGGCGCACTCGGGGGCGCGGGCCTCGCCGCCGCCGTGCGCCCCCTCACGGACCGGCCGCTGGACCAGGTGCTCGCCACCCTCGGGGTGGCGTACATCGCCGCCGACCAGTTCAGCACCGTGTTCGGCGCCGAACCGCGCTCAGTCGACCCACCCCGCGCGCTCGCCGGGTCGGTCAGCCTCGGCGGCTACCAGTACCCGCTCTACCGACTGGCGTTCATCGCGGTCGCCGCCCTGATTGTGGTGCTGCTGATCTGGCTCATCGAGCGCTCCCGCACCGGAGCGGTCGTGCGGGCCGTGGTCGCCGACCCCGACATGGCCGCCGCCACCGGACTACGCACCCGCACGACCCGGGCCGCCGTGCTGGTCGGTGGGGGAGTCCTCGCGGTCACCGCCGGCGTGCTCGGCGCCCCGGTCATCGGCCCGGCCCCCGGCGTGGACACCACGATCCTGGTCTACTCGCTGATCGTCTGCGTCGTCGGCGGCCTCGGCAGCATCCGCGGCGCCCTACTCGCCGCCCTCGGCGTCGGACAAACCCTCACGCTCGGCGTCGCTCTCGTCCCCGGTGCCGCCGCGTTTGTCCTTGCCGCCGCGATGCTGGTCGCGCTCACCGTCCGGCACCGCCCTGCGCTTGCGGGACGGCCCGCGTGACCACCACCCTCACGCCCGCCCCCACCAGCGCAACGGCGCAACGGCGACCCGTCGGCCGGGCGGCTCGCCTGGTACCCATCGCTTCGGGGATCGTCGTCGCGGCGGCAGTGGCGCTGCCGTGGATGGTCAACGCCTACCTCGTCTCGCTCGCCGCCACCGCCCTGGTGATGGTGGTGCTCGCGATGAGCGCGCAACTGCTGGTCGGGCTGGCCGGGCAACCACCGCTCGGGCAGGCCGCGTACCTCGTCGTCGGGGCCTACGCCGCCTCTACCCTCGCCACGCTGACCAGTCTCGGTCCGGTCCAGTTGCTTGCGGCGACCGCCGCTGGGGCCGTGACCGCCGCCGTGACCGGCCTGCTCGCGGTACGGGTTCGGGCCACCACCTTCCTCATGGTCACGTTCGGTATCGGTGAACTCGTGCACGCCGCCGCCGGACAGTGGGCACCGGGCGGCAGCGAAGGCACCCACACCGAGCCAGTGGTGGCGCTACCCGGCCTGGCACCGATGGTCCGGCCCGGCTGGGTGTATCTATACGTCCTCGCGTGCACCCTGATCATCGGCGCCGCGGTCATCGTCCTCACCCGCACTCGCTTCGCCCTGCTCCTGCGTGGCATCGCCGCCCACGAGCCCCGCGTGCAAGCCACCGGCCACCACACCAGCCGACTCCTGCTCGCCGCCTACACCCTCGCCGGTGCCATCGCTGGCGCGGCCGGCGCACTACTCGTTGCGGTGACCCGCTACGTCTCACCCGCCGACGCCGCCATGGGCGTATCCGCGATCGCCCTCGCCGCCGCGCTGATCGGCTCCGGCAGCATGATCGGCGCCTGCGCCGCCGCGATCCTCCTGGTGGCCGCCCGGGACTGGGCCGGCGGCCTGCTCAGCGGCCACGGCAGCACCCTGCTCGGCCTGAGCTTCCTCGCCCTGGCCTACCTGCCCCGACACCGGCTGGTCGGGCTCGTCACCCGACGCGATCGGGAGCGGACATGAGCACACCGCTGCTGCGACTGGACACCGTCAGCCGCGCCTACGGCGCCCGCCGAGCCGTCAACGAGGTCAGCCTCGACCTGCATCCCGGGGCCCGGCACGCGCTCATCGGACCCAACGGCGCCGGCAAGAGCACCCTGCTGCACCTGATCGCCGGCACCCTGCGGCCCACCTCGGGGCGCATCCACTACGCCGGACACGACATCCACCGCTGGCCCGCCCACCGCCGTGCCCGCGCCGGAATCGCCCGCACCTGGCAGCATCCCGCCCTCGCCCGCCCGCTGACGGTCGCGCAGAACGTGCTACTCGCCGTGCCCGGGCAGCACCTGGCCGCGCTGCGCCTGCGGCCCCGCGCGTCGGCGGCGGCCCTGGACGCCCTGGCCCAGGTCGGGCTGGCCGAGCACGCCCAGCGGACCACCAACCAACTCTCGTACGGCGACCAACGCCGCCTCGAAGTCGCCGTCGCCCTGGCCGCCCAGCCCCGACTGCTCCTGCTCGACGAACCCTCCGCCGGCCTCGCCACCACCGAGGTCACCCGCCTCGCCGAGCTGATCCGCGCACTGCCCAACGACATCGCCGTGCTGCTGGTCGACCACAACCTCGACTTCGTCACCGCGGTCGCCGACACCGTCACCGTCCTGCACCACGGCCAACACCTCACCACCGGCACCCCCAGCGACGTGCGCACCCACCCTGACGTGCGCCGCGTGTACCTCACCGAGGCAGACACCACCAACCACGCGCCCACAGCACGGGGCGGTGCCGCCGTCGGCTCACGCACAGCTACGCCGCCGGTCCTGCGGGTGCGCAACCTGCGAGCTGGGCACCACGGCGCACCCGTTCTCACCGGCGTCACCCTCGATGTGCAGGCCGGGAGAGTGAGCGCCGTGGTCGGCCGCAACGGCGCCGGCAAGACCACTCTGATCAACACCATTGCTGGCCTGCACCCCGCCCTGGCGGGCACTGAAATCGTCCTCAACGATCGGCCGGTGACTGGCCTTTCTGCCCGCCGCCGCTGCCGCGCCGGCATCGGCCTCGTTCCGCAAGGACGCCGCCTGTTCGCCGGCCTCACCGTCGCCGAACACCTCGCGCTGCCCCGACCCCAGCCCGGCCGCCCCCGCACCATCACCGCACGGCAGATCCTCGACCTGTTCCCCGCGCTCGCCGAGCGTCGCCACCACCGACCCCACCAACTCTCCGGCGGCGAACAGCAAATGCTCGCCCTGGCCCGCGCCCTGCTCGCCGCGCCGCAGGTGCTACTGCTCGACGAACCCTCCGAAGGCCTCGCCCCCGCCATCGTCGGCCAGCTCGCCGAAATCATCACCAGCCTCGCCGCGACCGGTAGCGCTGTTCTGCTCGCCGAGCAGAATCTTGCCCTGGCCCTCGACATCGCGCACGACGTCGCCGTCCTCGACCGGGGCACCATCGCCCTGCACGCCCCCGCGGCAGACCTGCGTGCCGATCCCACCCGGCTACAAGACGTGCTCGCCGTACCCACGGGATCCACACGATGACCGCCAGCGCCACCGTCCGCAGCCCGGCGAGGCGACCTCCGCGCCTGGCGTACGCCCCTGCACCTGGCGGATCCGGCCCCACCAGGTGCAGGGCCGCCGTCCGAGCGTCCAGCGCGGGCGGCGATGGGTGGTTGGCGTCGCCGACCCGAACGGCGCCGACGAGCACCCCACCCACCTTCAAGCAGGCAAAGACGGTGACATCGTGAACGACGACGACACCAGCCTCTGGCTGCTTACCGACCTGGCCCGCTGCACCACCTGCGAGCAGTACCTCCAGCCCTACGCCGCTGCCCCGCGTCGCCGGTTCTATGTCTGCTTCTGCCCTGGGGTCCTGTACGACGCGGCGCATCTGGAAGCGCTCGTTGTCGGCTTCGCCGCCGCCTACGACCGGCGCACCGCGGCCACCCGGCCACTCATTACCTACCAGCGATGGCAGGAGTCCACCCGAGCCGACCTACGCCAACACCTGATCCGGCTTGTCGAGCAGGCCCTCGTCCAGAGCCCTGAATCCGTCGAGCTGCGTTGGACCCACAGCGGCACCAGCGTTCTCGCGAACCAGGGTTGAACCAGGAGGAACCGATGACGTCCACCCACCAGCGCAACCAGTCCTACAGCAGCACGCCGCCCCGAGACCTGCCGAACGTGTTCGATCCGATCACGACACGCGAGTTCACGCGCATCGGGGTCAAGGATGGGCAGCGAGTCCTCGATGTCGGTGCCGGAGCCGGTTCGCTCACGCGTCACCTCGCCGGCCTGGTCGGATCGTCGGGTCGTGTCGTCGCCGTGGACAGCAACGCGAAACTGCTCGACCCCACCGCGATCGTCCACGTCTACGAACGCGACCTGCGCCACGGGCTGCAACTACCCGCCGAAGCCGCGCCGTTCGACCTGATCAATGCGCGCTGCGCCCTGGCGCCGCTTGCCAACCGAACCGACCTGCTCGACGAGATGATCTCCCTACTGAAGCCGGGCGGATGGCTCGTCCTCGGCGACATCGTCTACTCCCGCATGTGGGTACACCGCGCCCCCTCCCACGAAGACGCGGAACTACTGGCCAATGTTGTGCACCGCGTCCTCGACGTCATCGCCAGCCAGGGCGTCGACCTGCACTGGGGCGACAGGGCAGCCTCCCTTCTGCTGCACGCCGGGATGAACCACGTGCACGCCCGCACCACCGCCCGCACCTGGACCGGCGGCGGCCCCGGCTGCCAGCTCTACGCCGACAACGTCCACCAACTGACCGACCAGCTGCTGGTCGACGGCGCGACAGAAGAGAACCTGGACCGCTTCGCCGAGCTGATGGCCGACCCGATGGTGGTGCTGCGCTCCTACCAGTTCACCTCCACCATCGCCCAAGCCCCCGCCCACTAGCGCGCCTGCGCTGGAACGAAACCTCAGCGCCTGGCCGCCGCTGCACGCACACCGACGTGAGTGGCACCTGGGCGGCGGCTCGCGCCGAGCCCCACAGTCCCCGCCAGCCCGTCGACGAAGGCAAGGGAATAACCGTGCACCTCACGATGCCCCGGGCACCGCAACCAGCTCGAGGGTTCCCCCAGACGCCCGCTCGCAGGGCAATCGACCACGCCGCCGAACGACAGACGCTCGGTGATCTCCATGACGCCTACCAGTGGGCGGTCTACGCCCACACGCTCGCCCACCGCAGCAATCATCCCGCGGAGCGCCTCGACGCGACGGCGATGCTGGCACCCCTGGCCGCGCTGACCGGACACGCCGACCAGGCCGTCACCACCTACCGCGACCTGGTCGACCTCGCCACCGCCGAACTCGGCGCTAGCCACGAGCGGACCCTGTACGCCCGCGCCGGCATGGCCGAGGCGCACCACCGCGTCGGCCGCTGTGAGAAAGCAATCCGAGACCTTGCCGATGTCTACACCACTGCCGCACAACGGCACGGACCCGAAGCGCCGGTCAGCCTGAAAACGCTCACACAACTCACGTGCCTCTACCGCGACTGCGGATGGCACGACGTCGCCCACCGCTGCCTCACCGCCGCCACGACCATCGCCGCCCGCTACCTGCCCAAAGGCGATCCCATTCGCGCCCGCATCACGGACATCGCTCAGACGCCCGCTGGTGAAAACCACCGCGCCGTCTGCACCGAGGCAACGCCCTCATAGCCAGCACCGACTGGCTTGTCAACCGCGAGAACCACCTGAGCAGGGAAGGAACAGGCCATGCCGTCGCGGACCTCACCGGCTACCCCATGGACGCCGGCGTTCGTTGCCGACGCGGTCGCCGCGACGCTCAAGCGCGCCGCCGAGCACGACCTGCACCATGCGATCACCGAGGTGGCCCGCGAGCGCGGCCTGTCATCGGCCACGATCGACGAGTGGGTGGCCCGAGCCCGCGCGGTGCCAGCCGCCCCAGTCCCGCCGGGACTGGTGACCTGCCATGACTGCCACCACCCGATGATCCTGGTGCAGCTTCCCAAGGGCCCGCCGGTCTACCTGTGCATGCCGGCCTGCGGCCGGGCACCCGTGCCGGCGCAGTCGCTGCGCGACGCGGTCGCCCGGGCGGTGCTGCACCGCGCCCCGCACCTCGTGCCCAAGGACAAGATCGATGCCGCTGCCGCGTACGCCCCCGGTGGCATTCACCGGGTCGCAGTCGGTGCCTCGCCCAGCGATCTGCACTTCACGTGGCGGTCCGACCCGCGGCAGCTCGTCGGACCGCGGATGTCCCCGGCTCAACGGCTCAACTATGCCCGTGCTCGCGCCAATCATGGTGATCGTGCACGCGCCATCGAGGTTCTGCACACCGGCCTGCTGCACACCGACCCCACCGATGACAGCTCCGCCCTGGACGTCGCCACTGCCAACTCTGCCGCGTTACTCGCAGAACTCGCTCTCGCCGACGGCGACCCCAACGCCGCGTTGCCATGGGCCGGGTGGGCGCACCGATCCCTACGTCGTCTGCGCGGTGCCACGTCACCGGAGGCGAGTGCCGCGCTCAAGATTCTCGCCGCCGCGTACCGCCGTACCGGCGAACTCCCCGAAGCGGCCGACTGCTACCGCGATCTCATCCGCCACCACACCTCCGCCGACGGCCCCCGGGCATTGCCCACCCTCGCCGCCCAAGCGACTCTCGCGCTCGTCCTTTATCAAGACGGGCACTGCGCCCAAGCGCGCCAACTCCTCGCCCGGGCCGTCGCCGAGCACCGCGCCGCGCACCCAGGTCACCGCGACGGCCCGCGCCTGCGCCAAGAACTGAACCGCATGCGTGCCACCTGCGTCGACCAACGCCACGGCCACCCGGCCGGAATCGACGACCCGCCGCACGACATCGCGGCGGCACTCACCAAGGAGAGCTCAACACCTTGACTCACAGCACTAGCCGCGCTGATCAGAACAACGACACCGACGCGCCGATCGGCGGACAGCAGTGGCGCACAGCGGCACAAACAACACTCACGCGACTATTGACCGACCAACTGGACCGGGTCAACGTCAGCACCGGGCACCGAGTCTTGGACCTCACCGGCGCCGCCGACATCGCCCACGTGTCCCGGCTGGTCGGCCCGAGCGGACACCTCACCGCCGTCGACGCCTCAAGCGGGACGGATTTACCCGCTGATCCACGCGGCTTTGACATTGTGCTCGCCCACCGTCAGCCAGACCACCTCGACGCGATCGCACCGATGACCGCATTGCTCCGCTCCGGAGGCTGGCTCATCCTCGCCGGCACCATCGTCGCCCCGCCGATCGTCTACAGCGCTGTCCCGGGTGGCACCACCGTCATCGACTTAGTTATCCGGGCGATCCACGCCCTCACTCCGTCTCCGGCGGCCTCTCCCTCGACCGACGCCACCATCGGGCTACTCGTCGCCCTGGGCATGGACCAGGTGTGCGCCACCACCCACACCGAGACCATCCGCGGCGGCGGTCCCGGATGCGCCCTCTACCGCCACGCCGCCCGACGCCTGCAGGATCAGCTCACCGGCGCCAACGGGTTCACCAACGCCGAACTCGACCAGTTCGACCGACTCATGCAGGACCCGGGGGTCCTGCTACGCGTCGGCAGAAACGTCACCCTCCACGCCCGCATGACCACCTGATGCTGACTTCCCGGAAGCCGGCGACCACGCACACCGGTCGGCATAACGCCGGGTGGGTCGCCGCGGCCAGCATTGGCTTACCCGCCAATATCTCCGACCAGCCGATTGAGGAGACACCTATCGCGGCCGACACATCGCCCAGTGACCGTGACCCTGTCCTGCGCGGCAGGCCAATCTGACCAGGCGGTGAGGAATTGCGCTCGGACGGTGGGTCAATGGCGGGTAAGCGGCGCCGCATCTATACGACGCTGCTCGAGGACCCCACGCGGACGTGGACGGTGCGTGAGCTGGCCGCCATGGTGGATACCCCTCCAGAGGGCCCTTCAGAGGGCACCGTCCGCGACACCTTCAATGTGCTGCTCGCCGACGGACACCTGCGGCAGGTGCCACACCGGCGCTCCCTGACGGCCATGCTCACCGACCGCGGCCAACAGGAACTGACCAACCTGCTCCGCAATGCCACCTAGCGCCTACAGCCAACGGAAACAGAACGAGCGGCGTACGCGCGCTTACGTCCCAACTGCCACCGACGACACCAACGCCGGGCCGTCTGAATGCCGAAGCCGGCCAGCGCCAGCCTCTGACCACCTACCGATCCAGCGAGGAATCAGTACCACGATGCCCATGCCCCGACGGACTACTCTCGCCCACCCGCTGATTGCGAGCGCTCTCGGAGTCCTGCTCACTGCCTGCCAATCAAGCACCCCCGCCGGCCAAGACCACCCGCAACCTGCGTCCGAAGCACCACGGCAGCAAAGCACCACGACGCCTCCAACGGCTGCCACCGATCCCGGCCTCACCCCGCACCAACGCCTGATGGCCCTCGCTGGGAACGTCGGCAGCACACCCGCCGACGCCGCCACCGGACTGCCCTACACCTACCTGCACACCCAGTCGTGGACCCGCGCCACCAACAAGATCACCCGCACCGACCTTCGGCGCTGGCGCCGCGACGCCGACGACTCCGGCCGCGAGGTGACCCGCCGGCTCCCCGACGTGCCTGGCCTCGCCCACCGCCCGACCCAGGCCGAGCACGGCCAATTCGCAACAGCCCAAAAGACGACCACCCCATACCTCGCGGGCGACCTGAAGCCGTACCTCACCGAACCGCTGCCCACCGACGCCACCGCGCTCGCCAGCGCGCTCGCCCCACGCGAACTGGCCGGTTGGCCCGCCTACCCGCGAATGCTCGTCCACGGCGTCACCGGCCTCGCCATCCATCAATACCTCAACCAGGACCAGCGCCAGGCCACTCTGCGCGTCCTAGCCGCCGTACCGAACATCGCCTATCAAGGCGAGCAAACAGACCTCGCCGGACGGACCGGCCTCGGCTTCACGGTGACCGCCGACGGCTCCACGACGCAGCTCATCATCAACCCCGACACCGGTGAACTCCTCTCCGCCCGCGAACAAGTGTCCGGCACCCGGCCGGGCCTGTTCTCCTGCGTGCTGATCCTCGAGCGTGGCCACGCCACCAACGACACCGGAACACCATCCACGCAACCCTGAGGCAGCCCGGCTAATGACAGGTCCCTGCCCACCCCGAACAGCAACCGATACTTGAAGAGACCGTTGTCCGAAATCGGCCTGTTTCAGGCTCTGCTCTACCGGACCGCCGGGTGCGGCCTGACGACCGAGGCCCGGTGCCGTCCGTAGATCCAGTCAAGCGCTGCGGCTCGCGGCGGGCCAACGGCGTGCAATGCACGTCGATTGATTCGACGCGACCCGCGGGTAGCAGCCGACTGCTGGCCAACATTGATCACGCACTCGGGTTGCCCGTCGAGGACCGGCAACACCTGCACGCGGTGCTGACACCGCGATTCCCAAACGAACCCGCCGCATCGATGGTGCCGGTTCTGGCCTGTCGGCATCGTGCTCAAGCGGTGCGTCTGTCACGCTTGTCCGATGACCGATTGGCTGTCGTTCTCGCCTGAAGGAGAACGGGTGAGGTTGAGGCCACCGGGTTACGGCGATGAGCCAGCTTTGATCGAGATGGCAACCGACCCGCACGTTCGTTCATACATCGGCGGTCCGATCGATCCGACGGTCGCGGCAGCCAACGCGATGCAGAAAATCAGCGCCCAGGCGTGGGGCCAGTTCGTGATCGTCGGGCGCGTGAGCGGCGAGGTCGTTGGAAGCGGAAGCCTCGCGCGGAAGCGGGGCCCGTGGGAGGTGTCCTACCAGCTCCGGCGCACGTTCTGGGGGCAAGGGCTGGCCGGCGAGGCGGTCGAGCTCATCCGCGTCTGGTTCTTCGAGAACCTCGACGAGAACCTGCTGATAGCCACGACTCAACGAGCGAACGATCGATCCAAGCGGTTGTTGTCGCGGGCGGGCGCGGTATTCGCCGGCACGTTCGAGCAGTACGGCTTGGTGCAGGAGCGGTTCGAGTTCCACCGTGGCGGGCACCCTCCACTGCGCCCTGACGCGTGAGGCTTCCGCTCCTCATCGCCGCGTGCAGGTCGACGGCCGGCAAGCAGCGTCGCGCCGACCCCGGACCTGCCAAGCTGTGTCTTGACGGGCCAACAGCTATTTGCTGGTCTCGCTGTAGCTGGCAGTACCGCGTCTGACGTGAACGTGGACCAGTGGCGAGGCATCAGGTCTGACGTACACCGATTGCGGGTGCAGGGCTGCTGAGCCTTGTCCGATCAAACTCGTCGGCGTCCACCCGCGCGAGCGACGAGCGCGGCGGTGGCGGCTTCCTGGATTCTGGCCATGAGTGATGACCGCTGGTCTCTAGCCCTGGACGGCGGGGTGCAACTCGGAGCGGCCCCGAGGACGAGGCCCGCCTACCCGTCTCTCCGCCGCGCTGCCCCCGCCGCTACGAGGGGCGGGACGCTCGGCTACTCAAGCACAATCCCCATGTTCGCCTTCGATCGCCATCTCCCGAACCGGCTCACCAGCCGCGATCCTCTCGCAAAGCCGCAGCAGACCAGGATGCTGACGCAGGCGCACGTACCCCTGTGGCGGATGGAAATGGCCGAGTTCGGCGCGCACTTCCGCCAGGGAGAGGCCCGGATACTCACGGATCCGCCGGACCGGAATGGCGAAAGCCTGATCAAGATCTTTAACGTACTCGAGGACGGTTGATCCGTTGCCCTGGCGAACCCGCTCAGCGATCTCGGCGATGCGCGCGGGAGAATCCACGATCGCTGGCGCAAGGTCGATGACAGGCCCTAACTGACTCACGGGCGCGGTGAGGTAAACGAACCAACGTGTCGCTTGACCTTGGATGAACCTACGACGGAACTCGTGAACCTTCGCGTGCCGCCAAAAGAGTGCATAGTAATCCGGATTAAGGGCCATCAGGACGGGCTCAGGGCCGGCTAAAGGGTCACCTTCCCCGAAGAGAGACTCCTGCACCGAGGCGGCACGCCACGCGTTGGACATCAGGCATAGCCTTCCGAGGACATGGCGACCTCTAAGGCGTGTTTCATAAGCCGGGTCAGAGCCATTCGCAGATGATGGTGATGGTCAGGATTGCCTGGAACCGGACGGCCAACTTGTCGTAGCGGGTGGCTACGCCGCGGTGGCGCTTGAGCCTGTTGATGCCGTTCTCGACGGCATGTCGCATCCGGTAGAGGTCTCGGTCGAACTTCGGCGGGCGTCCGCCGCGGCTGCCCTTGGCCTTGCGGTGGGCGTCCTGGTCGGTCTTGCTCGGGATGCATGC
>NZ_JBEZGL010000035.1:0-35773 GCF_040649915.1 Micromonospora sp. NPDC048839
GCCGTGGGGTGGGGTGGGGAGGGGTGGGGAGGGGGCCGTGGGGTGGGGTGGGGAGGGGGCCGTGGGGTGGGGTGGGGAGGGGGCCGTGGGGTGGGGTGGGGAGGGGGCCGTGGGGTGGGGTGGGGTGGGGGCCGTGGGGTGGGGTTAGTCGCTGTCGCTCCGCTGCGCGAAGCGGCCCTAATCGGGAGGAAGTGGGTCTACTTCCGAGTTAGGAGAAGAGGCCTCGGCGGGAGAGGGACTGGCGGAGCCAGTTGTCGAGTTCGGTGGTCCAGTCGGTGCGGTCGGCGGTGGCATGGTCGACGGTGAACCGGCCGAAGGCATCCCGTCCCTCGGTGAAGACACCACCGCGCTTGTCGACCTCCAGCACCACCTGCATCTGCTGGGCGTCGGCGATGAAGGTGACCTCCAACTGGTTGATCGAGCGGGCGTACTGCGGTGCCGGGCCGAACTCGATTTCCTGATAGAACGGCAACGTCTGCCGTACGCCGTAGATGTGTCCACGCTCCACATCGGCACGCGCGAACCGGAAACCCAGCCGCAGCAGCGCGTCCAGTAGTCGCTCCTGAGCGGGCAGCGGGTGCACCGACACCGCGTCCAGGTCGCCCTTGTCGACTGCGCGGGAAACCTCCAACTCGGTACGCAGCCCCATCGTCATTCCGTGCAGGTGCTGCCCGTACAGCTCGGTGACCGGTGTCTCCCACGGCACGCCGAACCGGAACGGGATGTCGTGGCGCTGCCCCGGCTCCAGCCGGAACGCGCCGGTGACCTGCTGGCGGTGGAACTCCTGCGTGGTGTCGTAGTCGTTGTCGCCGCTCTCGACCTCGACCCGGGTGACCAGGCCGAGGGCGACGTGGTCGATGTCGACCTGGTGGTCACCGCCGACCACCTGGATCCGGCCCTCCAACTGCCCGCCCGGGCGGCAGTTCGGGTTGGCGAGCACCGTCTCCACCGACGGGCCGCCGACCCCCATCGCCTTCATGAGCCGCTTGAAGACCACGCCGTCCTCCAACTGTGTCCGTGCCGACCGAGGTGCCGACCGTCCGCAACGTAGCCGGGCCGGGCAACCACGGACCGGGTCGACACTCCACACAACGATCCGACGCAATTCCTGTCGGGTGCACGATCGCCTCACTCCCGTTTTACGCCCTGCCCGCCAAGCTGTGTCTCACACCGGCACCACTGGGCCGGAGACACGGCACAGACGTGGAAACGGGGAGAGACAGAGATGGTCCTGCAGATGACGGAACACCGGACGCGCCCGGCCACCACGACCGACACCGACGGGACCTCCGAGGTCCTCACCGACCTGGACGCCACCGACGAGCGTGGCATCTCGACCGACCTGGTCCGGGCGTACCTCAACGGGATCGGCCGGACCAAGCTGCTGACCGCCGCGCAGGAGGTCGACCTGGCCCGGCGGATCGAGGCCGGCCTGTTCGCGGACGAGAAGCTGGCCACCTGCACTCCCGTCTCCGAGGAGCTGCGGGCCGACCTGCAACTCGTCGTCGCGGAGGGCCGGGCGGCCAAGGACCATCTGTTGGAGGCGAACCTGCGGCTGGTGGTCAGCATCGCCAAGCGCTACACCGGACGCGGGATGGCGTTTCTCGACCTGATCCAGGAGGGCAACCTCGGCCTGATCCGGGCGGTGGAGAAGTTCGACTACGCCAAGGGCTACAAGTTCTCCACGTACGCCACCTGGTGGATCCGGCAGGCGATCACCCGCGCGATGGCCGACCAGGCCCGCACCATCCGCATCCCGGTGCACATGGTCGAGCAGGTCAACCGGATGGTCCGCGCCCGCCGCGAGCTGGCGGTGACGCTGGGCCGCGAGCCCACGGTCGCCGAGGTGGCCCGCGCCCTGGAGGTCCCCGAGATCCAGGTCATCGAGCTGATCTCCTACGACCGGGAGCCGGTCAGCCTGGACCAGGCCGTCGGCGACGACGGGGAGAGTGCGCTCGGCGACTTCGTGGCCTCGGTGGACCCGCGCACCGAGCCGGGCGACGCCGCCGCCCAGGGCGAGCTGCGCAACGAGGTCAGCATCGTGTTGGCCACCCTGTCCCAGCGGGAGCAGGCGGTCATCCGGTTGCGGTTCGGCCTGGACGATGGCCGGCAGCGCACGCTCGACGAGGTCGGCCGGGAGTTCGGCCTGTCCCGGGAGCGGATCCGGCAGATCGAGAAGGTGACGTTGCTGAAGCTGCGCGCCCCGGAGCGGGCGCAGCGCCTGGAGGCGTACGCCTGCTGACACACCCGGTTCCCACGGAAGGTCCTGGCGGTTCGCCAGGGCCTTTCGTGCTGTAGTGGTGCGGCGACGCAGAGAACTACTGTCATCCACGACGAACCGAGGAGAGCGACCATGAACTGGACCTTGGAAGTGGTGATCGTGCCGGTCTCCGACCTGGACCGGGCGAAGGCGTTCTACGCCGACCAGCTCGGCTTCACCGTCGATCACGACACGGTGATCAGCGACGATGCGCGGATCATCCAGCTGACCCCACCCGGCTCCGGCTGCTCCATCGTGATCGGCAAGGGCGCCGTCCCGGACATGCCGCCGGGCTCGGTCAAGGGCCTGCAACTGGTGGTGGCCGACCTGGAGCGGGCACACAAGGAGCTTGTCGGACGAGGGGTGGAGGTGAGTGAGATCCAGGTGCTGGGCGGGAAACCGACCACCACGCCGCACCCGTTGGACAACGTCGGCTTCGTCTTCTTCGCCGACCCGGACGGCAACACCTGGGGCGTCCAGCAGATCTCCAGCCGGCCCTGATCGGGCGCTCTCAGAGGCGGCGGGGACCGGTGTCCGGGCGGGCGGCCACGCCGCCCACCCGGACCTGGGCGTGCAGGACCGCGATGCCGTCCGGGCGGGCGAGCACCGGGTTGAGGGTCAGCGACCGCACGCGGGGCTGCTCGTCGGCGAGCTGACCCACCCGCAGCAACAGGTCGGCCAGGGCCGTCCGGTCGACCGGCGCGGCACCCCGGTGCCCGCGCAGCAGCGGCGCGGCCCCGGGCTCGTCGACCAGTTCGGCCGCGTCGGTGTCGGTCAGCGGCACCGCCCGCCAGGCCCGGTCGCCCAGCAACTCGGTGGCGACCCCACCGAGACCGAAACCGACCACCGGCCCGAACGCCGGGTCCTCCACCAGCTCCACCACGCAGGCCACCCCGGGCGGCACCATCGGCTGGACCAGTACGTCCGCACCGAAGGCCGCGGCCAGCTCGGTGTACGCCCGACGGAGAGCCATCTCGTCGGGCAGGTCGAGCCGGACCGCGCCGAGGTCGAGCCGGTGTCGCAGCCCGGGGGCAGCCGCCTTGAGCGCCACCGGATAGCCCAGCGGCGCCGCCGCGTCGACCGCCGCGTCGGCCGAGTCGACGGGCACCGACGCCACCACGTCGATCCCGTACGCGGCCAGCAGTGCACCGGCGTCGGTGGCGTCGGGGCGGAACGCGGCCTGCGCGGCGACCCGGTCGACGCCGGGCAACTCGGGGACGACCCCGGGCGGGCGGCGGAGCCACTCGGCGTACCGGTGCACCCGGGCGAGGGCGCGCACCGCCTCCTCCACTCCCCCGTACGCGGGCACCCCCGGCGGCAGCCGCCCGACCAGGAACGTCGCCACGGTCGGCTTGCCCAGCGCGAGGGCCGCCGGTAGGGCGGCGGTCACGTCGGCGTCCACCTCGGTCCGTTGGCCGGGCAGCGGCGGCGCGAAGACCACCACCAGGGCGTCCACCTGGTCGTCGCCGGCCGTCTCGGCGAGAGCGGCGGCGAACTCGGCGGCACCAGCGCCCGGCCCGACGTCGCGGGGATAACCGTCGGCCACCGTGAGACCGTGCCCGACGCAGGCGGTGGCGGCCAGGCCGGTCAGGGCCGAGGAGTTGCCCACCACACCGACCCGTCCGCCCACCGGCAACGGCTGGTTGGCCAGCAGCACGCCCACGTCCAGCAGCTCCGGCACGGTGTCCACCCGGATCACCCCGGACTGGGCGAAGAGCGCGGCCACCGCCGCCTCGTCCGGCCCGGCGGTGTCACCGACCCCCACCGGGCGGGCCGGCGAGGCGAGCGCGACGACCGGTTTGGCCCGGCCGATCCGCCGGGCCAGCCGGGCGAACTTCCGCGGGTTCCCGAAGGTCTCCAGGTAGAGCATGATCACGTCGGTGCCGGGATCGTCCTGCCAGTACTGCAGCAGGTCGTTGCCGGAGACGTCGGCCCGGTTGCCGGCCGACACGAAGCTGGACAGCCCGAGGCCACGCCGGTCCGCCTCGGCGAGCAGCGCCACCCCGAACGCGCCGGACTGACTGAAGATGCCGACCCGGCCCGGCGGCGGCAGTGCCGGGGCGAGCGTGGCGTTGAGGCGTACCGTCGGGTCGGTGTTGGCCACGCCGAGACAGTTCGGGCCGACGACCCGCATGCCGGCGGCGTGCGCGGCGCGGACCAGCGCCCGTTGCGTGGCCGCGCCCTCGGCCCCGGCCTCGGCGAAGCCGGCCGAGATGACCACCAGCGCGTGCACCCCCGCGGCGGCGGCGTCGGCGACCACCGCGGTCGCCGCCTCCGGCGGGACCGCCACCACCGCCAGGTCCACAGGCGTGCCGGCGTCGACCGCCGCCGGGTACGCGGGCAGGCCCGCCACGGTGGACGCGCTCGGATGCACCGGCACCACCGCGCCGGTGAAACCACCGTCGCGCAGATGCCCGAGCACCGCCGCGCCCACACCCTGGCCGGTGGCGCTGGCACCGTAGACGACGATGCCCCGGGGGGTGAGCAGCCGGGCGATCGAGCGGGCCTCGGTGCGGTGTTCCCGGCCACGCTGCACCTCCAACGTCGCCTCGGTGGGCGCGATCGGGAAGCTCAGGTGCACCACACCGTCGGCGTACTCGCGCTGGACCTGGTAACCGAAGTCGGCGAAGACCCGCAACATCGTCCCGTTGGTCGGCAGCACCTCGGCGACGAAACTCATGATGTCGTTGCGGCGGGCCGTCTCGGCCAGGTGCTCCATCAGCACCGAACCGATGCCCCGGCCCTGGTAGGCGTCCTCCACGACGAAGGCCACCTCCGCGTCCGGCGCCTGCGGGCCGAGCCGCTCGTACCGGCCGACCGCGACGATCCGGTCGGCGACCAGGACCACGAATGCCTCCCGGTCGTGGTGGTCGACGGTGACGAACCGGATCAGGTCCCGTTCGGGGATGCGGGGGTACGGCGAGAAATACCGAAGGTAGCGGGTGCGCTCGGAGAACCGGCTGTGCATCGCCACGATGCCCGGCGCGTCAGCCGGGTCGATCGGACGCAACTGGACGGTGCTGCCGTCGCTGAGCAGCACGTCCACCGGCTGGTCCACGGTCGTCACCGGCGCAGCCCTCCCCCGCCCGGCTCAGTCCCGCGGATCGTGCGGATCGAGCCCGAGCAGCGGGAAGACGGCCTTGCGGGTCGCCGCGATCGCCCGGTCCACCGCGTTCGGCTCGCCGGTCGGCTGCCACGGCTCGTACGACGGGTCGGCGTCGTCGGTCATCCGCAGCGGCACCTCCCGGCCCAGACGACGCGCGGCGGCCAGGTCCCGCCAGCCCGGCGGGGTGAGCGTGGTCGGGTCGATCGGGTCACCGGTGGCCACGGCCAGCAGGTGAGTCCAGGCCCGGGGCACGACCTCGACCAGCGCGTACCCGCCGCCGCCGGTGGCCACCCACCGGCCGTCGCACAACTCGTCGGCGAGTGCCCGCATCGCCAGGTAGGTGGCCCGCTGCCCGTCCACCGTCAGGTTGAGGTCGGCGAGCGGATCCAGCCGGTGCCCGTCGGCGCCGCACTGGGTGACCAGCACCTGCGGCCGGAACGCGCGCAGCACCGACGGCACGACCGCGTGGAACGCCCGCTGCCAACCGGTGTCGTCGACACCCGGTGGCAACGGCATGTTGACGACCGTGCCCTGCGCGCCCGGCCCACCCGTCTCGTCCGGGAACCCGGTGTACGGGAACAGGGCGAGCGGAGTCTCGTGCAGGCTGACCGTGAGCACCCGGGGGTCGTTGAAGAAGACGTGCTGCACGCCGTCGCCGTGGTGCACGTCGACGTCCACGTACGCGATCCGCTCCGCGCCCAGGTCGAGCAGGCGGGCGATGGCCACCGCCGGGTCGTTGTAGACGCAGAAGCCGGACGCGCGGGCGGGCATCGCGTGGTGCAGGCCGCCGGCCACGTTCACCGCTCGCCGGGCGTCACCGCGCCAGACCGCCTCGGCGGCGGCCACCGTCGCGCCGGTGATCAGCGCGCTGGCCTCGTGCATCCCCTCGAAGATCGGGTTGTCGGACGTGCCCAGCCCGTAGCCGGCGAAGAGCGGATCGCGGGGCGCGGCCCGCACCGCGGCCAGGTAGGCCGGGTGGTGCACGCGGGTGAGCAGGGCGTCGTCGGCCGGCTCCGGCTTGACCAACCGCACCCCGGGCCGATCCAGGATGCCCAACTCCCGGGCCAACGCGACGGTCAGCTCGACCCGCACCGGGTCGAGCGGATGATCACCCATGTCGTAGGCGAGCAGCGACTCGTCCCACACCACCACCGTGTCGTCGGACATGGGCCCATCGTCGCACGAGGACCGTCGCCGACCCACCGCACGCGCTGGTCAGCGCGCAGATGTCGGCCCGGGGGCGACCGGGCGCGTGGGATCGGCCACCCAGTTGCTCCACGATCCAACGTAGAGGGCGGCGTCGGTGCGGCCGGCCAGGTGCAGCGCGAGCACCGCCTGCGCGGCGGTCACCCCGGAGCCGCAGTACGCCCCGACGGCCCGCGCCCCGGTCACTCCGACGGTGGCGAACCGCTCCCGCAGGGCGTCGGCGGCCGGGAAGCGCCCGTCCGGACCGACGTACTCCCCGGCGGGGAGGTTCGCGGCACCCGGCACGTGCCCGGCGACCGGGTCGATCGGCTCGACCTCACCCCGGTAGCGGGGCGCCGCCCGCACGTCGAGCAGCACCGCGTCGTCCGCGGCGGCCACCTCGGCGGCCTGCCCCGCGTCGAGCACCGGGAGATCACCGGGGCGTACCGCGACGTCACCGGGAGCCGGGGCGGGCGCGTCGGTGGAGACGGGCCGGCCGGCGGCGACCCAGGCTGGATAGCCACCGTGCAGCAGGCGCACCGGGCGGTGCCCCGCCCAGCGCAGCGTCCACCAGGCCCGCGCGGCGGCCAGGCCGTCGCCGCCGTCGTACACCACCACGGGGTGACCGGCGCGGACGCCGGCGGCCCGCAGCGCGGCCTGCATCGCGGCCGGGTCGGGCAGTGGGTGCCGGCCGCCGACGCCGGGCGGCCCGCACAGCGCGGTGTCCAGGTCGACGAAGACCGCGCCGGGCAGGTGGCCGGCGAGGTAGTCGTCGTGGCCCGGCGGGCCGACGAGCCGCCAGCGAACGTCGAGCAGGGTGGGCGGATCATCCTGGTCAAGCTCGGCGGCGAGGCGGTCGACCTCGACCAGCGGCTCCTGGGTACCGGACATGGCGACCATCCAACACCATTCGCGTCGACGGCACGCGGTTCGGCGGCGGTCGCCGGCCCGCCGTGCGAGGTAGCATCGTGCACCGGAGGGCCGCTGACGTTATGAAGTCTCACGACCTGGTCGACACGACCGAAATGTACCTGCGCACCATCCTCGAACTGGAAGAGGAAGGGGTGCCGCCGCTGCGTGCCCGGATCGCCGAACGGCTGCAACAGAGCGGCCCCACCGTGAGCCAGACCGTCGCCCGAATGGAACGCGACGGCCTTCTCACCGTCGAGGGCGACCGGCACCTGACACTCACCGTGCAGGGCCGAGGCAGCGCCGTGTCGGTGATGCGCAAGCACCGCCTCGCCGAGCTGTTGCTGGTCAACGTCATCGGGATGCCCTACGAGGAGGCCCACGAAGAGGCCTGCCGGTGGGAGCACGTGATGAGCGACGCGGTGGAGAAGCGGGTGTACGACCTGCTCAACCGGCCGACCCGCTCCCCGTACGGCAACCCGATCCCCGGGCTGCAGGAGCTGGGCTCGCCGGCGGAGGAGGCCACCGAGGCCGTCGAGGGCGAACGCAACCTGGCCTTCCCGGGCCTTTCCGGGCCGGTCGTGGTGCGCCGGATCTGCGAGAGCGTGCAGAAGGACGCCGACGTGCTGCGTCAACTGCACGCCGCCGGTGTCGACCCGGGCGCCACGGTCACCGTGGCGCAGGAACGCGACGGCGTGTCGATCGACAGGTCGGGCGACCGGGTACGACTCCCCCGCGAAGTCGCCTCCCGGGTGTTCGTCGCCGCCAGCTGACCAACCGGTCACCCGGGCGTCACAGCGCCCGGGTGTCCACCTTCTTGGCCAGCGCGGCCAGGTCAGCGGTCACCTTCTCCGCCGCCGCGCGTTCGCTGCCCCGCGCGCCGGTCCAGCTCAACGTGGCCAGCCGCCCGTCGCTGGCCAGCCAGCCCACCTCGGCGACCGGCCCGTGCCCGCTCGCCGCGGCGGTGGTCCGCCGGTACGCCTGCTGGCCCAGCCCGGTGATCTTCGCCGCCCTGTCCGGCACCACGTCCGCGCCGAAGGTGGCCTTGTCGATCGTGGTCTCGGACACACTGAGCGTCAGCTCCGGCAACGCCGCGCCTCCGGCCCGCACCACACAGGTGTGCGTGTCGCCCTGCTCGCTGGCCGCCGCCACGTCGAAGCGCACCTTCACCAGTTGCTCGATCACCGCGAAGTCCAACAGCCGGCAGGCGCCGCCGGAGGACGCCGCCGCCACGTCCACGGCGATCGGCACCGGCGGCGGCAGCACCGCCACCGGCTCGGCCTCGGCGGCGCAGCCGCTCACCAGCAGCCCCGCCAGCCCTCCGACCACGATCCGCCCGCGCACGCTCCACCCTCTCGCCGACCGACCGACGGCGGAAGGCGCCCGCCGGATGTCCGTCGGACACCGTACGGGGTGTAGGTGTCGCGCGGAAGTCCTCGTTTACGCCTATTCCGAGAGTGGACCATCCACATACGGGCAGTGCCGACAGCCGCGCCCGCAGCAGGTGCCGCGCCGGGCCAGGAAACCGGCGCTGAGCACGAACAACCCCGTCGTCGGGTCGAGATAGCCGGCCTCCCCGGCGGTCAGCGCGGCGGCGTGCGTGGCGAGGATTCGGGCCCGGTCGGGGTGCGCGGGCGACAGCCGGGACGGGTGCGGCTCGGTGAGCGGCCGATCCGCCAGGGGTCGTCGCTCCTCGGTCACCAGCAGCAGTCCTTCCCGTTCACCAGCAGCAGTCTAGGACCGCTGGCCCGGCCCGGTTGGGGAGTGCTGCTCTACCGGGTCGGACTCGTGGTCTGCTCTCCGCTGCGTCGAAGGCGGGACACGCCGCCGGTTTCGTCGTAGGGTCCGACGATGCTCGGGGGACCGAAGGCTGTGACGAGCACCGAGGAGACGCGATGCGGAAGATCGTTGTGCACATGAGCGTGTCGTTGGACGGGTTCTTCGAGGGACCGGGTGGCGACATCGGGTGGCACCAGGTCGACGACGAGCTGCACCAGCACTTCAACGACGTGATCGCGCCGATGGGTGGGTTCCTCAACGGCCGGGTGAGCTACGAGCTGATGGCCGACTTCTGGCCGACCGCCGACCAGGACCCCACCAGCAGTGCCCCGACGCGTGAGTTCGCGGGCATCTGGCGGGGCATGCCGAAGATCGTCTACTCCCGCACGCTCGACCATGTCGACGGGAACGCCACGCTGGTCCGTGAGGTGGACCCGGAGCAGGTACGACGGCTCAAGGCCGAGCCCGGCGGCGACCTGGGGCTCGGCGGGGCCGACCTGGCCGCGACGTTCGCTCGGCACGACCTGATCGACGAGTACCGGATCTACGTCCACCCGGTGCTGCTCGGCCGGGGTCGCCGGCTCTTCCCGGACGCCGACGCGCCGACCGACCTGCGACTGGCGGAGAGCCGCGTCTTCGGCAACGGCGTGGTCCTACTTCGCCACGAGCGGGCTCGCTGACGGCTGTCGCTTGAGTCTCCACCGGGGGGAGACGTGAGGGTGGGGGCATGAGCGGTGCGGAGCAGTACACGATCGGCGAGCTGGCCCGACGTACCGGCCTGAGCGTCAAGACCATCCGGTACTACGCCGACAGCGGCATCGTGCCACCGACGGACCGGAGCCCGACCGGCTACCGCCTCTTCGACGCCGCGGCGGTTGCCCGGCTGGACCTGGTCCGGACGCTGCGCGACCTGGGCGTGGACCTGGCCACCATCCGGCGGGTGGTGGACCGCGAGGTGCCCCTGCCCGAGGTGGCCGCCGCGCACGCCGAGGCGTTGGCGGTGCAGATCCGGGTGCTGCGGCTACGCCAGGCGGTGCTCACCGTCGCGGCGAGGCGCGGGTCGGGCCCGGCCGAGGTGGACGAGCTGCACCGGCTGGCCCGGCTCACCGCCCGCGAACGGGGTCATCTGGTCGCCGACTTCCTGGCCGGCGTCTTCGCCGGCCTCGGCGACCAGCCCGCGTACCCGGGTGTGCTCGTCTCGATGACACCGGAACTTCCCGACGACCCCACCACCGAGCAGGTCGAGGCGTGGCTGGAGCTGGCCGAGGTGTGTCGGGATCCGGAGTTCCGGGCCCGGATGCGGCGACTGGCGCGGCAGCACGCCGCCGACCACGACGTCCCGGGGCTTCCCCGCCCGGACGCCGTCGCGGTGGTCCGGGACGCGGTGGCCCCCGCCCTCGCGACCGGCCTCGACCCGACCAGCCCGGACGCCGATCCGGTGGTCGCGGCAGCCACCAGCCGGTACGCGAACCTGCACGGTCACTCCGACGACGCCGACCTGCGTCAGCGGTTGCTCGACCGGCTGGTGCCGGCCAACGATCCCCGCCGCGACCGCTACCTCGACCTGGTGGCGGTGCTCAACGGCTGGTCGACAGGCGAGGCGACCGCGCCGGCGGTGGACTGGTTCATCCGGGCCCTGCACGCCCGGATGCCCGAACCGGTTCGCTGAGCCGGCCGGGTGGGCTCGGCCGCGTCGGCTGGGCGGCTGGGCGGCTGGGCGGCTGGGCGGCTGGGCGGCTGGGCGGCTTCAGCCGAACCAGGTCATCGCCTGGCCGTGGCCTCGGGTCCAGGCCAGCGGCTGCCCGTCGAGCGCGAGGACGTTGTGCAGCGCGTCGCTCGGCGGGTCGGGCAACCCGTCGTACGGCAGCACCTCCGGTGCCTCGTTCGCGATCCAGTGGCCCGGCAGCTCACGGACCAGCCGGACGAACGCGTCCCGGCGCGGCTGCGGCACCTGGTAGAGCACTGACGTGTGGAAGACCACGAGCGTCGCGTCGGCCGGCGCGCGGGCGGCCAGCGCCGGGAGGTCGTCCACCAGATCACCGCGGACCAGCAGCGGAGGATCGGTGCCGGCGACCGCCGCCGCGGCACGCAGCCGGGACCGCCGGTGCGCGTGCTCCGGCCAGATCAGGGCGTCCAACCAGGACACGTCGCCGGAATCGGTCACGTCGAGCGGGTTGAGGTCCAGACCAGCCCGCCACACCACCCGGGGTACGCGGGCCGGCGGCACCAACCCGCTGGCCGCGCACTCCAGGACCGGCGCGCCGGAGCCGACCTCGTGTTCGCCGTAGCGGTACGCGTACCGGTCGGGGTAGAGGCAGAGCCCGGCGGACGCACCGATCTCCAGCAGGGCGAGGGGCTGCGGCAGCGCGGCGAGCACCGGCAGCAGGACCGCGCACCTGCCGCTCTCGTTGGTCTGGGTGGCCCGGGTGCGCAGCTCCGCCTCGACGGCGGGCCAGTGCGTCACCGCGTACTCGTGAAACGCGACCGGGTCGTCGACCGGGCCGCCGAGCCAGCGCACGACTCCGAACAGCAGATTCGGCTGCCGTTTGTTCGGCGGGAGCCTGTCGAGTAGGGCGAGCAGCGCGTCGTCACGGGCGACGGCCTGCGCCAGACGCTCGTACGTGGGCGACACCCCACGCGCCTCGCGGCTGCCGAACTCGGCGTACGCCTCAGCGGTCGTCATGCCCTGATCGTCGCAGCCCATTCCTCGGAAATTCAGCCCCCATTCCCGTGTGTCGACTCACCGCCCTCGTAGAGTGCTGCGGCGGCCGGCCCGTTGAGCAGCAGCTCAGCGGGGGTGCGGGTGGGGCAACGGGGAGGAGTGTGTCGTGCGGGGCAACGGTGTCCGGGTACTGATCGTCGGTGGAGGTGTCGCCGGGCTCGCGACGGTGGCCGCGTTGCGGGACTGGGGCGCGACGATCGACGTGGTCGAGCGGGCACCCGGGCCGACCGATTCCGGCACCGGCATCTACCTCACCGGCAACGCGACCCGCGTGCTCGCCGTACTCGGTCTGCGGGAGCCGGTCGCCGACGTCGCCGTGGAGATCACCCGACAGCGCAGCGCCAACCAGCGCGGCGGTCGCCTCTTCGACATCGACGTGACCGCGCTGTGGCAGGGCGTCGGGGCGTGCGTGTCGCTACCCCGGGCGCACCTGCACCGGGCGATGCTCGCCGGCGTCGGGGACACCCCGATCCGCTGGGACCGCCACCCGGTCGCGCTGTCCGAGGAGGGTGACCGGGTCGCCGTCGAGTTCGACGACCACAGCATCGAACGGTACGACCTGGTGCTCGGCGCGGACGGCGTGAACTCGACGGTCCGGCGGCTCGCCTTCGACGCTCCGGCGGCCCGCGACCTCGGCCAGTACGCGTACCGGTGGATCGCTCCCCGGATCGACGCCGAGCCGGTCTGGTCGGTGCAGTTGGGGCGCGGTCGGCAGTTCCTGACGATCCCGATCAGCGCCGAACAGACCTACTGCTACTACAACGACGGCCCGGTGGCCGACCGACCCGGCTGGCGCGACGAGGTGGCCGCGACGTTCACCGAGCCGGTCGCCAGCATGCTCAAGGCTCTCGACCACGACGACAGCACCCTGCACGCCGGCCCGAACCAGGAGGTCGTGCTCGGCGCCTGGTCCCGGGGACCGGTGCTGCTGATCGGTGACGCCGCCCACGCCACCTCGCCGAACATGGCCCAGGGCGCGGCGATGGCCCTGGAGGACGCCGTCGTGCTCGCCGCGTCGCTGGCCGCCGCCGGGTCCATCGCCGAAGCCCTGCGCGGGTACGAGGCGCGGCGACGCCCGCGTACCGACTGGGTGCTCAACCAGACCCACCGCCGCGACAGGGCCACCGGGCTCCCGCCCGCGCTCCGCGACCTGGTGATGCGCCGCCTGGGTGAGCAGATGTTCCGCTCGAACTACGGACCGCTGTTCGCCCAGCCCTGAACCGCCGTCGCCGGGTGCTGCTCAGGGCTGCTGACCCGGCCGGTCGACGATGGCGATGCGGAGGAGCGCGACGGCCGCGTGCACGGACTCCTTGCCGTCGCGCACCACCGACCCTCGGCGGCCGAGGTAGACGTGGGTGTCCCGGTCGAAGAGGACGTCATCGTGCCCACCGATCACGCCGGGCATCCGAATCGCCACCCCATGGCGACCGGCGGCGTCCACCACGTCGCCCGAGATGACGACCGCCCCGGGCTCCCGTGCCAACAACTCGAACAGCGCCGCCAGCGTTCGGGGCGGCACGTAGCCCTGGAGCATCATCCGCGCGGTGGTGTACACCATGCTCTCGTCCCCGTAGACGGCCTCCTCGTCGGCTCCTTCGGGGAGATGCAGGTCGACCGGGTGGTCCCGGAGATATCGAAGCAGCTCGTCCGGATCGGTGGGCAGGTCGCCGTGGTACGCCGGCGACTGGAAGGCGTCGAGCTCCTTGTCGGGATCCCCGGGATCACCGAGGCGGAGCTCCGTCAGCTCGCTCCACCCGTTCGGATCGGTCTCCGGTCGATAGCGTCCCTGCGTGTACGCGACTCCGCCGGCCGACTGCCACAGTTCGCTCCGGATGGTCCGGTACGGGCCGCTGGCCGGCATGTCCCTGACTATCGCGAGGGATTCCGTGAAGACGTACTGGTCGGGTCGCGCGGTCAGCTCGGGCTGCTGCCGGGCGGCGTCCGCCGCCATCCGGAGGATCTCCGACGCGGTTGCCGTGGGCGGCGGCTTGTCGCCCACCCGCATGGTCTGGACGGCCAGCCCACCGGCGGTCAGGACGACGGCCAGCCCGAACGCTCCGGCGAGTCGCCAACCGCGCAGGAACCGGGTGTAACGTCCGGCGGAACGGCCCGTCGAAGCCACCTCGGCCCGTCGGGCGACGTGGGCGGTCAGATCTCTGAGGAGTTGCTCCTCGAAACCCTCGGTCGACTGTTCGATCTTGTTCATGGCGTCAGCTCCGTCTTGTCAGGCGAGGGTGGTGGCCGGTTGGGCGAGCACGGCGCGAACGACGCGACGGGCACGATGCAGGCGGACCCGAGCAGCGACCGGTGACATCCCGAGCACGGTCGCCGCCTCCGCGACACTGAGGCCGTCCACGGCGACGAGTTCGACGAGCGTTCGGGTGCCCTCGGGCAGCTCGCTCAACGCTCGACAGGTGCGGCGGGCCGCCGACTCGGCGTCGATCCGCTCCTCGATGCGGGCGATGTCATCGGGGCCCAGGTCCCGTCGTCCGGCCAGTCGGCCGGTCACCCGCAGCCGTTGGGCAGCCCGACGCCGCTCGTCGCCGATGACGTTGCGGGCCACCCCGTACAGCCAGCCGACCTGGCTGCCCCGGTCCGGCCGGTAGCCGTCCGCCGACTCGATCACCGCCAGGAACACGTCGGCGGTCAGGTCGGCGGCGAGGTGCGGGTCGTCGACCCGACGCGCCACGAACCGGCCCACCGCCTCCACGTGCCGCCGGTAGAAGACCTCGAAGGCCACCGGATCGGCCCCGATGCCGGCGAGGTCACCCCCCACTTCGCTGGGCTCACTCACAGGCCGTCCCCTCTCGTAACCGTCACACCCCTTCTTCGTAAGCCGGACCGCGGGTGTTACCAAACCCCCCGGCCGCAGGCGGCACGACCGGTCAGTTGGGCAGTCGCCCTGGTGATGCGGCATGATCGAAGCACCGGCGACTGGCGGCACGGGGATGGTGAAACCATCGGGGAGCCTCTCGCGGGCGTCGACCGCCTGGGCGCCTGCGTGGAGAATCCGTCATGACCACGACCAGTGGATCCGCGCAGCACCACACCCCGTCTGGCACGGCTCGGCTCCTGCCGGGCGCACCCGTCGCCGAAGCCGTCCTGGCCGAGACCGCCGCCGCTGCCGCAGCACTCCGCAGCCGCGGGATCACCCCGAGCCTCGCCACCATCCTCGTCGGCGACGACGACGCCAGCGCCGGTTACATCGCCATCAAGCAGCGCCAGGCCGCCGCGCTCGGGTTCGCCTCCCCGCACGTGCATCTGCCCGCCACCGCCACCCAGGCCGAACTGCACCAGGCCATTGCCCGCTTCAACACCGATCCCGCCGTGCACGGACTGCTCGTGCAGTACCCCGTACCGGGGCATCTGGACTACGACGCGGCGCTGCTGACGATCGACCCGGACAAGGACGTCGACGGCATGCACCCGCTGAACATGGGGCGTCTCGCCGTCGGCCTGCCCGGCCCGCTGCCCTGCACCCCCGCCGGCATCGAAGCCCTCCTGGCGTACCACCAGATCCCCGTCGCCGGACGTGAGGTCGTCATCCTCGGCCGCGGCGCCACCCTTGGCCGCCCCCTGGCGATGCTGCTCGCCCAGAAGCGCCCGACCGCCAACGCAGCCGTCACCGTCGTCCACACCGGCGTGCCCGACTGGGACCGCTACACCCGCCGCGCCGACATCCTCGTCGCCGCCGCCGGCGTACCCCGGATCGTGCGGCCCGAGCACGTCAAGCCCGGCGCCGTCGTCATCGGCGCCGGCGTCCGCTACGAAGGGCGGCGCCTCCTACCGGACGTGGACGAAGCGTGCGCCGAGGTCGCCGGCGCCATCACGCCCCGGGTCGGCGGGGTCGGTCCGACCACCGTCGCGATGCTGTTCCGCAACGCCGTGCGCGCGGCCGAGCGCGCGAGCCAGTAGCTATGCTGCTCGGTGGCACAAACGTTGCGAGGTGCCCCGCGCGAGTGGGGAGAATCGGGAAGCCGGTGTGAGTCCGGCACGGGCCCGCCGCGGTGACCGGGGAGCTGCCACCCACGCGTACCAGACGCAGCCACTGGCCCTGAGGGGCTGGGAAGGCGGGTGACCAGCGGAGATCCGGGAGTCCGAAGACCGGCCTCGCGTCATCGCCCCGTCAGGGGCGCGAGCGCAGCGGGAGCCTGCCTTGAACAACGGACTCTACGAGACCATCCACCGCCGCCGGGACGTACGTGCCCAATTCACCGGGGCGCCGATCCCCGCCGAGACATTGGATCGGATCCTCACGGCGGCGCACGCCGCACCGAGCGTCGGCCTCTCCCAGCCCTGGGACTTCATCCTGGTCCGCGATCCTGAGCTGCGGCAGGAGTTCCACCGACACGTGGAGCAGGAGCGGGACACCTTCGCGGCCACTCTCGACGGTGCGGCGGCGGAACGCTTCGCCCGAATAAAGATCGATGGCGTACGAGAGTCGACGTTGTCGGTCGTGGTCACGTACGACCCGGAGCGGGGTGGGCCGGCCGTGCTCGGTCGACACGCGATCGCCGACGCCGGCCTCTACTCGGTCTGTCTGGCGATCCAGAACCTGTGGCTGGCCGCAACCGCCGAGCAGCTCGGGGTCGGCTGGGTCTCGTTCTACCGGGAGCCGTTCCTGCGCGACCTGCTCGGTATCCCGGCCACCGTCCGCCCGGTGGCGTGGCTCTGCCTCGGCCCGGTCACCCACCTGGAGCAGACGCCGGACCTGGAGCGGCACGGGTGGCGTCAGCGACGTCCCCTGTCGTCGGTGATCCACCACGATCGTTGGTCCGAGTAACCAGGTGACTGCAGCCCCGGGCGCGCGAACGCGCGAGCCGGTAGCCAGGCTCCGCCACCACCGCCATCGGCATGATCACTTAATACTGAGTAGTCAGACCGGGTCGCCCACAACTACTCAGCATTAAGTTATCGAGCCGGCTTCCTGCGCTCGCCGCCGCACCGGATAACCTCACCGGACCCAGCCCAGGAAGCGCCGGTGCAGCAGCCCGGCGGACACCCAGGTCAGGTCCTCCGCGGCCCAGACCAGGTAGGACGCCATGTAGAGACCCAACGACACCGCCGCGCCGTCGAACTCGGCACGCAGCTCGGTACGCCGGGTCCGACAGGGCCAAGGGGCGTCACAGCCGCCGCAGGTCCACACCGGAAGGACCGGGCCATGGGTGGTCACTGCACCCTGTTCAGGGAGAGGCCGGCGGCGGACCGGGCGTGCCAGCGGGCGGCCCATTCCGCCTGACAACAGGGGTACGGGGACAACCACGCCCGCCACCAGCTATAGCCCGCACAGAAGCCGTCAACGCCGGGCAAGTCCACGGACAGGAGCCGCCCGAGGTGATCCTCGATCATTCCTGCTCCTCCCCTGGCCAGTGGCCGCGCCGGATCGGGATGCGGTGTCTAGCTCGGCAGGGCAGGTCCGCCCCACATCGGCAGGTCCGCCGCCATCGCCGCCACGACCAGACCGGCCGGTGGCGCCGGGCAAAGGTCAGCGCCACCGCCAGCAGGTAATCGTCGTACGGCACATGCTTCGGCACCCGACCTCCCGGCGAGTTGTCCCGCCGTCGCCTGGCGTGACCACTCCACCACACACCATTCGGCGGGGTCTTGTCAATCTGCAAGTTACGATAGTCAAGTGTAAGTTGCGCTTAGTTTCAGACCGTGAAGCGACCACGCTTGTACGGGCCTGGCGAGTTGGCCGCCCTGTTCAACGTGTCGCGGCAGCGGGTACTGCAGATCACCCGCCGACCCGGCTTCCCTGAGCCAATGGCCCGCCTGATCGGCACGACCATCTGGGATGCGGACGAGGTAGACGACTGGGCCAAGCACAACCGCCCACCACGCCCAACCGAAGGCGACGAAGACCGCTGACCCGGATGCGCTTACCGCAACGCCCTGCCGGACTGGATCCTTCAGTACCTGGACCTCGAAGGTGACGTGACGCGTCAGAGTTCCATGGCACCAGCCAGAGGTCATCCCCGGAGTCCTTGAATACGCATCGTGGTACGCGACAGCAAGAATCCCAGCGGGTCGGCCCTTTACTTCAGAGGAGGTGCCTGGATGCGGATCATTCGCAGTATCCCGCAGTTGGCACCTCAGGCTCTCCCGCTCCCGGCGACCTCCTCGTCGTCATTCTTGCCTGCGGCGCTCTTAGCTCCCCCCGAAACCAGCATCAAGATGATGGCGCCGGCAATCACCCAGGGCCAATAGTTGGTCTCCTCGCTGGGACGCTTCTCGGCCCAGGTGCGAACGTCCAGGTGGACCGCAGTGCGGCCGCCGTCAGGACGCAGCCGCTTGACAGTTAGGAGACTTCTCCTGCCGGCGTCGGTGAGCACACAATAACGCGCACCCACCCTCAACTCTTTGATCGGTATGGCACCATTCGGGACATAGTCGGTATTTGCCGAACACATGCTAAAGGTCGCTGCTGCGGATGCCTCGACCACCGCGATCTGGGTGCCAGCATTCGGACTCCGGACGAAAGCCTTGCCATTGTTGCCGACATCTTGCTTGGTGCCGAGCACGTCTGTGACGTTCCAGTCAGGGCAAAGAGAATCTAGGTCCGCGTAATAGCCCTGTGAGATGACCAGCGCTCCCTCGTGGCGTACGGCATCGACGACGCCCGTTCCGCTAGGTGTGGGTGCGATCCCAGCCGTGGAAGCACACGGCTCCGCCTTCTCCACCGGGGAACTCGCCGACGGAGCCGCGCTCGCTGATGGAGGCGCGCTCACAGAAGGGGAATGATCTTGCGGAGTTCGATCATCTTGAGCCTTCGACCCCTCCGAGGTCTGTCCCCCGTTCGCAAGAAGGCCCGCCGCGACCACGATCAACAGGCCCACAGCCATCACCGCGAGGCCAGTCAACACGCTCGGCCGCCTGAAGAACGACACCTGGGGCTCGGAACCTTCGCCACCTTGGGCAGAAGACCTGCGCTGCTGCTCAACCAAAGCCCCAGTAAACGTCCCGAGTGCGAGCAACATCCCAATGACGCTCGCCGCCCTGTCGGCCCGGTCGAGAGAATTCTCGCCCATGCAAACCGCCAGCAAGATCCACGTCGCCAGCGCTATGCACCCCACCACGACGGCCGGGTGCATCTTCCTGCGGCGCGTCGGTGGCTCCGTCATCCCGGCATGATCTCAGACTGACTACGCAGCATCATCCCTAATCTATGTCGACTAGAAGACAGAATGAGCGGCACGGCCGGACCAACAATAGACGGCAAGCCTCATGCCTCGGAGTCATAAATATACCTCTGAGGTATATCGCCAACAGACGCGTACTTCCGCGCGGGTCTGGGCCAGCGGGAAACGCGCTGCCCCGACTCCCGCGAGGGGAGCCGGGGCAGCGCTGCGGTTCGCGTACGTCAGCTGCAGCCGCTGGTGGAGCCGCAGCCCTCGCAGACATAGCAGCTACCGGCCGGGCGCATCTTCGTACCGCAGGTGAAGCAGAGCGGCGCGTCGGCGGCCTTGCCGATCACGGCCTCCAGCAGTTCGGTGCTGGAACCCACGCTCGGAGCCGGCTTGGCGGCGGCCACGTCGGCCATCTCCTGGGCCGGCTGGGCGACGGCCTCCGACTTGGCCGGGGCCTCCACCGGCGCCGAGGACGCCATCGCGGTGAGCTCCACGCCGGTGACGGCGGCGGCCTCCGCGTCGGCCTCGGCCCGCAACTGGGCGGCCCGCTCCGAGGCGGTGAAGATGCCCAGTTCGGCGCGGCGCTCGTAGGGCAGGAAGTCCAGCGCCAGGCGACGGAAGATGTAGTCCATCACCGAGGCGGCCATCCGCACGTCCGGGTCGTCGGTCATGCCGGCCGGCTCGAAGCGCATGTTGGTGAACTTGCTGACGAACGTCTCCAGCGGCACGCCGTACTGCAGGCCGATGCTGATGGCCACCGAGAAGGCGTCCATCACGCCGGCCAGGGTCGAACCCTGCTTGGACATCTTGAGGAAGACCTCGCCGAGGCCGTCGTCCGGGTAGGACGAGGCGGTGAGGTAGCCCTCGGCGCCACCGACGGAGAAGCTGACCGTCTCGGACGGGCGCTTCTTCGGCAGGCGCTTACGCACCGGCCGGTACTCGATGACCTTCTCCACGGCGGCCGGCGCGGCCTCGACGGCGGCCGGCTCGGTGGCCTTGTTGGACTTGGCCACCGAGAGCGGCTGACCGACCTTGCAGTTGTCCCGGTAGATCGCCAGCGCCTTGAGGCCGAGCTTCCAGCCCTCGAAGTAGATCTTCTCGACGTCCTCGACGGTGGCCGCCTCCGGCATGTTGACCGTCTTGGAGATGGCGCCGGAGACGAACGGCTGGATGGCCGCCATCATCCGCACGTGGCCCATCGGGGCGATCGTCCGCTCGCCCATGGCGCAGTCGAAGACCGGGTAGTGCTCCGGCTTGAGGCCCGGGGCGTCCACCACGTGGCCGTGGTCGGCGATGTGCTCGACGATCGCCTCGACCTGCTCCTCGGGGTAGCCGAGGCTGCGCAGGGCGCGCGGCACCGTCTGGTTGACGATCTGCATCGAGCCGCCGCCGACCAGCTTCTTGAACTTGACGAGCGCCAGGTCCGGCTCCACGCCGGTCGTGTCGCAGTCCATCATGAAGCCGATCGTGCCCGTCGGCGCGAGGACGCTGGCCTGGGCGTTGCGCCAGCCGAACTTGTCGCCGATCTTGTTGCCCTGGGTCCACTGCCTGGTCGCCTCGCGGACGATCGCGGTGGCCACCGGGCTGGTCGGCTTGATCTCGTCGTTGGCGGCGGCGTGCTTGCGCATGACCCGCTTGTGCGGCTCGGCGTTGCGGGCGTAGCCGTCGTACGGGCCGACGACGCCGGCCAGCTCGGCGGAGCGGCGGTACGCGGTGCCGGTCATCAGCGACGTGATCGACGCGGCGACCGAGCGGCCCTGCTCCGAGTCGTACGGCAGGCCGGTGGCCATCAGCAGGGCGCCCAGGTTGGCGTAGCCGATGCCGAGCTGCCGGTAGGCGCGGGAGGTCTCGCCGATCTTCTCGGTCGGGAAGTCCGCGAAGCAGATCGAGATGTCCATCGCGGTGATGACGAACTCGACGGACTTGACGAACTTCTCCACCTCGAAGCCACCGTCGGCGCGGAGGAACTTCATCAGGTTGAGCGAGGCCAGGTTGCACGAGGAGTTGTCCAGGTGCAGGTATTCCGAGCACGGGTTCGACGCGGTGATCCGCCCGGTCTCCGGGCAGGTGTGCCAGTCGTTGATCGTGTCGTCGTACTGCAGGCCCGGGTCGGCGCACTCCCAGGCGGCCTGGGAGATGGTGCGGAACAGCTTCTTGGCGTCGACGGTGTCGATCACCGAGCCGTCCAGCCGGCCGCGTAGGTCGAAGCCCTTCTCGTTCTCGACCGCCGACATGAACTCGTCGGAGACCCGGACCGAGTTGTTGGCGTTCTGGTACTGCACGCTGACGATGTCGGAGCCGCCGAGGTCCATGTCGAACCCGGCGTCGCGCAGGGCGCGGATCTTGTGCTCCTCGCGCGCCTTCGTGACCACGAACTCCTCGATGTCCGGGTGGTCCACGTCGATGATGACCATCTTGGCCGCGCGGCGGGTCGCACCGCCGGACTTGATGGTGCCGGCGGAGGCGTCCGCGCCGCGCATGAAGCTGACCGGGCCCGAGGCGGTGCCGCCGGAGGAGAGCAGCTCACGCGACGAGCGGATCCGCGACAGGTTGACCCCGGAGCCGGAGCCGCCCTTGAAGATCAGCCCCTCCTCCTTGTACCAGTCGAGGATCGAGTCCATCGAGTCGTCGACGGCCAGGATGAAGCAGGCGCTGACCTGCTGCGGCGACGGCGTGCCGACGTTGAACCAGACCGGCGAGTTGAAGCTGAACACCTGGTGCAGCAGCATCCAGGTCAGCTCGTGGTCGAAGATCTCGGCATCCGCCGGGCTGGCGAAGTAGCCGTACTCCTCACCGGCGGTGCGGTACGTGGTGACCACCCGGTCGATCAGCTGCTTGAGCGACCACTCCCGCTCCGGGGTCCCCACCGCGCCCCGGAAGTACTTGGTGGTCACGATGTTCGCCGCGTTGACGCTCCACGACTGCGGGAACTCGACCCCCCGCTGCTCGAAGTTGATCGAGCCGTCCCGCCAGTTCGTCATCACGACGTCGCGGCGCTCCCACGCGACGTCGTCGTACGGGTGGACCCCCTCGGTCGTCCACACCCGCTCGATCTTCAGCCCCGCGCCTGCCTTGCTCCGTGAACGGCTAGTTGTCACGCCGTCGCCCCCCTCGTCTGCGCGGTCACCCACCGCGCGTCCTGATCTTTCGAAAAACAGTGAAGTCAATTGGTACGGCCGGCGGCCTCGACCGCGTCGGCCCGGCCCTGCTCCCGGGCTCGCGCCACGGCCCGCAACGTGTCGATCTCGCGCTCGAAGTCGGCGAGCGAGTCGAACGAGCGGTAGACGCTGGCGAACCGCAGGTAGGCGATCTCGTCCAGGTCGCGCAGTGGACCCAGGATCGCCAGGCCCACCTCGTGACTGGGGATCTCGGCGGCCCCCTTGGCCCGGACGGTCTCCTCCACCCGCTGCGCGAGCAGCGCGAGGGAGTCGTCGTCCACCGGCCGGCCCTGGCACGCCTTGCGCACCCCGCCGATGATCTTCGTCCGGCTGAACGGCTCGGTCACCCCGCTGCGCTTGACGACCGCGAGGACCGCCTCCTCGACGGTGGTGAACCGCTTGCCGCACTCCGGGCAGGACCGCCGCCGTCGAATGAGTTGGCCGTCGTCGGCCTCCCGCGAGTCGACCACCCGGGAGTCAGCGTGTCGGCAGTACGGACACCGCATCGCCCACCTCCTTCAAAATGATCAACTGCGACCCGGACCGAGCACCCCCGGGCACGGCTCACCACGACGGTGCCATCCGCGAATGACGCCCGCCGTGATCGACGTTACGGGAGTGCGGTCGGTAGTCGGACCCAACCTGTGGGCAACTTACGCCCGTGTCACTACTACATCTAGGGGTCGACCGTATGTCGCTGGGCAACCCGGGTCAAGTTGATCGGCGTGTCCGGCGCGTCACGGACCATCCGGTCATCCGCGACCATCAGCGCGCCCGAAGACCCAACGCGGAGGCCCCGCCCGGGTTACCGGCCGGCGGGCCAGAGTGGCCCGGAAAACAGCCGACGATCGAACACCAGTGCTACTCGACGTACCATTTATCAGAACATCCGTACGACGGGAGCGGTTTTTCGCCCCGACACGCCGGTGAGAGGTCGTACAGATGTTTGAAAATGACCGATCTCACCTATACGGTCATGAACAACGTGGCACCACCGCACGCACCACGAGCCGACGAGGCACCCAGCGCCGACCAGGGAGGACGGACGTGACCGAGGACCGGGCCAGCCGGCCGAAGAGCCCGCAGCAGATCACCGAGGCGGGCCCCCCGGCCACCCGACGCCGCACCGCCGCGCGCAGCCGGACGGGCCAGCCCGCCGTACGCCCGGTCACCCCGGTCGTCAGCGCCTTCCCCGACCCGGCGACTGTCGACCTGACCGCCCGCCAGCGTCGCATCCTGGAGTTCATCCGCAACTGGGTGGAGCGGCACGGCTACCCGCCCAGCGTCCGGGAGATCGGCGAGGCGGTCGGCCTGGTGTCGCCGTCGAGCGTCGCCTACCAGCTCAAGGAGCTGGAAAAGAAGGGCTTCCTGCGCCGCGACCCCAACCGGCCGCGTGCCGTGGACGTCCGCGCCCCCAGCGAGGCCATCGACGACGAGCTGTCCCGGGCACAACGACCGACCCCGGCGTACGTGCCGATGCTCGGGCGGATCGCCGCCGGTGGGCCGATCCTCGCCGAGCAGGCCGTGGAGGACATCTTCCCGCTCCCCCGCGAGCTGGTGGGCGAGGGCGAGGTCTTCATGCTCCAGGTCAAGGGCGACTCGATGCTCGACGCAGCGATCTGCGACGGTGACTGGGTGGTCGTCCGGCAGCAGCCGACCGCCGACTCGGGCGAGATCGTGGCCGCCATGCTGGACGGCGAGGCGACGGTCAAGACCTACCGGCGGCGCGACGGGCACGTCTGGCTGATGCCACAGAACCCGGCCTTCGACCCGATCCCCGGAGACGACGCGACCATCATGGGCCGGGTCGTGGCGGTGTTGCGCCGCATCTGACCGATCGGCGGGTGAGTGCTCACGGGCGCTCACCCGCGTTGGTTGTCGGGGTCTGGCCCGTCAGTTGTCGGGGTCTGGCCCGTCAGTAGCGGTCGCCGCGGGGGCCGCGACCGCCCCCGGGATACTGCCCGTACGGGTCGATGGGCTCGTCGTCGTCACGGCGACGGCCTGGCCGCTGGCCCCGCGGATCGGACTCCTGCCCACCGCGTCGGGGCGGTTCCGCGCGACCCGTGCCGGTGTGGCCACCGTCACCGCCGTACACACCGCTGCCGGGACGACCACCTCCGCCCGGAGGGACACCACCGGCACCCTGCGGACGGCCACCGCCACCCGCTGGAGGACGACCGCCCCCTTGGGGGCGACCACCACCACCGGCCGGGGGACGAGCACCGCCATACACACCAGCGGCGCCGCCGTCCGGTCGTGCCGCACCGTAGCCACCGTCGGCCGCGGTCGGTCGACCACCGCCGTACACGGCACCGCCCGCCGGAGGCGGGCCACCGCGACCCGCAGGGCCACCGCGAGCCACACCGCCCGCCGGAGGCGGCCCGCCGCGACCGGCGCCACCGCCGTAGGTGCCCGTCGGCGCGCTGCCACCGTAGACACCGCCCGTACGGTCACCCACCGCTGGCGAACCGTCGGCGGGCCGGCCCGCGCGCGGGTTGAGCGGCTCGCCGTCCGGGTCCGACGTCTCCGCCGCGCCGCCGGCCGGCAGCCGTCGGCGGGCCCGGACGATGCCGACGATGCCGGCAGCGACCAGCAGCAGGCCGATCACCCCGACCGCGCCGACCAGATAGGTGATGTCGTCGAAGTCCAGCCCGGCGGCCCAGGATGTCGAGGTCGCCTGCTTGACGTCCCCCGCCCCCGCCGCGACTGGCACCGCGGTCGAGGTGGACGGTGAATAGCTGAGGATGTCGAGGGGCTCGTCCTCGCCGAACCGGAACGCGTCGGAGACGGTCAGGAACGACTTGCCGTCCGTGGAGTAGCTGATGGCCTCGCCGAACGGGTCCGCCAGCGCCGTCACCCGGGGTTTGCCGGTGGTGAGCGCACCGACGATGTCACCGCCGCTCACGTCGTACTCGAAGGCGTCCGCGTAGGTGCGCAGGACCACCCGGGAGCCGTCCGGCGAGCGGGCCGCGCCGGTGATGGCGATCCGGCCGAACGTGTTGAGCGGGTTCTCCGTCTGGGTCTTCGGCAGCGTGATCTCGCCGACCTTACGCATCGGTACCGAATCGGCCTCGCCGTTGCGCAGCGCTGCCGTCGGCGCGTAGATCTCGGCCTTGCCGCTGGTGACCTTGGTGATGACCAGCGGTTTTCCGTCGTCACCGATGAGAAGTGCCTCGGCGTCGTGCGGCTTGCCCTCCGGGTAGGAGATCCGGTGCTGCGTCGGCTGCCTCGCGCCGGTGACCGGCATCGACCAGAGCGCGACGCGCGTGCGGCGCTCCTTCGCGTCGGCGTTGTCACCGGTGTCGGCGATCCAGAGGGTCTCGCCGCCCTTGGAGAGGGCGAGGTCCTCGGTGTCGACCGGGCCCTGCCCCGAGTATCGGACCGGCTCCTTCGAGATCTTGCACTTGGTGTCGAGGAAGAAGATCCGCTCGCGCGCCGTGAGCTCGGTGCTGTCGTTGATGACGATGTAGCCGCTCTTGGTGGCGACCAGGCCGGACAGCTCCCGCAGCCGCTCGTCGACGATCGTGCACCGCTTCTGGCCGGCGGCGACGGCGGGCGGCTCGGACGACCCGGGGGCGGGAGCCGCTGCGGCGACTCCGGCGAGCGCCACGGTTGCCCCGAACAGGCCGAGGGCAACCGTGACCGAGGAAACAACGCGGCGCATTCGGCCAGTGTCGCATGCCACGCGTTTCCGACGGATGACACCGTGGCCGCTCAGGAGCGGCTGCCCGCCGCCTGTCCCTGTCGCTCGACGTCGAACGGTGCCAGCTCCGCGGCGAGGTCCGCAGCGACGCGGACATGCAGCAGGGTGCCCTCCGGCAGGTGCGCCGTGCTGAGCACCTCGCCCGTGCGGTGCACCCGGGCAACCAGGTCACCGCGGTCGTACGGCAGCACGGCCCGGACCTCCACGGCCGGTCGCGGCAGCCGGTCCTCGATCGCCGCACGCAGCTCGTCCATGCCCCGCCCGGAGTGCGCGGAGACGAAGATCGCGTCCGGCCAGAGGCGCTTGAGCCGCAGCAGCGAGTCCTCGTCGGCCGCGTCGGTCTTGTTGACCACCAGCAACTCGGGAAGCCGCTCCGCGCTCACCTCGGCGAGCACCGTGTGGACCGCCCGGACCTGCTCCTCGGGATCCGGGTGGGTGCCGTCCACGACGTGCACCACCAGATCCGCCTCCGCGACCTCCTCCAGCGTCGAACGGAACGCCTCGACGATCTGGTGCGGCAGGTGCCTGACGAAACCGACGGTGTCGGTGAGGGTGTAGATCCGGCCGTCCGCGGCGGTCGCCTTCCGGGTGGTCGGGTCCAGTGTCGCGAACAGCGCGTCCTCGACAAGCACGCCCGCGTCGGTCAACCGGTTGAGCAGGCTGGACTTGCCGGCGTTGGTGTAGCCGGCGATGGCCACGGCGGGAACGGAGTTGCGGTTGCGGCGGGCGCGCTTCGTGACGCGTACCGTGCGCATGCTCTTGATCTCGCGGCGCAGCCGGGAGATGCGGTGCCGAATCCGCCTCCGGTCGGTCTCCAGCTTGGTCTCACCGGGACCACGCACACCCACGCCGCCGCCGGCACCGCCGCCACGCCCGGAACCACCGGTCTGCCGGGAGAGCGTCTCACCCCAACCGCGCAGCCGGGGCAGCAGGTATTCGAGCTGGGCCAGCTCGACCTGGGCCTTACCTTCCTTGCTCTTCGCATGCTGGGCGAAGATGTCGAGGATCAGCGCGGTCCGGTCGACGACCTTGACCTTGGTGCGCTGCTCCAGGTTGCGCAGCTGCGACGGGGACAACTCGCCGTCACAGATGACCGTGTCGGCACCGCTGGACAGCACCACCGCGCTGAGGTCGTCGACCTTGCCGCGGCCGATGTACGTGGCCGGGTCGGGTCGGCTGCGGCGCTGGATGAGCCCTTCGAGCACCTGCGAGCCGGCGGTCTCGGCCAGCAGGGCGAGCTCGGTGAGCGAGTTTTCCGCGTCCGCCGCCGTGCCCTCGGTCCAGACGCCCACCAGGACGACCCGCTCCAGCCGCAGCTGGCGGTATTCCACCTCGGTGACGTCGGTGAGCTCGGTTGACAGGCCCGGGACGCGTCGGAGGGACTGCCGCTCCGACAGATCCATGTCGCCGGTGGTGACGTCGTCGAGCTCGTCCTCGACGGGGACAAAGCTCTCCTGGTCTCGCAAGCGGTTCTCCTGTCCGTTTTGATAAGTGGAACGTAATCCTGACATGACACAACGCCGAACGCACCTGCTATATGCCCATGCTCCCGGTCTCGAAAAGTGGGGGCGAATGCTGGTCGGCTGCGACAACCCGGTAGAAATGCGGGCGGCGGCGGCCGACCGGCCGCACAGCCGTGACGGAGGGATCCCGTGGCCATCACCCGACTGCCGAGCGCCGGATTTTCGATCACCATCCGGATCGCCGTGACCGCGGACGCGTCCTCGATCGGCCGGCTCACCACCTCCGTCGGCGAGGCCGGCGCGATCGTCACGGCGTTGGACGTGGTGGACTCCGACCCGACGAACGTGATCGTCGACCTGACCTGCGACACCGCCGACGCCGGCCACGCCGACCAGGTGGTCGACGCGCTGACCGCGCTCGACGGCGTGGACGTGCGGAAGGTGTCGGACCGGACGTTCCTCCTGCACCTCGGCGGCAAGATCGAGGTGACGTCGAAGGTCGCGCTGCGCAACCGCGACGAGCTGTCCCGGGCGTACACCCCGGGTGTGGCCCGGGTCTGCATGGCGATCGCCGAGAACCCGGCGGACGCCCGGCGACTGACCATCAAGCGCAACACCGTCGCGGTGGTCAGCGACGGCTCGGCGGTGCTCGGCCTGGGCAACCTGGGTCCGGCCGCGTCGCTGCCGGTGATGGAGGGCAAGGCGGCGCTGTTCAAGCGCTTCGGTGGGGTGGACGCCTGGCCGGTGGTGCTGGACACCCAGGACACCGACGAGATCGTGCAGATCGTGAAGGCGATCGCGCCGGCGTACGGCGGGATCAACCTGGAGGACATCGCCGCGCCGCGCTGCTTCGAGATCGAGGCCCGGCTGCGCGAGGCGCTGGACATCCCGGTGTTCCACGACGACCAGCACGGCACCGCGATCTGCGTGCTGGCCGCGCTGACCAACGCGCTGCGGGTGGTCGGCAAGCAGTTGGAGGACGTCCGGGTGGTCGTCTCCGGTGCCGGCGCGGCCGGCACCGCGATCATGAAGCTGCTGCTGCGCCAGGGCGTCGGCGACATCATCGCGTACGACCGCCAGGGTGCCCTGCACCGCGGGCTGACCGGGCTCAACTCGGCGTGGCAGTGGCTGGCGGACAACACCAACAAGGAGAACTACTCGGGCGACCTGCCGGGCGCGATCCGGGGTGCCGACGTGTTCATCGGGGTGAGCGCGCCGAACCTGCTCACCGGGGACGACATCGCCCAGATGGCCAAGGACTCGATCGTCTTCGCGCTCGCCAACCCGGACCCGGAGGTCGACCCGCGGGAGGCGCGCAAGCACGCCGCGGTGGTCGCCACCGGCCGCTCGGACCAGCCGAACCAGATCAACAACGTGCTCGCCTTCCCCGGGGTGTTCCGCGGGATGCTCGACGCGCACGCCGAGGAGTTCACCGAGGAGATGGCGATCGCGGCCGCCCGGGCCATCGCCGACGTGGTGGGCGAGGACAAGATCAACCCGACGGTGATCGTGCCGAGCGTCTTCGACTCCCGGGTCGCCCCGGCGGTCGCCGCCGCCGTTCGCGCCGCCGCGCACAACCCCAGCCCGCTGCCGGCGGCCGACCCCGGCCCCGCCGACCTCCCCGAGATCGCGGCGAACGCCAGCGCCACCCCGTAACACCCGACCTTGGCGATCAAAAGGTTCGCGTCAGGAACCACGCCGTTCCTGACGCGACCTCTCGGTCACGGCGCGGGAGCGTGCGGCGGTGTGGAGGTCGCGAAGTCGGCGGCTCGGTCGGCGACGAGGTCCGGGTGGCTCAGCGGCAGGTCGTGACCCGCGCCGGGGACGACCTCCGACCGGGCGCCCGGGATCAGGCGACTGATCCGGTCGGCCACCGACCGGGCGTCGTACAGCTGGCTGCGCTCGCCGAGCAGCGCCAGGACCGGCACCGTGAGGTCACGCAGCTCGTCGTCGGTGAGTGCCGGTGGGACCGGGTGCCGGCGGCGGAAACCGAAGGTGGCGCGGATCAGCCCCATCAGGTCGTCGTCACGCAGGGTCGCGTTGCGCAGCAGCCGGGCCGCGACGCGGCGTACCCGGGCTGGGGCGAGGCCGCCGAGGCCGCTCAGCATCACCCAGGCGAGGAATCGTCCGTTGACCTTGCCGAAGCCGGCCGGGTCGAGCAGGACCAGGCCAGCCACCCGGTCGGGTGAGTGCCGGGCGTACTGCACCCCCACCCAACCGCCGAACGACGAGCCGACCAGGTACGCCCGGTCCACGCCCATCCCGTCGAGGACCTCGGACAGCCAGCCCGCCCAGTCCGCACCGCCGTCGAGGGGCAGTGACTGCACGGAGCAACCCGGTTCGCCAACCGGGTCGATGGCGATCACTGCCCGGTCCCGCCCGAGTCGGCGCACGTGCGGGTGCCAACTCAGGGCGTTGCCGCCGGCGCCGGGCAGCAGCACGAACGGCGTTGCCGCTTCGGCCCCCCATCGGTAGACCCGGGTGCGCCCGAAGCTGGTCGGCAGGTCGGTGGCGACCGTGTCGGCGGGCCACACCCGACGTCGGGTCCGCTCGTACGCGTCAAGAAAACGGACGCGGGCGCGATCGCTGGTGAACGCGCTGATCGGTGCGACTGTCACGATGTCTCCTGTCCCGCGTGCTTTGATGGTACGAACGTATCACTAACGCCCGCTGACGGAACAGGACGGAGTGCCACGGTGCCCAAGCGCGTCGACCACGAACAGCGGCGTCGGCAGATCGGCGACGCGCTGCTGCGGATCGCCAGCAGCCGGGGGCTGCAGTCCGCGAGCATGCGGGAGGTAGCCGCCGAGGCCGGGGTGTCGCTGCGACTGGTGCAGTACTACTTCCACACCAAGGACGAGCTTCTGCTGACCGCGCTGGGCTATCTCGGCGAGCAGCTAGCCGCCCGCGTCGAGGCACGGATCCGGGCACTCGGGCCGGTCACCCCACGCACGGTTGTCGTCGGCACCCTCTCCGCCGTCCTGCCGACGGACCCCGAAGGCCACCAACTCACCAGGGCCTACACCGGCTACTACGCGCTGGTGTTCAGCGAGCCAGACCTCGCCGAACGGCACGGCACCGCCTATCCCGACAAGCTCGAACGGCTGCTCGCCCGACAACTCCGCCAAGCGCAGCAGGACGGTGACGTCGACCCGGAGCTGAATTGCGACGTGGTCGCCGCCGGCCTACTGGCGCTGACCAACGGGCTGGGCTCCAGCGTTCTCGGCGGCCAGCGCGACGGCGCGAGCGCGCTGGCGATCCTGACCTACCACCTCGACCGGCTGTTCACACCGCCAGCGCGGACGGGCTGATGTCGCCGGTGGCCACCAGGACGGCGGGGCCGGACAGCCAGCAGGAGGTCTCGGTGACGGTGACCGTCACGCGGCCACCGGGCACGTCCACGGCGATCACTCCGGTGTCCCGGCCGAGGTCACGCAGGGCCACCGCGCCCACCGCGCAGGCACCCGTGCCGCAGGACAGGGTCTCGGCGCTGCCGCGCTCGTACACGCGCATCAGGGTGTGCCCGTCGGTGTCGTCGACCGGATCGCCCGCCACGATGAACTCGACGTTCACCCCGCTCGGGAAGAACCCCGGGTCGAACCCGGGCGCGGTGGTCAGATCCAGCGCGGACAGCTCCACGCCGGCCGGCAGCACGCAGACCAGGTGCGGGTTGCCGATGTCCACGGCGGTGCCGGCCAGGGTCAGCCCGCCCAGGGTGGCGGTCGAACTGTCGTACACCCGGGGTCGGCGCATCTCGACGGACACGGCGTCGCCCTCGACCACCGCGCGCACGACGCCGGCCCGGGTGGCCACCGGCAACGCCGCGCCGGCGGGCGTCGCCAACCCGGTGTCGAGCAGGTAGCGCACGAAGACCCGGGCACCGTTGCCGCACATCTCGGCGAACGACCCGTCGGCGTTCCAGTAGTCCATGAACCACTCGGCCTCGCCGGCCAGCCCGGCGCCGTCCGGATGTTTGGCCGCCCGGACCACCCGCAGCACGCCGTCCGCGCCGATGCCCCGCCGCCGGTCGCACAGCGCCGCGACCAGCTCCGGGGTCAGGTCGAGCTGACCGTCCGGGTCGGGAAGGAGAACGAAGTCGTTGCCGGTGCCGTGGCCCTTGGTGAACTCCACGCCCCCATTATCGCGTCTCGACCAGCACCAGACGCAGCGCGGCCCCGATCAGGTCCGGCGCGGCCGAGTCCAGCCAGTGGATCCGCTGGTCGCGCCGGAACCAGGACCGCTGCCGGCGGACGAAACGGCGGGTGGCCCGGACCGTCTCCTCGTGCGCCTGCTCCTCGGTCAGCTCACCGGCGAACAGGCGCAGCACCTGCTGGTAGCCCAGCGCCCGGCTCGCCGTCCGACCCTCGGGCAGCCCTCGCCCGACCAGCTCCCGGGTCTCCGACACCAGGCCGTCGGCCCACATCCGGTCGACCCGTGACGAGATCCGCTCGTCCAGCACGCCCGTGTCCAGGTCGACGCCGAGCTGCACCGACGGGTAGTACGGCGTGGGCTGCGGCAGCGACGCGGCGAACGGCGCGCCGGTGAGCTCGATCACTTCCAGCGCCCGCACGATGCGGCGGCCGTTGCCGGGCAGGATGCCCTCGGCGGCGACCGGGTCGGCGGCGCGCAGTCGCGCGTACAGCGGGGCAGGGCCGACCTCGGTCAACTCCCGTTCCAGCCGCTCCCGCAGCGCCGCGTCGGTCCCGGGGAACTCGAAACGCTCCAGCACCGCCCGTACGTACAGCCCGGACCCACCGACCAGCAGCGGCACCCGCCCCCGGGACAGGATGTCGTCCACCGCCGCGCGGGCCAGCCGTTGGTACTCCGCGACACTCGCCGGCTCGGTGACCTCCCAGATGTCCAACAGGTGGTGCGGCACGCCGTCCCGCTCGGCGGGGGTCAGCTTGGCGGTGCCGATGTCCATGCCCCGGTAGAGCTGCATCGAGTCGGCGTTGACCACCTCACCGTCCAGCGCGTGCGCCAACGCGATGCTCAGCGCCGACTTGCCCGCCGCCGTCGGGCCGACCACCGCGACGACAGTGCCCCCCGCGTCGCCTGTCACACCCGCACCGCCTGTCACACCCGCTCCCAGGACGCCACGAAGTAGGCCACCCCATAGGGGGCGGAGTCGTGCAGCAGCTCACCACGCCACCCTCCGCCGGCCGCGTGGGCCGCGCCGGCCAGCACCTGCCAGGGTGCGCGGCCGGCGGCCTTCAGCTCCGCCGACACCACCGGGTCGAGGCCGAGCAGGGCGTCCAGGTCCGCCTCGGCCAGAGCCCTGGCAACCCGCTCGTCGTACGCGCTGGCGCGCGCGTCGTCGTACCCGGGGGCCTTCTCGCCCCGGCAGGCCGACCCGTCCCCGAGCACCAGCAACGCCACCCGGTCCCCCGTGGCGCCGACCTCGTCCGCGAGCGCGGCCAGCTCGGCCGGGCCGGCATCGGCGGCCACCTGCACGGCGGTCACCGACTCCCGAGTGTCGTGCGCCCGCGCGTCGTGCGCCCGCGCGTCGTGCGCTCGCGCGTCGTGCTCCCGCGCGTCGTGCTCCCGCGCGTCGTAGCGGGACAGCAACCACGCGCCGATGGTCAGGCTCAACGGCAGCACCGCGCCCCGGTCGGGCTGACCGGGGACCAGCGGCACGTCCAGGTCGACACCCCACGGCTGGAGGGAACCGGTGGCCGGAGAGTCGATCAGGCCGGTGACCGGGCCGGTGCCGAGCAGCACCACGGTGTCCGGGTCGACGGCCAGCAACCGGCGTACGGCCGTGTCGCAGGACGCCCGCAGGCCGTCCAACTCCGGGGCCGCGGAGCCGGCCACCTCGGGCACGAGCAGGGGCGGATGTGGGCAGACGGCAGCGGCGACCAGTGGCACCCTTTCACCGTAGCGGGAATCGTCGGTGCGTCTCCGCGCCGATCCGGTCATTCGGCCCCTAGGACACCGTATGGTCACGGTCGGCGATAGGCGCTCGACGCGGACCGGGTCGGACCTGTGACAATGCCGGAAGCAACTTGGCTGCGCCGTGGCGGCGACGGGGGATCGATCCCTCGACGCCGGGAGAACGAGGATGGGCACATGAGCGACTGGACTGCCTTCGGACGGGTGGACGCGGACGGCACCGTGTACGTCAAGACCACCGAGGGCGAGCGGGTTGTCGGATCCTGGCAGGCGGGAGCACCGGAGGAGGGCCTGGCACACTTCGCGCGCCGCTTCGCCGATCTGGTGACCGAGGTGGACCTGACCGAAGCACGTCTCAAGTCGGGTGCGGCCGACGCCGGGCACTCGGTGAGCACGATCCGGCGGATCCGTGCCACGCTGCCCGAAGCCAACGTGGTCGGCGACATCGACGCCCTGGCCGCTCGCCTCGACAAGCTGGCCACCCTCGCCGAGGAGAAGGCCGGCGAGGCGCGCGCTGCCCGGGAGGCCGCTCGCGGCGAGGCCCTGGCACGCAAGACCGCCCTTGTCGAGGAGGCCGAGAAGCTGGCCGCCGAATCCACCGGTTGGAAGACCGCCGGGGACCGGCTCAAGGAGATCCTCGACGAGTGGAAGACCATTCGTGGGGTCGACAAGAAGGCCGACGGTGAGCTGTGGAAGCGTTTCGCCGCCGCCCGGGACGGATTCACCCGTCGCCGGGGCGCCCACTTCGCCTCCCTGGACTCCCAGCGCAAGCAGGCGCAGACGGTCAAGGAGGAGCTGGTCGCCGAGGCGGAGAAGCTTTCGGAGTCCACCGACTGGGCCGCGACCGCCAACCAGCTCAAGGAGCTGATGACCCAGTGGAAGGCCGCGCCGCGCGCTTCCAAGGAGGCCGAGCAGAAGCTCTGGGAACGGTTCCGGGGCGCGCAGGACGCCTTCTTCAGCCGGCGCAGTGAGGTCTTCTCCGCCCGGGACAACGAGCAGCGCGGCAACCTGGAGCGCAAGCAGGCCCTGCTCGCCGAGGCCGAGGCGTTGGACATCGACGCCGACCCGAAGGGCGCCCAGGCCAAGCTGCGGGACATCCAGGCACAGTGGCACGAGGCCGGCCGGGTGCCCCGCGAGGCGGCCGCCGGGCTGGAGCGCCGGCTGCGCGTCATCGACGACAAGGTCCGCGACGTGATGGACTCGGCGTGGCGCCGCACCACCAAGGAGGACAACCCGCTGCTCGCGCAGATGCGGGCGCAGGTGGCCGAGGCCGAGGAGCGGCTGGCCCGGGCCCAGAGCGCCGGCGACGCGCGCCGGATCAAGGACGCCGAGCAGGCGCTCGCCGCCAAGCGGCAGTTCCTCCAGCTCGCGGAGCAGGCCGGCTGAGCTGACGACGTCCGGAGCCCTCGGTCCCGCGCGGGACCGGGGGCTCCCGCGTGTCCGCGCCGCCCGCGCCCTCGCGCCGCCGATGCGCCTCGCGCCCGCGCCCGCACCCGCACCCGCGCCAAGACCTACGCAACTTCCCGGATGTTGCTGCCTCGGAGGCGGCGGGAGGCAGCAACATCCCCGATGTTGCCTGGATCTTGACACGAACCTCGTGCTTGAGGGTCGAGACCGGGGTTGGGGGCGGCCGGCAGACGTCAAGGTCATGCTCGATCCAGGATGTAGTGGCATCCGAGCGCCCCGCAGACCACTACATCCATGTCGACATGGATGCGCCAGGTGGAACGGCTGTTCGTCAACCCGCGCCGCCTCGCCGATCATGGAGTTGTGGTGGGCAACAAAACGCCCCTAAACCCCCAAAGTTGGCACCACACCTCCATGATCGTCAAGCTGGGGCCTGCCCCACTCCGCGATCGTGCACGTCATGTCCCGGGTTGACCCGCCGACTACCACCCTGACGCAACGATGTGGATATCCCGGATCGATCACGACCTCGGGGTGAGATCGGTCGGCCCGACCCGAACTCGTCGCCGCCTGCTCCTGGTCCGTGCGCCACCGGCGCGGGTGTCCGGCTGCCCATTGGTTGATCGACTCGGCTTCCTGAAACTCGGGGTGTCCGGGCCGCGTGGATGGGCCGGTTTTCTGAATGTCGAGTCGATCATGGGATCGTCGGGCGTCGGAGAACTTTCGGCAACGACCGCCGAGCCCTTCGGCCCGCCGTAGCGCGACCCGAACAGCCCGAGCGCCACCCGGGACGATTCGAGCGCCACCCGAACCGCCCGAGCGCCACCCGAACGACCTGAGGACCACCCGACGACCCGGGCAGCGCGAGCACGGACAACGCGAGCTACGGACAACGCGAGCTACGGAGACCGGGGCGGCGGGGCGGCGCGCACCGGGCGCGGGGCGGCGCGCGCGGGGCGCGGGCGCGGGGCGGCGCGCGCGGGGCGCGGGCGCGGGGCGGCGCGCGCGGGGCGGGGGCGGGGGGGGGCGCGGGGCGGGCGGGGGGGGGGGGTGGGGGGGCGC
>NZ_JBEZGL010000036.1:0-35615 GCF_040649915.1 Micromonospora sp. NPDC048839
CGGGGGGTTGGCCGGTGGTGGTGCTCGGCCGTGCGGGGGATGTAACCGGGGCGGCCTGCCGGGTGTTCCCGGCGGCGGTTCCCCGGCGGGAGGGCCTGGCGGCTCTACCGGCGGGGCCGGCCCCCGGCGGCTCTACCGGCGGGGGTCGGCCCCATGATTGGGGCAGTCGCGGTGGTCTGCCAGGTATAACGACCAGGCCCGGCCCCATGATCGGGGCAGTCGCGGTGGTCTGCCAGGTATAACGACCCGGCCCGGCCGCCGATTCCGCCCCCGGGGTGGCCCCGGCCACCCGACACCAGCCACCAAACCGGACAACCTGCGCACCTCGCCCGCCCGACGGCCTGGACACGGCGGACGAGGCGGGGTGATCGACTCGGGTTCCTGAAAGTCGCGGTGTCTAGTTGCCGGGAACAGCCCACCATCATGAAAGTCGAGTGGATCATGCCGATCTGCGCCGTTCGCACGCCCCGGACCGGCACGCCCCGGACCGCCCCGGACCGCCCCGGACCGGCACGCCCCAGACCGCCCCGCCCCGGACCGCCCCGGACCGCCCCGGACCGGCCCGCCCCGGCCCGCCCCGGCCCGCCCCGGACCGGCCCGCCCCGGACCGGACCGGCCCGGCCCGGCCCGGGCCGGCCCTGGGACGGTGCGCGTCGTGTGGGTCCGGCCTGGTCGGGCGCGGCGGGCCGTGCGAACCTCGCGTCCCGCTAGATCGTGCAGGATCCAGGAAACAGGCCCTTCCCCATGCCACGAGGCCACTACACCCAGGATCGAGCACTCCATGCGGATTTGGGCAGGGCGCCGGGCCGGTCCGACGCGGGGTCAGTGTGCCGCGCGAACGCGGCACGGCGGACGGATGGCGTGATCGACTCGGGTTTGGTGATATCGCGGCCTCCCCGCGCCCGGGACACCCCGACATCAAGGAAGCCGAGTGGATCACGCCGCTGCGTGGCGGCCCGCGGCGCACCTGCGCGGCGCACCTGCGCGGCGCACCTGCGCGGCGCACCTGCATGGCGGCACCTGCGGGGCAGCCCGCAAGGTGTGACACCGGCGGAGCGGTCGCGACGTGCGGGTGGGGCAGCCCGAACGCTTCGGACTGCCCCACCTGGATGCGAGGACGGGATCAGAACCCGAGGACGCCCCGTCCGCCGACCACCGGCAGCCGCAGTTCGCTGTCGTTCGGTGCGACCCGCAGTTCGGTGCCACCCAACGGCAGCAGGGTGTACTCCTGGTCGCTGGAGAAGACGACCACGCCGATCCGGTGCCCCGCCGGGAAGATGTAGTCCTTCGGCTCCATGGTCCACCGGTAGTCGTACAGCTTGCCCTGCTTGACCGGCTCGGTGCGGGCGGCGTTCTTGCGGTTCTGCGGGTCCATCCAGCCCCGGGTCACGACGGTCGGCGCGGCGGTCGACCCGGCCGGCCCGTAGTCGACCAGGTACGCGGTGAGGTTCGCGTCCGGCTTGTTGTCGATCGCCATCCGCAGCCGCATCTCCGGACGTCCGGAGATGCGGACGGCCTGCGTCAGTGCGGGGGAGCGGTAGGCGAGCCGGTTCGCGCTCGCCGTGTCGGGGTTGGCGACCAGGGTGTCCGGGTGGATGGTGCGGCCCTCGTCGACGAAGCTCTGCTCGACCTTGGCCTTCGGCGGCTTGCCGGTGGTGAGCGCGCCGGGTGCGGTGGCGTCGGTGGCGGCGAAGCGCAGGCCTACCTCCCGTGCGGCCGGGTCGGGCCAGTTGGCGTACGTGGTGTAGGCGCGGTCTTCGCGCTGGAGCACTGCGGTCGGCTCGTCCATGATGCCGTTGCGCACGTTCCACAGCCAGAAGTCGAACCAGCGGTTCTCGGTCTGCTTGTAGGTCCACGTCTGGCCGCTCGGCAGGGTCACCGACGCGCTGCTGCCCGGTCCGCCGTGCCCGCCCTGGTGCAGCCAGATCTTGCGCGGCACGTCGCGCTTGGCGAGCTGGTCCCACCAGCCGGCGAAGTGTTCGGTCTTGACGTTCCAGTCGTTGAGGCCGTGCACGACGAAGACGCTGGCCTTGACGTTGCGGGCGTCGAGATAGTCGCGGTCGCGCCAGAATTCCGAGTAGTCGCCGGTGACCCGGTCCTGCTCCGCGGTGATGGTGGCCAGTTCGTCGGCGCAGGGACCCTCGGCCCGGGCCTGCCCGGCGGTGTACTGGGCGAGGATGTCGAGGTCCTCACCCTGGAACGTCCCGGGGGCGACGACCAGACCGTTGGCCCGGTAGTAGTCGTACCAGCTGCTGATCGCGGAGACCGGCACGATGGTCTTGAGTCCCTTGACCCCGGTGGTGGCCACCTGGTTGGGCAGCGTCCCGTTGTAGGAGACGCCGGTCATGCCGACCGCCCCGGTGGTCCAGCCGGCGGTGATCGGGGCGCCGTTGGCGTCGTACCCCAACGCCTGGCCGTTGAGCCAGTCGATGACCGCCTTGGTGCCGAGCGTCTCGGCCTGGTCGCCGCTGGTGGGGCAGCCGTCGGAGTCGCCGGTGCCGACGCTCTGACCGAGCACCACCGCGTAGCCGCGGGGCACGTAGTAGTCGTCCAGCGAGCCGGGCAGGTTGGCCTTCGCCTGGGCGCGCTGGGTGCCCGCGTCGAGCGCTCGCCGCCCGGACCGGTCGACCAGACCGTTCTGCGGCAGGTCGTCGACGAGCACGCTCGGGTATGGCACGTCACCCCAGGTGCCCTTGCGGTACGGGCTGTGCTCGAAGATGACCGGCACCTTGAAGCCCTGGGTGGCGGTCTCCCGGGGGCGGGAGATGTCGATCGCCACCCGGTCGAGCCGGCCGTCGTGATCGGTGTCGACAGCGGTCTGGACGAACACCCGCTCCTCGATCGCGTCGGCGAGCGAGAACACCGGTTGGGTCATGCCGTCACTGACCACGATGCCGGTCGGCGTGGTGGTCGTGGGCGGGGCCGCGGTCGCGGTGGCGGCTGCGGTCAGGACCAGCGCGCCGGACACGCCGACGCTCAGTAGTGCCAGATGGCGGGGTCGACGCATGCGCGTCTCCGTTCGGTTGGGCTGGTCGCCGGGTCTCGGCAGCGAGCTGTCTCGAAGATCCATTCGTGGCCATGCTAGGTCCGGGCTCGGGTCCCGTCGATGCCTTCAGAGGGGGATGTGCGCTTTATTCACAATGCGCCGTTCTGGACGAGTGGGCGGCAATCGAAACGTCATCGAACCGAGCCGGACGGTGACACGCTGCGGAAATCCGCGCCACACCAGCGGAAAAACCTGTCGTCGAGGACCTCCGAAGATCACGTACTCGTGCATATGATCTTGCGGGAAGTCGCCCGAAGAGGCGCTTTCGTCCACATTAGACGAGGAGCAGCATGCTCAGGACAACACGGTGGCTGTTGGCCGTCGCCGTCACGGCCACGACGCTGACCGCCCTACCGGGCGGCACGGCCACGGCGGGACCCAGCGGTATCGGCCGGACCGGCCCACCCGCCACCTCGACCGACGGCAAGACCCACACCGTCACCCTGCTGACCGGGGACGTGGTGACCGTCCGCAGCACCGGCTCGGGATGCCCGCACGCCACCGTCCGGCCGGCCGACGAGAACGCGGTGATCCGCCAGACCTGTGGCCCCGACGGCCACCTGCACGTCATCCCCGCCCGCGTCGCGTCCCAGATCGGCCCGGTCCTCGACCCCGACCTCTTCGACGTCACCACGCTGATCGCCGACGGGTACGACGACGACAACGCCTCGGAGCTGCCGCTCATCGTGCAGCCCGCGACCGCGACCGCCCGGGTCGCCGCACTCGGTGATGTACTGCCGCTGCCCAGCATCGGCGCGGTGGCCGGCCGCGTACCCAAGAAGAGCCCGGCCACCGCGAAGCTGGCGACCAACTCGCTGCTCGCCGGCGCGAAGAAGGTCTGGCTCGACCGCAAGGTCCGCGCCACCGCGCTGACCGGCGGTGGGCAGCAGCGGGACCTCGACCGCAACCTGAGCCAGATCGCCGCGCCCGAGGCCTGGAAGTCCGGCTACACCGGCGTCGGCGTCCGGGTCGCGGTGCTCGACACCGGCGCCGACTTCACCCACCCGGACCTGGTCGGCCGGGTCTCCGACCGGTCCGACTTCACCGCCGAGGGCGGTGACGCCGTCGACCACAACGGCCACGGTACGCACGTCGCGTCGACGATCGCGGGCACCGGCGCGGCCGCGCACGGGCAGCGTCGCGGCGTGGCGCCGGACGCCAAGCTGGTGATCGGCAAGGTCCTCGACGACCACGGCTCCGGGGCGGACTCCGGGATCATCGCCGGCATGGAGTGGGCCGCCGCCCGAGCCGACGTCATCAACATGAGCCTCGGCGGCAGCGACCCGGACGACGGCAACGACCCGCTGTCGCTCGCCGTCGACGGTCTGAGCAAGCAGACCGGTGCGCTGTTCGTCATCGCCGCCGGCAACAGTGGCGGGGCCATCTCCTCGCCCGGCTCCGCCGCCAGCGCCCTGACCGTCGGCGCCGTGGACCGCAACGACGAGCTCGCCGACTTCTCCAGCCGCGGGCCGCTGGTCACCAGCAACGTGGCCAAGCCGGAGCTGGTCGCGCCCGGCGTCGACATCGTCGCCGCCCGCGCCGCCGGCACCAACCTGCAGGACCCGATCGACAAGCACTACGAGGCGATCAGCGGCACCTCGATGGCCAGCCCACACGTCGCGGGCGCCGCCGCGCTGCTCGCCCAGCGGCACCCGGACTGGACCGGTGCGCAGCTCAAGGCCGCCCTGGTCGGCGCCGCCGACCCGCTGACCGGCATCGACGCGTACGCCGTCGGCGCCGGCCGCCTCAACGCGGTCCGCGCCCTCGGCGGCCCGACCAGCAACCAGCCGGTGGTCAACCTCGGCACGTTCGCGTACCCGCAGTCCGGGACCAGCGAGGCGACGCTGAGCTGGACCGGCGCGGCCACCCCGGCGACGACGGTCCTCGACCTCGACGTGGCGATCGTCAACCACGACGGCCAGCCGGTGCCGCGCGGCGCGGCGTCGCTGTCGACGAACCGGGTGACGGTCAGGCGCGGCAGCACCGCCGGGGCGACCCTGCGGGTCAACCGCGCTGCGCTGGCCAGCCGGCCGGGCTTCTACCTCGCCACCGTCACCGCCCGCACCGGCCGCAAGGTGGTCGTGACCACGCCGGTGAGCTTCTACGTCGAGCCGCCCAGCTATGACCTGACGATCCACACGAAGCCGTTGTCCGGTCTGAAGGACGGCGCGGAGAGCTGGATCAACCTCGCGATCACCAACCTCACCGACCCGGTGATCTACTACGGCGGGGCGGGCGGTGCGCCCGGCGACGACTTCACGCTGCGGGTACCGGCCGGCCGGTACTCGGTGCTCGGCTCCTCGGTCGCCTACTACGTGGACAGCGACGTGCTGGAGACGACGCTCGTCGGCGAGACCGACCTGAACGTCACCGGCAACCGGAGCGTGACGCTCGACCCGGCGCGCGCCAAGCCGGTGACGGCCACCGTCGACGGCGTCGCCACCACGGCCACCAAGATCGACTTCACGAACGTCCAGACCGCGTCGAACGGTCTGTCCTGGTGGAACCAGATCAGCGGGTACGGGACCGCGACGGCCGTGCGAAGTTCCGCACTGCCGAAGCCCGGTGTCGGATCACTGCGCAGCTGGGCCGCTGTCAACCTCGGCGCACCGGCCGGCACGGCGAAGCCGTACCGCTACAACCTCGTACACGAGTACCCGAACGGCGTGCCGGCCGATCCGGCGTACCGGGTGAACGCGGCGGAGCAGGCGAAACTCGCCCGGATCGAGGAACGGTTCCACCAGACCGACTCGGAGGGGATGGTCACCCAGCTCATCCGCAGCGGCTTCACCCCGGACGGGGTGCCGGTGACGGAGACCCACGAGGGCAACCTGCCGCCGTACCGCACCGACTACCTGTCCCCCGGCTACCACTGGGCCGACGAGGGCGTCTACGGCGGCCTGTCGGCCCAGGAGGCACCCCGCAGCTACCAGCCGGGCAGCCGGCAGGCCAAGGTCTGGGCGCGGCAGCCGCTGCACTCCGGCTGGTACGACGACCCGGCCGGCGCCGGCCACAGCTGCGCCACCGCGCCGTCGCGGACCCGGGGCAACCTGCACATCGACCTGGTGACCCTCACCGACCAGCACCAGCGGGCCGACTGCCTGCAGGGCGACTCGATCGGCGTGAACCGCACCCTGTCGTTGTACCGCGACGGCAAGCTGGTCGACGAGCGGAACCGGCCGCTGGCCGACTTCACCGTGCCGCAGCGGATGGCGGACTACCGGCTGGACCTCGACGTCGACACGAGCCTCATCCTGCCGATCTCGACGAAGGTCAACACCTCCTGGACGTTCCGGTCCGCCGGGCCGGACGGGACGGGGAGCGTGCCGTTGCCACTGCTCGCGCTGGACTACGCGTTGCCCATGGACACCACCAACCACGTCACCGGCGCGACTGCCGAGTTGGCCGTCCGGCAGGCGCACGGCGTCAAGGCGCAGAAGGTGACGTCGTTCCAGGTCTGGACCTCGACGGACGACGGCGTCACCTGGACGTCGGCCCGGGTCACCGCGAGCGGCGACAGTTACCGGGTCGCCCTGCCGAAGGTCAACGCCGGGCAGGCCGTCTCGCTGCGCGTGAAGGCCGCCGCGAACGGAGGTAGCGGCATCGACCAGACCATCATCCGGGCGTACCACGCCGGCTGACGGTCACCGCTGCTGGTGCGGCCCGCTCGGCCGGGCCGCACCAGCACCCCGCCAGACTCGCCGCCGGGCGGTGTCGATCCGGAGTCACCTCGTTCGTCGTGACGGTGAAACGTGACGCCGATCCGAGAGGCACGCCCATGACGTCCCGGACGACCGTCCCCGAGACCCGTCTTCGTCCAACCCGGCTCCTGCTGGGCTGCGGCACGATCGCCGGCGTTCTCTTCCCCGCCCTGTCGTTCGGGCAGGCGTTCACCCGATCCGGGTTCGATCTGCGCCGGCACGCGCTGAGCGCACTCACCCTCGGTGACCTCGGCTGGTTGCAGGTCATCGCGTTCGCGGGCACCGGCGTGCTGGCCGTCGGCTTCGCGGTGGGCCTGTGGCGGGCACTGCGCCCGGGGCGGGCCGGGACGGTGGTGCCGGTGCTGGTCGGCGTCTACGGGGTGGCGATGGTCGGCGGCGGATTCTTCGTCCCCGATCCCGCGCTCGGCTGGCCGCCCGGCGCCCCGAGCGGGCTGCCCGAGCAGGCCAGCACGGGCAGCATCCTGCACACGGTGTGCGGCGCGGCCGCGTTCCTGTCGCTCATCGCGGCCGGGCTGCTGATCGCCCGACGCTTCGCCGGCCAGGGCCACCGGGGATGGGCGCTCCACAGCGCGGCCAGCGGTGCCGTCGCGTTCGTGCTCACCGCCCTGCCCTGGAGCGAGGAGAGTGCGAGCATCCGCTTCGCCGTCGGAGCGGTGCTCATCTCCGGCTGGCTCGTCGCGGTGTCCTGGCGGGCACGCGACGAGGTGGTTTGAGGGGTCACTGCCCCTCCCAGACCGCCTTCGCGCCGGAGTCGCCGGTGCGGACCACGTAGTACACGACGATGCCGGCGGCCACCACCGACAGCACCTGCAACGCCACCGTCAGCGCGCGGCCGGGCCGCCCGTCGTCGGTGGCGCTCGCGTCGGCCGAGCGTGGCGGCACGAACCGGACCAGTGCCAGCGCCACGATCGCCAACAGGAGGGTCGCCCAGAACGTGATGTCGCCGAACTCCTGGTGCGCCTCGATCTTCGGGAGGAACTCGGGAGTGATCCGGTTGGCCTTCTGCATGCGCTCGAAGAACGCATCGCCGGAGAGCTTCGCCAGCAGGGCGGCGACCGGCGCACCCACGGCGAGCAGCCCCAGCACCCACCGGGTGTGCGGCCGGATGGGCGCGACGAGCGCGTAGCCGACCGTCAGGAGGGCCAGCAGCGGGACGAACACGACCGCGGCGTGCAGCACCAGAGGGTGGGCGGGGATGCCCATGAACTCCTCGAACATCGGCGTCTCCTCCGGAGGCGTCAGGTGGACGTCGATCGTCCAGAGATGGACCGTAGCGGTTCAGCGGCCGCGGCGCAGTATCGGCTCAGCGGTCGGACCGCGGTGTCGGCTCAGCGGTCGCACCGCAGCACGGCCAGGTCGACAGCATCGGCCATCGCCTGCATGCCCCTGTCGTTCGGATGGAGGTGATCACCGCCGTCGAAGATCGGGAGGAGTGCCCGCGGGTCGTCCGGACTGCGGGTGACCTCGTCGAAGTCGACCACGGCGTCGAACACGCCGCTGTGCCGGATCCAGTCGTTGACGCCCTGGCGTACGGCCTCACCGGCGTCGTCGTACTCGGGCCAGCCCTTGTAGGGCATGACCGTGGCGCCGACGACGCACCTGCCCGCCGCGTGCGCCCGGTCGACCAACTGCCGGTAGCCCGCGGTCAGGTCGTCCACCGTGACGCCGGTGTGGGCCTTGATGTCGTTGATGCCCTCGTGGACGAACACCGTGTCGACGCCAGGGTGGGAGAGCACGTCGCGATCGAACCGGCGCAGCGCGGCCGGCCCGGCGCCGCCGGCGAGCACCTTGTTGCCGGAGATGCCCTCGTTCGCCACCCCCCGCACCGGGCTGTCCGGCGTGGCCTGGAGCCGCCGGGACAGGTAGTCGGGCCACCGACGGTTGGTGTCCGTGCTGGAGGCGAACCCGTCGGTGATGGAGTCGCCGAGGACGACCACCGAGCCGACCGCCGTGGACGTCCGCACGCTGACGGCGTCCAACCAGTACCAGGAGTTGAGCGTCTCGGCCCAGTTGGTCGCGGCCTCCTCGGCGGCGTGATCACCCGCGCCGGCGTACGACGTCTGAAGGGCCAGGATGTGCCCGCTGCGCATGCCCAGCGCGCCGGTGACGTGGAGACTGACGACGAGATTGCTCTCCGGGGCCAGCTCGCCGGGCAACGGGTCGCTCAGGATCACCTCGCCCGCCGCGACGGTGACCGAGGTCTGACCGCCGAACGTCAGCGGCCGGTTGCTGCCCTGGATCAGCTCCGCGCCCTGCCGCTGCAACCCCGCGTAGGCGCTGGCGAAGGTGACCGGGTGCTCGCCGAACGCGTTGGTCAGTCGGATCCGCAGGGCGTCCCCACCGACGCTGGTCCGGACGACGAGCCGGTAGCTGCGCTCGGGGGGCCCGGCGCCCAGCCGCTCGCCGCTGGCCGCCCAGGTGACCGCGAAGTGCCGCTGGTCGGGGCTCGCCACCGGTGCCGGACCCTGCCGCACCGGTGCCCGAGCCAGCACCGGAGCCGGATCCTGCCGCGCCCAGGCGAGGTGCACCGCCACGGGTACGCAGAGCGCCACCAACAGCGCCGCAACGGTGGACGCCGTCACGCGACGGGCCGATCCGGCCCGCATCAGCGGGCTCCCGGGGAAGCGTGACTCACAGATGGGATTATGTCGCAGCCGGACGACACCGATGCCCCCGGCTACCGGGAGCGCGGCAGGCAGTCCTTCTTGTACTTCAGGCCCGAGCCGCACCAGCAGGCGTCGTTGCGCTCCGGTGGCCAGGGGATCCGCGCGCTGGGTCGCGCCTGCACCTCGGCCGCGTAGCCGGCCCGGACCGCCGCGTCGCTCGGGTCGCCGTCCCGTCGACCGGCGAACGCATTCAGTCCGTCCACGGTGGCGCGGAACACGCCCAGCCCGGCCTGACCGGCGTCCCGCAGCCGGACCAGTTCCTTCTCCAACCGGCCCCGATGCGCGTCCCAGTCCGGCCCGTACACGTCGCTCAGCGTCGTGTGCTCGGCGAGCAGCCGATCGAGCTCGGCCCGAGGCCAGAAGAGCAGGTCCGACTCCGCGTCCCGACGCTCTCCGGCCCGGCGCACCAGCTGGGACTCCAACCGGTCCGCCAGGTCGTCCTGCCGATCGTGTGGCAGGTTCAGATTCCGGCGTACCCGGTGCCGCTGTTGCAGCAGGAAGAAGACGACACCGGGCGCGTCCGGCGGACCCAGATCGACCACCGGGTCGATCGTCGTGCTGGCCGGTCCGGACGCGGCGCTCGCACGTTCGTTGAGCAGGGTGTCGACCGCCTCGCTCAGCCAGGTCTCGGCGGTCGCCGAACGACCACCCGCGTCCAGCGCGGCGCTCACGTAGGCGGGAGCGTCGGGCTGCGTGAGCAGCGACGGGCGCAGCGCGGTCAACTCCGCCATCGCCTCGTCGTCGCGACCGCCGGCCCGGAACAGCGCCCGGGCCCGCAGCGCCCGGGCGGACCCGGTGCGCGGGTCGTCCCCGGACGGGTACGCCGCCAGGGCCTGCTCCGCGTAGCGCAGGGCGGCCTCGGGTCTCGCCCGGATCTCGGCGATCTCGGCGGCCAGGGTCAGGGCGTCCCCGGCGTCGTCCGGATCCTCCAGCCGGCCCTGCTCCGCCGCCTCGGCGACGTCGGCGGCGACACCCAGCGGGTCGGCCGTCCCGAGCGCCGAGCGGCGCAGTTCGGCCAGGTCAGCCTTGGTGAGTACGTCTCTCGTCGGCACGATCTCACGGTACGTCGCGGTGCTCGGAGTATGCGGGCAGATCACCCGTTACCCCGCTCGCACCTTCCCGGACCTACGACCAGGCTCCGGCCGCCGTGGCCCGAGCGGCGTAGCTGTCGAAGTCGAGCGGGTCACGTCCGAGAACCCGACGCACCCCGTCGGTCGGCTCGGCGAGATGTCCCGCCCGCATCCCGGCGAACAGGGCGTTCAGCGCCGTTGCGGTCTCCTCCGGATAACCCTCGGCGAGCAGTTCGGCCTGGTACTGCTCCGCCGTGAGCTCCACGTAGCGCATCGAACGCCCGGACGCCGTGGCGATCGTCGCCACCGCCTCGGCGAAGGTGAGCGCGCGCGGACCGGACAGGTCGTACACCTGTTCGTGGTGACCGGGTGACGTCAGCAGCGTCGCGGCCACGTCGGCGATGTCCTGGGCATCGACGAACGGTTCCGGGGTGTCGCCGATCGGCAGGGCCAGCCGCCCGTCGAGCAGCGGTTGGCGAAACAGGTCCTCGCTGAAGTTCTGACTGAAGTTGTTCGGCCGGATGATCGTCCACTGGACGCCGGACGTCCGCACCGCCTCCTCCGCGGCGACCATGCCCGGGGAGAAGTCACCCACCTGGTCGATCCCGCGCCCGGACAGGGCCACGAAACGACCGACACCCGAGTCGACCGCCTGCGCCACGAAGCCGGCGGCCAGCGCGGGGTCCTCCGGAGCCAGCAGGTAGACCGCCGCGACCCCCTCCAGGGCCGGCCCCCAGGTGGCCTGCCGCGACCAGTCGAACCGCACCTCACCGGAGCGGGAGGCGGCCCGGACCTGCTGACCCGCCGCCCGCAGCGTCCGCACCAGCCGGCGACCGGTCTTGCCGGTCCCGGCCAGCACGAGGATCGAACCCGCGTCTGTCGTCATGACCACAAGTCAACTCGGCCGCCGCGCACCGGTACATGTGCTGTCGTACGTCGCGCATGTCCGATCGTCCGAGCCACGTCGTCGGCGACCTATCGTCGATGTCATGGACCCGTTCGACAGTCTGCTGCGGGGCGTGCACGCCGAAGGTGCGGCCTTCGGCCGGTCGGTGCTGACTCCGCCGGGAGCGCTGCGGTTCACCGACGGCGCCCCACTGACACTCTGCGTTCCGATGCGCGGTGAGGGGTGGATCTCCCATCCCGACAGCGACAAGCCCCGCCTCGTCCGGGTCGGGGAGGCCGCCACCGTACGCGGCCCGGCGCCGTTCGTCTTCTCCGCCGAGCCGCGGTCGAGCTTCGAGCCCGGGGAGTTGAGGGACGTTCGGCGTGGCCACACCGGCACGTCCGCGCCGGCGGGCACGGATCCCACCGACCGCCTGGTGCTGCTGGTCGGGGTGTACCACGTTCGGGGTCTGGTGCCCCAGCGACTGCTGAGCGCGCTACCGCCAGTGCTGGTCGTCCCGGACGACCAGGACTGTGCCGCGCTACGCGACTACCTGGACGCGCAGCTCGACGCCTGTCGGCCCGGCCGGCAGGTCGTGCTGGACCGTCTCCTGGACTGGTTGTTGGTGTGCACGGTGCGGGACTGGTTCGACCAACCGGAGGCCGAGGCTCCCGGCTGGTACCGGGCGTTGGGCGACGACACGGTAGGTCCGGTACTGCGCGCCATGCACGACGCGCCGGGCCGGCCGTGGAGCCTGGCCAGCCTCGCCGCGCAGGCGGGAGTCTCCCGGTCCACACTGGCCACGCGGTTCACCGCCTTGGTCGGCGAACCGCCGCTGACCTACCTGACCGACTGGCGCATGACCCTGGCGGCCGACATGCTCGCCGAATCCACGGCGACGGTCGCCGCCGTGGCGCGACACCTCGGGTACGCGGACGCCTTCGGCTTCAGCGCCGCCTTCAAACGGGTGCACGGGATGAGCCCGAGCGCGGCGCGGAGCCGGTCGTCGAATGGTCGTAAAACGAACTAACTACTGTCATCTGCCGTCAACCCGTCGACGATAGCGTCCGGTCGCCAGTTTCTCGACAGGTCGCACAAAAGGCGGAGTTATGGGCACGGTAGATCGACGTACCTTCCTCAAGGCGATGGGCGCTCCCGCAATCGGCGCGGCGCTCCCGCTGGACCTCAGCAAGGCGCTCGCCATCCCGGCGAACAACCGGACCGGCTCGATCAAGGACGTCGAGCACGTCATCATCCTGATGCAGGAGAACCGCTCCTTCGACCACTACTTCGGCACCATGCGAGGCGTACGCGGCTTCGGCGACCCCCATCCGGCCACACTGCCGTCCGGCAAGGACGTCTGGCACCAACCCAACGGCGACAACGAGTTGCTGCCGTTCCGCCCCGAGGTGGAGGATCTCGGTCAGACCTTCCTGCCGGACCCGCCGCACGGCTGGAACGACGGCCACGCCGCCTGGAACGACGGCCGGTTCGACGGGTGGGTGCCGAACAAGGGCGTCACGGCGATGACCTACCACACCCGCCAGGACCTGCCCTACCACTACGCGCTCGCCGACGCGTTCACCGTCTGCGACAGCTACCACTGCTCGCTGATGGGGCCGACCGACCCGAACCGCTATCACATGTGGAGCGGCTGGGTCGGCAACGACGGCAAGGGCGGCGGCCCGGTCATCACCAACGCGGAGGCCGGCTACGACTGGTCGACGTACCCGGAGCGGCTGGAGCGCAACGGCATCTCCTGGAAGATCTACCAGGACGTCGGCACCGGCCTCAACGCCGCCGGGTCGTGGGGGTGGACGAACGACCCGTACATCGGCAACTACGGCGACAACTCGCTGCTCTACTTCCACCAGTACCAGAACGCGCAGCCCGGAACGCCGTTGGCCGAGAGGGCGAAGACCGGCACGGAGGTCAGGACCCAGGGCCGCGACCCGGAGGCGCTGCTTGCCGACTTCCGCGCCGACGTCGAGGCGGGACGCCTGCCGGAGGTCTCCTGGATCACCGCGCCCGAGGCGTACACCGAGCACCCGAACTGGGGGCCGGCCTTCGGCGCGTGGTACATCTCGCAGGTCATCGACATCCTCGCGTCGAACCCCGAGGTGTGGAGCAAGATGGCGCTCTTCGTCACGTACGACGAGGAGGGCGGCTTCTTCGACCACGTGGTCCCGCCGACGCCCCCGCAGACCCGCGAACACGGGCAGTCGACCGTCCCCACCACCAACGAGATCTTCCCGGGCGACGCCGACCACCCGGCCGGGCCGTACGGCCTCGGTGTCCGGGTGCCGATGGTCATCGTCTCGCCGTGGACGCGCGGCGGCTACGTCAACTCGCAGGTCTTCGACCACACCTCGCTGATCAAGTTCCTGGAGGCGCGGTTCGGGCACGGCCGCCCGGACCTGATCGAGCAGAACATCACCCCGTGGCGGCGCGCCGTCGTCGGTGACCTGACCACGGCGTTCGACTTCCGGCACCCGAACCGCTCGCGCGAGCTCAGGTTGCCCGACACCGACGACTTCAAGCCCGAGGACCTGGTCCGGCACCCCGACGAGGTGCCGGTCCCGCCGGCCGACCAGCGGCTACCGAAGCAGGAGCACGGAGTACGTCCCGCGCGCGCGATCCCGTACACCCTGCACGCCGACGCCCGGGTCGACGACGGCGCGGTCCGGATCGACTTCCGCAACTCCGGCAGGGTCGCCGCGGTCTTCCAGGTCCGCCAGGCCGGCAGCCCGGACGCCCCGCGCAGCTACACCGTCGAGCCGGGCAAGCACCTGACCGACACCTGGCCGACCACCTCCGGGTACGACCTGTCGGTGCACGGCCCGAACGGGTTCTTCCGCCGGTTCACCGACGGCCGGTCCCACCTCGACGTCACCCCCGCCTACGACGAGCACGACTACAAGCTCGCCCTCACCCTCAAGAACCGCGGGTCGAAGCGGGTCGAGGTGACCGTCCGGGACGGGTACAACTCCCGCCCGGTGAAGCTGTCGCTGCGCCCCGGCGAGACCGAGCGCGCGACGTGGGCGCTCGCCCGCACCCACGGCTGGTACGACCTGACGGTCTCCGTCGCGGGTGACGCCGACTTCGCGTACCGCTGCGCGGGTCACGTCGAAAACGGCAAGGACAGCATCAGCGACCCGGCGCTCGGCGGGCTCGTCTAGGTGATGGTCGCGTCACCCGGGCCGCTGCCGGCCCGGGTGACGCACCTCGGCCCCCGCCTGTCGGCCCGTCGCCTCGCTGTCGTCCCACCGCGTGGCTGTCGTCCCATCGCGTGGCGGTCGGCCTGCCGCGTCGCTGCGCGGCCCGGACGATCGCTGGTCGGAGGCGGGTGTCTGGTTGAGCAGTATGACTCACAGGTATAAATATTCCTCTGAGTCATACCGCTCGACGTACCACCCGCCCGTCCGGAGGTGACGCTTCGTAGCGGCCACGCCAGGCCGCCCGTGCGCGGCCGTCAACCCGCGACAACCGGCAACCGGAGACCGGCGGACTCCGGAAAACGCGTGCGAGGTACGGATCGGCGGCCGTGCCGAGGACTCAGAACTCCTCGTACACCGCCGGGTCCTGGTCCGCGAGCCGCCCGTCGGGGCGGCCCAACGCGGTGATGGCCTCGACCTGCGCGTCGGTCAGCTTGATGCCGAAGACGTCCAGGTTCTCGACCTGCCGGTGCGGGGAGGCGGCCTTGGGCAGCGGAATCACCTGACGGGCCACGTGCCAGGCCAGGATCGTCTGTGCCGGGCTGACGCCGTGCGCGGTCGCGATCTCCACGACGACGGGGTGTTGCTGCAGGTCGTTGCCGTGGCCGAGTGGGCTCCAACCCTGCACCAGAATCCCGTGCTCCCGGTGGTAGTCGAGCGCCTCCTGCTGCGGAAAGTACGGGTGCACCTCGATCTGGTTGACCACCGGGGCGACCCCGGTCTCGGCCACCAACCGCTCGATGTGCTCCGGCAGGAAGTTGGACAGACCGATGTGCCGGACCAGGCCACGCTCGCGCGCCTCGATCAGCGCCCGCCACGCCTGCACGTACAGGTCGGTCTTGGGGTTCGGCCAGTGGATCAGGTACAGGTCGACGTGGTCGAGACCGGTGCGGAACACACTTTCCTCAATGGTGGTCAACGCCTCGTCGTAGCTGTGGTGCCGCCCCGGCAACTTCGAGGTGACGACCAGCTCGTCCCGCACGTCAACGGCCGACCGGGCGGCCCGGCCAACGGCGCCCTCGTTCTCGTAGTTGACCGCCGAGTCGATCAACCGGTAGCCCGCCCGGATCGCCTGCCCGATCGCGTCGACACCGGCCGAGCCGTTCAGCCGGTACGTACCGAGCCCGATCGCCGGCAGGGTGGTGCCGTCGGCTGCCGTGAGGTGGGGAATCGTCATGATTGGGACCCTACCCGCACGAGATGCGGGGCGACGGTGGCTCAATGTCGAGCGCACGCGACGGAACGAACAACCCGCCCGCCACCGTCGAGGACGCGAACGACCAGGGCGGTGCCGTGCGGCTCCCACTGAAGGTGAGGGGTGAGAGGCTCTTCGGCGACCCGTAGCCGAGGGGGCTCGTCGCCCGCTTTCCGGTGGTCGTCCCCGATACGTCGACCACCGGGAAAGCGGGAGCACCGAATCCGGGAAGGCAGATAACGGCGGGATTCAGCAGACGTGCGTCCGCCAACTCACCTTCGTCACGGTCATGGGAACGTAGAAGAATCCGTCACCAGGAGTAGCACAGTCCGTGCCGGTGAGAGTCCTTCCTTGGGTGGTGAACGACCAACTTATCTCGGCGTTCCGGTTCGTGTAGTTGTAGTAGTTGAAACCCGTGATGTTGCCGCTCCACTCGGTGGTGGTCACCAGGGACGGAGTCGCTGTAGGAACCCCGTTCGGGTGATCCCAGTGGGGCCAGACGCAGAATGTGCCCGGCTGGCAGTTCCCGGGTGGGTAGACGCCGGCCCCCGACTGGGGTGCCGCCGAGGCAGGCGGGGCAACAGCCAGCACACCTGCGATGACCCCGGCGATGGCGAAGGGTTTCAACAGCACGGCTACCTACTTCCATTGATAGGAATGAATCGACTTACGCTACCCCGGGAAATTTGCACCGTCAAGGATCTGCGCTCCCGCCCAGGTGGACGGTCGCAGCATTCGCAATAATGTGGACAATGCGTCACGATCGCCGCACCTTGCCACGACAGCAGGACCACCGGTCGGCGGCCAGGGGTCAGGGCGACGAGCTGCTCCCGCACCGCAGGCCGTGGCGCCTACGGTCACTGACGGCAGGACGCCAGCCGGGAACCCGGCCGCCGGCCGATCCGGCCACCTCCGAACGCCCCCGCGACTCGGGTTGCAGGCGACCAGCTCTGCGTTCGGGCCGCTCAGCGGCAGCGGTCGGTCAGCGGCGGGTTGCTTGACACGGGGAACATAATCGATGCAAGTAAATCTATCCCTGGGCTGAACGAGCTCCGGTCCCGTCCCTGAACACCGTTAGGAAGGGAAGCTCATGCGCAGATTTACCAGCCGAATCGCTGCGGGTCTCGCCGCGGCCTTGATCACCACACTGACCGTGACGATACCGGCGTCGCCCGCAGCCGCTGCCGAGACGCTCAAGGTTCCCGACACCGGCCTCGTCTTCTACCAGGCGTACACGCAGATCATCGTAGGCAGGCAGGCCACGCCCGACGGTATCTGCCGCCCGGTCCCGGCCGAGGCGATCTGGGCGATCGGCTGGAACGGCTTCGGTTCCGTCTCTGGCTACCGGACCCCCGACTGCACCGGCGCTGCGTCCGAGCTCAACAACTTCCACAGCTGGCCGTACGAGGGCTACTACCTCTCCTACCGGGCCGGTTGACCAGCGTTCCCGGTGGTCGATCGCGGACGGCCACCGGGAAAGCACCGATCCGGGATTGCCCGGATCACCCCGCCGGCCAGGCAGGCGACGCCGGGACGTTGCCGGGATGGCCAGAGTGGCGACCAGATGCAGGTCGATCCGGTCGCGGCCGGTTACCGGGTGATCGCCCGCTCAGTCGAGGGACCGCCGCTCAGCAGCGGGTCGGTACGCCGCTCGGTCTCGGGCAGATCCATCGCGGCGGCCAGGAGATTGGCGAGCCGACGGCTGTCGTCCAACCCCTGCCCCTTGCCGGCCCAGTCGTCGAAGGTGAGCCTGATGTTCTCGTCCGTCGTGATGATGTCCAGGACTGGGCCTCGCTTGTCGCGTTCGCGGAACCGCACGTAGCGAACGTCCGCGAGAGGGAACTCGCGCTCGATCGTGCCTTGTTTGCGAACTGAACTCTGTGCCGAGATGAAGAGACGTGCGGGTGTCACTCCCAGGTAGGCGTCCTCGCCGACCAGGCGGTCGAGATTGACATCGGCGATGGCCAGCAGGGGTTCCTCGCCTGGCACGACCCACCGGAGGATTCGCAGCACCTCGTCTGGCACAGCCTCGGCGAAAACGGTGAGAGGTGGATCCAGCGGAGCGGTTCGGGTGTGCACACGGTTGCGAAGAACTGCCACCCGCTCGGCCAACGCCTCGGCCATGTCGACAGCGTCTTTGATGTCCTGGCGCTTCGCGGTGAACGGCAGACTGAACTCGGCCGGAAGTTCGGCGATCAGACGGCATTGACGCTCAAGACCGGCAAGCAGATCCGCCACGTCCTCCATGGCCTGGGTGTGCTCGCGCTGCGTCTCGGCGACCAACTCGGCCAGCAGGCCTTCGTTCTCGGCGGCATGCGCCTCGTCGCGGCTGATGTGTCCTGCGCGCAACACCTGGAACCGATACCAGGACCACTCCGCCATGAGCATGCCGTGAGCGTCGGCGAGAATCTGCTCGACGTTCTTCTGAACGTAGGTGCGACGGCTCTGCCCGTCGGTATCGAGCGCCGTCCTGTGCCGGCGGACGAGCGAGGTGAAGAGATGCCGTTGCTTGCGCAGGTCTGCGTCCCTGGTCGCGATGGAGGCGAAGACGTGGTCGTTGACGCCCTTGGCCGCCTGGGCCTCCCGCACGGCGCGCAGCGTCGTCTCGTGCAGGCCGAGCAGCGTCGCCCACTGATCCTCGTGCAGTGCCCGGAGAACGTCACGAGTCAGTTGGACGTTCTCGTCCAGTCGACGTGAGATCGACGCCAGCTGCACCTGCAGCGCCAGGAGTGCGGCGGCCGGCCCGAGAGCGCTGAGGATGGACGCGGTCTGCGCCCCCGTCACGGGCGCCCACCGCACCAGGTTGGAGATCTTCCCGTTGCTGGTGACGAGCGCACCCAGGTTCCAGCTGCCCGACGTCATCGGTCGCGCCGTCTTGAGCAACTGCAACGTCTCGGGCGCCAGACGCACCAGGCCCTGCACTCTGGTCGCTCCCTGTGCGCCCTGCACGGCGAGATTGGCGATGCCCGAGGCCATCGCGAGCTTGTCGGTCAGGCCCTGGTCAGCGTGCGCACTCATCATTTCGAAGGGGATCACGTCGAAGCCGATGGGCGGCTGGTCCCCGAAGAGCACGGCCAAACCCGGTTCGATCTCGACGAGGCTGACGGTCGGCTCGTCGTCGGGGAGAACCGTGTTGTCGAGGGTGCCGTTGTCAACGGGTGTGGAGAGTTCGTTCTCGGATCCCTCGGCTTCGGGTGCCATCCCACATCCTTCATGATCGACAACGAGAGCATCACAGTACGTGTCAACGTGGTCACCCTGGCTCATCCGGAGCGGTACCTCATCGCGCGTAAGGTCCACACGCGAGTGACTGAACAGATCACCCGCGCGTCGTGGGCTCCAGTTGTACGAGCAGGGTGCTCACCTCGGTGTGGAGGCGACGCAGCTCCGCCGCCGTGGGAGCCAACTCGTAGCAGTGGTGGTGCGTGGCGGCGGACAGCGTCGCCCAGGCGAACGCCACCCGACGGGCGGTTTCGCCACCCGGGCCGAGCCGGCTCCGCAGCATCAACTGCTTCGCGCGGCCCTGCCGGCACGCCGCCACGGTCGGCTTCACCCGCCGCCAGTACGCGTCGATGCCGCCTTCGAGGGCGAGCCGGATCAGGCAGGCGCAGGCACGCGGCCACCAGCCCGCGGTGATCGCCGCGGCGCCGAGCAGACCGGTGCCGCGCAGCAACTGGTCGGCCGCCGCCAGGCAGCGCTGTGGCGTCAGGGCGGTCACGACAGCGCCGCCGCGAGGAGGCGGGCGTCCGCGACCAGTCCCGGCAGGTCCGCCAGGTACGCCCCGTGCACGCCTTCCCGACACGCCTGGTAGGCGTTCACCGCCCGCCGTCCGTGCCGGCGGAGGAGCCAGCCGAGCACGTCGCCGCCCTTGTCGGCGTCATCGAACGCCGCCAGAGCGACGGTGGTGGCGACCCGCCGGGACGCGTCCTCGATCGCGCTCTCGATGTCGGCGTGCGGTACGCCTCGCGCCACCCGGGTCCGCCAGACCGCCCGGTGGCAGGCCGCCTCCAGCGCCGAGCGGCACAGCTCCGCCACCACCGGTCCCCGCACCTCTGCGGTGATCTCCTCGTTGCGCGACAACGCGTACGCGTCGTCCAGGTAGCGGGTCACCGGGTCGGAGCCGGCTCGCAGCGTCACCACCGACTTCTCCGCGCGGGTCACCTCGATGATCCGCGCCTTGCCCAGGTCGAGGCGGCGAACCGCGTCCGGCAGCCGGGTGTCGTGGGTGAAGACCACCACCTGCCGCTGCTCGGCCAGCTCAGCGAGCACCCGGGCGAGGCCGTCCACCTTCGACGGGTCCATGCTCTGCACCGGGTCGTCGACGACGATGAACCGGAACGGGCTCTCCAGGGCGCAGCTGCGCGGCAGGAACGTGGCCAACCCGAGCGCCTGCATCTCACCCTGGCTCATCACGCCCAACGCCGTGCCGTTGTCGGCGCCGTCCACGCTGACCGGGAACGCCACCCGGCGCCGGGTGTTCGCGCCTTCCAGCGTCATCGCACCCAACTCGACGTTGCTCTCCTGCCGCAACTGCGCCCAGATCCGCTGCGATTGTCCGGCGAACGGCGCGACCCTCTCATTGCGGATCTCCGTACCGGCGTCCTTCAGCCACGCCCGCGCGGCCTTCAACCGGGTCAGGGCCGCCTCCCGCGCCGGCAGCCCGCCGGCCGCGGCCACCCACTCGCGCACGTCGGCCGCCGCCGTCCGCCAACCGGTGTCGCGCTGCCGCAGGAACCCTTCCGCGTACGCCCGGGCCGCGTCCGCCGCCGTCACCACCGCCGGGTACCGCGCGGCCAGGTGGTCGGCCAGCTCGGCCGGCTCCCCGGGTACGCGCCGCAGCGCGGCAACCGCGTCGTGCAGCACCCCGGCCGCCGGCTCCGACCCGGGTCCCTTCGGCACAACGAGGTCATCGATCAGGTGGTGCGTCTGCCGCAGCAGAGCCGTCAGCCGCGTCGTCGCCGTCTGGGCGGCGACGCTGCGCTGCCGCAGCTCGGTGAGCGACTGCGCGGCGGCCGCACGCCACCTACCGTCGAGGGTGCCGGCGGCGCACACCGGGCACGGCCCGTCGCCCTCGTCGTCGTGGTGTTCGAGGGCGAGACGGAGCAGCTCGGCGCTGCGCAGCGCCGCCCGGGACCGGCCCCCGTCGTGTCGCACCGCCTCGGTCGACGCCTCTCGCAGCTGACCGGCCAGCCGGTGCACCTCGTCGAGCGGCGGCGGGGCGAGGGAGGCGAGTTCTCGGCAGAGCAACACCGCCTGATCGGTGGTTGCCTCGTCCGGTTCGTCGAGGATCGCCGTAACCGCCGCGAGGTCGACCGTACCCCGGCCGCGCAGCAGCGTGGCGGTCCGCCGGGCCCGGTCGTCGGCGATCCCGTCGAGCGTGTCGACCAGGGTGTCGCGCTGTGCGCGTACCTCCTTGATTGTGGCGTCGTGCGGCCGGGCGGCGCGCAGCAGAAGCTTGTCGGCGTCGGTGAGCGCGTCCAGCCCGAGGATCGCGAAGAGCGCGTCGAAGAGCTGGCTCTGCGTTCCAGCGGCGAGCTTGCCCAGCTCAGCGGCGGTGAGGAACGGCCGGTACAGCTCCAGCGGGCGAGCCAGACCCAGCTCGGCGAGGTCCGCGTGCCGGCCCCGCGCGCTGGTGACGGTCACCTCGGCGTCGGCCAGTTCGGCTCCGACCGGCCAGGCGCGGTGCACCCGGGTCGGCGTGGCGACCCCGTCGACACGCAGCTCCACGTCGACCCAGCACGGGTCCGGGTTGTGCAGGTTGCGCCACCCGGTACGCCAGACGCTCGTCTTGTCGGCCCACCGGGCGCTGTCACCGGTGAGGGCGAGTTCGGCGGCCTCGGCGAAGCTGGACTTGCCGGAGCCGTTGCGGCCGACGACCAGGGTGAAACCCGGCCCGGGACCGATCTGGATGGTCCGTTCCGGTCCGACGCCGCGGAACCCGGCGACGGTCACCGACTTCAGCCAGATCCGTTCCGCTGGACCGTCGTCGGTGGGGGAGCGGGGGTCGAGGCGGGTGGGAGTGCCGGCGAGGGCTGCGGTCAGGTCGTCCTCGCCGCTGAGCGCGGCGAGGATCAGCTCGGCGGTCTCGGTCAGTACGTCAGCGTCAGCGAGCCGGTCGAAGATCAGCTCAATCAGGGGCGCGGTGGACTGCGGAGGCTGGGTCATGGTCGTCTCCAGGCGTGTGGTGTCCGCGGGCCGACGGCTCGTCGGCCTGCCCGGGTGAGCGGTGGACGTGGGCCGGCGACTGCCGGCGGAGGGCGGAGCGCTTACTGCTTGGGGCCTCTACAGTTCGGCTACGTCGGTCACGACGGCGGTGAGTTTGTCGGTGGACCGCTTGGTGCCGCCGTCCTCCTCCTGCTGCACCGAAGCGGTATCGCCGGTGACTTCAAAGGTGTTCACCATCGGGTCCTCGCCGCCGCGTACCTCGTAGGTGACCTCGTACGTCTTCGACGGATCCAGACCGGCGCCGATGTAGGTGACGTCGATCCGGTAGGTGATGTTGCACCCGGCGCTGCCGAAGCACTTCTTCTTGAGGATCTTGACGCCGAGATTGAAGTCCTTCTTCGTCGGCGAGTCGTAGGCAGCGGTGGTGGGGGCGGGGGCCGTGGTCGGGGCCACGGTGGACGGAGCGGGGGTCGAGGGTGCAGTCGAGCTGGGACGAGCTCCCGCCTGAGCAACCGGGTCGGCATCATCTCCGGAGAGGGCGATGATTCCGACGCCGCCACAGCACAGGGCGAAGACGACGGCCAGCCCACCGATCAGGTAGGCGCGGGTACGGGAGCGCCGCGCCGGCTTGGCGACGTTGGTCGACGTGTCTTCCGAGGTTGCTGCCACCGGAGCCGAGGGCGCGGGAGGAATCGGCGCGGTGGGCTGCTCGGGCGGCTCGGGGGTGATCGAGGCGGTCATGGCGAGGCTCCTTCTGTGAACGGGTGGGCTGTGAACAGCCGGGGCGGGCGTGGGCTGCCCGCCCCGGTCGGTGGGGGAGAGGTCAGCCGAGGGCGACGTCGACGCCGCCGGAGAACATCGAGTCGTGCAGCTCGAGCTTGGTGAGCTTGACGTTCTTCGGGATGTCGAAGACCACGACGCCGTTGACCTGGTTGCCGGGGTTGATGTCGTTGAGGAACGTCTCGGCGTTCTTGTTCGCGTAGATCGCCGCGCCGGAGTCGGCGGAGTACTCGGCGCCGTCGGCCGCGTACGCCTTCTGGCTGCTGCCGTCGAACATCTGCGCTTCCTTGCCGATGTTTTTCACGTTGAGCGTGACCAGGCAGAACTGGCCCTGCGCCTTCTGGCCGAGCGGGTCACTGCCGACCTTGGCCACGCCGCACTTGGTGGACTTCACCGTGAACTCGAACTTCCCGTCGCGGGCGGGCTGGCCGATCTTGGCGGTCTTCGCCTTGTCCTCGTCCTTGACTTCGTCCTTGCCGCTGGCGGAGGTGCCCGCGTTGGCGCCGCTCTCGTCGCCGCTGGAGCTGCTCGTCTTGTCGGCGGCACCGGAGCCGCAGCCCAGGGCGACGAGGCCGGTGGCGAGCAGAGCGAGAGTGATGGTCTTGCGCATCGTTGTCCTCCTGAGGTGAGCGTTGCGGGGTCAATAAGAGCATCGTCCGACAACACTGTCAACAGACATTCTCGTGCTTGACAGGTATGCGAGACTTTCGGCGTGGAGAACCCGACCATCACGGCAGCGGAGATCGCCCGGCTCGCCGGTGTCGGTCGCGCTGCGGTCAGCAACTGGCGTAAACGGCACCCCGACTTCCCCGCCCCGGTGGGCGGGACGACGGCGAGCCCCGAGTTCGACCTGATCCAGGTCGAGCAGTGGTTACGCACCCAGGGCAAGCTCCCCGAGCTGGCCACCGCCGACCGGCTCTGGCGGCACCTCGCCGCAGCCAGCGACTCCGCAGCCGGCGGTCTCGCCGCCGTCGGCGCCCTGCTGTTGGCCCGTCAACGTGGCTCCCGCAGCGGCAGCGTCGACGCGCAGCTCGCGCCACTCCGGCCCGACGTCGACGCCCTCGCCGACGAGCTGGGCGCGCAGGGCGCGTTCGACGAGCTGTGGCAGCGGTTCTCCGCACCAGGCCCCGGCCGCCCCTTCGCCACCCCCGACGACCTCGCCGACCTGATGATCGGGCTCGCCAGCGTCGGCGGCGGATCGGTCCTCGACCCGGCCGCCGGCTCCGGCGCCATCCTGCGAGCCGCCGTCCGCGCCGGCAGCACCTCCGTCTACGGACAGGAACTCGACGAGGACCTGGCCCGACTCGCCGGCCTGTGGCTGGCCCTGCACGACGTACCCGGAGAAGTCAGCACCGGTGACTCACTGCGCGCCGACGCCTTCGCCGGCCGCACCGTCGACGCCGTCGTCTGCCACCCACCCTTCGGCGCCACCAACTGGGGCGACGAGGAACTCGGCCACGACCCCCGCTGGATCGTCGGCACCACACCCCGTACCGAACCGGAGCTGGCCTGGGTGCAACACGCCCTGGCGCACCTGCGGGTCGGCGGGCACGCCGTCCTGCTGATGCCACCCACGGTCGCCAGTCGCCGTGCCGGCAAACGCATCCGCGGCGAACTGCTGCGCCGAGGCCACCTGCGCGCCGTCATCGCGCTTCCGCCGGGCGTGGCAGCGCCGCACGGCGTACCCCTGCACCTGTGGGTGCTGCGCCGCGCCGCGACGGACGCGCCGCCACCGGCGCGGGCGCTGCTGATCGACGCCGCCGGCGGCGACCTCGCCGACACCGCACCGCGCGTGCTGACCGCGTGGCGGGCCTTCGCCGCCGCCCCCGACGGCGACGTCGAGGAGGCCGGGTTCGCCCGCGCGGTCCCGGTCATCGAGCTGCTCGACGAGGAGGTCGACCTCACCCCCGCGCGCCGGCAACCCGCCGTCGTGGGCGAGGCATCGGGAGAGCATCTGGTACGCACCAGAGAACGACTGGCCGCCATCGTCGGCGAGCTGCCGGCGCTACTACCGCAGGTCGCGCCCGCACCCGACGGGCCGGCTGGCCTCTTCCTCACCGTGGGGGAGTTGGCGAAGACCGGGGCCCTGCAACTGATCGGCCCGGTCCGCGCCGGCACCTCCACACCCGCCCCCGACGGACCACCGGTGCTCACCGTCCAGGACGTGCTCGCTGGGGAGGAGGCGTCCGGAAGGGTCGACGACCGGTTCGGCCAGGAGATCCGCCTCGCGGTGGGCGACGTGGTGGTGCCGATGATCGCGCGGCAGCTCACCGCACGGGTGGTCACCACCGAGGGGGCGCTGCTGGGACGCAACCTCTACCTGCTGCGGCCGTACTCCGGGGCGCTGGATCCGTGGTTCCTCGCGGGGCAGTTGCGCACATCCGCGAACGAGAAGCAGTCGTCGAGCCTGTCGGGGACGATGCGGTTCGACATTCGACGGGCGCAGGTGCGCCGGCTGTCGCTCGACGAGCAGCGGGCCCATGGGGAGGCGTTCCGGCGTCTCAATGCGTTCGAGTCAGCGATCCGGCAGGCTGCGTCGCTCGGGGCGGAACTGGCGCAACTGACCGCTGACGGACTGGCGCGGGGGGCCCTGCGACCAGACGCCGACGCCCGGTAAGGCGATGCCTTTGCCGTTACTCAGGCCGCCAAGCGTGATCCTGGCGCTTCCGGCCTACCATGTCATCGATCGGTGCCCCTGGTCCGCCCTGTCGATGCGGTATGTGATGGCTGAGGGACACCGCCCATCGCGATTGTGGTGCACAGTGGAGGGCTGAGCGGGGCACCGAGGTCGTAGCGGGGAGGGTGCGGAGTGTTTGGACGAGATCCGGACGCGGCCCAGGAAATGCTGCACTCCTGGACAGCGGAGCTGTCGACACGCGCTCAGTCCGCCGCCGACCTGTCGGAGCGGGTCGCGGCCATCACGGCGTCGGCAACCGGCGCGGAGGGTGCAGTGCGCCTGACGGTCGCCGCCTCCGGGGCGCTTACGGACCTGCGATTGGACGACCGCGTTCAGCGGATGCGTAGCTCCGAACTTGCCAGCATCATCATGGCCACCGTCGCCCGTGCGCAGGCCGGGTTGACCGAACAGGTGACTGTTGCGGTGCACGACACCGTGGGCACCGACTCGGAGACCGGGCGGGCGGTCACCGACACCTTTGCCAGGCGCTTCCCCCCGCCCGTTGACGAGCAGCCCGATCGGTGGGAACGGGACGCCAGAAGTGGCTGGTGACGCGGAGATGCAGATGTCGGCGGGGGCGGTGATTCGGCACGCCGCGACGGTCGACGACGCCGCCGACAAGATGGAAACCGCTCGTGGAGCGGCGGCATACGCGCAGATGGGCGCGGAGGCGTATGGGCAGCTCTGCCGATTCCTGCCTCATTTGATCGACCCTGTGGCGGACAGGGCGGTGACCGCGCTGCGAGAGTCCGCTATGGCGCTGCGTGAGGCGGCAGCGGACCTACGAGCGGTCGCTGCCGCGACGGAAGCGACCGACGCGGCGAGCGCACGGCTACTTAACAACAGTGGTGGGCGGTTGGGTCTGCCGCTGTGACGGACACGGCGGCCAACCCGCTGGTGGCGGCGCGCCACGACTCGACCCGGTGGTACACCGGGCTCGGATTGGTGGAGGACGTCGCCGACACGGTGTCGGGGATCGAGTCGGGCAGCTGGATCGACTCGACGATCGGTGGCGTCGCCACCTCGATGGACGCTCTGGCCACCGTGCTCGACCCGCTCGGTTCGCTTGTCAGCTGGGGCGTCGGCTGGTTGCTCGAACACGTCAAGCCGCTGTCGGACGCGCTGGACTGGCTGGCCGGCGACCCGGACCAGATCGACGCCTACGCGCGCACGTGGCGCAACGTCGCGAAGCAGAGCACCGATGCGCATGCCGACCTGCAAGCGGGCGTTCCCATGCAGCTTGCCGAGTGGGATGGCGCCTCGGCGCGGGCCTACCAGGCGTATATGGCACGCCAGGTGCGGGCGATGGAGGGCATCGCGCGGGCCGCTGGCGGCATCGCCTCACTGGTGGAGGGTGCCGGGCTGTTGGTCGCGTTGGTCCGCGAGCTGGTTCGGGACCTGATCGCGGACTTCGTCTCGGTGCTGGCGGTCAGGCTGCCGCTCTGGTTGGCCGAGGCCGGTGCGACGCTGGGCATCGCGACGCCGTTGGTGATCTCCCAGGTGAGCAGCCTGGTGGCCAAGTGGGCGGCACGGATCAGCAGGTTGATCAGCCTCGATGAGCTGCCCGGCGCGCACCGGGAGAAGCGCCGTCAACGCGTCGACACCACCGTCCAGGAGCAGCACGACCTGCTCGACCGCCTGGAAACCGCCGGCGACCCGCTGTTGCGGGTGCTCGCCGTCCTCGTACCGTCGCAGGAGAACGCCGCATGAGCTTCGAGTCGCTGACCAACCGTGGCGAGTACCTCTCCGCGCACTACCTCGCCGAGATCCTGCCCACCACCCTCAAGGGTGGTCTGCTCAAGCAGTGGGCCGAGGACGAGAAGTCCGGCCGGGTCACGCCGCGCGCCGGGCTGCGCGGCATGCGCCGGCAGTACTTCGACGCCAAGACCGAGCTGACCGACGACGACTTCTTCGACCCGGAGCGGCTGCGCAAGCAGCACCAGGACGTGCTGCGGGCGCTCGGCTTCGACCCGCAACCGCAGACCATCACCGTCGAGCGCAACGGCCAGGAGTACGAGGTCAGCGTCGCCCACGCCGAGCTGACCACCGCGCACGGCATCGTCGCGTTGGACTGCGGTTGGGCGGTCGACACCGAGGCCGCACAGGACCCGGACGGTGCCGGCCGCCTGCTCGACCCGCTCACCCTGTCGAGCACCGAGACCATCGAGACGGGCGCCAAGCTCGCCTCGTTGCTCTTCGCCGCCGACAGCCCGAAGCCCCGCTACGTGCTGATCCTCAGCGGCGGCGTGATCACCCTCGCCGACTGCACCGTCTGGGGCGAGGGCCGCTACCTGGCCGTCAGCCTCGACACCACATACGCCCGCAACGACGACAAGGAACTCGACGTCGTCGCCGCGCTCTTCGGCGCCGACTCGCTGCGTCCGCCCGCCGAGGGCGGCACCGAACCCCTCGCCGACCTCGTCGCCGGCTCCCGCCAGCACGCCGTCGGTGTCTCCAGCGAACTCCGCGTAGGCCTGAAGGATTCTGTCGAACTCATCGCCAACGAGGTCCTCGACCAGATCCGGCGGGCCGGCTACCACCCACAGCAGGTGATGGACCTCGACGAGCTGGCCAAGGAGCTGGGCCGGGAGTCGCTGCGCTACCTCTACCGGATCCTGTTCCTGCTCTACGCCGAGGCCCGCCCCGAATTGGGCGTGCTGCCGGTCAACGACCCCCAGTACGTCGAGGGCTACAGCCTCGCCCGCCTCGGTGACCTCGTCTCCCGCAGGCTCGCCCCCTCCGCCGAGGATGGGACCCACCTGTACGAGTCACTCGACCTGCTGTTCGGCATGGTCAACGAGGGGCACCGGCCACGCGGCGGCGCGGACGTCGAGGAGAAGGCCAGCGAGGGGGAGGGTCTGCGCTTCGAGCCGATGAAGTCGGATCTGTTCCTGCCGGAGAAGACGAAGCTCATCGGCCGGCTGATCGCCGAACCGGGCAGCGACCCCGACGACGAGCACGCCCCGAAGATCGACACGCGGCTGCGCAACAAGGTCCTCTACGAGGTGCTGCGCCGGCTGATGCTCACCAAGGGCGGCAAGAAGCGCCGCGGCGGCTTCATCTCGTACGCCCAACTCGGCATCAACCAACTCGGCGCGGTCTACGAGGGCCTGATGTCGTACACCGGCTTCGTCGCCACCGAGCAGCTCTACGAGGTCGCCAAGAACGGCGACCCGAAGGACGGCTCGTGGATGATCCCGGCCTCCAAGACCGACGAGTACGACGACAACGTCTTCGTCTACAAGGAGAACCTGTACACCGGCGTCCGTAGCCGGGTCTGCTACGAGCCGGGACAGTTCGTCTACCGGCTCGCCGGCCGCGACCGGCAGACCAGCGCCTCCTACTACACCCCGCAGTCGCTCACCGAGGTCACCGTTCAGCTCGCCCTCAAGTACCGGCTCGACCAGGACGACACGATCACCCCGGCCCGCGAGTTGCTGGACTGGACCATCTGCGAGCCCGCGCTCGGCTCCGGCGCCTTCCTCAACGAGGCGATCAACCAGGTCGCCGCCGAATACCTGCGCCGGCGGCAGAAGGAACTCGACACCACTCTCGACCCGGAGCAATACCACCTCGAACTCCAGCGGGTGAAGGCGTACATCGCCCTGCACAACAGTTACGGCGTCGACCTCAACCGCACCGCCGTCGAGCTGGCCGAGGTGTCGCTCTGGCTCAACGTCATGCACGCCGGCCTGCAGGCACCCTGGTTCGGCCTGCACCTGCAACGCGGCAACTCCCTCATCGGCGCCGGCCGCAAGACCTACGGCCCGAAGCAGCTCGCCGACAAGTCGTGGCTCACCACCGCCCCGAAGGAGCAGCCCTTCCGGGACGGGCCGATCGACGAGGGCACCATCCACCACTTCCTGCTCCCCGCCGACGGCTGGGGCGCGGTCGCGGGGGAGAAGGAGGCCCGCGAGCTGGCGCCGGCCGAGACCGCGAGACTAAAGGCATGGCGTACGGCGATGAAGCGCACGCCGTCCGCCAAGGGAAAGAACTCGCAGGTCCAGCGGTTGCAGGCGCTTGCTCGGCGGGTCGAATTCCTGTGGGGGCTGGTGCAGCAGCGGCTCGACATCTCCGAGCGGGAGATCCGCCGCGACATCGCGGTTTGGGGTGCCGAGGACCTGCCGCAGGTCACCGAAGCCGTGCCTCGGGAAGAGATCCTCGCCGACCTGACCGCGCCTGGGACTCCGTACTGGCGGCTCAAGACGCTGATGGACGTGTGGTGCGCGCTGTGGTTCTGGCCGCTGGACAAGGTCGGGCTGCTCGACGGCACCGACCCGGTCTACCCGGCTGCGCCCGTCCAGGTCTCGCACATCAAGGACGAGCCGGCGTACGAGGAACCAGTGGTCTACGAGGCGGCAGACTTCTTCGGCCATGTGCAGCCGCAGCAGATGAAGCTCCCGACGAAGGCTACGGGCACCCGGCGGATGACGGTGGCGGAACAGCTTCGCCAACAGGTTCCGCTGTCCAACATGGACGATTGGCTGACGTTCGCCGAAGCGGTCGTCGGCCGGACCGATGTCGACGAGAACACCGAGAGGTTCTACGGCCGGACGCTCACGAGCCTGAGCGAGATGAGCGAACTCGAGCAGAAGCTCGACGGCGTGATTGGCGTGGATTCGCCGTGGACGCTTTCCGACCGGTTCCCCTGGCTGCTCGCCGCTGACCAGATCGCCGATCAGCAGGGCTTTTTCCACTGGGAACTCACCTTCGCCCAAGCGTTCGCCAATGGCGGCTTCGATCTGCAGGTCGGAAATCCCCCGTGGGTCCGGCCCGACTGGAAGCAGGACGACGTGCTCGCCGAGTACGAGCCATGGTTCCGACTGGCCGATAAGCCGCCGGTAGAGCTGTGGCGGGAGCGCAAGTTTGCGCAGCTCGCCAACCAGACCACGAGGTCGGACTTCCTCGGACAGCTGACGAGCAACGCCGCCCTGGTCGCCGCGCTTGTGCATCCGGGCAGCTATCCACTGCTGGTCGGCACGCGGCCGGACCTCTATCGAGCGATGGCGTGCCGGGTCTGGTCACACCTTGGCCGGTCAGGCACAGCGGGCTTGATCCATCCGGACACCCACTTCGGAGGAGCGAAGGAGGGGCCGCTGAGGGAGGCGGCCTACCGCCACCTCCGCGTCCACGGTGGCTTCGTCAACCAAGCCAACTGGGCGTTTGAAGGCGCGAATCATACCGTCGAGTTCGGCGTGCACATCTACGGTCCGTCACGCGAGGTCAGTTTCCGGCACCTCAGTCAGCTCTACGGCGCCCGCGTGCTGTCCGACTCGCTCGACCACGACGGAGTCGGGCCGGTTCCCGGCCAGAAGCACAATGGGAGATGGGACCTCCGGCCGCATCGGTCCCGTGTTGTCGAGGTGGACGATGCCACTCTGGAAGTCTGGCAACGGCTGAGGGGCGACACGGACAGCACGGTGGGTCGCGCCGCGCTGCTGCATCCGGTCACCGTCGATGAGGAGCACGCCATCGCTGCCCTCGCCGCCGTGAGGCGCCGCCTAGGCGACGGGAGGCTGTGGATCAGTCCTGGTTACAACGAGGCGAACGGCAAGAAGGACGGTCTGATCCGTTGGCAGCAAGGCCAGCCCGACTCACTCGATGGGCTGGTGCTGCAAGGGCCACACCTCGGCATCGCCACGCCCTTCGTCAAGCAGCCGCGGGTCCCATGTCGAAGCAACCAAGACTGGATTGCAGTCGACCTCACGTCACTGCCGCAGGATTTCGTTCCCGGCGCCAACTACGTGCTTGCGGGTGTCGAGGAACAGACCAGGAAGGCGCAGGACGTCTGGGACGGAGTGCGATACACCGAGCGGTATCGCGTGGCGTGGCGATGCATGATCGCCTTCGATACCGAGCGTTCCCTTTTCGCTGCGCTGATTCCGCCCGGAGCCGCACACGTTCACGCGGTGCACAGCATGGCCCTGGATGACGATCGGACAACCGCGCTGTCGGCCGGGTTCTGGGCCGCACTACCACTGGACTATCTGGTGCGCATCACCGGCCGGTCGCATCTTCAACTGGGCGAGGCGCGGGTGATGCCGGCGCCGGCTGTCGACCATCCGTTGGCGCCGAGCCTGCTGCTGCGCACACTGCGTCTCAACTGCGTCACGAACGCGTACGCCTCTCTGTGGAACGGGTTGTTCGACGCCAATTGGTCGATCGATCGGTGGGCCATGGCATGGCCGAACCTCAGCTCACTCGGCGAGGTGGAGCCGGCGTGGAGTTCCGCCACCGCACTGCGGAGCGAGCGGGACCGACGAGCGGCTCTGGTGGAGATCGACGTCCTGGTCGCGGTGTGGCTGGAGATTGGTATCGATGAGTTGCTGGCAATGCTGCGATCGCGGTATTCGATCCTGATCGACCGCGAGGACCAGATGTGGTTCGACGCGTCCGGGCGACGCATCACGGCCGACTCCCGCGTGTTCGGGCACGGGCAGACGAAGCAGCACTACGAGCACTTGATGGCGTACCTCGACGACCCGGAGCGCAACCCGGTGCCCGATGGCTACACCACGCCGTTCTACAAGGCGGATCGGGAGACTGAATATCGACAGGCGCATGCCGTGTTCAGCAAGCGGCTTCAGGATGCGACCGACGCGGGCTGGCAGACGTCGTAGGCCGTCAGCCCTCTACGTGACCGCAATTATTGCTTCAGCAAGCTGCTCTAGAAAATCTAAGCTCTGCCGGACCATGGGTTCTTCAATGGGGTACCTCGTCCTGGGGGGCGTCGGATCGGTGTCTGCCTCATGCGCAATCTTGTTGCGGCGATCAACAATCAGCTTCAGCTGACGTTTGAGGTCTTCGTGTTTCCGGTTCAGGTGGCCACCGACTGCGGGCCACACGCTTGCATCCGTAACCAGCCTAAGCGCATCCGCGACTTTGTCGGGATTTTGGAAGCTTAAATAGCCGTGCTGTTCTCGAATCTCTGACTCAAGCCAGGAAACGCCGGATCCAGCCAACGCTTGATTTACGGAGTCCAAGCTAACGCGAAACCTTACGTAGCCTTTGGCCATTGGATGAGATCCCTGCTGTGTCAAGATCATCCGAGCGCAAACTTCCTCGTGAATAAAGTGGTCGAAAGCGCTCACGCCTTGGACAAGAGACGCACGCAGTAAGTCATCAGTGTTAATCGCGGTGGTTACTTGGCGGGCAAGTGCAATGGCGGTCGCAGAAAGATTTCGCGCATAGGCCATATTCTTCCTAAACATGACCAACTCCGCAGCTGGCATTCTTGGCGTACTCTCTCTCGACGTCAGGCTGCAGTCATTCTCGCCACCCTGCTTGCCAGCGCACTAAATTCGCGATGGAAGGCATCTCGCGACTCTTCACTATTTTCAAGAACAGTGCCAACCGCCTTAAGTTGCTGCACCGTCAGCGCAAAAACCGGAGTCAGAAATTCTTGAGAACGCGAGATTAGGCTGTTGAAGTCCGCGATTAGGGCGAGATTTAGTGTGTCGTCCACCCCTGCGGACCGATACACGGTCTGAGGCAACAGAAGATCCGCCTTCTCTAGGGCCGGTCGCAGCCTGGACCTGACCGTCGAGCCCGCCTCATCAATCCATTTCTGGAAAGCAGTCGCGGGTCTCCCGTTACGTGGCCGAAACTTCTGAACAACAGTTCCAAGAACCTTCAGGTTGGGCTGAGGGAACGGGTAAGCGGCGTCCTGCAACACAGGCAGCTTGCTGGCTTGAACTGCCCACTGCTTCCACCTCGGCAACACTCGCGAGAGAGAATCAAGTGCCATTACCGAAAAGACATCCGGAGACGTTGGAAGTATGAGATAGTCGCTAGTCATCACCAAGTTCTGGTTGATGGGACCAAGGCCGGGGCTCATATCTATTAGAACGAAGTCGGCATCAATCTCCTTCGCAGTGCGATCTATCAAGAACACCAGGCTCCCTGGCAGGTTTTGTAGGGCCTGAATTGCTGCCGAAAGCTCTTGGGCAATACCTAATGTCACTTCGTATTCGGAGAGCCGCAGATCGCCAGCCAACAGGTAGAGGCCGGGACGCCCTTTGACCTGAACCGCTTCCACTGCTTCAATGGACCGAGGCTGCGCTTCAAAGGCCGGCGTCAAGCCAGATCGAATGGTGTTTTGGCCCTGCTCTTCGTAGAACGACTCAAGCTCGTCCGCCCCCTTGAACCCAAGCACCATCCCAGTCAAATTGCACTGGGGATCGGAGTCAACCATCAGGACGCGATGCCCTTGCTCGGCGAGCATCCAACCCACATTAAACACCGTGGTGGTCTTACTTACGCCACCCTTGTGATTGAACAACGCAATCTTCGGCATTCAGACTCTTTTCTGGCGCTGACAAGCGGCGCAACTAGTTGATGCTATGATACCGCACTGTGTAACTATACGCTGGAAGCACCCAGAAGCATGACCGCGCAGTGAAGGTCACCGGACAATCGCACTGTTCCCGGAGGCATGTGGCGAACGATTCCGGCAGGCAAAGCCATGGCGAGCGCGGATGCGGAGTTATCGCTAGTAGTTGCCTCTGCTGGCCACCGTGAGGAACGCAGTCTGCGGGGATTCACGCCGCCGTTCAACAGATTGTGTAAATCCTGCCTGCTCAGGGCAATTTCCTGAGCAGGCAGTAGACCCTGTTTGGGCTGTCTCTAACGAAGATTTGCCAGCTTTGGGCGTTGCCCTGGCTTCCACATACACGATGGCTTCTGCCGCTGTTCCTGTCGCAAACCCGGAGGTCGGGCAGGGGTCGGGAGTCTGCGGCGGTGAGCGCCTCATGACTCAGAGGTGAGGGCTGTGCACCCGGCTGCGGCGCCGGGTGCACCGTGAGCGGAGCCATCTAACGAATGAACTTGTGAGAACGGACGAAGCTGGTCCAAGCGGTGGGGGAGAATGTGAGGGCGGGTCCGGCTGGGTCCTTGCTGTCGCGCACGGCGACGAGGCCGGGCAGGTTGTCGGCGACCTCGACGCATGCACCGCCGTTGTCGCCGCTGCGGGTGCTCTTGCGCCACTGGGCGCCGGTCAGCTCAGCCATGATGAACCTCTTCGACGATCTTGTTGATGAGTTGCCTCGATTGTTGCTCATCGAGAGCCAGAGACGTAAGGCTGGCCCACACCTTCTCGTAGGCGGCCATCTCCTCGGGCCGGTCGAGGTACAGGGCACCCGTCAGCGACTCGCTGTAGACGACGGATGGCTCCGGAACGACTCGGTTGGTCAGCGGGAAGTCGAGCATCATGAAGGTGCCGGCGAGTGCGCCGTAGTGCGCCCCGACTGATAGCGGCAGGATCCGGATGGAGAGGTTCGGTAGACCAGCGAGGTCGTTCAGGTGGCGAAGCTGTTCGACCATCACCGCCCGGCTGCCGATCTGCTTGATCAGTAGCGCCTCGGCGAGCACTGAGCTGAGTTGAGGTGCCTTCGGCAACCGTCGCCGTAGGAGATCCTGCCGCTGGAGCCGGATGCTGATGTGTTGGTCTATCTCGTCATCGCTCATGTCGGTGCGGTTCTGAAAGACACCTCGGGCATACGCCTCTGTTTGCAAGAGACCGGGGATCAGCGACTCGTCGTACCCCCGTAGTCGTGACGCGGCGGATTCCAGGCCGACGTACAGCTCGAACCAGTCGGGGACGGCGTCGCCGTACGAGTGCCACCAGCCCTTGGCCTTGGTCTCGGCGGCCAGGGCGCTGAGGGCGCCGGTCAGGTCGGGCGTCGCCCCGTACAGGTCGCACATGGCTTTGGCGTCGAGGGTGCGGACCGGGCCGAGGCCGTTCTCGATGCGCCACATCTTCTGCCGGCTCCACTGCATCGCCTCGGCCGCGCCGTCCAGCGTCATCCGCGCCTCGGTGCGCAGCTCGCGCAGCGCCCGCCCGAGCTGCCGTCGCGGCACTGTCGATCCCATGTCGTCGGCCATCGGCTCCCGCCCTCTCCATGTTGCATTTTGTTACATCCGGACGCCATCGGTGAAACGCGCGGCCGTTGCTCCTGAGAATCAATTTCAATGGGTGCTGGCACGCGAGGCGATCACGCCTCTGACCATACAAGACACCCCCGACAGCAGCCATGACCGCGCAATTCCCACGCGCGTCTATTCGGCGTACTGTCGAGGGTGGAATGGTGTGGGTGAGGTTAGTACTCCAGCAGGAGATCCGTTCTGACCTGCTGCGGCGGTGTGGTTTTGTCCGTGGGCAGGGAGCAGCCACCGCTGAGTCTCGTGGTTGTGTG
>NZ_JBEZGL010000037.1:0-31760 GCF_040649915.1 Micromonospora sp. NPDC048839
GCGGGCGGCGGGCGGCGGGCGGCGGGCGGTCGGCGGCGGTCGGCGGCGGACGGCGGCGGACGGCGGCGGACGGCGGCGGACGGCGGCGGACGGCGGCGGACGGCGGCGGACGGCGGTGGGCGGCCGGGGTGGGCGGATGTCGGCTGTGGGCGAAACCCACTGCCGCTGGTCGGGGTGGGTGCGCGAGGATGGGGCACCCGTCCCGAGGAGCGCCGATGGCGACCGACCTGACCGCGCCGCGTACCGCCGCCCGACCCGACGTCGCGTCGATCCAGCGGCGTACCCTGCGGCTGCTCTTCACCACCCAGATCATCGGTGGGATCGGCGTGACCATCGGCATCGCCGTGGGCGCGCTGCTCGCCGCGCGGATCGCCGGCACCGCGATGGCCGGTGTGGCGCAGAGCGCCGGGGTGGTGGGCGCGGCGCTGCTCGCCGTCCCGGTCACCCGGATCATGGCGCGGCACGGTCGCCGGCCCGGCCTGGTGCTGGCGTACGCGATCGGCGCCGTCGGTGGTGTGCTGGTGGTGCTGGCCGCGGCCACCCGCTGGGTGCCGCTGCTCTTCGTCGGCATGCTGCTCTTCGGCGGGGGAACCGCCGCGAACCTCCAGGCCCGCTACACGGCGGTGGACCTCGCCGAGCCGGCCCGCCGGGGGCGGCAGCTCTCCCTGATCGTCTGGGCCACCACCATCGGTGCGGTGGCCGCGCCGAACTTCGCCGCGCTGGCCGACCGGGTCACCTCCGGTTGGGGGCTGCCCGCGCTGGCCGGCCCGTTCGCGTTCAGCGCGGCCGCGTTCGTGCTGGCTGCCGTCGTACTCCTCGGGTTGCTCCGGCCCGACCCGCTGCTCACCGCGCGGCGGCTCGCGGCGGCCGACGCGCCCTTCGCCGGCCCACCGCCGGCCACCGATGCGCCGGCGACCACCGTGGCGGCCGAGACGCCGCCGGCCGTCGCGCCGGTCAAGGTACGCGCGCCGCGCGCCGCCGGGATGCGGACGGCCTGGTCGGTGGTACGCGGGCGGCCGGCCGCGCGGCTCGGCATCGCCGCGGTGGCGGTCGGTCACCTGGTGATGGTGGCGGTGATGGCGATGACGCCGGTCCGGCTCGGTGAGTCGCACGCCGACGCCGACGTGCTGCGGTTGGTCGGCATCGTGTTGAGCCTGCACATCGCGGGCATGTACGCGTTCTCCCCGGTGGTGGGTTGGCTCACCGACCGGCTCGGTCGGCGGGCGGTGATCCTGGGTGGGGTCGGGCTGCTGCTGGCCGCCTGTGCGGTCGCCGGCACCGCCGGGCACCACACACCCCGGCTGTCGGTGGGTCTGGCCCTGCTCGGGCTGGGCTGGTCGGGCACGATGGTGGCCGGTTCGACCCTGTTGTCCGAGTCGGTGCCGGCCGACGTGCGGCCGAGCGTCCAGGGGTTCTGCGACCTGATCATGGGGTTGGCCGGGGCCGCTGCCGCCGTGGTGAGCGGGTTTGTCATGCAGCTCGCCGGTTATCCGGTGCTCACCCTGCTCGCGGCGGTCGCGGCGGTGCCCCTGGTGGCGCTAGCGTTGCGCCCGGTGCCGACCGGGGCACCGGACGAGGAGGGCTGATCACTGTGCGGCTGACCGACTTCTGGACGCGCCTTGACGAGGCGTTCGGGCCCGGCTACGCGGCCAGCATCGCCCGCGATCAGGTGCTGTCGCAGCTCGGCGGACGGACCATCGAGCAGGCTCTGTCGTCGGGGGAGCAGACGCACGTGGTGTGGCGGGCGGTATGTGCCGCGTACCCCGACCGAGTGCCCGCCCGACTACGCTGAGCAGCCTTTTCGTCGCTTCCGCGTGTCGCTTGTCGAGTCGTACACCTGTTCGGCTATTGTCCACAGCGGGGTGCTCGTCCACAGCTCGCGGCCCGTCGGCTGGTTTTCTGTCGGACCTAGCGCCTAGCGTGTCCGCGTGACGCGAAGCTCAGCAAAGACGCCGGCGAAGGCAGGGGTGGCAACCATGGCAGCAGGGCCTGACCGGGAGAAGGCACTCGACCTTGCTCTCGCTCAGATTGACAAGCAATTCGGCAAGGGCTCGGTGATGCGGCTGGGTGACCGGCCGGTCGTCCAGACCGCGATCATCCCGACCGGCTCCATCGCGCTCGACGTGGCGCTGGGCATCGGCGGTCTGCCGCGCGGCCGGGTGGTCGAGATCTACGGTCCCGAGTCCAGCGGTAAGACCACGGTGGCACTGCACGCGGTGGCCAACGCCCAGCGCAACGGCGGCATCGCCGCCTTCATCGACGCGGAGCACGCGCTCGACCCGGAGTACGCGAAGGCCCTCGGCGTCGACACCGACGCGATGCTGGTCTCCCAGCCGGACACCGGCGAGCAGGCGTTGGAGATCGCGGACATGCTGATCCGCTCCGGCGCCCTGGACATCATCGTGATCGACTCGGTGGCGGCCCTCGTGCCGCGCGCCGAGATCGAGGGCGAGATGGGCGACAGCCACGTGGGCCTCCAGGCCCGGCTGATGAGCCAGGCACTACGGAAGATCACCGGTGTGCTCAGCAACACCGGCACCACGGCGATCTTCATCAACCAGCTGCGGGAAAAGATCGGCGTCATGTTCGGCAGCCCGGAGACCACCACCGGTGGCCGGGCGCTGAAGTTCTACGCCTCGGTCCGGCTCGACGTGCGACGCATCGAGAGCCTCAAGGACGGCACCGACGTGGTCGGCAACCGCACCCGGGTCAAGGTCGTGAAGAACAAGGTCGCCGCGCCGTTCAAGCAGGCCGAGTTCGACATCATGTACGGCAAGGGCATCTCGCGTGAGGGCTCGCTGATCGACGTCGGCGTGGAGCAGGCGATCATCCGCAAGTCCGGAGCGTGGTACACGTACGACGGCGACCAGCTCGGCCAGGGCAAGGAGAAGGCCCGGGAGTTCCTGAAGGAAAACCCGGACGTGGCCGCCGAGATCGAGAAGAAGATCCTGGAGAAGCTCGGCGTCGGTGTCGGCGCGGGTGACGCCGCCGGTGGCCCCGAGCTGCCGCCTGTCGACTTCTGACGGTCGCTGACCCATGGCAGGACGACGCGCCCGTACGGGGCGGGGCTGGGATGCCAGCCCACCCCGTACGGGCGACGCCACCGATCCACCGCGCCCCCGTCAGGGCCGCCGTGGGCGCTCCGCCGAGACCGACGCGGTCGAGTCTCCGCCTCGTGACGAGTCGGAGGTGGCCCGCGAGATCTGTCTGCGGCAGCTCGCGGTCCGGCCCCGTACCCGGGCCGAGCTGGCCGGTGCGCTGGCCAAACGAGGCATCTCCGAGGAGGTCTCGGCCGAGGTGCTCGACAGGTACGACGAGGTCGGCATCATCGACGACGCCGCGTTCGCCCGTGCCTGGGTGTCCAGCCGGCACTCCGGGCGCGGCCTCGCTCGCCGGGCGCTCGCCAACGAGCTGCGCCGCAAGGGCGTGGACGGCGAGGTGGCCACCGAGGCGCTGGATGAGTTGGACGAGGAGACCGAGGCGGACACCGCCCGTGGCCTGGTGGAGCGCAAGCTACGCACGGCCCGAGGTGAGCCCGACGCGGTCTTCCGCCGACTGGTGGGCATGCTGGCCCGCAAGGGCTACCCGCCCGGCGTGGCGATCCGGGCGGTGAAGGACGCGCTGGCCGCGCAGAGCGCCGAGGCGGCCGAGTTCGCCGAGCAGATCGACGCCGACGCCCTCGCCGACGCCGAGGGCGAGTTGGACCGCGACAACCGCTCGATCGGGTGAGAGTCGCGCTGGGTGCTGGCGCTGTGGGGTGGGCCGACGGTGAAGGCGTGTCTGAACGGTGGGCGCGGACGCGACGTCCACCCCGCGGTGCCGATCACGCGTCTGCACGCCCGGATCGGCCTGGAGGACACACTCCTGCTGCCCGACGGCACACCAGCGCCGCACAATGCCGCACTGGTCACCGCCGCGCTGGCGGCCGGCGCCCACTGACCGCACGACGCCGCGCTGACCGCACGACGCCGCGCTGGGCGCACGGCGTCCCCTTGGCCGCCGGCCAAGATCGTGCTCGATCCAGGATGTAGTGGGGTCCTCGCGGGGTGAGGCCACTACATCCACGATCTAGCGCGATCTTCGCGGGCGAGGCGCGATCTTCGCGGGCGAGGCGCGATCTTGGCGGGCGAGGCGCGATCTTGGCACGGCGAGTGTGATCTTGGCACGGCGAGTGTGATCTTGGCGGGACGAGTGTGATCTTGGTCGGGGCGAGCCTGCCGGGGGGTCGGGCGCGGACGTGGGGTCGTTGGTGTCACACAGTCGGCTCCCCGAGGGGTGCTGCCGTCGCTGAACAGGCACGACATCCCGATCGGGGCGGGTGCCTCGCCGCGTTTGTCCCGTCGTGTCCGACACAGCATCACCTTTGGGTGACGATGCAACTTCTCTCCGTTCGGGGGGTTTGATCATGAGTCCTTGACCAGAGCACCCCCGGAGACCTAGCCTCGCCATACAGGCTCACATTGCCCGACCATTGCAGGCTAAGCGCACAACATAGATCGCGTAACAAGACAGCATCACTTTGGCCGACTCCGCGGCCTTTGGCGGCAACTCCGGACAGGCCGGTCCGGAACGCCGCGACAACTGCACCCGGTCGCCGACGTTGCCTGCGGGCACCGCCGGCGGAGAGAGCTACCCACGGCCAGCCGCTCCGGTCGGGCGTCCACAGCCGCAGGAGTGTGCCCCCGGCACGGTCGCTGCGGTCTCGACCTTAGGGGAGGCGGCCATGGCGGGGCGGCGGCACAGGTTCATCGGTAGACCCGACAGGGTCCCGGCATGAACGCGTTCGACGTCGTGCTCCTCGCGGCCGTCCTCGTCCTCGCGGTGGTGGTGATCGGGGCCGTGCTGGTCGGCATCCGGACGATGCGCCGGATGGGCGCCGCGCCGGCTCCGGAGGATCCCGCCTTCATCGCCGAGAAGGACCGCCAGGAGCAGTCCCTCGCGGCCCTGCGGACCGCGGCCGACGAGGCGAACAGCACGATCGACGTGGCGAAGTCCGCCGCTGCGGCAGCCCGTACCGAGGCTGCGGCGGCGAAGGCCGAGGCGAAGGCAGCCCGCGCCGAGGCACGCCGGGTCCTCGACGACGCCCGCGCCGAGGCCGACACCGTCCTGGAGCGCGCCCACAAGCAGGCCGAGGCGGACGCCGAGCAGTTGCGCACGACGGCGCGGCGCAGCGGTGAGCGGGAGGTCGCGGTGCTCGCCGCCACCACCCGCGAGCAGGCCGCCGAGGTGGAACGTCGGGCCGCCCGGATGGACGAGCGGGAGCGGATGCACACCGAGGAGGTGGAGCGGTTCGCCGAGCGGGAACGGCAGCTCACCGCGGCGAAGGCCGCCCTCGCGGCCCGGGAGTCCGCACTCGCCAAGCGCGAGGCCGAGTTGACCGAGTCGGAGGAACTACGCCGCCGCGAGCTGGAACGGATCGCCGGGCTCACCGCCGACTCGGCACGACTGGAGCTGGTCGAGGCGATCGAGACCCAGGCCAAGCGGGAGGCGGCGCTGCTGGTGCGTGACATCGAGTCCGATGCGCGCAACACCGCCGACCAACGGGCCCGCCACATCGTGGTGGACGCGATCCAGCGGGTCGCCAGCGAACAGACCGCGGAGAGCGTGGTCAGCGTCCTGCACCTGCCCGGTGACGAGATGAAGGGGCGGATCATCGGCCGCGAGGGGCGCAACATCCGCGCCTTCGAGTCGGTGACCGGCGTCAACCTGATCATCGACGACACTCCCGAGGCGGTGCTGCTCTCCTGCTTCGACCCGGTCCGCCGCGAGGTGGGTCGGTTGACCCTGGAAAAGCTGGTCCTGGACGGGCGGATCCACCCGCACCGGATCGAGGAGGTCTACGACCTGGCCCGGCAGGAGGTGGAGCAGCTCTGCCTCCGCGCCGCCGAGGACGCTCTGGTCGAGGTCGGCATCACCGAGATCCACCCGGAGCTGGTGGCCCTGCTCGGTCGCCTTCGCTACCGCACCTCGTACGGGCAGAACGTGCTCAAGCACCTGGTCGAGACCGCGCACATCGCCGGCATCATGGCCGCCGAGCTGCGGCTGGACGTGCCCATCATCAAGCGGTCGGCGTTCCTGCACGACATCGGCAAGGCGCTCACCCACGAGGTGGAGGGCAGCCACGCCATCATCGGCGCGGACCTGGCCCGCAAGTACGGCGAGCACGAGGACGTGGTGCACGCCATCGAGGCGCACCACAACGAGGTGCCGCCGCAGACCATCGAGGCCGTACTGACCCAGGCGTCCGACGCCTGTTCCGGTGGTCGGCCGGGCGCGCGCCGGGAGAGCCTGGAGGCGTACGTCAAGCGGCTGGAGCGGATCGAGGAGATCGCGGCCAGCAAGCTCGGTGTGGACAAGGTCTTCGCCATGCAGGCAGGCCGGGAGATCCGGGTGATGGTCAAGCCGGACGACGTGGACGACATCGGGGCGGCCGTGCTGGCCCGCGACGTGGCCAAGCAGATCGAGGAGGAGCTGACCTACCCGGGTCAGATCCGGGTCACCGTGGTCCGCGAGTCCCGGGTCACCGAGATCGCCCGCTGACCGGCCCGCTCACCACGAGTTCAGCAATATCGGGGTGTCCCCGTGGTGGGGACACCCCGATATCAAGAAAAGCGCCTGGCGGCCCGGCGGGAAGCGCTCCGCCGGTCAGCCCTGCGGTTCGCTGACCGTGTGGCCGCCCACCGGCGTGGCGTCGGTGGCGGTCCGTCGCTGGGCGCGGAAGCCACGCTGACGACTGCGCCGGTCCAGCCAGTTGGCCAGTGCGGTGAGCAGCGAGTTGATCACGATGTAGATCGCGGCCACCACGATGGCCGCGGCGACGATGTTGCCCTTGTTCGCGGCGAGGTCGTTGACCCCGCGCTGGAGCAGCTCCGGGTAGGCGACGATGTAGCCGAGCGCGGTGTCCTTGAGCAGCACCACCAGCTGGCTGACGATGACCGGCAGCATCGCCCGGGCGGCCTGCGGCACGAGGATCAGCTGCATGACCTGGCTCTTGCGCATGCCGATCGCGTACGCGGCCTCGGCCTGCCCGCCGGGCAGCGAGCGGATTCCAGCCCGGAACGCTTCCGCGAGGACCGAGCCGTTGTACAGCGTCAGCCCGATCACGACGGCCCAGAACGCGGTCACCGGCCCCTTGATCACGAACGGCACGCCGTAGAAGATGAAGAAGATCATGAGGAGCAGCGGTACGGCGCGGAAGAACTCGACCACCGCGCCGGACGGAATGCTGATCCAGCGACGCTCGGAGAGCCGGCCGACCGCGAAGATGATGCCGAACGCCAGCGAGAGCACCATGCCGGTCGCGGCCGCCCAGAGTGTGGCGAGCAGGCCGGGCCCGATGAACTGGGTCCACGTCGTGGCCTCGGTGAAGGGCTTCCAGAGCTGCCCGTCCCACTGGCCCGCCTCGTCGAACTTCGCGTAGACCCACCAGAGCAGCCCGGCCAGGGCGACCCCGAAGACGACGGTCAGTGCCGCGTTGCGGATGCGTGCCCGAGGCCCCGGGTGGTCGTAGAGGACGGAGTCGGTGCTCATCAGCGCTTCACCGCCAGTCGGTTGGCCAGCCAGCCGAAGGCGTAGCCGGTGGGGATCAGGAAGGCGGCGAAGGTGCCGGCGAAGACCAGGAAGATCATGATGACCGCGTCGCCGTTGTCGTTGATGAGCTGCTTCATCACGTTTGAGGACTCCATCAACCCGATCGTGCCGACGATCGTGGCGTTCTTGCAGAGCGCGATCAGGATGCTGCCCAGCGGCGCGATCACGGAGCGCGTGGCCTGGGGCAGCACCACGATCCGCAGGGTCTGCATGAAGGTGAGACCGATCGCGCGGGCCGCCTCGGCCTGCCCGGTGGGCACCGTGTTGACGCCGGAGCGCAGCGCCTCGCAGACGAAGGAGGCCGTGTACACCGACAGGCCGACGACCCCGAGCCAGAAATTGTTCAGGTCCAGGTCGTCGGAGAGGGTCAGGCCGAGGTTGGAGTACAGCCCGAAGTAGCAGAAGAAGACCACCAGGGTCAGCGGTGTGTTGCGGAAGATGTTGACCCAGGCCGCCCCGAAGCCGCGCAGCACGGGGACCGGCGAGACCCGCATGGCGGCGAGTACCAGGCCGAGCACCAGCGCGAACAAGGCCGACGCGCCGGTCAGCTTGAGGATCCAGATAAAACCCGACAGGTACGCGTCGAAGTTCGTCGGATCAGCGAATACGTGCATGCGTCGGCTCCCGGGGGCAGGTCGTCGGCGTCGTCACGGACCGGGGGCCGACACCCGTGATCGGATGTCGGCCCCCGGGACCGGTCAGACGCTGCCGCAGTTGGTCAGCTTGGTGGTGTCCAGCTCGGGGGCGGCCTTGCCGCTCTTGCCCAGGCTGGTGTCCCAGGCGGCCTTGTAGGTGCCGTCCGAGGCGGCGGTCTTGAGGATCTCGTTGACCTTCTCGCAGCCGTCCTTGTCGTCCTTCTTCAGGCCGATGCCGTAGGGCTCGTTGGAGAAGGTCTTGCCAACCACCTTGAACTTGCCGGCGTACTGCGACTGGGCGGCGTAGCCGGCGAGGATGATGTCATCCGTGGTGACGGCGTCGACCTGGCCGTTCTCCAGCAGCGGCAGGCACTTGGAGTACGCGTCGAACTGCTGCAGCTTGGCCTTCGGGTAGTCCGACTGGATCCGCTTGGCGGGCGTGGAGCCCGAGGCCGAGCAGACCTTCTTGCCCTCCAGGCCCTCGGGGCCGGTGATCGTCGAGTCGGCCTTGACGAGCAGGTCCTGGCCGGCGATGAAGTACGGGCCAGCGAAGTTGACCTTCTGCTTGCGCTCGTCGTTGATGGTGTACGTGGCCACCACCAGGTCGACGGTGCCCTGCTGGATGAAAGGCTCCCGGTTGTTGGAGACCGTCGTCTTCCACTCGATGTTGTTCGCCTCGACTCCGAGGCCCTTGGCAATGATCTTGCCAATCTCGATGTCGAAGCCCTCGTACTGGCTGCCGGTCTGCAGACCCAGGCCGGGCTGGTCGGCCTTGACGCCGATCACGAGCTTCTTCTGCTTCTCCGCCTTGCCGACGATGCCCTTGGCGCCCGAGCTGCCGGTGCTGCCGCCTTCGTCCCCGCCACAGGCGGTCATGGTGACGGCCAGAGCCGCGACCGCGGCGACTGCCGCAATGCGCTTGATACGCATACTCTTCTCCTTCTTTCAGGAGCCCGCCGGTGGTCGGCGCGCTCCACTACGGACGCCTAGTGCGTGAGGATCTTGGAGAGGAAGTCCTTCGCCCGCTCGCTGCGCGGGTTCTCGAAGAACTCCGCCGGGGAGGCGTCCTCGACGAGCTTGCCGTCGGCCATGAAGATGACCCGGTTGGCCGCGTGCCGGGCGAAACCCATCTCGTGGGTGACCACGACCATCGTCATGCCGTCGCGGGCCAGCGAGGTCATCACGTCGAGCACCTCGCCGACCATCTCCGGGTCGAGGGCGCTCGTCGGCTCGTCGAAGAGCATCGCCTTCGGCTGCATGGCCAGCGCTCGGGCGATGGCCACGCGCTGCTGCTGGCCGCCGGAGAGCTGGGCCGGGAACTTGTCCGCCTGGTTGCCGATGCCGACCCGGTCGAGCAGGGCCAGGCCGCGCTCGCGGGCGGCGGCCGGCTTTTCCTTGCGGACCTTGATCGGGCCGAGGGTGACGTTCTCCAGGATGGTCTTGTGCGCGAAGAGGTTGAAGGACTGGAAGACCATGCCCACCTCGCTGCGCAGCTTGGCGAGGGGCTTGCCCTCCGCCGGCAGCGGCTGACCGTCGAAGGTGATGCTGCCGGAGCTGATCGGTTCCAGTCGGTTGATGGCGCGGCACAGCGTCGACTTGCCGGAGCCGGACGGGCCGATCACCACGACCACCTCACCCCGACCCACCGACAATGAGACGTCGTCCAGCACGTGCAGCGGCCCGAACCACTTGTTGACCGCGTCCAGCACGATGAGCGGTTCGCCCGTCGTCACGTCGTCCACCGTCCCCTGTCGTCTCCCGGATCGGGGTCGGTTGACCCCCGGTGCGGCCACTGTAGGCGGCCTGATGTGGCGGTATGCAACTCAGCGGGTCACGGAGCGATAACACCGGTAACGATCGTCGACGAGCGTCCGATTCCGGTCACTGTGCGGGTGACAACGGTGGCGATCGTGGCGCGTTGTCGAGATCATGGGGGGATGACCGAACCGGTACGCCTGACCCGTTACGCCCGTGGTGGTGGCTGCGCCTGCAAGATCCCGCCCGGTGAGTTGGAGGTCATGGTGTCCGGTCTCGGCCCGGCCACCGGGACCGCGGAGCTGCTGGTCGGGCTGGACCACGGTGACGACGCGGCGGTGGTCCGCCTGGACGAGCGGACCGGGCTGGTCACCACCGCCGACTTCTTCACCCCGGTGGTCGACGACGCCTACGACTGGGGTCGGATCGCCGCCGCCAACGCGCTCTCCGACGTGTACGCGATGGGCGGCACCCCGTTGGTCGCGCTCAACCTGCTCTGCTGGCCCCGCGACGTGCTGCCGATGGAGTTGGCCGGCGAGGTCCTGCGCGGCGGCCAGGACGTGGCGCGGGAGGCCGGCTGTCACCTGGCCGGCGGCCACAGCGTGGACGACGACGGCCCGAAGTACGGGCTCGCGGTCACCGGCACGGTCCGTCCGGAGGAGTTGATCACTCTCGACGCCGGAGTGGCCGGAATCCCGTTGTCGTTGACGAAGCCGCTCGGAGTGGGTGTGCTCAACACCCGACACAAGGCCACCGGTGAGACCTTTCCGGAGGCGGTGGCCTCGATGAGCGCGCTCAACCGGGAGGCCGCCCGCGCGGCGGTCGCCGCGGGCATCCGCTGCGGCACCGACGTGACCGGGTTCGGGCTGCTCGGGCACGCCTCGAAGCTGGCCCGGGCCAGCCAGCTCACGGTGGCCATCGACGCGGCCCGCGTGCCGTACCTGGCGGGTGCCCGGGAAGCGCTCCGCGACGGGTACGTCAGCGGCGGCAGCCGGCGCAATCTGGAGTGGGTCACGCCGTGGACCGATTTCGGTGCCGTGGGGGAGGATGAGCGGCTGTTGCTGGCCGACGCGCAGACCTCCGGCGGCCTGCTGGTCGCCGGTGAGGTTCCGGGCGCTCCCGTGGTGGGTGAGTTGCTGCCGCGCGGCGAGCACCTCGTCGTCCTGCGCTGACGTTTCCGCTGGTCGACGCCGGAAGGCGCGGTGGTCACCGTTGGCCGGACACGCGAGGGCCGCTCGCCGGACACGCGGTCGCGGTGGTGCGGTCGGCGCACCATAGCCGATAAACTGTCACCTTCCCGCTACTCCGAGCAATGCGGCTCAGGGAAATTTTGCCCGGAATGGTCACAGACCGGTAACTTGCCCCCGCCTGGGGTCAAATGCCCCCCACCATCGTGAGTAAGGCCCGATCCGGAGGCCGGTGGGACGAACGCAGCGAGGAGGCGGAATGACCGAGCTGTGGAACTGGAGAATCGACGGGGCTCGACCCGTGGAGGTCTACCCGGCGCTGGCCGAGGCGCTTGGTCGGGTGGTGATGCCGCTGGCGGTGGCCGACCCGGCACGGCTGCCGGCGTACGCGGTGGTGTGCGACGTCTGGGAGGCGCCGGGCGAGTTCGCGACGGTGGTGGACTGCTACGGGGTGCCCGAGCGGCTCTCCGAGCACGCCAGCATCGCCGCGCTCGCTCGACTGTTGGGCCGCAACTGCCTGTTGCGCGACGACACGCTCGACGCGGGCCGGCACCTGCTCGTCGCCCCGGACGGCACGGTGCGTCCGGTGCACTTCGACGTACGGGACACCGAGGACGGTGAGGTGCTCAGCAGGCACCGGCTCTGCACGGTGGGCGACCCGGGCTGTCGGGGCTGGTCGCAGTGCCACCGTTCACGCTGGGCGCCGGACACGGTCGTCCCGGCGCTCGCCGCGGCCTGATCCGCGGCGGCGATCAGGTGGCGGCGTTGGCCTGCCGGTCCGGGGTGCCCGATCCGGCGCCCCGCACCACCAGTTGGTCGAGCAGGTCGCGCGTCGCCGCGGTCACGGCGGCCACCGCGGCGTCGAACGCGGCGGCGTTGTGTGCGGCGGGCGCCCGGAAGCCAGAGATCTTCCGGACGTACTGCAACGCCGCCGCCTCGACATCCGCGTCGGTCACCTGCGGGGTGAACGGCTCACGCAGCGTCTTGATGCTCCGGCACATGTGAGTTCCTCCTCGGTTGGTGCGCTATTTGACCAACGATGGCATCGTTGGGGCTGTTGCCTATTCTGGTGGCGCGTCAGGGCCCTCGGGCCGTCCATCACACCTCCCGCGGCGCGTCCGCGGGACCCGGAGACTCACTGTGGACCAGAAGCCCGCATCGCCCGCCGGTCGCAGTTCCGACCTGATCGCGTCGATCCTGAGGACTCGGCTCGACCAGGTCGCGGCCGAGCACTCCGAGACGGTCGACGTGCTCCTGCGCCGCGTCCTCCCTCCGGTCACCGGCCCGGCGGAGACGGTCGTGCCCATCGCCGCCTTCAACTCGGCCATCTGACCCATGATGGCTGGGCGATCCGCGCCGGCTCCGCCCAGCGCTGCGATCAGCCAGTATGTCCTGAAGGTGCATAGCCGCTGTGATCTCAGTTGCGATCACTGCTACGTCTACGAGCACGTCGACCAGACCTGGCGGGGCCGGCCGCGCGAGATGGCCGCGGCGACGCTGGACGCCGCCGCCGCCCGGATAGCCGAGCATGCCAGGGCACGCGACCTGCCGGTGGTCCACGTCGTGCTGCACGGCGGCGAACCGTTGCTGCTCGGTCCGGCCCGGATGCGGCAGATCCTCGGCGGCCTGCGAACGGTGATCGACCCGGTCGCCCCGCTCGATCTGCGGTTGCAGACCAACGGCGTCCGGCTCGATCCCGCGTTCTGCGACCTCTTCGTCGAGTACGACGTCAAGGTCGGGGTCTCCCTGGACGGCGACCGCGTTGCCAACGACCGGCACCGCCGCTTCGCCAACGGCGCCAGCAGCCACGATCCGGTCCGACAGGCTCTGGCCCTGCTCCGGCGCCCCGAGTACCGCACCAGCTACGCCGGGATCCTCTGCACGGTGGACGTGGCCAACGACCCCGAGGCGGTTTACGCGGCTCTGCTCGCCGAGGAACCACCCCGGATCGACCTGCTGCTGCCCCACCACACCTGGGATCATCCACCGTTTCGACCGGGCGGCTCCCCGACCCCCTACGCCGACTGGCTGGGCCGGATCTACCGGCGGTGGGTGGACGACGGCCGGCGGGTGTCGATCCGCCTGTTCGACGCGTTGTGTCCGGGCGGGACGCCGGCGGGCACGGAGGCTGTCGGCCTCGGGCCGGCCGACCTGCTGGTTGTCGAGACCGACGGCACCTGGGAGCAGGCGGACTCGCTGAAGGCGGCGTACGACGGTGCCGCCCGTACCGGCCTGACGGTCTTCGACCACACGGTGGACGAGGCGGCGCGGCATCCCGGGGTGGCCACCCGGCAGACCGGGCTGGCCGGGCTCTCCTCGATCTGCCAGTCCTGCCCGGTGGTCGCGCGTTGCGGCGGCGGACTTTACGCGCACCGCTACCGGACCGGCGCTGGGTTCGACAACCCGTCGGTCTACTGCGCCGACCTCCGAAAGTTGATCTCAATCATCGACCGGCACCCGCCCGGGCCGGCCACGACAGTCGACCGTGTGGGGGCGCCGCGACCGCCCGGGGAGATCCCCACTCCCCGGCCGTCGCCGGACCGGCCGGACGCCGAACCGGTGCCGTTCGATGCGGAGCGGATCCTGGACGATCTCGCCGGCGGAGGTGGTGGCCCGGAATCGATCGCGTTCCTGGTCGACGCCGAGTTGGCCATCGTCCGCGCGCTCCTGGCGGCCAGCCGGGATACGGCGGCGCCCGGCCCCGGATGGGACATCCTCGTCGACCTGGACACGACCGCGCCGGCAACGCTACGTACCGTGCTCCGACATCCATTTCTACGCCCTCGCCTGACCAGTCTGCTGTCGGGTCCCCGGCAACCCGGGTCGCATTTCCCCGAACCGGACCCGGTCGCCGCGCTCGCCGCGGCGGCCGCCGTTCGCGCCGGAATTCCCGCCGAGGTCCAGGTCCCCGTCGCTGGTGGTGAGGTCTTCCTGCCCACGCTGGGCGCATTCCGGGTGCCGTCGACGGGGATCGACACCGTGGTGCTCACCGTCCGGCCTGGCGGCTTCCGGTTGCTCGTCGGATCCGAACCGTACGACGTCAGGTTGGACGAGCCGGCCGGCTGGCCCTCGGGTTGGCGGCCGACCCGACGGAGCAGGTTGCCCGGCCACGAGGTGATCATCGAGGACCTGGACCCGGCACGGGACTGCTACGGGCAGTCGGTACGGGAACGCCTGGCGGAGCGGCCGGCCGCCGATCTGGTGGAAACGGTCACCGAGGCGTGGCGGCTTGCCGAGCGGGATGTCCCCCACCACGCGACGGCGATGACTGTGGGAATGCGCGCTGTCGTTCCATTGGACGCCTCGCTTACGGGCGCGCTACGCAGTGCCACCGCCCGCGCCGCGTTCGGCGCGGTGGCGGTGGGGCCGATCGCCGACCCGGAGGCCCTCGCCGTGCTGCTCGTGCACGAGTGGCAGCACTCCAAACTCGGTGCGGTGCTGGACCTGTACGACCTGGTCGAACCGGGATCGCCGGTCCGGCTGTCGGTTCCCTGGCGTCCCGATCCGCGGCCAGTCGAAGGGGTGCTCCAGGGCGCGTACGCCCACCTGGCGGTTGCCGAGATCTGGCATGCCCGGGCGGTCGCCGACCGACCCGCTGATCGGATGGCCGCGACCCACGCCGACCGATTCCACCGCTGGACGGGGGAGGCGCTCGACGAGTTGGCGGCGAGCCGTTCGTTGACCGCAGCCGGGGAGCGTTTCGTCGCGGGGCTGGGACGTGCGCTGGCGGGGCTGGTTCGTGGCTGACCCGCCAAGGTCCCCGTTCGACGTCGGCACCATCGCCGCCGGGTTGCGCGCCGCAGGTCTCGCCGCCGGGCAGGACGTCCTGGTGCACTCGTCACTGCGTCGGGTGGGCCCGCTGACCAAGGGGGCGGAGACCCTGATCGAGGCGCTCAGCATGGCGCTCGGTCCGGGGGGCACGCTCGTCGTGCCGACCCACAACGCGGGCAACTCGACGACCTCGCGTACCTGGCACGAGGCGACCCGGGGGATGAGCGCCGACGAGCGGCTCCGGTACGAGGCGACCCTGCCGGGCTGGGACCGCGGGCGCACTCCCGCGCAGGGTGTCGGCGCATTGGCCGAGTACGTACGCCTCTTGCCGGGAGCCGTGCGCAGTGACCACCCGCAGACCTCGTTCGCCGCCGTCGGACGCCGAGCCGAGTCGCTGACGGCCGATCATGCCCTGGACTCCCACCTTGGGCAGCGGTCGCCGATTGGTCGGATGTACGACAGCGGGGGCCACGTGCTGCTCCTCGGGGTCGGCTACGAGGCGTGCACCGCTCTGCACCTGGCCGAGTACCGGCTGCCCAGCGTGCCGAACCAGGTCTATCGCTGTTACCGTCAGGTCGGCGAAGGGCGGCTGCGCTGCGACTTCGTCGCGCCGAAGTTGGACGACAGCGACTTCGACGATCTCGGCGCGTGCCTGGACGATCAGCCCTTCGTGCGTCGTGCCACGGTTGGTCGGGCGATCGCCCGACTGCTACCGATACCCGCCACAGTGGACTTCGCCGTAGAGTGGTTCGTCAGCAACCGGATCAGCCCGAACCATTGACGTACGCCTTACGCTGAGAATCCGGTCGCTTTCCGGCCGGCGGAGGAACGACGGTGAGCGAAGCGGTGGCGGTCGTTAATTCGCGAACCCCGCTGTTCTTCGTGAGCTATTCCCGTCCGACGGTCCGGCGGGCCGGAAACAACCCCCAGGAGTACGTCTTCCGGTTCTTCGACGACCTCTCCACGCACGTCAGTGAGCTGGTCGGGCTGCCGACCGGGGTAGATCCCGGTTTCCTGGACAGCACGCTCTCCGGCGGTGAGCGGTGGACCCCCGAACTGCTGAACGCGGCCGGCACCTGCCAGGTTTTCATCCCCTTGGTGTCCAGCTCTTTCATCACCAGCACATGGTGTGCGATGGAGTGGCACGCCTTCGCGCGACGCCGTATCGAGCCGCTGAGTCCAGGTGCCTCCGCGCATGAGTCGGCGATCGTGCCCGTCAACTGGTCGCCCACCGCCGAGGCGGCACTGCCCCCGAGCCTCCGTGCCATCCAACGGTTCTCGCCAACCGCGATACGGGACGACAACTCCGTTGCGCGCCAGTACGAGCAGGAGGGGGTCTACGGGTTGCTGACCATGCAGATGGAGCAGGCGTACCGCGCGGTGGTGTGGCGTCTGGCCCAGCGGGTGGTCGCGATCCACCGGGCCTACCACGTCCATCCGCTGGTGCCGAAGGGCGTCGACGAGTTGCGCACGGTCTTCACCGAGGAGGCAGCCGTATGACGCCGCTCACCGCCGCGGGGGCGGCACCGACGCGTGAGACGTACTTCTTCCTCAGCTATGCGCATTCCGCACCGGTGCGGAGCGCCCGCACCGAAACCGACGTCTGGGTCCGTCGGTTCTTCGCCGACCTGTCGCACGAGGTGGGTCGGCTGGCGTCCCCGCGGCCGGGCGTGGAGATCGGCTTCATCGACCAGCACATCCCCCCGGGCGCCGACGTGAAGGCTGCCCTGGCGGGTGCGCTCGGCGCGGCCCAGGTGTTCGTGCCGCTCTACTCGCCGGGCTACTTCAACAGGCCGTGGGCGCTGGGCGAGCAGAAATCCTTCCTTGCCAGACTGCTCACGGCCGCGGGCGCGGGGTCGGTGCCTCCCGTCGTGGCGGCCGAACACGTGGCACCGGTGCTCTGGATCCCGGTCCCCAGTTGGGAAGCCCATCCCGAGCTCGATGCGGCACTGGACCTGGGACGGGATGTCCCCGAGTACGCCGAGAACGGCATGCGAGCGCTCTGCATGCTCAACGCCTACCAGGACCAGTATCGGGTCCTGCTCGGGCGGCTGGCCCGGCGGATCGTGGAGCCCACCCAGCGGTTCTGGCTGCGCCCGTCCCGAGCGCCAGCCCTGGACGAGGTGTCGCGGCAGACCTCGGCAGACCCGGCGTTCGTGGTGGCGGTGCTGGCGCCCACCCGGGATCGGCCGCCGCAGGGACGGGAGCCGTCCTCGTACGACGAGCGCAGTTCGCTCTGGCGCCCGTTTGGCGCGCGACAGGAACTCCCGCTGGCCGAGTACGCCGCGAGCACCGCCGAGCGACTCGGTCTGCCGGTGCGCACCACCGACTTCGTCGACGCCGAGGACCTGCTCGAGATCCGCCCGGGTGTGGTCCTGATCGACCCGTGGGTCACCGAGCTACCCGACGGCGTGTCCACCCTGCGGGCCGCCGCGCGGGCGCTTCCGCAGTGGGCGGTCCCGCTCGTGGTGACCGACGCCGACGACCCGCGCGACGCCCAGCGCAGCGCCGATCTGGCCCGGCTGGCGCTCGGCGTGCTCCAGGACGCGGGAATGACACGAGCCCGGTGGGTCGGCCGCATGGACGAGTTCGCCGGGTTGATGCCGACCCTGGTGACCGAGGCCCGGCGGCTCTACCTGAAGCACGGCGCGGTGTTCCCGGCAGCGGGGCCGGGCACTCGGCCACCCAGCCTGCGCACCCCGGTCCCGTCATCGTTCAAAGCCCCGGAGGTGCCCGATGAGCAGTGAGCGCGACGGAAAGATAGTCACCTTCTACTCGTTCAAGGGTGGAACGGGCCGGACGATGGCGCTGGCCAACGTCGCGTGGATCCTGGCAGCCAACGGCAAGCGGGTGCTGGTCACCGACTGGGATCTCGAATCGCCCGGCCTGCACCGCTTCTTCCACCCCTTCCTGGAGGAGGCGACGATCGGCGGGACCGGCGGTGTCATCGACCTGATCCGGGAATACGAGTCGCAGATCATCCGCGGGGCGGAACGGCCGGAGGGCTGGGTCGAGCGGTGTGCCCGGGTCAGCCAGCACGCGTTCTCGCTGCGCTGGGAGTTCCCGGGCGGTGGTGGGCTGGACTTCCTCTCCGCCGGCCGGCAGGACAGCATCTACGCCACCTCGGTGAGCGGCCTGGACTGGGACACCTTCTACCACCGGCTGAATGGCGCCCGGTTCTTCAAGGCGCTGCGCGCGGACATGAAACGCGAGTACGACTACACGCTGATCGACAGCAGGACCGGGCTCAGCGACGTCGCCGACATCTGCACGCTGCACCTGCCGGACATCCTGGTGGACTGCTTCACCCTCAGCGACCAGGGCATCGACGGCGGGGCTCGGGTCGCCCGTACCGCCGAGCACCACCGAGAGCGCGACATCCGGATCCTGCCGGCGCCGATGCGGGTCGACCAGGCGGAAAAGGAGAAGGCCGACGCCGGACGGGCGCTCGCGATGCGTCGATTCACCGGGCTCCCCACCGGTATGACGGAGGAGGAGCGTCGGCGCTACTGGGCGGCGGTGGAGGTGCCGTACCGACCCTTCTACGCGTACGAGGAGACGCTGGCGACCTTCGGCGACGATCCCGGCTCGCCCACCTCACTGCTGGCCGCGTTCGAGAGGCTCACCGCGGAGCTGACCGACGGCGAGGTGAGCGCGATGCCGCCGATGGACGAGTCGGTGCGCGAGCGGCAGAAGGCCCGCTTCCGGCGCCGCTCCGCGCTCCCCGACGACCTCCTGCTCCGCTACGCCCCGGAGGACGCGGTCTGGGCGGAATGGATCGAGCGGGCGCTCAGCTCCACAGGTGTCCGGGTCGTCGACGGGACCCAACCGGCCGAGCCCGGCGCGAAGCCGCCGGCCCGTACGCTGACCATCCTCTCCTCGGCCTACGTGGCGCTGCCCCCTGCGGCATTGCCCCCGCGCGACCCGGCGGCCGGCACCACTCCGCTCGCGGTCTACGTGAGTGATCTTCGGCCCCTCGCGGAGTTCCCGGTGGCCTCGTCCATCAATCTGTTCAACGTCAGCGCCGAGGAGGCCGCGGAGCAGCTGTTTCGGCTGGTGGACCGACCGCCGCCGCTGCGTGCCGACGATCCGGCCGACGCCGGCCTGCGCTTCCCGGCCGCCGAGCCTGCCGTCTTCGAGGCCCCAGACCGCAACGCGCGCTTCACCGGCCGCGAAGGTGAGCTGGCCTACCTGCGTCGACACCTGACCCCCGCCAAGCCGGTCGCCCTCCAGGGGATGGACGGTGTCGGCAAGACCGAACTCGCCCTGGAGTACGTACACCGGTTCAAGTCGGCGTACGACGTGGTCTGGTGGATCACCATCGGCGCGACGGAGTCGGCCGGCGCCGACGTGGAGAAGTCCCTGGCGGCCTTCGCCGCCCGGCTCGGTGTCGGTGGCCACCCGGACCGGGCTGACGACGTCCGGGCGGTGCGGGAGGCGCTCGGGCGGGGTGAGCGCTGGCGGTGGCTGCTGGTGATCGACAACGCCGAGGAGGTCGACCCGGTCGAGGGCTTTCTGCCGACCGGCGGTGGCCACGTGTTGCTCACCTCCCGCAGCCCGACCTGGGCGGAGTTGGCCACCCTGGTCCAGGTCGACGTCTTTGCCCGCGCGAAGAGCGTCGTCCACCTGCGACGCCGGGTGCCCTCCCTCACCGAAGAGGAGGCCGGGCGGATCGCCGACGCGTTGGGGGACCTGGCGGTCGCGGTGGCCGCCGCCGGCGCGTACCTGGCGGACACCGGTACCTCGGTCGACGCGTACCTGGAGCAGATCGAGTGGCACGGGCCCACCGCCCTCTCCGTGGAGGCCACCTGGAACCTGTCGCTGGCACGGTTGCGTACGCAGTTCCCGGCGGCGTTCCGCTTGTTGCAGCTCTGCTCGGTGCTGGCCCCGGAGATCCACACGGATCTGCTGCTGCAGAGCGACGAGATGGCTGCGGCGCTGGAGCGGTTCGACCCCGAGGTTTCCCAGCGCGACGTGCGGGGGCGGTTGGTCCAGCAGATGAACCGGTCGGCGCTGGTCACGATCAACACATCGGAGAAGCGGGTGCTGGTGCACCGGCTGCTCCAGGCGGCGGTGCGGGAAACGATGACCGTGCAGGAGCTCGCCGACGCCCGACACCAGGTGCACCAGGTGCTGGCTGGAGCCCGCCCCAAGGGCGACACCGACGATCCACAGACCTGGGACAGGTTCCGGATGCTCTGGCCGCACTTTGAGCCCTCCGGCGTGGTGAGCAGCCAGGATGAGTCGGCCCGCGAGTTGATCATCGACCGGGTGCGGTATCTGTGGCGTCGGGGTGACCTCGACCAGGCGAACGCGTTCGCCGCGGAGGCCGACGAAGTCTGGTCGGCGGGGCTGGACCGCCTCCAGGGCACCAACGAGGTCGCCACGCTGCTCCGACAGTTGCTGCACCTGCGCTTCAACCGTGCGAACGTGCTGCGGGCACTGGCCCGCTACGACGAGGCACTCGCCCTCGACGATCAGGTCCTTGGGGAGCAGCGGGAGCTCCTGGGCAACCGGCATCCGCACACCCTGATGACGGCCGGGAGCCTGGGCGCCGACCTGCGGGCTGTCGGCCGCTACGCCGAGGCGCTCGAGCACGACAAAAAGACCTACAACGTCTGGAGTAAGGAGTTCGGCGAACAGCATCCGCGGACGCTCATCGCGGGCAACAACCTCGCGCACTCCTATCGCCTCGTCGGCGATTTCGAGTCGGCGCGGAAGGGGGACGATGCCGTGTTCCAGCTCCGCCGGCTCGTGCACGGCCCCGAACACCCGTACACGCTGCACTCGATCGCGCAACTGGCCCGCGATCTGCGAGAGGCCGGCGAGTACGGCAAATCGGCGGCGATGCTGAGCGACCTCCGTGATCAACTCACCGGCCTGAAGGAGATGGGCAGCGAGGCGGGGGACACCTTGAGCGCCCAGGTCAGCCTCGCGGTGTCGCAGCGTTGTGCGGGCCAGGAGACGCAGGCAGCCGGACTGCTGGACGCGGCGTACCCGGTGCTCGAGGCGAAGTTCGGGCGGGACAACCCCGAAACCCTGATCTGCCGGGCGGCTCTGGTGGCCAATCTGCTGGCACTCGGCAAGAACGATCGCGCCGTGGCCGAGGCGGAGCAGGTGGCGATGATCTACGAGCGGCGGCTGGGTGCCCGCCACCCGCACACCCTGGGTGCGCTCAGCAACCTTGCCGTCGCGCAGCGAGCCGTGGGTCGGGCTGCCCAGGCCCGCGCCACGGCCGAACGGGCCGCCAGCGCGCTGCGCGAGATGCTCGGGCCGGACCACCCGCACACCCTCGCGGCGGAGGAGAACTTCGGCATCTGTCTCGCCGAGGAGGGTGGCCGGGACGCCGCGATCGATTGCCTCCGCGCGACCGCGGACCGTTGGGATGGCAAGTCCGGAGTGAGCCATCCGGACGCCCTGCGTTGCCGGGCGAACCTGGATCTCGTCCTGCGGGACAGCGACGGCGACCGGCCGTCGGCGGCGATCACCGACCCGGTCGTCAAGCTGGGCGAGGTGGTCGCGGCCGATCACCCGAGCGTGCGGGCGCTGCGGGAGGGACGGCTGGTCGCCCGGATCATCGACCCGCACCCGTTCTGATCGGGTACGACGCCCGGTCCAGAGAGGACAGGCATGAGCGCTGATCGCGAAGGTCAGGTCATCACCTTCTACTCGTTCAAGGGTGGAACGGGACGGACGACGGCGCTGGCCAACATCGCGTGGATCCTCGCTGCCAACGGCAAGCGGGTGCTGGTCGCGGACTGGGATCTCGAGTCACCCGGCCTGCACCGCTTCTTCCACCCGTTCCTGGACACCGAGGCGATCCAGAGCGCCAGCGGCGTGATCGACATGATCCGCGACTACGAGTGGGAGACCACCCGGGTCGACGACCGGCCGGACCGCTGGTTGGAGCAGTACGCCCGGGTCGGCCGGCACGCGTTCTCGCTGCGCTGGAACTTCCCCGACGGCGGCGGCCTCGACTTCCTCTCCGCCGGCCGGCAGAACAGCGACTACGCCGTCTCGGTGAGCGGGCTGGACTGGGAAAACTTCTACAACCGGCTGGGCGGGGCGCAGTTCTTCGAGGCGCTGCGGGCGGACATGAAGCGGCAGTACGACTTCACCCTGATCGACAGCCGGACCGGGTTGAGCGACGTCGCCGACATCTGCACCATGCACCTGCCGGACACCCTGGTCGACTGTTTCACCCTCAGCGACCAGGGCATCGACGGCGCGGCCCGGGTCGCGCACTCGGTCCGGGACCGGTACCGGCGGCGGGACATCCGGGTCCTGCCAGTGCCGATGCGGGTCGACCACGCCGTGAAGGAGCAGAGCGAGGCTGGTCGTCTGTTGGCCATGCGCCGGTTCGCCGGTTTGCCGGCCGGCATGACCGAGGCGGAACGGCGGCGTTACTGGGCCGCGGTGGAGGTCCCGTACCGGCCGTTCTACGCGTACGAGGAGAAGTTGGCGACATTCTGCGACCCGCCCGGCTCCCCGACGTCGCTGCTGGCCGCGTTCGAGACGTTGACCGGGATCCTCACCGATGGTGCGGTAACCGCGCTGCCGGTGATGGACGAGTCGGTGCGGGAGCGGGGCAAGGCCCGTTTCCGTCGACGCACCGAGGCGATCGACGACCAGATCGTGCTCCGGTACGCGCCGGAGGACGCCATCTGGGCCGAGTGGCTGGAGCGGGTGCTCAGCTCGGCCGGGCTGCGGGTGGTGGAGCCGATGGCCGCTGTCGGGCCGGCCGGTACGCCGTACCCGCGCACGCTGACCGTGGTCTCGCCGGCCTACGTGGCGACGCCGTCCGGCGGTCTGCCCGACCGGGACCCGAGCGCCGGTTCCACGGCCCTCGCCGTGTATGTCGCCGACCTGCGCCCGTTGGCCGAATTTCCGGCCCGGAGCTACACCAACCTGGTCAACGTGAGCGCCGCGACCGCTGTGGAGCGGGTGTTGCGGTTGGTCGGCCGGCCGGTGCCGTCGTCGGCGGACGGGCCGGCGGGCGGGGCCACCCGCTATCCCGGCACCGAGCCGTTGATCTTCCACGCCCCCAACCGGAACGCCCGGTTCACCGGCCGCGAGGGCGACCTGGCGCGGCTGCGCGCGCAGTTGCAGAGCGGGGGCAGCGCGGTGGTGCTGCCGGTCGCCCTGCAGGGCATGGGTGGCGTCGGTAAGACGCAGGTGGCTTTGGAATACGTGCACCGGTTCAAGTCCGCGTACGACGTGGTCTGGTGGATCGTGGCGGACCCGCCGCAGTTCGTCGACACCGCCCTCGCCGACCTCGCCGCTCGCCTCGGCATCCTCGTCGGTCCCACCCTGCCCGACACGGTCCGGTCGGTGCTCCAGGTGCTCGGCCGTGGTGAGCCGTACGAGCGGTGGCTCGTCGTGCTCGACAACGCCGAAGAGCTCGACCAGATCGAGCCCTTCCTGCCGCAGGGCCCCGGGCACGTCCTGCTGACCTCCCGCAACCGTGCCTGGGGTGACCGGGCGAACCCGATCCAGGTGGACGTCTTCGACCGTGCCGAGGCCGTCGCGCACCTCGCCCAGCGGGTGCCCACGATCAGCGCCGAGGAGGCCGACCGGGTGGCCGAGGCGCTCGGCGACCTACCGATCGCGGTGGCCGCGGCGGGCGCCTGGCTCGCCGACACCGGCACGTCGGTAGCCGACTACCTGCGGCAGATCGAGCGGCACGGCCCGAGCGCCCTCTCGGTGGAGGCGACGTGGGATTTGTCGCTGAACCGGCTGCTCGAACAGGCGCCGGCCGCGTACCGGTTGTTGCAGCTGTGCTCGGTGCTGGCCCCGGAGATCGCCCTCGAACTCGTCTACAGCGACGAGATGGCGGCGGCCCTCGTGCCGTTCGACCCGTCGGTGTCGGAACGGCTCGTGCGCGGCGCGCTGGTCCAGCAGATCAACCGTCTGGCGCTGCTCAAGCTCGACGTGCAGGGCGGTCGGGTCCAGGTGCACCGGCTGTTGCAGGCGGTGGTCCGCGACCGGATGACCGACGACGAGATCGACGGCGCCCGACACCAGGCGCACCTGGTGCTGGCCGCGTCCCGGCCCCGCGGCGACGTGGACGACCCGACCTCCTGGGCCCGGCTGCGGATGCTCTGGCCGCATCTGGAGGTCTCCGAGGCGCTGACCTGCCCCGACGAGTGGGTGTGTCAGCTGCTGACCGACCGGGTCCGCTATCTGTGGATTCGCGGCTGCCTGGATCAGGCCGACGCGTTCAGCCAGGAGGTGGACGACACCTGGAGCGCCCGGCTCGGCGACACGCACGACGAGGCCGAGGCGTCGGCGCTGGGCCGACAGGTGCTGCACCTGCGGTTCAACCGGGCGAACATCCTGCGTAGCCTGGGCCACTTCGACGAGGCCCGGGACCTGGACGAGGCGGTGCTGGCCGAGCAACGCCGGCTGCTGGGCCCGCTGCACCCGCACAGCCTGTTGACCGCCGGCGGCCTCGGCGCTGACCTGCGGGCGCTCGGCCGCTACGCCGAGGCGCTGGAACGGGACCGGTCCACCTACGCCTCGTGGCTCCAACTGTTCGGTGAGGACCACCCGGGGACGTTGAGCGCGGCCAACAACCTCGCCGTCTCGTACCGGCTGCTCGGCGACTACCGATCGGCCCGGCGGTGGGACGACGAGGTGCACCAGCGGCGGCGGCTGGTGCTCGGCCCCACCCATCCCCACACCCTGGTCTCCGCCCTGCGTCTGGCTAGCGACCTGCGGGAAGCTGGCGAGTACGAGAGGTCGGCCACCCTGCTGCGCACGGTGTACGAGACGTACTGCGAGGTGCTCGGGCCGGACGACGGCCAGAGCCTCGTGGCTCAGGTCAACCTGGCGGTGTCCCTGCGCAGCTCCGGTCGGGGCAGCGAGGCCGCGCCGATGTTCGAGACGGCCTACCGCGAACTCGGCGAACGCTTCGGTCCGGACAACCCGGACACGGTGGCGTGCCGGGCTAGCCGCGCGGCGAACCTGTTGGCCGTGGGCGACGCTGCCCGGGCGCTCACCGAGATGACCGCGGTGAGTCAGGCGTACCAGGAGCAACTCCGGCTCGGCCCGGAGCACCCGCACACCCTGGCGACGGTGAGCAACATCTCGGCGGCGGAGCGGGCGCTCGGCCGCCGCTCGGACGCGCTCGCGTCGGCGGCCCGGGCGGTGGGCGAGTTGCGCAAGGTGCTCGGCCCGGATCACCCGCACACCCTCGCCGCGGAGGTCAACCAGGCGGTGTGTCTCGCCGAGGAGGGCGACTGGGAGTCGGCGCGGGACCGGCTGCGCGAGACGGGCGGTCGGCTGGCCTCGGTGATCGGCGCGGACCATCCCGACACGCTGCGCTGCCTCGGTGATCTCGCCCTGGTGTCGAGGCGGACCGGCGACGGCGCCCCCGTCGAGGACGTCGGCGCCGTGGCGGACCGGTTGGCCGAGGTGATCGGCCCGGAACACCCGACCGTCCAGACGCTGCGGGAGCGGCGGTTCATCGTCCGGGTCATCGACCCGCACACGATCTGACCCGCATCGGCGCGGCGGGGTGGGTCGGGCGTCCGCCCCGGCCCACCCTAGGGCCGCGGACTGGTCGCCAGGGCCGCGGTGGCCAGCCAGGTCAGGGTCTGCGGCAGGATCTCCACCGCCCCGAAGTGCGCGGCACCCGCCTGCACCTGCACCTCGGCGCACGAGATCCGCGAGGCGAGCCAGTGGGAGTGCTCCACCGGGAGGAAGCGGTCCTGCTCACCGTGCCAGAGCCGGACCTCCGCGCGGATGGCCCCGAGGTCGAACCCCCAGCCCCGTCGGATCGCCAACACGTCGTCGATCCAACCCTCGGGGCCGTGTCGCACCGCCTCGGCGTACGTGTCGGTGAGCAGTCGGCGGATCGCGACGTCGTCGACGACGCGGATGTCCTCGTCGGGCAGTTGGGGGCGGAGAAAGTCCAACAGCGTCATCGGGTCCCGTCGCGCCTCTTCGGCCCGGACCTTCAGGTTGAGGGTCAGCTCGGTCAGGTCCTCGTCGGCCTGCCCGTAGTCCGCCACGTTCGTCGCGGCCATCCCGGCGTACCAGTCCAGGTCGGGCGCACCGGCCGGGGCGAGCCCCACCAGCACGGCGGCCCGGGTGACCCGGTCCGGCAGCAGCGCCGCGCAGGCTAGGGCGTGCGGCCCACCGCCGGATCTGCCGACCACCGCGAACCGTTCGATGCCGAGGTCGTCGGCGATCGCCGCCACGTCGGCGGCGGCGTCGGCCACCCGCCGACCCTCGTGCCGGTCGGAGTCGCCGTAACCGGGCCGGTCGTAGCAGACGAGGTACACACCGAGGCGGTAGACGACGATGCCTCGGGGCCGGGGGCCATTGCGGCTGCCCGGGGTGCCGTGCAGCAGGAAGACCGCGGGTCCGTCGGGAGCGCCGGAGGTCTCCACCGCGAGGCTCCGCCCGTCCGGAGTCGTGACGGTGCGCTGTGTCGCATCTTGTCGCGCCACGGCTGGCCTCCCGCGGGTCGTCATGTGCTCCCCCGTGAACGGAGCCGCGCATCGTCGGCGCCGAGTGCAAAGCCCCCGAAATCGCCCAGAACACATTCTTGATGTGCAGCGTACTGCCCGCCGTGGATGCCCTCCATGGGCCGCCGGGTCAATGCCGGTGGGTGGGGGCTGCCAACTGGGCCGCTACCCTGGTAGCCCGAGGGGAAGGGGCACCAAGAGGGTGGCTAGGACCTACAACGTCGTGACGTACGGCTGCCAGATGAACGTCCACGACTCCGAGCGCATCTCCGGCCTGCTCGAACAGGCTGGCTACGTACGTGCGGTGCCCGCCGACGACACCCCGGACATCGTCGTGTTCAACACCTGCGCCGTCCGGGAGAACGCGGACAACCGGCTCTACGGCAACCTCGGTCGGCTGCGCCCGGTGAAGGACAAGCACCCGGGGATGCAGATCGCGGTCGGTGGCTGCCTGGCCCAGAAGGACCGGGGCGAGATCGTCCGCAAGGCGCCCTGGGTGGACGTGGTCTTCGGCACCCACAACATCGGTGCGCTGCCGGTGCTGCTGGAGCGGGCCCGGCACAACGCCGCCGCCGAGGTGGAGATCCTGGAGTCCCTCGACGTCTTCCCCTCCACGCTGCCCACCCGCCGCGAGTCCACCTACGCCGGCTGGGTGTCGATCTCGGTGGGCTGCAACAACACCTGCACGTTCTGCATCGTGCCCGCGCTGCGCGGCAAGGAGAAGGACCGCCGTCCCGGCGACATCCTCTCCGAGGTGCGCGCCCTGGTCGACGAGGGCGTGCTGGAGGTGACCCTGCTCGGGCAGAACGTCAACTCCTACGGTGTGGAGTTCGGCGACCGGTACGCCTTCGGCAAGCTGTTGCGGGCCTGCGGCGACATCGACGGGTTGGAGCGGGTCCGGTTCACCAGCCCGCACCCGAAGGACTTCACCGACGACGTGATCGCCGCGATGGCCGAGACGCCGAACGTCTGCCACTCGCTGCACATGCCGTTGCAGTCCGGCTCCGACGACGTACTGAAGGCGATGCGCCGGTCCTACCGCTCCGAGCGCTACCTGGGGATCATCGAGAAGGTCCGGGCGGCGATGCCGGACGCGGCGATCACCACCGACATCATCGTCGGCTTCCCCGGCGAGACCGAGGCCGACTTCCAGCGCACCCTGGACGTGGTCCGCGAGGCCCGGTTCTCCTCGGCCTTCACCTTCCAGTACTCGAAGCGCCCCGGCACCCCGGCCGCGACCATGGACGACCAGCTACCCAAGCAGGTCGTGCAGGAGCGCTACGAGCGGCTCGTCGCCTGCGTCGAGGAGATCACCTGGGCGGAGAACAAGCGGCTCGTCGGGGAGACCGTCGAGGTGCTGGTCGCCGTCGGCGAGGGCCGCAAGGACGAGCGGACCGGCCGGATGTCCGGTCGGGCCCGCGACGGCCGGCTGGTGCACTTCGCGACCGAGACCGCGGGTGGGGAGTCCCTCGCCGGGCAGATCCGGCCGGGCGACATCGTGCACACCACCATCACGTACGCCGCTCCGCACCACCTCAACGCCGACCGACCGCCGGTGGCGCACCGACGGACCCGGGCCGGCGACGCGGCCGAGGCGGGCCGCTCCCCGCGTACTCCCGGGGTGTTGCTCGGTCTGCCGACGATCGGCGCGCCGCCGGTCGCGCCCGCACCCACGGCTGGCTGCGCCACCCACTGAACGCACGGAAGGGCCCCTCGACGAGGGGCCCTTCCGCGGTCAGACGGTGATCCGGCCGGCGCCGGCGCCCGCCGTCACGACGGACTTGACGCTGCTGGCGGTGTCCAGTTGGTACGAGTACGGGATGCTGGCCACGCTGCCGCCGGTCTGCCCGGCGGGCGAGTTGACGAAGTGGTTGTTCCGGGCGACCAGGCGGCCCGGCCCGGAGTCGGCCTCGCCCAGGTGGTACGTGTCGTTGACGTTCTCGAAGTAGTTGCCCTCGACGAGCACGCCGGCGTTCTCCGTGGAGGCCACGCCGTAGCCGCCGTTGGCCCGGTAGTAGTTGTTGAACACGTGCACCGGGTTGCCGAAGCGCACCCGGGGGTTGCGCTGCCTGCTCCCGTCGAACCAGTTGTGGTGGTAGCTCACCCGCAGGTGGCCGGTGTCCTGGGCACCGTTGTCGTCGCTGTGGCCGAGCAGCATGGCCTTGTCGTGGTTGAAGACCCGGTTCCACGACACGGTGACGAAGTCCGATCCGCGCTTGATGTCGACCGCGCCGTCGTACCCGTTGCTGAAGGTGTTGTGGTCGACCCAGACGTTGGTGGCCGACTCCTGCACGTTGATCGCGTCGTCGTTCCAGTCCCGGAAGGTCAGGTTGCGGATGATGACGTTGCGGTCACCACTGACGTTGAGCCCGCAGCCGGCGATGGTGGCGCCGGAGTTGCCGAGGATGGTCTTGTTGGACCGGACCCGCAGCATTCCCGAGCAGGAGATCGTGCCGGACACCCGGATCACCGCGGCGCCCGTCGCGTTCAACGCGCTGGTCAGCGCCGACGCGTTGGTGACGGTGGTGGCAGGTGCACCGCCGCCGCCGGTGGTGCCGCCGTTCTGGGTGGCCCAACCGACGAGACCGGTCGGTGGCGGAACGCTGGGCGGCGGATCGCTCGGGATCGGCGAGATGGTCGGGGTGCCCGGGTTGGTCGGGGTGCCCGGGTTGGTCGGGGTGGTGGTGCCGCCGGTGCAGGCGACGTTGTTGAGGGTGAAGCTGGTCGGGTCCGGGTTGCTGGCGTTGTTCCAACTCGCGTTGAAGCCGAACGAGGCGCTGCCGTTGGTCGCCAGGTTGCCGTTGTAGTCGACGTTGGCGGTGGACACCTGGCCCCCGGTCTGCGAGACGGTGGCACCCCACGCCTGGCTGACCTGCTGCCCGGCCCCGTACGACCAGCGCAGCGTCCAACCGGAGACCGGGTCACCGAGGTTGGTGACCGTGACGTTGCCGGTGAACCCGCCCGGCCACTGGCTGGCGACCGAGTAGGCGACCCGGCAGCCGGCGGCTGCCTGCGCGGACACGGAGGTCAGCAGCCCGGCGGTGACGAGGCTGGCGGTGGCGGCGGCGGTGGTGGCGAGCAGCGTCATTCGACGCTGTGGTGTGCGCATGCTGCTTCCTTTCGAGGAGGCGGACGGGACCGTCGCAACACCCATGCCCGTGGGCGGCGAATCGTGCCCGGACCAGTAGCCCGCCAGTGCGATGACGTGAAGGAAAGCGGCTCCCGCGCTCGCGACCACCTCTACGAAGGCAAACGCTTTCCCGATGAAAGCATAGAAGAATATAAATGTAAATGGCTGGGACGGCCGATGCGCACCGCATCGGCCGTCCCAGCGGTTCAGCAGCTGGCGCCGTTGAGCTTCACGGCACCCGGGGTGCTGGCGGTGCCGTTGGCGGTGAAGCCCACGGTGACCGACCCACCCGCCGCCAGGGACGGCGCGTGACTGGGCGCGGCAGCAGTGACCGTCGTGCCGGACTGGGAGACGGTGGCGTTCCAGCCACTGCCCAACGTCACCCCGGACGGCCAGGTCCAGGCGACCGACCACGGATTCACCGCGGCGGAACCGGTGTTCTTCACGGTCAACTCACCCTGGAAGCCGCCCTGCCAGGCGTTGACCTGCCGATAGGTGGCCGTGCAGGCACCCGGCGGCGGGGTCGTCGGCCCGCCGGTCGGTCCGCCCGTAGGTCCGCCCGTCGGTCCGCCGGTGGGCCCGCCACCCGACGGTGCGATCAGGTACGGCTGGAGGATCGCCTGCTTGGTGGTGTTGACGTTCGTCCAGTCGTCAAGCGCGATGCCGCCCGTGTCACCGGAGTTGGGGTTCCACGACCAGTAGGTGAAGGACATCCCGGTCACCCCGGTCCCGGTGTACGCCATCAACTTCTCCAGCCACACCTTGTCCTTCGGGTCGACCAGGGTGCTACCGAACTCACCCATCATGATCGGCGCGATGTTCTGCTTGTAGAGGTAACCCCAGTACTTGTCCCAGATCGCCGGCATGTTCGCCGGGTAGTCCGGGGCGTCGAACCAGGTCTGCCGGTACACCGAGGTGGCGTACTCGTGCGGCGAGTAGACCAGCCGGTTGGCCACGCTCAGCCGTACCGGGAACTGACCCGCCTTCGACAGGTTGCCGCCCCACCAACCACAGTCCTCGTCGTTGCTGGTGTCGCCGTCCCAGACGTTGGAGAGGCCACCACTCGGGCAGCTCACCCCCTCCACGAAGATCAACCAGTTGGGCTGGACACCGAGGATCGCGTTGCCGGCCCGCTCGGCGGCGAGTCGCCAGTCCCGGGTGGTGTCGCCACAGCCCCAGCACGCGCCGGTGGCCGCCGGGTTGGTGCCCTCGGCGTGCGGCTCGTTGTGCAGGTCCGCGCCGATCACCGTCGGGTTGCCCGCGTACCGCTGGGCGAGCATCTTCCAGTCGTTGATCCAGGTCGCCTCGGAGACCGTCGACGTGTACCACAACGGCGACTGCCCGGCCGACGTCGGCCGGTGCCGGTCCAGGATGATCCGCATCCCCTTGCTGCCGGCGTAGTCGATCACCTTGTCCAGGATCTGCAACGGCGACAGCCCGATCAGGTCCGGGTTGACGAAGTCGTTGATCCCACTGGCGGTCGCGCCCGGCTTCAGCGCGTCGTTCGAGTACGGCACCCGCAACGTGTTGTAACCCAGCCGGGCCATCGTGTCGAGCTGCCCCCGCCACGGGTTGTTCGACCACAGCCCGTGGAAGGTCTTGTTGTCGGTCTCCATGCCGAACCAGTTGATGCCGGTCAACCGGACCGTGGCACCGGTGCTGTCCACGATCTGATTGCCGTTGGTGTGCAGGTAACCGGAGCCGGTGCCAGCGGCGACGGCCGGGCTGGTGCTGACGGCGGTGGCGAGGAACACGCCAGCCGCGACGGTGGCGAGCGCGGTCAGCGCGCCGCCGAGAGCCTTGGGACGGAACATTCGAGCTCCACTTCGGAGGTCCGACGCCGTCCGATGACGACGTCGGCGGGCGGCCGTCCGCACGTCACGGCCCCTTTTCGGGTACGCGGACAGTGCGCGACGGCCCATGTCACGCGGACGTGGTCACTCGCGGCAGCTCACCGGCGACCCTCGACGGCGGATGTTCCGCCTTCGTCGCCCTCGTGCCGGTGGCCCTACCTGGCTCCGTCGCTCATTCTGATCAGCCAGCCTCGATGCGTCAACCTGCGCCTGCGCCCCCCCGCGCGCCGCCCCGCGCCCGCGCCCCGCATGCGCCGCCCCGCGCCCGGTGCGCGCCGCCCCGCGCCCGCGCCCCGCGCGCGCCGCCCCGCGCCCGCGCCCCGCGCGCGCCGCCCCGCGCCCGCGCCCCGCGTGCGCCGCCCCGC
>NZ_JBEZGL010000038.1:0-24204 GCF_040649915.1 Micromonospora sp. NPDC048839
CTTCCGACGCCAGCACCAAGCCGAAGCCAAGATCAGCCACTACGCACGACAAGCCCTCACTGAGCCCTGAAACGGATCTCCTGCTGGAGTACTAGTTGGCCGCTGACCTGCGCGCGGCCGCCTCGCTCAGGTGCCCGCTCCGTGCGTCAGGGCGGCCCGGACAGTCGCGGGGATGTCCGGTCGGACTCGCGGCGTGCCGGCGGCGCGGTAGCGCGGGGTTGTTCCCTGCCCGGGTCTCGATCGCCTGCGCTGATGCCCAGCATGTCGTGGCAGTTGGCGAGCGGTTCTGGTTCGCGATCTCACCCCGCGCCGACCCGTTCGAAGGCGCGAGGATAGGCGTGGGGTTGTCGGTGCGACGGACTAGAGTCGCTGCCGTGACAGCTACGACACCGCGCCTGCTTCTCGTCGACGGACATTCCATGGCATACCGGGCGTTCTTCGCCCTGCCCGTGGAAAACTTCTCCACCACGACGGGTCAGCCGACCAACGCGGTGTACGGCTTCACCTCGATGCTGATCAACGCACTGCGCGACGAGCAGCCCACCCACATCGTCGTGGCCTTCGACGTCTCCCGCCGGTCCTTCCGCACGGACAAGTACGCGGAGTACAAGGCCGGCCGCAGCGAGACCCCGACCGACTTCAAAGGCCAGGTCAGCCTGGTCAAGGAGGTCCTGGCCGCGCTCCAGATCCCGGTGGTGGAGAAGGAGGGCTTCGAGGCCGACGACGTCATCGCCACGCTCGCCTGCCAGGCGCGTGACCAGGGCATGACGGTGCTGATCAGCAGCGGCGACCGCGACGCGTTCCAACTGGTCGACGACCAGATCACCGTCCTCTACCCGCGTAAGGGCGTGTCCGACCTGGCCCGGATGGACCCGGCGGCGATCGAGGCGAAGTACGGCGTTCCACCACAGCAGTACCGGGATCTCGCCGCGCTGGTCGGCGAGACCAGCGACAACCTGCCCGGCATCCCGGGTGTCGGCCCCAAGACCGCCGCCAAGTGGATCACCACGTACGGAGGCGTGGAGGGCGTCATCGCCCGCGCCGACGAGATCAAGGGCAAGGCCGGCGACAGCCTGCGGGAGCGGCTCGCCGACGTGATCCGCAACTACGAGATCAACTGCCTGGTCTCCGACCTGGAGCTGCCACTGCGCCCGGAGGACGCCAGGTGGACCGGTTGGGACCGGGAGGCGGTGCACCAGGTCTTCGACACGCTGGAGTTCCGCATCCTTCGCGACCGCCTCTACCAGTACCTGGAGTCGGTCGAGCCGGAGGCTGAGTCGGGCTTCGACCTCACCGGCGAGGTGCTCACCGAGCCCGGCGCGCTGGCCAGCTGGCTGAGTACGCACGTCCCGACCGGCACCCCGGTCGGGTTGGCGGTCAAGCTCGACACCGGCCCCAATCGCCGGCACACCGCCTCGATCACCGGTCTGGCGCTGGCCACCGCCGGCGGCGCGGCGGCCTGGGTCGATCCCACCGGGCTCGACGCCACCGACGAGGGCGCCCTGGCCGCCTGGTTGGCCGACGCGCAACGGCCCAAGGTGCTGCACGACAGCAAGCCGGCCGTGCTGGCGTGCGCCGCACACGGCTGGCAGCTCGCCGGGGTCGTCCGCGACACCCAGATCGCCGCGTACCTGGCCCGCCCCGACCAGCGCTCCTACGACCTCACCGACCTGGCGCTGCGCTACCTGCACCGCGAGCTGCGGGTGGACGTCCCGGAGTCCGGTCAGCTCACCCTCGACGGGCTCGGCGACGAAGGCGTCGTCGAGCAGAACCTGATGCTCCAGGCCCGCGCCACCCTCGACCTGGCCGACGCGATCGACGCCGAGTTGTCCCGCGACGGCGAGCAGTCGGCCCGGCTGATGGCCGGGGTGGAACTGCCGCTGATGCGGGTCCTGGCCACCATGGAGAGCACCGGCATCGCCGCCGACAACGACTATCTCCACGAGTTGGAGGCGCACTTCGCCGGTGAGGTCAAGACCGCCGCGCAGGGTGCGTACGAGGCGGTGGGTCGGGAGTTCAACCTCGGCTCACCCAAGCAGTTGCAGGAGATCCTCTTCACCGAGCTGGGCCTGCCGAAGACCAAGAAGATCAAGACCGGCTACACCACCGACGCCGACGCCCTGCAGTGGCTCTACGCGCAGCAGCCGCACCCGGCGCTGGCCCACCTGCTGCGCCACCGGGACGTGGCCAAGCTCAAGTCGACAGTCGACGGACTGCTCAAGTCGGTCTCCGACGACGGCCGGATCCACACCACCTTCAACCAGACGGTCGCGGCCACCGGTCGGCTCTCCTCCACCGAGCCCAACCTGCAGAACATCCCCATCCGCACCGAGGAGGGCCGGCGCATCCGTCGGGCCTTCGTGGTGGGGGAGGGCTACGAGTGCCTGCTCACCGCCGACTACAGCCAGATCGAGATGCGCATCATGGCGCACCTCAGCTCGGACGACGCGCTGATCGAGGCGTTCAACTCCGGCGCCGACTTCCACGCCGCCACCGCCTCGTCGGTCTTCGGGGTGCCGCTCGACGAGGTCACCCCCGACCAGCGCCGCAAGATCAAGGCCATGAACTACGGCCTGGCGTACGGGTTGAGCGCCTTCGGCCTGTCCCAGCAGCTCGGGATCAACACCGAGGAAGCACGTGGGCTGATGGAAAACTACTTCGCCGGCTTCGGCGGGGTGCGCGACTACCTGCACCAGGTGGTCGCCCGGGCCCGCCAGGACGGCTACACCTCCACCATCCTCGGTCGCCGCCGCTACCTCCCCGACCTGGTCAGCGACAACCGGCAGCGCCGGGACATCGCCGAGCGGATGGCGCTCAACGCCCCGATCCAGGGCTCCGCGGCCGACATCATCAAGGTGGCGATGCTGCACGTCGACACCGCGCTCGGCGAGGCCGGGCTGCGCTCGCGGATGCTGTTGCAGGTGCACGACGAGTTGGTCTTCGAGGTCGCCCCCGGCGAGCGGGAGGCGTTGGAGGCGTTGGTCCGGCACGAGATGGGCGGGGCGTACCCGCTGTCGGTGCCGTTGGAGGTGTCGGTCGGCGAGGGCCGCGACTGGAATTCTGCTGATCACTGATCTTGTGGTTGCGGTGGGGGTTCTGGGGCAGCCCGACCCGCTCCGGGCGGTCAGGCTTGATCCCTGCGCGGGTCGGGCTGCCCCGGAACCCTGACCGGGTCACCCATGGTCGCGGCCGTCGCCCTGAGGCTGTGATCTTGGATCGCGCTGGAGTGGTGGGTCACTTCATCGGGTCGTGGCCCCAGTTCATCAGGGACCAGCGCCACTTGGTGTCGCGGACGTTGCCGGCGGGGCGCTGCGCCATGTGTCGGCGTACGTAGCCGACCACCTTGCGCATGTGCTTGTAGTCGCCCTCGGACAGGTCGCCCCGTTTGCGGCGGAGCAGGTTGATGATCTTCCGGCCGGATTCGTGTCCGACGGACTCGCCGCCGCCGGCGCGACCGCCCTTGTGCCAGCCCACCTGCTTCGACTCGTCGGTCTCCAGCCACGTGGACAGCTCCCGGGGCTTCATGTTCACCGCCTCGGTGAACTCCCGATAGGTGTCCCGGCCCTGGTCGTCAGCTCTGCTCATGACGCAGCGCCTCGGGTCGGTGGGCCACGTCGCGGCCCGTGCCGTCACTGCGGACCCGGTACTGCGGGTCGTCGGGGGCCGCGTTCACCGCCCGCCCACTGGTCCGCGTCCGCTCGGTGATCGTTTCCTGCACCACGCCGTACGCGCGGCTGCCGTGGGCCGACCAGGAAACCTGGTCGCCTCTGCGGAATCGCTGCTCGGCCATGCTCCTCGGCTACCCGACACCGGCGCGGCGAAACGGCCGGGTAGGCGCTACGGGGTGATCTCGGCGATCGGCAGCTTGATGTCGAACGGCTCGGCCAGCTCGATCACGTCGGCGCCGTCGGCGACCAGTTCGTACTGCCGCTCACCGCCGGGACCCACCCGGTCCCCGATCCGGTACGCGTAGACGTGCACCGGGTCCTGCTCGATGCGCCAGTAGAGCGGAATGCCGGCGGCGGCGTACTCGCCGGGCTTCGCGAACCGGTCGATCCGTCGCGTACCGGGCGAGACGATCTCCACGGCGAGGACCACGTCCGCCGGACGCAGCAACGACCGGCCGGACGGCACCTCGGCCCGGCACAGCAGGACGTCCGGTTGTCGGCTGGTGTTGAAACTGAGCCCGACTCCGACGGCCTGGGCGACCCGAAGGTTGCCCGGGGCGTGCCGTAGCAGCCAGCCGGCGAGTAGGAGGGAGATGGTTTGATGGCCCAGGGTGGGGGAGGGTGTCACCTGGATAACTCCGTCGACGAGTTCGACGCGGGGGGCGTCGTCCGGCCGGGTGAGCAGGTCCTCCAGCGTGTAGTCGGCACGCTGCTGCCGCATCGGGTCCGGACACCAGGGGCCAGGTGATGTCGGGATGGGCTCGGCGCTCATGGGACGAGCCTACCGGCGGTCGATGCCACGCAGGGCGGACTGCGGGTGCGACGCGCTCACTCCGCGGGCTTCTCGGTGACGAAGATGGCGGTGCCGGGGAAGAGTCGACCGCGCAGCGGACTCCACTGCCCCCAGAGGCCCTCGTGCCCCTCCGGCCATTCCGGCTCCACCAGGTCCAGCAGGCGGAAGCCGGCACCGACCAGCTCCCGGATCCGGTCACCGAGGGTGCGGTGCTGCTCGACGTAGGTGGCGACGCCGGACTCGTCCTGTTCCACGTAGGGGGAGCGGTCGAAGTACGAGTGCACGGCGGTCAGCCCGCCCTCACCGGGGTCGTCCAGGAAGATCCACCGCATCGGGTGGGTCACCGAGAACACCCACCGTCCGCCGGGGCGCAGCACCCGGTGCACCTCGGCGTGCAGGGCCGCCGAGTCGTCCACGAACGGGATGGCGCCGAAGGCGGTGCAGGCGAGGTCGAACGACCGGTCGGCGAACGGCAGGGCGAGGGCGTCTGCCTGCACCAGCGGTACGCGTACCCCGGTGCGGTCGGCGGCCTCGGCCGCGTGCCGCAACATGCCGGCGGACAGGTCGAAGGCGACCGGCCGGGCACCCTGGGTGGCCAGCCAGCGGGCGGCGGCGGCCGCGCCGCAGCCGACCTCCAGCACTCGTCGGCCGGGCAGGTCCCCGAGCAGCCGGGCGTCGGCCTCGCGCAGGCCCTCCGGGCACCAGACGAAGTCCACGTCGCCGAGGAACGCGCCGTGCTCAGCCTGGTAGTCGTCGGCGTCGGTGTCCCACCAGCCGCGGTTGGCCCGCCGGGCCTCGGCGTCACCCACCCGGCGCCGGGTTACCCGGCTGTCGTCATCCACGCGCTCACGCTAGGCCCCACCCACCCGTTGGGCGCGGCGGCGCGTCCAAGATCTGCGCTACTCCTCACGCGGCACCACTTGATCGACTCGGTTTCCGTGGACCCGCGGTGTCCGGGCCGTTGGGACGCGCCGGTTTCAGGGAGGTCGAGTCGATCAAGCGCGGGCCGAGGCGACTCCTGAGGCTGCTGTGACGCACGAGACAGCAGGGGTCTTTTCCGGGCGATTGTTCGTCTTTCGCAGGTCACCGCACGGAGAGAAGCCGGGAGGGCTTGCACGCTGTGGTAATGCGCACGGTAGGCTAGACGATGCGCTCGCGGATCGCGTTGCCTCGGCAGGGAGCAGGTGCGCGGTCGTCGGAGCCACATCATGATCTCACTAGGCGATCGTTCGGTGTGCCCGGCGGCGGATCCGCTGGCGCGAACAGGTCACTGCGACACCAGCCTGCTGTGACAACCCACCGACCGGAGCAACCGCCCACATGACGAGCAGCATCGAGGCCCCCTCGAGCGCCACCCGGGTCACCCACGACGATCTCGGTTCCGAGGAGGCATTCCTCGCCGCGATCGACGAGACCATCAAGTACTTCAATGACGGCGACATTGTCGAAGGCACCGTCGTCAAGGTCGATCGGGACGAGGTCCTGCTCGACATCGGCTACAAGACCGAGGGTGTCATCCCCTCTCGGGAGTTGTCGATCAAGCACGACGTGGACCCCGCCGAAGTTGTGACGGTTGGCGACCACATCGAGGCCCTGGTCCTCCAGAAGGAGGACAAGGAGGGTCGTCTGATCCTCTCCAAGAAGCGGGCACAGTACGAGCGGGCCTGGGGCACGATCGAGAAGATCAAGGACGAGGACGGCGTCGTCCGCGGTTCGGTCATCGAGGTGGTCAAGGGCGGCCTCATCCTCGACATCGGGCTGCGGGGCTTCCTGCCCGCGTCCCTGGTCGAGATGCGTCGTGTGCGCGACCTGCAGCCGTACGTCGGGCGTGAGCTCGAGGCCAAGATCATCGAGCTGGACAAGAACCGCAACAACGTGGTCCTGTCCCGCCGGGCCTGGCTGGAGCAGACGCAGTCCGAGGTGCGCACCGAGTTCCTCAACAAGCTGCAGAAGGGCCAGGTCCGCAAGGGCGTCGTGTCCTCGATCGTCAACTTCGGCGCCTTCGTCGACCTTGGCGGCGTCGACGGTCTGGTGCACGTCTCCGAGCTGTCCTGGAAGCACATCGACCACCCGTCCGAGGTTGTCGAGGTGGGCCAGGAGGTCGAGGTCGAGGTCCTGGACGTCGACCTGGACCGCGAGCGCGTCTCGCTGTCGCTGAAGGCGACCCAGGAGGACCCGTGGCGGCAGTTCGCCCGCACCCACGCGATCCAGCAGATCGTGCCGGGTAAGGTCACCAAGCTGGTGCCGTTCGGTGCGTTCGTCCGGGTGGACGACGGCATCGAGGGCCTGGTCCACATCTCCGAGCTGGCCGAGCGCCACGTGGAGATCCCGGAGCAGGTCGTCCAGGTCGGCTCCGAGGTCATGGTCAAGGTCATCGACATCGACCTTGAGCGTCGCCGGATCTCGCTGTCGCTCAAGCAGGCCAACGAGGGCTTCGTCGAGGGCGAGGAGCACTTCGACCCGACCCTCTACGGCATGGCCGCGACGTACGACACCGAGGGCAACTACATCTACCCGGAGGGCTTCGACCCGGAGACGGGCGAGTGGCTCGAGGGGTACGACAAGCAGCGCGAGACCTGGGAGAACCAGTACGCCGAGGCTCGTCAGCGCTGGGAGGCCCACACCAAGCAGGTGCAGACCTCTCGGGCCGCCGACGCCGAGGCTGCCGCCAACCCGACTCCGGTCGTTCCGGCCGCTGGCGGCACCGGTGGCGGTGGCACCACCTCTTCGTCCAGCCCGGCCCCGAGCCGGCAGGCCGAGGAGCCGGCCGGCACGCTGGCCACCGACGAGGCGCTCGCCGCACTGCGGGAGAAGCTCGCCGGCGGTAAGTGACCCGCTGAACGACTGAACGACGACGGGCCCCGCCCCCGCGATCCACGGATCGTCGGGGGGCGGGGCCTTCGCCGTTCCCAGGCGACCGCCGGACTTCGTGGCCCGGGTCGCCGCGGTAGACCCGGACGATGATGTGGATCTCCCCGACGAGCAGGGCTCGCAAGATCGTGCTCGATCCTGGATATAGGGGCCTCGAACAACCAGGACACCACTACAACCTGGATCGAGCACGATCTTGCCGGGGCGCGGGGCGCGGGGCGCGGGGCGCGGGGCGCGGGGCGCGGGGCGCGGGGCGCGGGCACGATCGTGGCGGGTTTGGCGGCAGGGCTGGTGATCCGGTTGACTGGTCGGGTGCTGAGGGTGGGGTTGACCGGCGGAATCGGGTCGGGCAAGAGCGCGGTGGCGGCGCGACTCGTCGAGCGGGGAGCGCTGCTCATCGACGCCGACCGGGTGGCCCGAGAGGTCGTCGCACCGGGCAGCGAGGGGCTGGCCGAGATCGTCGCCGCCTTCACCGACGCGGTGCTGGACGCCGATGGCGCGCTGGACCGTGCCGCACTGGGCGCGGTGGTGTTCGCCGACGAGACCGCCCGTCGGCGGCTGGAGTCGATCACCCACCCCCGGGTTCGGGCCCGTACCGCCGAGCTGGCCGCCGCGGCACCCCCCGACGCGATCGTCGTCAACGACGTGCCGCTCCTGGTCGAGGTCGGTCTCGCGCCCACGTACCACCTGGTGATCGTGGTGCAGACGGCCGTGCCGACCCGACTGGAACGGCTGGTGCGCGACCGGGGGATGAGTCACGCGGAGGCCGAGCGGCGGATCGCCGCCCAGACCGACGACGCCCGTCGCCGGGCGGCGGCGGACGTCGTGCTCGGCAACGACGGAAGCCTGGCGGCGTTGCACGACGCCGTCGACACGCTCTGGCGGCAACGGCTGCGGCCCTACGAGGACAACCTGCGTCAGCGGCGGGTGGTCCCGCCGGGCGAGGGCGACCCGGCGGGGACCGATGCGAGCTGGCCGGAGCAGTACGCGCGGCTGGCCGCCCGGATTCGGCACACCCTGGGCTCGGACGCCCTGCGAATCGACCACATCGGCTCGACCGCGGTGCCCGGCCTCGCCGCCCAGGACGTCATCGACGTGCAGGTGGCCGTGTCCAGCCTCGCCGACGCCGACGGGGCGCTGGCCGACCGGCTGGCGAACGCCGGCTTCCCGCGGGTGCCGGGGCAGTGGTGGGACGATCCGCGTCCGGCCGGCAGCGGTCGGTGGGAGAAGCGGCTGCACGGCAGCGCGGACCCGGCTCGTCCGGTTCGCCTGCACGTGCGGCTGGAGGGGTCGCCAGGCTGGCGGTACGCGTTGCTGATGCGCGACCACCTGCGGGCCGACCCGGATCAGCGGGCCGCGTACCTGCAACTCAAGCGGGACCTGGTCGATGCCGCACCCGCCGCCAGTGACTCCGGCACGGCCCGGGACCCGTGGTTCGACGAGGAGTACCTGCGGGCCGACCAGTGGGCTGCACAGACCGGCTGGCGGCCCTGAGCTCAGCGGGCACCGGGCCGGGGTTTCGCAGCCGGTCGGGGTACCGGGGCCAGTCGGGGCACCGCGGCCGGCTGGAGATCCAGTTGGGCCCACGCCTTGCCGCTGGTGTGCAGCTCCAACCGCCGCAGCGACCCGTCACGGTCGACCCAGTAGCGCAGCCGCGCGCCGGCCGAACCCACCTCGACGACGTCCACGGTCCGACCGGCGGTGACGTCCTCGCGTATCCGCACAGCCGCACCGCGTGGCCCGACCGACCCGGCGGCCACCGCGGCGTCGACGAGCCGGCCCACGTCGTCCCCGACGGATCGGGAGACCCGCCACGGTCCGGCCGGGGGCGCCAGGGGTGGCCGGCCCGGTGCCTCCGCCGTGCCGCCACCACCGGCCGCCGCCGGCAGGTCCGCCCGGGCCAGCCCGGCGGCATCGCGTCGCACCAGGGTCCGACGATCCGGTACGCCCAGGTCGGCAACCGCGAGGTACGCGGTCCGCGTGGTCCAGCTCAACCAGCCGGCGCCCCGCAGGTTCGTGTCGGTGCCCGTCGGCGCGGTGAGCGTGACCGCCGCACCGCCCTGGGCGCGTAGCCGGGCCGGCAGCCGGTCCAGTCGACGCTGTTCGGCGTCGGTCAGCGCGCGGGGCAGACCCGGCCGGCCGCCGAGGGCGTCCACCGGGCGGAGGGTCGGCCGGTCCGCCCGGTGCAGCGTCACCGTGACCGGGCCGACGCCGGGCAACCGGGTGACGAGCTTGTGCAGCCGAGCGTCCTGGTCGAGCCAGTACCGGGTCTGCCCGTCCGGCTCGGCGCCCGCCGACCCGCTGCCGGGAACCTGTGCCGCGGTGCTGCCTGCCGTGGTGCTGCCTGCCGCGGTGCTGCCTGCCGTGGTGCTGCCTGCGGCTGGTGTCCCGGTGAGCAGCGGTGCTTGGAGGAGGTCCACCGGGCCGCCCGCCATGGTGTCCCGGGCGATCCAGCGGGCTGCGCTACCGGGAGCCGCCGGGGCCGCGTCCGGGCGGTCGGCCGCGAGGCCGAGGAGCAGGTCGAGCACAGGCACCAGGCTCGCCCCGGGCATCAGGCGGTGCAGCCGCCACCGATCTGCCGGAGGCACCAACGGGGGTGCGGCGGGGGTGGGCACCGCGGCCGGGTCGGGCCGGATCACCAGCACCGACCCGGCCCTCTGCAGCAGCCCGCGCTCGGCACCCGCTCCAGGTCCGCCCACGTCCAGGTAGAGCAGGGAGCGCGACCAGTCCACCCAGCCCACCAGCTCGATCCGGGTCGCGTCGACGCCGGCGGTGACGCGGACCCCGGCGCGTAGATCCCGCAGGTTGGTGACCCGCAGAGCGGCCAGCCGCTCGCCCTCGGCGAGGGTCAGCGGCCGGGCGGGCTCGGGCGGGTCGGGCGCCCAGCTCAACAACCCGAGGACCAACGCCGTCGCGGACGTCACCGCCGTCAGACCGAGCAGCAACAGCACGGTACGGCGTCGGTGGCTGGCCGCACCCGGACCGGCGGTGTCGATCGCGTCGGCGGCTGCATCGGTGGTGTCGTCGGGCCGGGTGGTCGTCGGGGTCCTGTCGGAGTTCCGGCCAGTGGCGCTTCGGCGGGCGGTGGCAGGTCGGGCGGTGGTGGGTCGGCTGGCGGTTGACCCGCTCCCGGTTGACCCGCCCGCGAGCGACCCGCTCCCGGTTGACTCGCTCCTGGCCGACCTGCTCTTGGGTGACCTGCTCTTGGGTGACCCGCTCTCGGGTGACCCGCTCCTGGTGGACCGGGGGGCAGCGGTGGCGTCAGCCGAGTCGGTGCGGTGGCGTCCGGTGCCGACTCGTCCGGCGGCCGACGTGCTGGGCTTCCCGGCCGCGGAGGCGTTCCGCCGGCCGGTGCCGTCCGGTCGGGGGGCGGCCGTGGGGGTGGTGTCAGGCGGCGGGGTCGCAGAGGTGTCCACGGATGTGAAACGGGCGGAGTGGCACCGGGGTGACGAGCAGGGGCGCTCGCGGCGGCCGGTCTGCGCCTCGAGCGCGACCACACGGGTGCGCACGCCGGACGAGCCGGGTGCTGCGACCGCAGTGCCGGGGGCGGCCGCCGTGATGACGGCTTGGCCACCGGCCCGGTCGGCCGCCGCGAGCGGCCTACATGGAGAGGGTAGTCCCGGTGACATGGGCCACACAATGGGAATATTGAAGCTGATCACGTACCTGGCGTGACGGCCAATCCTGTCGGACCTCCGGCGTACCGTTGATGGCATGGCGCTCGACATTCCCCGGCTGGACAGCCGCTTCCAGGTCGTCAGTGACTTCCAGCCGGCCGGCGACCAACCGGCGGCCATCGATGACCTTGAGCGTCGGGTCCGGCGCGGCGACCGTAACACCGTGCTGCTCGGCGCGACCGGCACCGGCAAGAGCGCCACCACGGCGTGGTTGATCGAGCGGTTGCAGCGCCCGACCCTGGTGCTCGCCCCGAACAAGACGCTCTGCGCGCAGCTGGCCAAGGAGTTCAGCGAGCTGCTGCCGCACAACGCGGTCGAATACTTCGTCTCGTACTACGACTACTACCAGCCCGAGGCATACATCCCCCAGACCGACACCTACATCGAGAAGGACTCCTCGATCAACGAGGAGGTGGAGCGGCTGCGGCACTCGGCGACGATGTCGCTGCTCACCCGCCGCGACGTGATCGTGGTGGCGACCGTCTCGGCGATCTACGGCCTGGGCACTCCGGAGGAATACCTCAACCGGGCGGTAAAGGTGCAGGTCGGGCATGAGCTCGACCGCGACCAGTTGCTGCGCCGGCTGGTCGACATCCAGTACACCCGCAACGACATGGCCTTCCAGCGCGGCACCTTCCGGGTCCGTGGCGACACGCTGGAGATCATTCCGGCGTACGAGGAGCTGGCGATCCGGATCGAGCTGTTCGGTGACGAGGTGGAGAAGCTCTACTACCTCAACCCGTTGACCGGTGACGTGGTCCGCGAGGTCGACCAGCTGGTGATCTTCCCGGCCACCCACTACGCGGCCGGCCCGGAGCGGATGGAACGGGCCATCCGTGACATCGAGGTGGAGTTGGCCGAGCGGCTCGCCGAGCTGGAGCGGCAGGGCAAGCTGCTGGAGGCGCAGCGGCTGCGGATGCGCACCACCTACGACATCGAGATGATGCGGCAGGTGGGCTTCTGCTCCGGCATCGAGAACTACTCGATGCACATGGACGGGCGGCTGCCCGGCAGCCCGCCGCACGCCCTGCTCGACTACTTCCCCGACGACTTCCTCACGGTGGTCGACGAGTCGCACGTGACCATCCCGCAGATCGGCGGCATGTACGAGGGCGACGCGTCCCGCAAGCGGATGCTCATCGACCACGGCTTCCGGCTGCCCAGCGCGGCCGACAACCGGCCGCTGCGCTTCGACGAGTTCCTGGAGCGGGTCGGCCAGATGGTCTACCTGTCCGCGACCCCGGGCACCTGGGAGATGGAGCAGGCGCAGGGCGAGTTCGTCGAACAGGTGATCCGACCCACCGGTCTGGTCGACCCGGAGGTCGTGATCAAGCCGACCAAGGGTCAGATCGACGACCTGATGCACGAGATCAAACTGCGGACCGATCGCGACGAGCGGGTCCTGGTCACCACCCTGACCAAGAAGATGGCCGAGGACCTGTCCGACTACCTTCTGGAGAACGGCATCCGGGTGCGCTACCTGCACTCGGAGGTCGACACGTTGCGCCGGGTGGAGCTGCTGCGCGAGCTACGCAAGGGCGACTACGACGTACTGGTCGGCATCAACCTGCTCCGCGAGGGTCTGGACCTGCCCGAGGTGTCGCTGGTGGCGATCCTCGACGCCGACAAGGAGGGCTTCCTGCGCAGTGGTCGGTCGCTGATCCAGACCATCGGGCGGGCCGCCCGTAACGTCTCCGGTCAGGTCCACATGTACGCCGACAAGATCACCCCGTCGATGGCGGCGGCGATCGACGAGACCGACCGGCGTCGGGCCAAGCAGATCGCGCACAACGAGGCGCACGGGATCAGCCCGGAGCCGTTGCGTAAGAAGATCCACGACATCCTGGACGACATCTACCGTGAGGCGGAGGATACCGAAAACTCGCGGGTCGGCGGCGCGGTGCGTCAGCTGTCCCGGGGTAAGGCGCCGGTCAAGGAGACCCGCAGCCGGAGCCGGGGCGCCGCCACGACCACGTCACGGGAGGGGATGGCCCGCGCCGACCTCGCCCAGCTCATCCAGGAACTCAACGACCAGATGCTGGCCGCCGCCCGCGAGCTGCAGTTCGAGCTGGCGGCCCGGATCCGCGACGAGGTCTCCGACCTCAAGAAGGAACTGCGCGGCATGGACGCCGCCGGCGTGAAGTGACGACCAGCGGCTGAGCGTGAGCGGCACCCACCGAGGGGCGCGGCCGGCCAGGGTGGGCGAAGGGTGGGTCGGGGATGACCACGGCGGCACCGGTCGGGGAGATGGTGCTCGGGCTGCCCGAGGTCAGCCTGCGCCCGTTCGTCGACCGGTACGTCGGCTACCGGGAACGAGCGGACGTCCCACTGGTCCGCCGGGAGTCGGCGGGCGTCTTCGTGGTGCTGATCCTGGGTTGGGGCGCTCCGCTGGACGTGCGCGACCCGCGCAGCGCGGAGCGTGGTGCCAGCAGGGTCGACTCGTTCGTGGCCGGCACCTTCGACGGCTGGTGCACCACGCGCACGGTGGGCGTGGGGGAGGGCGTCGAGCTGCTGCTCGCCCCACTGACCGCCCGCCGGCTCCTCGGTCTGCCGCTGAGCGAGCTGACCAATCGTGCCGTGGGCGTCGGGCAGCTCCCGGGCCGGTGGCTGCATCGGCTGCGGAGCCAGCTCGCCGAGACGGCGGCCTGGCCGGAGCGGTTCGCCCTGCTCGACAGGGTGCTTGCCGGCCGCCTGGCCGCGTCGCCGCCCGTGGACGCCCGGCTCGACTGGGCGTGGCGGTGGCTCGTGGCCAGCGGTGGTCAGGAGCGCGTCGGTGTGCTCGCCGACGAGCTGGGCTGGAGCCGACGGCATCTCGCCTCCCGGTTCCGGCAGGAGATCGGGCTGCCACCCAAGATGGTCGCCCGGTTGCTGCGCTTCCAGCAGGCATGCACGGCGCTGAGCGATGTGGGGCCGCCCCCCGTGATCGGGCCGGGCGCCCGCCCGCCGACCGGCGCTGGCCAGTCCGCGGCCGGCGCGGACCCGCTCAGCCCAGGCCCTCTCAGCCCAGGCCCGTCCAGCCTGGAACCGTCCAGCCCGGGACCGTCCGGTGCGGCCCCCTTCAGCAGAGGGCCCGCCATCGACTGGGCCGCGGTGGCGGCGCGATGTGGTTACTACGACCAGTCCCACCTGATCCGGGACTTTCACCAGTTCGCGGGGGACACTCCGGCCGCGTTGCTCGCCGCCCGGTCGACGCCGACCGGCTGACGCACCGACCAGCGGTGGCCTGACTGTCGATCCACTCGGGTTCCTGAAAGTCGCGGTATCCGACTGTCAGGGATAGCCCGACATCGGGAAAGTCGAGAGGACCATGCCGGTCTGCGCCGTTCTGGCGCCGGAGCGGGCCGACCTGAGAGAGGGCGGCCGGCGGACTGGCGCGGCCAGGGCGCGGCACGCCGTACGGACCTCGCGCCCCACCTGATCGCGCTCGATCCAGGAAACAGGCCTGGACCAACCCGCCGAGGTCACATTCGTCCAATCCGGCTCCCGCCACCGGCGGCACACTGTGGACATGCGAACCATCTACCCGGTCTTCCGTTATCCCGATCCCCGCGCCGCGATCGACTGGCTCTGCTCCGCCTTCGGTTTCCAGGTGCACGCCGTACACGAAGCACCGGACGGTACGGTCGCGCACGCCGAACTCGTCTTCGACAGCGGCATGGTCATGTTGGGCGCTCGGGCCGATGCGACGTCCAGGCCGGCCGAAGACGATTGGTCGGTGTACGTGGCCGTGCCGGACGTCGACGCCCACTGTGCACAGGCCCGCGCGGCCGGGGCGGAGATCACCCAGGAACCGTTCGACACTGACTACGGCTCCCGTGACTACGCCGCCCGTGACCTGGCCGGCAACGTCTGGGCCTTCGGCACCTACCGGCCCTGAGCAGCACCGGTACCGGCCCTGGGCCCGGCTGGACCGGCCCTGGGCTCGGCCGGGCTGGCTGCCCGACCGCGCCGAATGACCTGATTGCGGTGAGCGAGCAAACTATTGCACTGGGTGATCGTCCTGCGTACGCTCCCTCGATGGGGAGGCCGGGATGCCGCTGCCAACGAGTCCTGTCATTCGACGTGCACGTCTCGGCGCTGAGTTGCGCCAGCTGCGTCGGCGCGAGGCGCTGACCCTGGAGCAGGTCTGCGACCGGCTCGGCTGGGCCTCGACGTCGAAGCTGTCCCGCATCGAGCTGGGTCAGAGCCGGCCGGACCTCGCGGATGTGCTCGATCTGCTGGACATCTACAAGGTGCCCACTCCGGCCCGGGACGCGCTGATCGTGATCGCTCGCGATGCCGCGACCAGCCGGGGCTGGTGGAAGACGCTGGGCGAGATGAGCGAACGGCAGCGCACCTACGCCGAGTTGGAAGCGGGTGCTGCCGACATCGTCGAGTACCAGCCGACGGTCGTGCCGGGACTGCTCCAGACGCCCGCGTACGCCCGGGTGCTGGTGGAGGCCGGCGCGCAGTTCACGCCGGAGATCGATGTGGAGGCCGAGGTGCGCGCCCGTGCGCTGCGGCAGGAGGTGTTGCGGCGCGCCTATCCGCCGCGTTACACGGCGGTGCTCGCCGCGGCCGTCTGCGACCCGGGCGACCTGCCGGTGGCGGTGTGGCGTGAGCAGCTGCGGCACCTGGTCACCGTGACCGGGCTGTCGCATGTCACGGTGCGACTGCTGCCACGTGGAGCGGCCGGCGGTGGGCTGCACCCGCTCACGCCGTACTCCTGCTATGCCTTTCCCGACCCGGCGGACCCGCGGACGGTGATGATCGAGGCGTTGACCACCGACGTCCGGTTGGCCACCGTGCCGGACGTCGGCCGCTACGAGCGGATGACCGAGGCGTTGCTGGCGGCCGCGCTGTCACCGGAGGAGACGGTCACTGCGCTGGCCCGGCGCGCCGGCGAGTAGCGCGCGGAGGGCACGCCGCGCGGCCACCGTGCCCGGCGCCCCCGAGCCCGTCGGGACCGGCGGCCGGCGCGTGCGCGGAGCACGCTAACCGCGGGGTACGACAGAGTCGCTCGGGCCGGTGGTCGGATCAGGCCGGTACGTCGAGGAAGTGCTCGACCACGGGAGGCCCGGCGAAGTGCGGCCCGATCAACGCCCGCCACTGCGCGAACCGCTCGGTGGCCCGGAAGTTCTCCTCGTGCGCCTCGACCGAGTCCCATTCGACAAGCAGCACGAAGCGCGTCGGGGACTCGATGCCCCGGGTCATCCGGACGGACCGGCAGCCGGTCGCCCCGGCGAGCACGGGGTGACCCTCGGCGTACGCGGCGGCGAACGCGTCCTCGTGTCCGGGCAGTACGTCGATCAACGCGACCTCAAGCACCATGCCGGAAAGCCTCCCACGACGGTCGGTGGCGGTGGTGTCGCGGGGTCTGTTCCGATGTCGGCGACAGACCCTAGGGTGGCCTCGTGATCATTGACTGGCTCACCGGCACCGCGTTTCGGGTGGCCGGTACGGGCACCACCTGGGCGGAACTGCTGGGGTTCGCGACAGGTGTGCTGAACGTGTGGCTGGTGGCCCGGCAGAGGATCGCCAACTGGCCGATCGGCATCGCCAACGTGCTGCTGCTCCTGCTGGTGTTCTGGACCGTCGGGCTGTACGCCGACGCCGGTCTCCAGGTCGTCTACGTCGCGCTCGGCTGCTACGGCTGGTGGCAGTGGCTCTACGGTGGCGAGCGGCGCAGCCGGCTCACGGTGAGCCGGACGGGGCGACGGGAGTGGCTGGCGTTGGCCGTCGCCGGGGTGCTGCTCACCGGCGCGCTCTGGGTGCTGCTGGACCGGGCCACCGACTCGACGGTGCCGTTGCCGGACGCGCTGACCACGGCGCTGTCCCTGCTGGCCACGTACGGGCAGACGCGCAAGCGGGTGGAGAGTTGGTGGCTGTGGATCGCCGCCGACCTGATCTACATCCCGTTGTACGCGTACAAGGGGCTGCACCTGACCGCCGTGCTGTACCTGGTCTTCCTGTCCCTGTGCGTGCTCGGGTTGCGGGCCTGGCGGGCCGACCTGCGTCAAGCCGGCCGGCCGACGGCGGTCCCGTCCGGTCCGGCCCCGGCCGCCGCGTGAGCGCCGAGGGGCCGGGTGGCCCACCGGTGCCCCGCCTGCCGTCGCGCTCCGGCGTCGCGGAGTTCGGGCACGGGATGGTGGTGGGCAAGTTCTATCCGCCGCACGCCGGGCACCACGCCCTGATCGTGGCCGCCGCCGCCCGCTGCGCCGAGGTCACCGTCGTCGTGGCGCCCTCGCGTCGGGAGTCCATCCCGCTTCCGCTGCGGCTCGACTGGCTGCGGGAGGTGCACGCGGACACGCCGTGGGTGCGGTTCGTCGGCCGGTACGACGACCACCCGGTGGACTACGCCGATCCGGCCGTCTGGGACGCGCACTGCGCGGTGTTCCGCGAGGCGGTCGGGCCGGGGTCGGTGGACGCGGTGTTCTCCTCGGAGGCGTACGGCACCGAGCTGGCGCGCCGCTTCGACGCCGTACCCGTGGCGGTGGATCCGGACCGGCGGACCGTGCCGGTCTCCGGGACGGCCGTGCGCGCGGACCCGGCGGGTTCCTGGCGGTGGCTGAGCCCGCCGGTGCGGGCGTGGTTCGTCCGGCGGGTGGTGGTGGTCGGGGCCGAGTCGACAGGTACCACGACGATGGCGGCGGCGCTGGCGGCGCACTACGGCACGTCCTGGGTGCCGGAGTACGGCCGGGAGTTGACCGCCCGCAAGCTGGCCCGCTTGCAGGAGCGGGTGCCGGAGGCGACCGTCTTCGACGTCACCTGGGACTCCGACGACTTCCGCGCCGTGGTCCGCGAGCAGCAGGCGGCCGAGGACGCGGCGGCCCGGACGAGCGGGCCACTGCTGGTCTGCGACACCGATGCGCGGGCGACGGCGGTGTGGGAGGAGCGCTACCTGGGCAGCGCGTCGGAGGAGGTGCGGGCGGCGGCCCGCCGGCCGGCGCTGTATCTGCTGACGGACCACCGGGACGTGCCGTTCACCGATGACGGGCTGCGCGACGGCGAGCACCTGCGGGCCTGGATGACCGAGCGGTTCCGGACCGAGTTGGCGGGGTGCGGGGTGCCGGTGGTGGAGCTGACCGGGTCGCACGCCGAGCGGCTGGCCCGAGCGGTGCGGGCCTGTGACGACCTGCTCGCCGCCGGGTGGTGCCTCAGCGACCCGATCGCCGCACCAAACCTGCACTAGCCTCCTAGGAAGCCATACGCGGTGTGGCCCGTCGACCGGGTGGTCGGCGACACCGGGTGCCCGGGGTGTGATCACGGGGCGTGGTGGGCAACAATGGTCACCGAGGAGGGGAGTATTCCCCCGCAACGGAGTCGTCAGCACGGTCGACCTGTCGGAACCACGGCGGACCGACCCGGCCCCGTAGGTCGCCACCGCTGTTCCAGGGTGGCGGCGGAAGAGACCTCCGACAGTCACCAGAGTGAGCGACAGCGGCACACCAGCCCCGCCCGGGGCGTACGGTGTGCCCGACGCCGCGTGTCTGCCGGAGGATTGAACGTTGGACGTGTCCGGATTGGTGTGGGCGGGGACGCTTGTCGTACTGACTGCGGTCCTGCTCGTCGACCTGTTGATCATTGGTCGGCGCCCGCACGAGCCGAGTGTGCGGGAGTCGAGCCTCTGGGTCGCCTTCTACGTCGGGCTTGCCCTGCTCTTCGGGGCGGGGGTCTGGTTGACCTCCGGCGCCAGCCCGGCCGGGCAGTTCTACACCGGTTGGCTCACCGAGTACAGCCTCTCGGTGGACAACCTCTTCGTCTTCGTGATCATCATGGCCCGCTTCGGGGTGCCCCGGCAGTACCAGCAGAAGGTGCTGCTCGTCGGCATCGTGCTGGCCCTCGTGATGCGCGGCGGATTCATCGCCGCCGGCGCGGCCCTGATCTCGCAGTTCTCCTGGGTCTTCTACATCTTCGGCGCCTTCCTGATCTACACCGCGATCAACCTGGCCCGGCAGGGTGAGCCGGACGAGGACGAGTTCTCCGAGAACGTGCTGATCCGGTGGAGCCGCAAGGCGCTGCCGATCTCCAAGGAGTACGACGGCGCGAAGCTCACCACCCACGCGACCGGCAAGCGGTTGTTCACCCCGATGCTGATCGTGATGATCGCGATCGGCACCACGGACCTGATCTTCGCGCTGGACTCGATCCCGGCGATCTTCGGCATCACCCAGGAGCCGTACCTGGTCTTCACCGCGAATGTGTTCGCGCTGATGGGCCTTCGTCAGCTCTACTTCCTGCTCGGTGGCCTGCTCGACCGGCTGATCTACCTGAGCTACGGCCTGGCCGTCGTGCTCGGCTTCATCGGGGTCAAGCTGGTGCTGGAGGCGTTGGCCGACAACAACCTGCCGTTCATCAACGGTGGCGAGCACGTCGGCTGGGCACCGCACATCCCGATCTGGCTGTCGTTGCTGGTCATCCTCGGCACCCTGGGCATCGCCACCGCCGCCAGCCTGATCAAGTCCTCCCGGGACCGGCGCCGCGAGCTGGCGGACGCCCGACGCTGATCTGTCGCCGGCCGGGTGTGGCGAACGCACCCGGCCAGCCAGGTCCGACGCACCCGGCCGGCCAGGTCCGACGCGCCCGGCCGATCAGACCCGGTGCGCGCCCACCAGCGTGGCGGTCCGGTCGGCTGGCAGCGGCTCCTCGATGACCCGCCGCCGCCGGTAGCAGGCGTGCAGCATCCGCCGGTCGCCGCTGTCGCTGGGCGGGGCGGTGACGATGCCGATGTGGTGGATCGCGCGGCCCGGTCGTGCGAAGAAGTAGAGATCGCCGGGGCGTTCCGCCCCCAGGGCCAGCGGGGTGGTGGCTACGGCCTGGTCGTCGGCGTCGCGCGGTAGCAGCACCCCGAACCGCCGCCAGGCCAGGTGCACCAGACCGGAACAGTCGATGCCGTGCGCGGAGAGACCACCCCAGATGTAGGCGACGTCCAGTAGCCGCTGTGCCACCGCGAGCGCCTGCTCGGCGTTCGGCGACGCCGCCGGGGCCGGGACCAGGTGGCTGTCGGGCAGCCAGAGCGGCGCGGCCTGCCCCGGAGCGTGCACCGGGCGCCAGTCGTCGCGGACGGGACCGGCCGGCACCAGACGGGTGCCGACGACGACACCGGACAACACCACCGGTCCGGCCGGGGCGGCGTGCAGCGCGGTGACCGTGGCGTCCACCACCAACGAGCGGTCGCCGCCGGTAGCCGGGTCGACCGCGGCCAGTTGGTCGGCGGGGAGCCAGCCCGGGTAGCCGCGCGGGTCCAGCTTGGCGGCAGGCTGCTCGACGGCGACGACTCGCGCCCAGCCGTCCGGTCGTAGCTCGCTGACGAGGACCCGCTCGCCGAGCAGCAACTGGCTCAGCACACAGTCGCCGACCTGCTGCTCGGTGCTGAGACCGGAGACCCAGGCCGGGATGTCGGCGCCGGCGGTCAGCGCCGGGCGATCGACCGGACGGACCGCCTCGGGCGAGGTCCACAGTGTTGCCACCGCGACTCGGACGACGGCCTCGCGGCCCGGTTGCAGCTCCACGTCAACCCCCAGATCGAGTCGGCTGTCCAGGGAAACCTTATGAAAGAAACCAACGCTCATCAAGCATGGGCCTGCACCTTTGCTTCAGTCAGACCGGATATGCCCAGGCCAGGGGCGTCCGGAAGCACCACGGTGGCCCCGTCGTAACGTATTCCGCCCCGCACCGGGGACCAGGCCAGCCACCAGGCGGCGTCCAGGTCGGCGACTGCGGTCGTACCGTACGCGGCGACCAGGCTCGCCGCCGCTCCGATGCCGACCTGACTTTCCATCATCGAACCGACCACCGTGCCGAGCCCGTGGGCGCTGGCCAGTTCGAGGAGGGTGCGTGCCGGTTGCAGCCCGCCACACTTGGCCAGCTTGACGTTGACCAGGTCGGCGGCCCGACGGCGGATCACCTCCACCAGGTCACGGACCCCGAAGACCGCCTCGTCGGCCAGGATCGGCACGGACACCCGGTCGCTGACCCAGGCCAGCCCGTCCAGGTCCCAGCGGGCCACCGGCTGCTCGACCAACTCCACGTCGAGCCCGGCGTCCTCGATGCCACGAATCACCCGGACCGCCTCCCGGGGCGTCCAGCCCTGATTGGCGTCGAGCCGGATCCGAACCCCGGGGCCGACGGCCGCGCGGACGGCGCGTACCCGGTCCAGGTCGGTGCTCGCGTCGGTGCCGACCTTCACCTTGAGCACGCCGAACCCGTCGGCCTGCCGCTGCCGCGCCGCTGCCGCCAGCTCCACCGCGTCGCCCACCGCCAGGGTGACGTCCGTCGGCACCCGCAGCGTGGTCCCCCCAAGCAACCGCACCAGGGGTACGCCCAGCCGCCGGGCAGCGAGGTCGTGCAGGGCGACGTCCACCGCCGCCTTCGCCGCCTCGTTGCCCGCCACGGCACGCCGCACCTCGGCGCAACGGGTCACCAGGTCGTCCGGGTCACGACCGATCAACCGCGGACCGAGCATTTCGCGGACGCACGCCCGTGCGCCGGCGACCGACGCGCCGGTAACCTGCCAGACCTGGGGCGCCTCGCCGAAGCCGGAGCGACCGTCGGTGTCGACGAGTTCGACGACGAGCGTGTCCACTGTGGTGGTACGCCGCAGCGCGGTGATGAACGGGGTGTGCAAGGGGGCGGAAACCCGGTGGGTGCGTACCTCCGAGATCGTCATGCCAGGCACCTTATACGCAGGGACGCGACAGAATGGGGGACCGGATGACCGGGCAGGGCTGGGCGCTGGTGGGCGCGCCGAACGCGCGTGACCTGGGTGGGTTGGTCGGCGCCGACGGGCGGCGGGTCCGGGTGGGGCAGCTGATCCGGACTCCGGCGTTGGGTCGGCTGACGGACGATGATCTGCCGGTGCTCGCGAAGCTGGGTCCGGCGTGCGTGCTGGATCTGCGCGCCCCCGCGGAGATCGAGGTCGCACCGGCGGATCGGCTGGCCGGTGAGCCACGGGTGGTGTGCCTGCCGGTGCACGACCCGGAGCACCCGGTCTTCACGTACGTCTCGGCGGTGCTGCTGGGTCACGACCTGGACGCGTACGCGGAGTTGGCCCGGCAGGGCACGGCGGGGGCGATGGCGGCCATCTACCGGTGGTTCGTCACCGGGAAGTCGGCGCGGGTCGGCTTCGCCGAGGCGGTACGGCTGGCCGCGCAGCCGGAGAACCTGCCGTTGGTCTACCACTGCTCCGCCGGCAAGGACCGCACGGGTTGGCTCACCGTCATCCTGTTGACGGCGCTCGGGGTGGACGAGTCGACGGTCCGCGCCGAGTACCTGCGCAACAACGAACTCACCGAGAGCCTGCGCGTGGTGATCGTCGAGGCGATGCGGCGCCGGCAACCGGAGCTGGACGTCGACGCGGTGCTGCCGGTGTTGGAGGTTCGCGCCGAGTACCTCGACGCCGGCTACGACGAGGTGCGCCGGGTGCACGGTTCGTTCGACGCGTACCTGCGCGACGGGCTCGGGCTCACCGACGAGACCCTCAGCGCGTTGCGGGCGCACCTGCTGGAGTGACCGGCGCTCTCGGGGGTGTGCCGACGCGGGCCGCCAGGCCGAGGACGATCAGCGCCTGGCCGGCGGCGTAGGTGGCCATGACCAGCACGGGTGCGCCGGGTGGTCGGGCCACCTCAGCCACCCCGGCGGCGATCAACAGGTCGGAGCCGAGGAACAGCGCGGCGCCGAGACCGACCCGCCAGCCCTGGGTGGCGGCGGTGGTGGCCATCGTGGCCAGCGCGAGCGCGTAGCCGGCCACCGGCACGGCGAGTCCGACGTCGGTCAGCCCCACCCACATCCACCAGAGCGCGGCGGCGGTCAGCACGGCGTACCCCAGGGGGACCGCGACCAGCGGCGCGCGGCGCAGCGCGGTCGCGGCGCCGTGCCGGGTGAAGGCCGTGACGTAGCAGAGGTGTGTGCCGAGGAAGCAGGCCATGCCGGCGAGGAACCAGCCGGTGCCGTCGATCATCAGCGCGACGTCGCCGCCGGTGGCGAAGGTCAGCGCGACGAGCACCAGCCGGTCCGGTCGGGCTCCGCGTTCGGCGCTGGCCCGCCAGAGGTACGCGGCCAGGAGCGGCATCAGCAGCGGTTTGGTGAGCAGGAAGGCCACGCCTCCGCCGGTGGCGTTGGCCAGCAGGTTCGCCGCCGTCACGACGAGGAAGGCGATCAGGACGGCGCGACTGCGGGGCATCGGCGGCTCCGGGGTGGGGGTGCGAGCAGCGTAGCCGGACGGGCGGGGGTCAGAGCTGGTGGCGTGCGGCCCAGACCTGCGCGGAGATGTGCGCGATCAGCAGGCAGGCGTCGGCCCCGGTCTCGTCGTCGTCGTCGGTCGGGCCGGTGGTCGTGCAGACGGCGATCAGGTACGGCGGCGCGTCGGCGGGCAGCACCACGCCGGCGCCGTGGCGCACACCGCGTACCCAACCGCTCTTGTGCGCGATGCGGGTGCCCTCGGGCAGGCCGGCGGCCAGGTCCTCCCGGTGTTCCTGGGCGAGCAGGACGTCCAGCATGGCCGAGCAGGTCGCTGGTGAGGCGAGCCGACCGGGGACGTTGACCCCGGTGGCCAGCGCGCCGAGCAGGGCCGCCAGGTCGGCGGCGGTGACCGTGTTGGTGATGCCGGCCGCGCGGGCGGCGAAGTCCTCGATGCCCCGACCCGTGACGCTGGCGCGGGCACCGGTCAGCGCCCACACCTCGGCCACGGCGGGCAGCCCGACGTGCCCGATGACCAGGTTGGTGGCCAGATTGCTGGAGCGCACGATCATCCGCTCGGCCAGCCAGCGCAGCGGGGCCGTGCCGCCCACCCGGTCCCAGACCGCGTCGTCGTTGTCGTAGGGCTGCGCGCAGGAGAACCGGGGCGCGCCGGACTGGGCGGAGTCGAACTCGTTGACCACGGGGACCGGGGCGTCCAGGTCCAGCGTGCCCGCCTCGGCGGCCCGGTGCAGCGCGGCGAGCACCGCCACCTTCATGGTGCTCGCCGCATAGTGGGCGGCGTCCGGGTGGCGGGTCCAGGTCGGCGACGCGTCGAGCCGTCCCACGTACGCCGAGACGGTGCCGGGCACCCGGTCCAGGTGGGCGTCGAGATCATCCCAGGTCATGCCGGTGACCGTAGCCGATCAGCCCTGGGCGGGCTCGCGTACCCGTCGGGGAGAACAGACGGGCGCGCCGACCGCGAGCGCTGTTCACGTCGGCGGCGACGATGGCGCTACTGGCCCTCGCCATCGGCTTCGGC
>NZ_JBEZGL010000039.1:0-23196 GCF_040649915.1 Micromonospora sp. NPDC048839
GTATAACGACCCGGCCCGGCCGCCGATTCCGCCCCCGGGGTGGCCCCGGCCACCCGACACCAGCCACCAAACCGGACAACCTGCGCACCTCGCCCACCCGACGGCCTGGACACGGCGGACGAGGCGGGGTGATCGACTCGGGTTCCTGAAAGTCGCGGTTTCCGGGCGCCGGGAACAGCACACCATCATGAAAGTCGAGTGGATCATGCCGATCTGCGCCGTTCGCACGCCCCGAACCGCCCCGAACCGGCCCGAACCGGCCCGCCCCCGGGCCGGCCCTGGGACGGTGCGCGTCGTGTGTGGGTCCGGCCTGGTCGGGGGCGGCGGGCCGTACGAACCTCGCGTCCCGCTAGATCGTGCAGGATCCAGGAAACAGGCCCTTCCCCATGCCACGAGGCCACTACACCCAGGATCGAGCACGTTCATGGGTGCCGCGACTGGCCGCGCGCCGAGGAGACGAGGGCGACGTCAGGCGCCGGGGGTTGCTTCCGCGCTCTCGTCGGTCGTCGTGTCCTTGTCGAGGGTCGTCATGTCCTTGTCGAGGGTCGTCGTGTCCTTGTCGAGGGCGGCCAGGATCGCCTCGGCGGTGCGTCGACCCACCCCGGGCACCTCGGTGATCTCCTCGACCGTTGCGGCGGAGAGCCGTTTGAGCGACCCGAAGTGGCGCAGCAGCGCCTTGCGCCGCACCTCCCCGAGGCCGGGCACGTGGTCCAGCGCCGACTCGGTCATCCGCTTGGATCGGCGCTGCCGATGGAAGGTGATGGCGAACCGGTGGGCCTCGTCACGGATCCGTTGCAGCAGATAGAGCCCCTCCGAGGTACGCGGCAGGATGACCGGCAGCTCGTCGTCCGGGAGCCAGACCTCCTCCAGCCGCTTGGCCAGGCCGCACAACGCCACGTCGTCGATGCCCAGGTCGGCGAGGGCCTGCGCGGCGGCGGCGACCTGTGGAGCGCCGCCGTCGACGACCACCAACTGCGGCGGGTACGCGAATTTGCGCGGCCGGCCGGTGGTCGGATCGATCAGGACGCCGACCTGGGGCTCCACCGCATCCTCCGGGGTGGCCGGGTCGTCGGCCGACTCCACCCCCACCTCTCCCGTCTCGGCCCTCGCGTCCAGGTATCGGGCGAAGCGGCGGCGGAGGACCTCGGACATGGCGGACAGGTCGTCGGTGGCGCCCCGGACGATGAACCGGCGGTACTCGCTCTTGCGGGGCAACCCGTCCTCGAAGACCACCATGCTGGCGACCACGTCGGTGCCCTGGATCTGGGAGATGTCGAAACACTCGATGCGCAGCGGCGAGGTGCGCATGCCCAGCGCCTCGCTGATCTCGTCCAACGCCTTGCCCCGGGTGGTCAGGTCACCGGAACGCTTCAGCTTGTGCCGGGCCAGCGCGTCCTTCGCGTTGCGCTCCACCGTCTCCATGAGTGAGCGCTTGTCGCCGCGCTGCGGCACCCGCAGCGACACCCGGCTGCCCCGGTGGTCGGAGAGCCACTCCGCCAGCGCGTCGGCGTCGGCGGGCAGCTCGGGCACCAGCAACTCCCGGGGCACGTCGGCCTCGCCCTGCTCGCCCCCGTACACCTGGGTGCAGAAGTGGTGCACCAGGTCGCCGGTGGTCAGGTCCTCGGTCTTCTCCACCACCCACCCCCGCTGGCCGCGGACCCGGCCGTCGCGAACGTGGAAGACCTGCACGGCCACCTCAAGCGGATCATCGGCGAACGCGACCACGTCGGCGTCGGTGCCGTCGCCCAGCACCACCGTCTGCTTCTCCATGGCCCGGCGGAGCGCGGCCACGTCGTCCCGCAGCCGGGCGGCCCGCTCGAACTCCAGTTGCTCGCTAGCCTCGGTCATCTCGCGCTCGATCTTGCGGACCATGGTGTCGGTGCGCCCGGCCATGAAGTCGCAGAACCCGTCGACGATCGCCCGGTGTTCGTCGGCGGAGACGGTGCCGACGCACGGCGCCGAGCACTTGCCGATGTAGCCGAGGAGGCAGGGACGGCCGACCTGGCCGGCGCGCTTGAACACGCCGGCCGAGCACGTCCGGGCGGGGAACACCCGGAGCAGCAGGTCGAGGGTCTCCCGGATGGCCCAGGCGTGCGAATACGGACCGAAGTAGCGCACCCCCTTGCGCTTGGCGCCGCGCATCACCTGCAACCGGGGGTATTCCTCGTTGAGGGTGACGGCCAGGTAGGGGTACGACTTGTCGTCGCGGTAGCGGACGTTGAACCGAGGGTCGTACTGCTTGATCCAGGTGAACTCGTGCTGGAGGGCCTCGACCTCGGTGCCGACGATGATCCAGTCCACCGACTCGGCGGTGGTGACCATCTGCCGGGTGCGCTCGTGCAGATTCCAGACGTCGCCGAAGTAGGAGTTGAGCCGGCTGCGCAGGTTCTTCGCCTTGCCGACGTAGATCACCCGGCCGGTCCCGTCGCGGAAGCGGTAGACCCCCGGTGACTCCGGGATGGTGCCAGGTGCGGGACGGTAGGTCGAGGGGTCAGCCACGTCAACAAGCCTAGTCCGCACCACCGACAGCCCGTTGCCGGCGCTAGATCCACTCGGTTTCCGGGAAGTCGGGGTGTCGGCTGGGCGCGGACACCCCGACTTCCCGAAACGCGAGTCGATCAGGTGGCGGGGGCGCGCTGGTCGCTCCCCCCGAGCCGGTCAGGCCAGCGAGATCTGGTCTCCGGTGACCTTGATGTCCCTGGGAGGCAGCGGCTTGGTGGCTGGGCCGGCCTTCACCGAGCCGTCCTCGATCGAGAACTTGCTGTTGTGGCAGGTGCAGTTGATCGTGCCGCCGTCGACATTCGTCACCGGGCAGTTCTGGTGGGTGCAGATCGGGCTGAAACCCTTGAACTGGCCGGCCACGGGCTGGGTGATGACCACACCCTGGGCGGCGAGGACCTTGCCGCCACCGACCGGTATGTCGGCCGTGGTCGCCAGGGACTGGGCACCCTGCCGGTCGCCGCCGCCGGCGTCACCGCTGCTGGGCACCGCCGGGCCACCACTGGTGGGGGCATCGCTGCCACTGTCGCCGTCGTCACTGCCGCAGGCCGCCAGGACGACGGCCGCGCCGACCGCCCCGACGCCGGTGAGCAGGGTGCGCCGCGTCTGCGTACCCGGACCGGTCAGCGCCTGATCGTCACTCATGCCTCGCCTCTCTCTAGCCCGCCGCGCCGGTCAAGAGCCGGCCACACATTGTCCACACGAGCAACTGTGCCGGATGGTTCACCACAGCATCCGTCCGAACCTGAAATGGGACGGGGCAGCCCTCGACCGATCAGGTCACGCCGGCACCGGCAGCGCGAGGCCGGCCGGGACCGCCGCAGGCGACCCGACCGAACGCCCCGCGCGCGCCGGACTCCGGCAGGTGGAGGTCACCGTGCGGCGGCGGGCACCTTCCGGCTCGCTCGCGCCTTGGTGACACCGTTGGCCTTGGCCGCCCGGGTGGTGGCGGCCGCCGCGCCCGCCGCCGCGCCGTCGAGCTTGAGCACCTGGCGCAGGAACTCGCCGGTGTGGCTCTCGGCGACCTCGGCGACCTCCTCGGGGGTGCCGGTGGCGAGCACGGTGCCGCCCCGGTGGCCCCCCTCCGGACCCATGTCGATCAGCCAGTCGGCCGTCTTGATCACGTCGAGGTTGTGCTCGATGGTGATCACCGTGTTGCCCTTGTCGACAAGCCCTTCCAGCACCATCAGCAGCTTGCGGATGTCTTCGAAGTGCAGACCGGTGGTCGGCTCGTCGAGCACGTAGACCGTCCGCCCGGTGGAGCGCTTCTGCAGCTCGGACGCGAGCTTGACCCGCTGCGCCTCGCCGCCGGAGAGGGTCGGCGCGGGCTGACCGAGGCGGACGTAGCCCAGGCCCACGTCGACGAGGGTCTTGAGGTGCCGGTGGATGGCCGGGATGGCGGAGAAGAACTCGGCGGCCTCCTCGATCGGCATCTCCAGCACGTCCGAGACGGTCTTGCCCTTGTAGTGCACCTCCAGGGTCTCCCGGTTGTACCGGGCGCCCTTGCAGACCTCGCAGGGGACGTACACGTCGGGCAGGAAGTTCATCTCGATCTTGATCGTGCCGTCGCCGGAGCAGGCCTCGCAACGCCCGCCCTTGACATTGAAGGAGAACCGACCCGGGCCGTACCCGCGGACCTTCGCCTCGGTGGTCTCGGCGAAGAGCTTGCGGACGTGGTCCCAGACCCCGGTGTAGGTGGCCGGGTTGGAGCGCGGCGTACGGCCGATCGGCGACTGGTCCACGCCCACGACCTTGTCCACGTGCTCCAGACCGGAGACCCGGGTGTGCCGGCCGGGCACCAGCCGGGCGCCGTTGATCTGGTTGGCCAGCACCGCGTACAGGATGTCGTTGACGAGCGTCGACTTGCCCGAGCCACTGACTCCGGTGACCGCGATGAGCTGGCCCAGCGGGAACGGGACGGTCAGGTTGCGCAGGTTGTGCTCGCGCGCGCCGTGCACCACCAGCTCCCGGCCCGGATCCTGCGGCCGGCGGGTCGGCGGTGTCGGGATCGACCGACGCCCGGACAGGTACGCCCCGGTGATCGACTCCTTGTTCTTCAGCAGCGCGGGGACCGACCCGCTGTGCACGATCTTGCCGCCGTGCTCACCCGCGCCGGGCCCGATGTCGACGATCCAGTCGGCGGTGCGGATGGTGTCCTCGTCGTGCTCCACCACGATCAGCGTGTTGCCCAGGCCCCGCAGCCGGATCAGGGTCTCGATCAACCGGTGGTTGTCGCGCTGGTGCAGCCCGATCGAGGGCTCGTCGAGCACGTAGAGCACGCCCACCAGGCCGGAGCCGATCTGGGTGGCCAGCCGGATGCGCTGTGCCTCGCCGCCGGAGAGCGTGCCGGCCGGGCGGTCCAGGGAGAGGTAGTCCAGGCCGACGTCGAGCAGGAACCGCAACCGGGCGTTGATCTCCTTGAGGACCCGCTCGGCGATCATCTTCTGCCGGTCGGTCAGCTCGATGCCGGCGAGCAGGTCGGCGCACTCCCCCACGGACAGGTTGCAGACCTCGGCGATGCTCTTGCCGGCAAGGGTGACCGCGAGCACCTCGGGCTTGAGCCGGGCGCCGCCGCACGCCGCGCACGGCACGTCGCGCATGTAGCCCTCGTACTTGTCGCGGGACCACTCGGACTCGGTGTCGGAGTGCCGCCGCTCGATCCACTGCACCACACCCTCGAAGCCGGTGTAGTAGGAGCGCTCACGGCCGTACTTGTTGCGGTAACGCACGTGCACCTGGTCGTCGGAGCCGTGCAGGATCGTCTTCTGCGCCCGCGCCGGCAACGCCCGCCACGGGGTGTCGACGTCGAAGTGCTGGGCCTCGCCGAGCGCCTCCAGCAGGCGCAGGAAGTATTCCAGGTTGTGCCCGGTGGACCAGGGCTGGATGGCGCCCTCGCGCAGGCTGCGCTCCGGATCGGGGACCAGCAGCTCCGGGTCGACCTCCTTCTTGGTGCCCAGGCCGGTGCACTCCGGGCAGGCGCCGTAGGGGGCGTTGAAGGAGAAGACCCGGGGTTCGAGATCCTCGATGGCCAGCGGGTGGTCGTTGGGGCAGGCCAGGTGCTCCGAGTAACGGCGCTCCCGGTCCGGGTCGTCCTCCGCCAGGTCGACGAAGTCGAGCAGCACCAGACCGCTGGACAGGCCCAGGGCGGCCTCGACCGAGTCGGTCAGCCGCTGCTTGGCGCTCGCCTTGACGGTGAGGCGGTCGATCACCACCTCGATGGTGTGCTTCTCCTGCTTCTTGAGCTTCGGCGGCTCGGTCAGCGGGTGCACCACGCCGTCGACCCGGGCCCGGGCGTAGCCCTTGGCCTGCAACTCGGCGAAGAGGTCGACGTACTCGCCCTTGCGCCCACGGATCACCGGGGCGAGCACCATGAACTTGGTGCCCTCGGCCATCGCGAGGACCCGGTCGACGATCTGCTGGGGGCTCTGCCGGGAGATCCGCTCGCCACAGACCGGGCAGTGCGGCTCGCCGATGCGGGCGTAGAGCAGACGCAGGTAGTCGTAGACCTCGGTGATGGTGCCGACGGTCGACCGCGGATTGCGCGAGGTGGACTTCTGGTCGATGGAGACGGCGGGGCTCAGGCCCTCGATGAAGTCGACGTCTGGCTTGTCCATCTGGCCGAGGAACTGCCGGGCGTACGACGAGAGCGACTCGACGTAGCGGCGCTGCCCCTCGGCGAAGATCGTGTCGAAGGCCAGGCTCGACTTGCCCGACCCGGACAGCCCGGTGAACACGATGAGTGCGTCCCGGGGCAGGTCGAGACTGACGTCACGCAGGTTGTGCTCGCGCGCGCCACGGATGATCAGTCGGTCGGCCACGGTGCGTGTACTCCCGGGAGAAGACGAAGCGAAGGATCTGTCCCGCTCTGGGATGATCTGAGCGGTCGTGCGGGCGCAGGAAACACGCCTCGGCAACTCTAGCCCCGAGGTATGACAGTTTCCCCCGCCCGCACATTCCCCCAGCTCAGCCCGGTCGGCCGCACGAGCCACGGCCCCCCACACGCCGGACGCGCAGCGTTGCCGCGCGCCGCCCGCCAGCGCCGCGCACACCCCCGCCGGTCAGTACCCGCCGGGCGACGGAGGCCGGGCAGCCCGTCGCCGGGCCGAACGCCACCCACCGCGCCGCTCCGCCGCCACCCGCGCCTCGCGCCGTCGACCCTCCTGGGCCACCTCGCCCTGCAGCCGCCGCCAGCTCTCCCACCGGCGGGTGGGGAGTTCGCCGGTCTGCAGCGCCTCGCGCACCGCGCAGGCGGGCTCGCCGTCGTGGCCGCAGTCGGCGTACCGGCAGCCCTGGGCCAGACCGGCGATGTCCGCGAACGCCCGGTCGAGCCCGACCGCGCCGTCCAGCAGGCCCACCGCGCGCACCCCGGGCGTGTCGATCACGGCACCGCCACCGGGGATCGGTACGAGAGCCCGCCAGGTGGTGGTGTGTCGACCTTTGCCGTCGACGCGCCGGATCGCCTGTGTGGGCATCATCACCGCCCCGACCAGGGCGTTGACCAGGCTCGACTTACCGGCGCCGGAGGGCCCGAGCAGACCGAGCGTGCGGCCTGGCGTCACCTCGGCGCGCAGCGGCTCCAGCCCGACGCCACGTTCGGCGCTGACCGGCAGCACCGGCACCCCGGGGGCGACCGCGGCAAGCTGGCGGGCCAACGCGGCGGGGTCGGCCGCGAGGTCGGCCTTCGTCAGCACGACAAGTGGCCGGGCACCGGACTCGTGGGCCAGGGCGAGCAGTCGCTCGATGCGGCCCACGTCCGGCTCGGGGTGCACCGGCTCCACCACGGCGGCCGCGTCCAGGTTGGCGGCCAGCACCTGGCCGCTGGCGTCCTTGCCGGCGGTACGACGGATCAGCGCGCCCCGCCGCGGCAGTACCGCCCCCACGGTGACGCGGCGGTCCGGCCAGTGGGTGAGCAGCACCCAGTCTCCGGCGCAGGGCAGCGCCGACGGATCCCGGGCGGCGGCGGCCAGCACCCCGCCGCCCAGGCTGGCCCGGACCGGGCCGGCCGCCGTGAGCACCGTGCAGACCCCCCGGTCGACCCGAGCCACGCGGCCCGGCTGGTGCTCGCCGCGTCGCACGGCGTACGTCGCCCGCTCGGCATCCCAGCCGAGCGCGGTCAGATCGATCGTCATGGCATCCTCATCGGTGTCGGAGCGGGTGATGGCGGAACACGCGTGCCACGTCCGGCATGATCACCACCTCCGTCCGATGTCCCGGTGCCGCGTCTGCCGCTGACGGTAGGTCGCCCGCCGGCACGCCGAAAGCGATTTCCCCGGCGACGGCGCGGGCGGCGGACCGCTAGGGTCGACGGGTGACCACGGATCCGCTCCTGCTGATGGGTGAGGTGGACGCGGCCACCAGCCGGCTCCTGCGTACCGCAGCGTCTTTCGACGCCGCGGACCTGGCCGCGGCGTCGCTGCTGCCGGGCTGGACGCGCGGCCACGTGCTGACCCACCTGGCGCGCAACGCCGACGGTTTCGTCAACCTGCTCACGTCGGCCCGCACCGGCGAGGCACTGCCGATGTACGCCTCGCTGGCGGCCCGCACCACCGACATCGAGACCGGCTCGGGTCGGCCATCCGCCGAGCACCTGGACGATCTGCGGCGTACCGCCGACCTGTTCGCCGAGGCGGTCGCGGCGATGCCCGCGCAGGCCTGGGCGGCGACGGTGCAGGCGCGTAGGGGACCGTGGCCGGCGGCGCTGCTCGTGTGGGGTCGGCTGCGCGAGATCGAGGTGCACCATCTCGACCTGGCCGCCGACTACCGACCCGCGGACTGGTCGGAGACGTTCGCCCTCCGGCTGCTGCGGGAGGCCGCCAGCCATCACTCGACGGGTCCGACGCCGCCGTCGTTGGTGCTACGCCCGGACGGCAGCGGGCACGAGGTGGTGATCGGGGACCGCGTCGGCGCCCCGGTCGTCGCCGGTGCCGTGTCCGACCTCGCCGCCTGGCTGATCGGCCGTGCCGCCGGCGGCCCGCTCTCCGTCACTCCCGACGGCCCCCTGCCTACTCCACCGGAATGGATATAGAAGCGTCATGACATATAGCGGAGACGTCACCCACGGCGGCGCGCCGGCGGTACGCGAGCTGGACGGGCTGACCGTCAGCAAGCTGTCGGTGGGTCCGATGGACAACAACGCGTACCTGCTGCGCTGCACGGGCACCGGTGACCAGGTGCTGATCGACGCCGCCAACGAGGCGCCCCGGTTGCTGGAGCTGATCGGCGACGGTGGGCTCACCGCCGTGGTGACGACGCACCAGCACATGGACCACTGGGTGGCCCTGGAGGAGGTGGTCGCCAAGACCGGCGCGCGGGCGCTGGTGCACGCCGACGACGCGGACGGGCTCCCGATCGAGGCGGAGCGTCTCGGCGACGGCGACACCGTGCCGGTCGGCGACTGCGCGCTGGAGGTCATCCACATCAAGGGGCACACCCCGGGCTCGATCGCCCTGCTCTACCGCGACCCGGCCGGCACCCCGCACCTTTGGACTGGCGACAGCCTTTTCCCGGGTGGCGTTGGCAACACCGACAAGGACCCGGAGCGCTTCGCCGCGCTGATCGACGACGTCGAGCACAAGCTGTTCGATCAACTGCCGGACGACACCTGGTTCTACCCCGGCCACGGCAAGGACAGCACCCTGGGAGCCGAGCGCCCAGCCCTCCCCCAGTGGAAGGCAAGAGGCTGGTAACCCCCCACCCCCACCCCAACTGGTAACCCCGCCAGATAGAAGAACCAAACGCTGACCGTTCACCCTGAAGATCCCTCAACCCTCGCTGGGACGCGGCGCGACCGGACGAGCCGCAACCACGACGGGGGCGGGGCCTGCCGTGCCCGGCGCAGGGATCAAGCCTGACCGCCCGGAGCCGGGCACGGCAGGCCCCGCCCCCCAACCGCAACCACCGACCAGCCCAGCAACCACCGACCAGCCCAGCAACCTCAGCCAGCAACAGCGAACAACCGCCGCCGCGCCCCCAGCAGCACGACGGAGGCCAGCACCACCCCGACCCCCATGGTCACCAACAACGGGCTGGGGTCCCCCGGCAGCAGCCCGGCCAGCGATCGGGACGCGGTGCCCAACGCGAGGTAGAGACCGGCCCAGGCGGCGGCGCCGAGCGCCGCGCAGCCGAGAAATCGCCGGTACGACATCCGTAGCCCGCCGGCGGCCAGCGGAAGTAGCGCGTTGAACACGGGCAGGAACGGCGCGACGACCATCATCCGACCGCCACCGCGACGCAGGATCCCCTCCGCGGCTGCCCAGCGCGGCTCACCGATCCAGCCGCCGATCCGGCTGTGTCGCAGCCGCTCGGAGTAGCGACGGCCGATCAGGAAGCTCAGGGACCAGCCGGCCAGGCAGCCGACCAGCACCGCGGTGAAGGTCGCCAGCCCGGTGGTCGGGCGGCCCACCCCGACGGCGGCCAGGATCGCCACGTCGCCGGGGACCAGGACACCCAGCAGGGGTACGGCGTCGAAGAGCATGACGAGACCGAGCACACCCATCAGCAGCAGAACGGGTAGTTCTCCGACCTGTGCCAGCCATTGCGTCATGCCTCGTACGCTATGGCCGCCGCACCAGGTCGGACATCCGGTTACAGCCCCCAGGCCCCCCTGGTATCGGTCTCGGGGTCGTCCCTGAGGCGGCGTCCCGCGCTCAGACGGGCCGCAGCACCTGCACCCGACGTAACGACGAGTCGACCGAGGGTTCGGTGGTGGGCACCGGATAGTCGGCCAGGACCGTCAGGCGGTCCGCCGGTAGGTGACCCCGGCCGGGGTCACCGACCAGCACGTCGGCGCCCCGGGCGGCGGCCCTCTGCAGGAAGGGCAACATCCGGTCGGCCATCGCGCGGTCGTAGAACACGTCGCCGGCGACCACCAGGTCGGCCTCCACGTCGGTGCCGTCGAGCAGGTCGTCGCCGGTGACGTCGACGGCGACCCGGTTGGCCCGCGCGTTGAGGGTGACGGCGGCGACGGCGTACGGGTCGATGTCGTTGGCGACCACCTCCGCGGCACCGGCCAGCGCGGCGGCGATGGCCACCAGTCCCGACCCGGCGGCGAGGTCGAGCACCCGACGACCGGCGGCCAGCTCCGGGTGGTCCAGGAGGTGGCGGGCCAGGGCCTGGCCGCCGGCCCAGGCGGACGCCCAGTACGGGGCCGGCAGGGCGTGCCCGGCGGCCGCCTCCATCCGAGCCCAGTAGACGATCGCGTCCTCGGCCAGGTGCAGCCGCACCTCGGGGACGAACGGGGTGGGCAGCAACCGGAGCCGGTCCAGGCCCGCGCCGGGCGCGTTTATCTCGCGCTCCAGCTCGGTCAGCACGTCGGCTGCGGCACCCCTCATCGGCGCAAGCATGCCCCAGCGGCGGGTGTTCGGGGCAGGTTTCACATGCCCACACGCAGAGTTCACCCGACTTCACAGGAAGACCTACGGCACTTCGGCCAGCGGATTGGGGTTTCGCCCGTTACTGTCGGACAGGTACGGGCGATCATCGGCCAGAGGCCGAGGGTCAGCCGCTTTGAACAGGGAGAGATGCATGGCAACCGGCACGGTTAAGTGGTTCAACTCGGAAAAGGGCTTCGGTTTCATCGAGCAGGACGGTGGAGGGCCGGACGTGTTCGTCCACTACTCCGCCATCGCCTCGAGCGGCTACCGGGAGCTCAACGAGGGCCAGAAGGTCGAGTTCGAGGTGACCCAGGGGCAGAAGGGTCCGCAGGCGGACAACGTCCGCCCGATGTAGCTCCGTGCCGGTGACGGCGGCCGGTCTCCGGCCGCCGTCGCAGCGCACTCAAGACGCCGCCGGGGCGGCGGGCAGGTCCCGCCGCCTCCGGATCGGCCCGATCAACAGAACCAACGGGGTGACCGCCAACCAGGCGGTCATCACGAATATCGCTGTCCCAACGCCGTAGCGTGCGCCGAGGGCTCCAGCAAGCACGGCCGCCAACGGGATCGTGCCGTAGTTGAGCAGATGCATGCTGACCGTCACCCGCCCGAGCAGGTGGTGCGGCGTGTAGGTCTGCCGGAAGGCACCCTTGACCACGTTGCCGATGGCCACCCCGAGGCCGATCAGCACCCCGCCGAGGGCCGGCCAGATCAGCCCGACGCCGGGTGCGGCAAGCGGGATGAGCAGGGCCGGCGGGCCGGTGAGCAACGCGGCGATCAGCAGTGCCCGCGCGGTGCCGCAGCGGCGGGCCAGCGTGGTGGCGAGCAGCGCCCCGATGATCCCTCCGGCGCTCATCACACCGACCAGCGCGCCCACCAGGCCCGGTTCGATTCGAAGCTCCCGGACCAGGAAGACCACCAGAACGGCCTGGTAGCCGGTCAGCCCGATGTTGCTGGCCGCGCCGAAGACCGTCAGCACCCGCAGGTACGGGTCTCGGGCGACGAAGCGCAGCCCCTCGGCGATGTCGCGGCGCAGTGACCTGGACTGGTCCACTCGGCGAACGCGCGGTTCGACGGTGCGAATCCGCAGCAGGCACACCGCGGAGACCAGGAAGCTGATCGCGTCCAGCAGCAGAGCGCTGACCGCACCGATGAGCTGGGCGATCAGACCCGCGACGCCGGGGCCGACGACATAGCTCGCGGTCTGGGCGGCGTGCAGCTTCGCGTTGCCCTCCGCCAGTTGTTCGGGTCGCAGCAGCACCGGCAGGTAGACCTGGTCGGCTGTCTCGAAGAAGACCCGGGCCACGCCGGCACTGAGCGCCACCAGGAGCAGGTGCCAGACGGTGAGCCGGTCGAGTGCGGCGGCGAGCGGCACGCTCAGGAAGAGCAGCGCGCGGAACAGGTCGCACGCCACCATCACGGGTCGGCGGGGCAGCCGGTCCACCCACGCGCCGGCCGGCAGGCCGATCAGCAGCCACGGCAGCCAGGCCGCGGCGGTGAGCACCGCCACCTGGAAGGTGCCGGCGTCCAGGACGGCGACCGCGACCAGCGGAAGCGCGACGGTGGTGACGTTGCTGCCGATGCTGCTGACCGTCTGGCCGGTCCAGAGCAGCCGGAAGTCGTGGTGCCGCAGCAGCCCACCCGTTCGGCGGACTGGATCCGGGCCGGTCCGGGTGGCCGCGGTCACGGCCGGGCCGGAATGCCGTGGGCGAACACGAACACGGGCTGCCGTTCGCGGCCGTCCTCGGGCGGCGGCCGGTCGGCCCAGCGGGCCAGCAGGTCGGCCACCTCCTGACTCAGCTCGAACAGCTCGTCGGGGGTGAGGTGCAACCACCTGTCGGTGGAGAACGGGCCGTCCTGCCAGGCGGCGTGCGCCGAGTCGTCGGCGGTGTGCCAGGCGCGGGCCAGGGCGACGTGCCGGTCCAGGTTGAGCGAGGTGGCGGCGTCGGCGACCGCTCGGGCGGCCGGATCGGCGTCGAAGTCGCTGTTGGACCAGCGCACCCCTCGGGTGACCAGCCGCCACCACCGCTCGCGCCGGTCGCGGGCCAGCTCGGGAGCCTCGGTGACCAGGTCCGCGGCGGCGAGGACCTTGAGGTGGTGGCTGACGTTCGCCGGCGCCTGGCTGGTGCGCTCGGCGAGCAGGCCGACGGTCGACGGCCCATGCACCTTGAGCACGTCCATCAGCCGGCGACGCAGCGGGTGGACCATGGCGGCCAGCACCCGCGAGTCGGTGACGTGGCGTACGTCGGGGGTCTCCATGCCCCCAGGATTACATCCGCAGCAGTTCTTGCGCAATGACCATTGCTAAACAACTGTTGCGGATGAGGACTGCGGAGAGGGGCGGCCCGGCGGCTACAGACCGCCCCTCCGCTCAGGCGACCAGCCGGCGGGACAGCTCGTCGGCGACCTGTTTGGCGATGGTGGGCGGAATGGCCGCGGCGATATCCTCCGGCGTGAGCCCGGCCAGGACGCCCTCGATGATCGCCGCCTCGTCGGTGAAGTCCTTCCCGGCCAGTGCCGTGAGCGTGGTCTGCAGGGCGGTGAGCTGCTTCGTCATCGCCTGCAGGTTCCAGTTGCCGACCACCGGGGCGCCGGTGTCGTCCCGGCCCTCCGCTATCCGGGTGTAGATCTGTCCGATCGGGTTGCGGCCGTCCAGCACGGTGAGGTTCTTGTGGACGGTGGCCAGCCAGTTGTGTTCTTCGGGGGTCATGTCGTCGTCCTCCAGGAGTCCGATGGAACTGAGGTAGCGGCGGAACAACGGCCGTTGGTCGCGACCCGCCTTGATGGCGTCACGGAAGAAGCTGAAGTGGGTGTGCCAGCGGTGCGAGCTGTCGCCGGTGCTGCGCTTGCCGAGGCGGTCCCACCGCTTCACGGTGCTGCCGTCGGGGCTGTAGATGATCTCGCGGATGTCCCGGGTGTCGGCCGCGTTCGCGACGCACTGGGCCACGCACCAGAGCGAGAAGCTGGCCATGGTGTGCGTCCGACCGCCGGAACGGACCTCGAACTGGCCGACGTCCAGCGCCGCCGCGTCCAGGGTCAGTCCGGCTCGGTCCCGGGGTGACTCGACGACCGAATAGTCGTTCGTGACCACCCGGTCCGAGCCGCAGTGATAGCCACCGAGGTGGGCCGGATCGCCGACGATGCCGACCTCGTCCGGGTCCAGGTCGTCAGGACCGGGGGCATTGTCGAGGTGAGTGAGAAGCAGGCTGCGGAGGGCCAATAGGTTTGCCGGGGCCCGAGTCATGGGGTCCCCCTCTCAGATGGGGCGGGGACCGGGACGACGTCACACCGCGTACGCGGTGTTGGGCTTCGGGCGATCCCGGTCGGCTTGCTGCACGGCACCGGGCGTTACCGCAACCATAGCCCGCAATATTGATGAATGCCCAGCTCAGACGGGCTCTTTTTAGATTGGGGGTGCCATCGGGGCTGAGTGGACGGTCGGCAGCAGCAGCGCCGACGGGTGAGCGGGGTCATGCAGCACCTTCCGCCAACCGGCACGCAGCGTCACCGCAGTACCGAGGGGTTCCCCGGTGCCGGGGTTGCGCGCCCACCGCGGATGGGCGCCACCGGCGACCTGCACCCGCAGCCGGTGCCCGGTGGCGAACCGGTACGCGGTCGGCCAGAGCGCCACCGGTACCCGCAGCACCCCGGACGAGTCGGCGGTAAACCGCTCGGGTGTCACCCGCACCAGACCGTCGCAGACGTTCCACGATCGACCGCGCTCGTCCACATCACACAGACGCACGAAGACGTCCAGGTGCGACAGCTCAGCGCGGACGTGGATCTCGGCGCGTACCGGGCCGATCACCTCGACCGGTCCGGTCAGCGGGGCGCTGGTGTAGGTCAGCACGTCGGGGCGCGCTTCGACCTGCCGGTTGTCCACCGGACCGGCTCGCTTGGCGACCAGCAGCGGCCCACCCAGCGACGGGGTGGGGTCGGCCGGGTCGTACCGGAACTCGTCCGGCGCCGACGCGACAGGTGGGCGTACCGCCAGCTCGCCTCCCGGGTGCAGGTGCCAGGCGGTTGCGACCGTCGGCGGTGGCCAGTCCGACAGGTCCCGCCAACCGCCGCCGGGACCACCCACGTACAGCTGGACCGGGGCGGACGCGGCGCGGCGCGACCCCCGGCCGGGCGGGGGCGCCGCCGTCAGGTGCTCGTCGAGCCAGGCCAACCCCTCCCGCAGGGCAGCCACGAACAGCCCGGGGCTGCCGTGTGTCCAGGGGCCGATCACGAGGCGCGGCCGCGTGCCGGCGGCGCGCAGAGTGGCGTGGTCGTCGAGTTGGGCGGGCAGGAAGATGTCGTGCCAGCCGGTCACCATGACCACCGGCGCCCGCACCCGGGCCACCCGGTCGGCGAAGACGCGCTCGCGCCAGTACGCCGCCTCCGGGGTGTGGTGGCGCAGCCACTCCTGGAAGAACGGGATGGTCACGCCGGTGGCCACCCGGTCGGCATCCGCGAGCGGCAGGTGCGCCAGCGCGGCGGCGAGCCGGGGCTGGCCCCGCTTGAGCTCCCACTGCCGGGCCAACCACGGCACGGTCTGCGCGTGCAGCAGCTCCGCCCAGGTCAGCACGGTGTCCAGGGCGAAGGACTCCCCCGCGTACGTCGAGTCCCGGGTGGCCGAGGCGGTCACCACCGCGACCATCGCGCGCAACTCGTCGCCGGCGTCGGCGGCCAGCGCCCACTGCGCGAAACCCTGGTAGCTGATCCCGAACATGCCGAGCTGGCCCGACCACCAGGGCTGGCGACGCAGCCAGTCCAGGGTGTCGACTCCGTCGTCGCGCTCGTGCACCAGCGGCGCGAACGTGCCGCCGGACCCTCCGGTGCCCCGACAGTCCTGGATCACCGCGTGGCGTCCCCTCGCGGCGAGCACCCGGCCGAGCAGCCGCAGCGGTCCGCCCCGCCCGTACGGGGTGCGGATCAGGACGGTCGGCGCGTCCCGCACCGCCGGGGCGTAGTGATCGGTCCGCAGCACCACACCGTCGCGGGTCCGTACCGGAATGTCGCGGGTGACCCGCACCGGGCCGGGACGGATCGGTGGCAACCGCAGCACGGCGGCGGCGAGGCGGGTGACCAGCCGGTCCGGCACGGCTCAGCCCGTCGTCGGGCGGGGCGATCCGGGCCGGGCGGCGCGCACCGCGTCCCGGTGCCCCCGCAGCGACTCGCTCATCTCCGCCATGAACCGGTGCACGACCTCCAGCTCGTCGTCGTCGAAGCGGGCCATCACCGTGTCGGTACGCGCGCCCAGCGGCTGGAAGAACCGCATGGCCAGGGCGGCTCCCTGGTCGGCGTAGTGCAGCAGTACCTTGCGCCGGTCGACGGTGTCCCGGTCCCGGCGAATGTGGCCGGCCCGCTCCAGCCGGTCGATCAGGGCGGTGACCGAGCCGGAGGAGAGGTTGAGCTGCTCGCCGAGGCGGCCGGGGGTGATCGGGTCAGCGAGCAGCTCGGCGTCCATCACCGCGATCAGGGCCTGGAGGTCGGTCGGGTTGAGACCGTGCAGGTTGGCGAAGGCGTGGCCGACCTGCTGGGCGTCCACCGCGTACCGCCGGAGGTTGTTGGTGATCTCCGCGACCAGCTGCTCGCGGCGCGTGTCGCGCCGCCGGTACATGCCGTGAGTCGCCACCTCGCGTCGCTCTTCCCGTCGTCGGTCTCCCGGGTTGCAGCATAGAACAGCCGCCGATAATCTCGGCTATCAAGATACTCGGCTGCCGAAGGACTTTGGGGTCATCTGATGTCTGTGTTCACCAGGGTCGCGCGTGGTCGGCTGGCCGCCTGGCTCACCGTGGCCGCGGCGATCGTCGTCGGCGCGGTCGTCTTCGGAACGCCCCAACCGGACAACCCGGCACCGGTCTCCGCCACCGGCCTGTCCGCGCAGTGGCAGTCGACCCAGGTGGAGCGCCTGCAGGAGCAGCTGCCGTCCAACGAGGTCCAACCGGCCATCGTGGTGGTGAGTCGGGGTGACGGTGGCGCGCTGAGCGAGGCCGACCGCGCCACCGTCACCGCACGTGCCGGCGACCTGGGCCGCTTCGCGGTGGGTGGACGGGTCAGTCCCCCGCAGCTCTCCCCAGACGGGGCGGTCGCGCTGGTCGCCGTGCCGATCGACACCGGCGGCGGTCAGGACGAGGTCACCGACACGGTCGACCAGTTGCGCGCCGCGCTGGCCGACCTGCCCGGCGGGCTGACCGCAGAGGTGACCGGCGCCCCGGCCTTCACCGCCGACCTGTCCTCGGTGTTCGACGGGGCCGACGTCACCCTGCTCGCGGTGACCGCCGCCGTGGTGGCGCTGCTGTTGCTGATCACCTACCGCAGCCCGTTCCTGTGGGTGGTGCCACTGGTCGTGGTCGCCGCGACCGAGCAGCTCACCCTGCGCGCGGTCGACACCATCGTGCCGGCCGTCGGCATCAACCTCCAGCAGGGGCAGGTCACCGGCATCGCCAGCGTGCTGGTCTTCGGCGCCGCCACCGACTACGCGCTGCTGCTCATCGCCCGGTACCGCGAGGAGTTACGGCGCGAGCAGGACCGGTACGCGGCGATGCGCGCCGCGTTGCGCCGTACCGCCGAGCCCATCCTTGCCAGCGGCGGCACTGTGGTGCTCGGCGTCCTCACCCTGCTGCTCAGCGAGCAGGAGACCAACCGGGCACTCGCCGTGGCCTGCGCCACCGGTGTGGTCTTCGCCATGCTCTCGGCGCTGTTCGTGCTCCCCGCCGTACTGGTGCTCCTCGGTCGCGGCCTGTTCTGGCCGTTCGTACCCCGCGTCGGTGGCCCGGCCCGGGAGGGACGGCTCTGGGGCCGGCTCGGCACCGCCGTGCAACGCCGCCCGGTGGTGGTCGCGGTGCTGGCCACCCTGCTGCTCGGTGGCCTGGCGCTGGGCGGGCTCGGGATCCGCACCGGCCTGTCCGAGACCGAACAGTTCCGGGTGAAGCCCGAGGCGGTGACCGGGGCGCAGACCCTGGCGCGGGCGTTCCCCGCCGGCAGCACCCAGCCGGTGGCCGTGCTCACCAACCCGGCGGCGGTGCGGGCGGTCACCGAGGCCGCCACCGCCGTGCCCGGGGTCGCCTCGGCGCGCTCCGGTGACGCCGGGAACACCGTCGCCCAGGTCGACGTCGTCCTGGACGCCGAACCCGGCACCACCGCCTCGGACCGCGCCGTCGAGGCGCTGCGTGCGGCGGTCGCCGCCGTTCCCGGTTCCGCACCTCCGGCCACGGCCGGCGCCGACGCGCCTTCCGGGGCGATCGTCGGTGGCTCGGTGGCCGCCACGTACGACTCCGACCAGGCCAACGACCGCGACCTGCGACTGATCCTGCCGATCATCCTCTTGCTCGTCGGCGCCGTGCTCGTGCTGCTGCTGCGCGGCCTGCTGGCCCCGCTGCTGCTGGTCCTCACCGTGATCGCGTCGTTCTTCGCCAGCCTCGGCGCGGCGTGGCTGCTCTTCGACCACGTGCTGGGCTTCCCCGCACTGGACAGCGGTGTGCTGCTGCTCGCCTTCGTGTTCCTGGTGGCGCTCGGGGTGGACTACAACATCTTCCTGGTCACCCGGGCCCGGGAGGACGCGCGCGGTGCGGGCACCCGCGACGGGATGCTCTCCGCCCTGCGGGTCACCGGCGGGGTGATCACCAGCGCCGGCGTCCTGCTCGCCGCGGTCTTCGCCGTGCTCGGCGTGCTGCCACTGATCACGCTGACCCAGATCGGCATCATCGTCTGCATCGGCGTGCTGCTCGACACCCTGCTGGTCCGTACCGTCCTCGTGCCGGCGCTGGCGTTCCTGCTCGGAGACCGCTTCTGGTGGCCCGGACGGATCACCCCGGAGCACCCGGCGGACAGCCCGGCGTCGCCGGAGCCGGTCGCCGCCCGCGACTGACCGACACCCGCGGGGCCGTGGCGACACCGGCACGGCCCCGTCGAGATCAGTAGCCCAGGCAGACGCACTCGGTCATCAGCGCCCGCACGTTGCGCACGTACGACGGGTTGGGGACGACCAGGGGCTCGCCCTCCTGCGCCACCGCGGCGTGCCCGGCGTTGTACGCGGCGATGACCGCGTTGAGCAGGCAGGAGTTCAGCTCGGCGCCGCACAGTCCCGGGTCGAGGCGGAAGTCGGACCCGAAGTACATGTCGCCGATGTACTTCGTGACCCAGGCCAGGTAGGTGGCCCCCAGGGTGGCGTTGTCCCCGTAGTCGTCGATCTCGTAGCTCTGCTCGAACCGCTGGTTCATCCAGGTCGCGGTGCCCGGCATCACCTGCATCAACCCCACGCCGCCGTCGCAGGCGTAGATGTTGGACTGCCAGCCGCTCTCCTGCCAGGCGGTGGCCTTGAGCAGGTCGAGTGGAATCTTGATGTCCGGCGCGGAGACCGGCCAGTAGGAACGGCCGGCCGCCTCGGTCAGCGCGGCCTTCACCTCGGCCTGGGCGACCTTGGTGCCCCGGTAGGTCGGCTTGCAGGAACTCGGTGCCGGCTTGGGCGGCGCCGGCGGGACCACGGTCTCGGTGGGCGGTTTCGCCACCGCGAGCGGCTTCGGGGCCGTGCGGGTCGGCTTCTTCTTCGGCTTCGCGGTCGGCGATGGCGACGCGCGACGGCTCGGCGCGGCACCCAATGACTGCAGGGCGCTCACCGAGGGGCTCGGCTCCGCGCTGGCCTCGTCGGTGGGGGCCTCCAACGGCGTGTCGGCGAGCGCGACCGGAGCGGTCTGGTCCTGCGGGCTCTCCCCCTCGCGGGCGCACCCGACCAGCACGCTTGACAACAGCAGCCCGGCGAGCGCCACAGCGCCCAGCCGTTTTATCCGTCGAACCATCCCGATGCCTCCCCCGTGTGACAGTGGTCGCACCCTAACAGGGTTCCACCGGGCGTCGATGTCCCTGCGACGGCGTGCGCACCTGGTCGTCCGGCCGTTCGAGATCACCGACGGCCCGGTCCCGGGTGGCCCAGGCGACCATGAACACCACGGTCCAGAGGACCCCGAGCAGCACCGCCGCGGCGGTCCCGCTCGCCGTGTCCAGGCCGAGGTAGAGCCGCGCACCGCCGATCCCGAACACTCCCGCGGCGGCGGTCGTCCACGCGGCCACCGCCGCCGGCCAGCGGGCGCCACGCGACACCAGCCAGGCCAGGGTGCAGAAGCTCGCCGCGGCCACGGCGTTCTGGGTCGAGAGCGCGGCCACGTCGCCACCGTCCGGCGTGGCACCGTGCGCGCCTGTCACCTCGGCGGCCACGGCCAGCACCACAAGCGGCACGAACGCACCGACCGTGCCGACCACGCTCAGCAGGTCCGCCCGCCACGGTCGGCTACGCCACGCCAGCACCGCCGCCACCAACCCCACCAGGGTGATCAACACCGACCCTCGCACCGCCGACACCACGACCATGGTGGCCTCGGCGGCGTCCGGGGTACGCCGGGCGGCGAACCACCCCGCGATGGCGTCGTCGAGCGCGGCCAACCCACTGTTGCGGATCACCACGGCGAGCAGGCCGGCGATGGCGAGCCCGGCGGCGAAGAGCAGCAGGAGCCCGGCGGCCAGATTGAGCAGCAGCGTCCAGGCCGGCCCGATCCGCATGGCCACCAGGAAGAACAGCACCCCGTAGCGGGCGGTGAGCCACCGCACCGGAGGTAACGCGCCGGCCCGGGACAGCAGCGCGCGGACCGGGTCGGGATTGCGACCCAGCCACCGGCCGACCAGCACGACGCCCAGCAGACCGGCCAGCAGCAGCAGCGCCACACCGGTGGCCCGGCCGAGCAGCCGGGAGACCGTGTCGTACGACTCACCCGCGAGGTGACCGAGCAGGACCGAGCCGCCCACCCAGGTCGCCACCCCGGCCAGGTTCCACGGGGCGAACCGCCGGTACGGCATGCCGGCCGCGCCGGCCAGCCGGGGCACCAGGGTGCGGGCGAAGGCCACCCAGCGGGCCGCGAACACACCCCGCCCGCCGAGCCGGGCGAGCATGGCATCGGCCCTGGCCCACCGCTCGGGACCGACCCGGTGACCCAGTCCGGCGCGCAGCCGGGGCCCGTAGCGCCGTCCGGCGCGGAAGGCCAGCCCGTCACCGACGACCGCCGCGACGATCATCGCGAGCAACGCCGGTCCGAGCCGCAAGGTACCGTTGTAGGTGAGGAAGCCGACGAGCAGCAGGGTAGCCTCACCCGGCACGAGCAGGCCGAAGATCACCGCGGTCTCGCCCGCCACGATCAGCGCGGCGACCAGGTAGATCCAGAGGGCGGGCAGACTCTGCACCCAGGTCAGCAGGTCGTGCACTCAGGCCCCCGGAACACGGGAGTCAGCATGCCAGCCGGGGGAACCACCCGGACAGCAGTTTCACCATAGATCAGGGGCACCTGGGGGTGACCCCGACGCGGCCTGCGCGAGCGCAGGCGGAAGGATAGAGGGTATGCAGCTTCGCACCGACCTCCGCAACGTCGCCATCATCGCTCACGTCGACCACGGCAAGACCACCCTGGTCGACGCCATGTTGCGGCAGGCCGGCGCGTACGGCGCACGCGGCGAGAACACCGAGCGGGTGATGGACTCCGGGGACCTGGAACGGGAAAAGGGCATCACGATCCTGGCCAAGAACACCGGCGTGCACTACCTGCCGGCGGACGGCTCCGACCCGGTCACCATCAACATCATCGACACCCCCGGCCACGCCGACTTCGGTGGCGAGGTCGAGCGCGGCCTGACCATGGTCGACGGTGTGGTGCTGCTCGTCGACGCCAGCGAAGGCCCGCTGCCGCAGACCCGCTTCGTGCTGCGCAAGGCGCTGCGGGCCCGGATGCCGATCATTCTGGTGATCAACAAGGTGGACCGTCCGGACGCCCGGATCAAGGAGGTCGTGGACGACACCTACGAGCTCTTCCTCGACCTGGACGCCGACGAGGAGCAGATCGACTTCCCGATCGTCTACGCCTGCGCCCGCGACGGCATCGCCTCGCTGACCCAGCCCGCCGACGGTTCGGTGCCGGACGACAGCACCTCCCTGGAGCCGCTGTTCCGCACCCTGCTGGACTACATCCCGCCGCCCTCGTACGACGACGGCGCTCCCCTGCAGGCGCACGTCACCAACCTCGACGCCTCGCCGTTCCTCGGCCGGCTGGCGCTGTGCCGGGTCCGCCAGGGCACCATCAACAAGGGCCAGACGGTGGCCTGGTGCCGCACCGACGGCAGCACCCAGCGGGTCCGCATCTCCGAGATGCTGATGACCGAGGGCCTGGAGCGCAAGCCGGCCGAGACCGCCGGGCCGGGCGACATCATCGCCGTCGCCGGCATCCCGGAGATCATGATCGGCGAGACGCTCGCCGACGCGGAGAACCCGGTCGCGCTGCCGCTGATCACCGTCGACGAGCCGGCCATCTCGATGACCATCGGCACCAACACCTCGCCGCTGGTCGGCCGGGTCAAGGGCGCCAAGGTCACCGCCCGGATGGTCAAGGACCGGCTCGACAAGGAGCTGGTCGGCAACGTGTCCCTGCGGGTCCTGCCCACCGAGCGGCCGGACGCCTGGGAGGTGCAGGGCCGCGGTGAGCTGGCGCTGGCCATCCTGGTCGAGCAGATGCGCCGGGAGAGCTACGAGCTGACCGTCGGCAAGCCGCAGGTCGTCACCAAGGAGATCGACGGCAAGACCTGCGAGCCGGTCGAGCGGCTGACCATCGACGCCCCGGAGGAATACCTGGGCGCGATCACCCAGCTCCTCGCCACCCGCAAGGGCCGGATGGAGCAGTTGGTCAACCACGGCACCGGCTGGATCCGGATGGAGTGGCTGGTCCCGGCGCGCGGTCTGATCGGCTTCCGCACCGAGTTCCTCACCGACACCCGGGGCACCGGCATCCTGCACCACGTCTTCGAGTCCTACGAGCCGTGGTTCGGTGAGCTGCGCACCCGCAACAACGGCTCCCTGGTCGCCGACCGGGCCGGCGCGGTCACCGCCTTCGCGATGACCAACCTGCAGGAGCGCGGTCAGCTCTTCGTCGAGCCCACCACCGAGGTGTACGAGGGCATGATCGTCGGGGAGAACTCCCGCTCCGACGACATGGACGTCAACATCACCAAGGAGAAGAAGCTCACCAACATGCGGCAGTCGACCTCCGACGAGACCGAGAAGCTGGTCCCGCCGCGCAAGCTCACCCTGGAGCAGGCGCTGGAGTTCTGCCGCGAGGACGAGTGCGTCGAGGTCACGCCGGCCACGGTGCGCATCCGCAAGGTGGTGCTCGACCAGCAGCAGCGGGGCCGGGCCACCGCCCGCCGCAAGCACTCGCCCTCGGTCCGCTCTACGACATGAAGATGCGGGCGGCGCTGCGTCGCGTAGGGCTCGACACCGCCGTGATCGCAGGTGCCACCGCCCCTACGCCGG
>NZ_JBEZGL010000040.1:0-17695 GCF_040649915.1 Micromonospora sp. NPDC048839
CCACCACCGCCCGCACCAACCGCGGCACCTCCAACACACCCCCACGCACCCGCAACTCCGACTCACCCGACGCAACAACAGCCGAAAGCAACCCGTCCGGCAGTCGGTCGCTGATTGGCGTGTCAGCGGTGTCGAGCAGCAGGAACCGGCCGGGGTTCTCGTTCTGCGCCGAGCGCACCAAACCCCAGACGGCCGCCTGCACCAGGCCGGGACCGCGCGCCACGAACAGCAGCCGGGAGTCCGCCCGTTCGTCGGCCAGCAGTCGCTGCACCGTGTCGAGGGCTTCTGCGGTCGCGGCGTGCACGGCTTCGAGGACGCCGTCCGTCGGGTCGTTCGGGACGGGCACGACGACGACGTCGTGATCGTCGGTGTCGGGCCGCACCGTCGCCTCACGCCACTCGACGCGGAACAATGAGTCGTGCGTTCGCCCGTGGACGGTCGCGGCTGGCTCACCGAAGACGACCCGGTCGATCGTCGCGACCACCTCGCCCGCGGTGTCGGTCAGCAGCACGGCCGTTCCGTCGTCGACCGGAGTCTGCCGGACCCGTACGGCGGTTGCGCCCTCGGCGTACAGGGTGAAGCCTTCCCAGCACAGCGGCACACCGTCACCTCGGACCGCCTCGTCGAGCAGCACGGGGTGCAGACCGAATCCGGTGACCGGCAGGTCGACCTCGACGGTCGGGCCGTCGTCACCGGTTCCCGGTGGCGCGGCGGGCGAAGCGGCGACCGTGCCGGTGGCGTGCATCGTCCAGGGCGTCTCCACCTGAGCGTCGGCCGGGCGGGAGTGGACCGTCACCGGCCGGTCGCCGCCGGTCGGCGCCTCGACCGTGACTCGCAGCGCGACGGCACCGTCCGGGTCCACGGTCAACGGCGCGTGCATCGTCAGTTGCCGGAGCGTGCCGCAGCCGACCTGGTCACCGGCCTGAACGGCCAGTTCGACCAGGACGCTGTTCGGGGCGACGACGACGTCACCGACCTGGTAATCGGCCAGCCACGGGTGGCCGGCGGCCGCGAGTTGACCGGTCAGCACCACGGTCTCGCTGTCCGGAAGCGTGATCGCCGCGCCCAGCAGGGGGTGATCGAGCCTGTTCAGGCCCAGACTGGCCGGATCACCGGCGACGGCAGCGGTGTCCAGCCAGAAGCGCTGCCGCTGGAACGCGTACGTCGGAAGCTCGACCACCCGGGCGCCAGCGGTGGCCGGCGCACCGATCCAGTCAACTCCGATGCCGGCGGTGTGCAGCCGGGCCACCGCGGCGGCGAAGGTCTGCGCCTCGTCGCGCTCGCGGCGCAGAGCGGTGACCACGGTGACAGCGGCGTCCCCCAGGCATTCCTGCGCCATGCCGGACAGCACCCCGTCGGGACCGAGCTCCAGCAACGCGGTCACACCATGGTCGAGTACCGCGGAGATCCCGTCGGCGAAGCGGACGGCCTCGCGAACGTGCCGCACCCAGTAGTCGGGGGAGCACAGCTCTTCGGCGGTGGCGATGCGTCCGGTGACGTTGGAGACGATTGGGATGCGCGGCGGGACGTACTCCATCACCCGCGCGTACCAGCGGAACTCCTGGAGCATCGGCTCCATTAGCGCGGAGTGGAACGCGTGGCTGACCCGCAGCCGGCGGACCCGGACCCCGTCGGCACGCCAGCGCTCGACGAGGTCGGCGACGGCCTGTTCCACGCCGGAGATCACCACCGACGACGGCCCGTTGATCGCGGCGATCGACACCCGGTCGTCGAGGGCGGCGCGGACGGTGGCCTCGTCGAGCGCGACCGCGGCCATCGCGCCGCCGGTGGGCAGCGCCTGCATCAGCCGGCCCCGGGCCGCGACCAGGATGCACGCGTCGGTCAGGGACAGCACGCCGGCGACGTGGGCCGCCGCGATTTCGCCGACCGAGTGGCCGATGAGGTAGTCCGGGCGTACACCCCGGGACTCGGCCAGCCGGTAGAGGGCCACCTCGACGGCGAACAGGCCGGCCTGGGCGTACACGGTCTCGTCGAGGTCGCCGGTCGTCGTGTCCGCGCCGAAGACCAGTTCGCGCAGGGAGACGCCGAGCTGACGGTCCAGCAGGCCGCAGATCTGATCGATCGCGGCGGCGAAGACCGGCTCGGTGTCGTAGAGCCGACGACCCATGCCGACACGCTGGCTGCCCTGGCCGGTGAACATCACCGCGAGCCGGGGCGTGGGACGAGCCGCGCCGGTGACCACGTTCGGGTCGGGTGTGCCGTTGGTCAGGCTGGTCAGGCCCTGCACGAGGGTCTCCCGGCCGGCGCCGAGGACGACAGCCCGGTGCTCGAACTGGGTCCGGCTCACGGCCAGAGACAGGCTGACGTCCGCGGGCTGCTGGTCCGGCTCGGCGGCCAGCCAGGTGAGCAGCCGCGAGGCCTGCTCCTGCAGGGCCTGCGGGGAACGGCCGGAGAGGATCCACGGTGTCGCCGGGTCGTCGCCGGCCGGCTCGGGTGCCGGAGCCGGTTCCGCTGGCGGCGCCTCCTCGATGATCACGTGCGCGTTGGTGCCGCTCATGCCGAACGACGAGACGCCGGCCCGGCGTGGCCGCTCGGCCCGGGGCCACGCCTGCGGCTCGGTCAGCAGCGACACCGCTCCTGCCGACCAGTCCACCTGCTCGGTCGGCTCGTCCGCGTGCAGCGTCCGAGGCAGCATCCCGTGGCGCAGCGCCTGCACCATCTTGATCACACCAGCGACTCCGGCCGCGGCCTGGGTGTGCCCGATGTTCGACTTGATCGAGCCCAGCCACAACGGCCGCCCCTGCGGACGGTCCTGCCCATAGGTGCCCAGCAGCGCCTGCGCCTCGATCGGGTCACCCAACCGGGTCCCGGTGCCATGCGCCTCCACCGCGTCCACGTCAACCGGCGACAGCCCCGCGTTCGCCAACGCCTGCCGGATGACCCGCCGCTGGGACGGGCCGTTCGGCGCGGTCAGGCCGTTCGACGCGCCGTCGGAGTTGATGGCGCTGCCGCGGATGACGGCGAGGACCGGGTGCCCGTTGCGGCGGGCGTCGGAGAGCCGCTCCAGGACCAGCATGCCGGCGCCCTCAGCCCAGCCGGTGCCGTCCGCGCCGACTCCGAACGCCTTGCAGCGCCCGTCCGGGGCCAGTCCACGCTGGCGGCTGAACGCCATGAAGCCGCCAGGGCTCGACATGACCGCGGCGCCGCCAGCCACCGCCAGCGAGCACTCGCCGCGGTGCAGCGACTGGGCGGCAAGATGCAGCGCCACCAGCGATGCGGAGCAGGCGGTGTCGACGGTGACCGTCGGGCCTTCGAAGCCGAAGGTGTAGGCGATACGTCCAGAGGCGACGCTGGCGGCAGTGCCGGTGAGCAGGTAGCCCTCCAGTCCGTCGCTGGCGTCCTGTAGCCGGGGGCCGTACTCCTGATTCTCGACCCCGACGAAGACGCCGGCCTGCCGGCCGCGCATCGAGCGCGGTTCGATGCCGGCGCGTTCGAGCGCCTCCCAGGTGGTTTCGAGCAGCAGCCGCTGCTGCGGGTCCATCGCGACTGCCTCGCGCGGGGACACGCCGAAGAACTCGGCGTCAAAGTCGGCGGCGTCGCGGAGGAAGCCACCGTGCCGGGTGTAGGCGGTGCCGGGCTCGTCGGGGTCCTCCGAGTACAGGGTGGCAAGGTTCCAGCCCCGGTCGTCCGGGAACGGGCCGATGGCGTCCTCGCCGGCGTGCAGCAGCGCCCAGAGCTCGGTGGGCGAGCCGATGCCGCCGGGCAGCCGGCAGCCCATGCCGACGACCACCACGGGGTCGTCGACGACCGGGCCGGGCGCGGTCTCGGCCGACCAGGCGACCTGCGCCTCGCTGTCGCCGGTGAGACGGCTCTGCAGGTAGCGGGCGAGCGCTCGCGGGGTCGGGTAGTCGAACGGCATCGTCACCGGCAGGTCCAGCCCGGTCTCACCGCTCAGGCGGCTGTGCAGGTCGACTGCGGCCAGGGAATGGAAGCCGAGGTCCATGAAGGAGACGTCGGCGTCCACGGTGCCGTCACCCAACTCGGCGGCCTGCAGGACCCGGGCGGTCACCGCGGTCACCAGGTCGAGCACCGCGACGTCCGCCCGCGAACCGTTTTCCCCGTGCTGCCCCATATTATCCGCTCCACAACTCCGCCGGCCCGGCCCTGAAAGAGAACGCGACTCGCGGCGACATTACGTGGGCGCCGGAAACGCAACACACCCCTACGGACCCCACCGCGACCGGGGTCAGGCAGGCGTCAGCAACGTACGCAGGGCCGCTTTCGGGTCGACGTTCACGACCTCGAAATTGCGGCGCGTGCAATCGACCCGGCGGAAGAGGTTCTCCGGCCCGGTGATGTACATCCGCTTGACCCCTGATTCGATCAGCGTGGCGACCATCGCCGGCCAGTCGATCGCGCGGTCGAACGTGTCGAGCAGCATTCTCCGCATGTCGTCCGCAGTGGTTACCAGCCGGCCGTCCTGATCGGCGATGACCGGCATCCGGGGTGCTTCGATCGCATATCGTCCGATCACCGATTCCTCGACACGGCGGCGCAGGCCGTCGAATATTCCGGCGTGCACCGGCGGGCGCATGGTGTACATCGAATAGCCGCCCATGTCGCTGATCGCCTGCTTGAGTTCGTCCAGCAGGCCCGCGCGGATCGACAGCATGAGAAAGCCACGGTCGAGGCGGCCGGAGATGTCGTACCACCCGCCGCGACGGGTCAGGTCGTCCAGGTACGCCTGGAGGCGGTCCTCGGGCACCCGGACGAACGAGTGCGTGACCACGTCCGTGTGCTGGTCGGCGAAGTAGTCGCGTTCGCACCGGGCGAGCTCGGCGGTCATCCGCACCACGTCGCCGAAGTCCATCGACCCGGCCCAGTAGGCGGCGGCCTTCTGCCCGAAGCTGGGTCCGGCGCAGACTTCCGCGCGCATGCCGCCCTCGGCCACCGCCCGGTCGGCGAGCGCCACCGAATTGACGAGGAATGCGATCTGGGTGTATTCGGAATAGTCGTCGTCGGATTCGTAGAAGCGGTCCAGGAGGCTGTATCCGAGAACCTCGTCGGTGGTGGCTATACGACGGCGCGCGTACGGGTCGAGGACCATGAACCTCCCGACCGTGGAGAAATTAGAAGGTCCCATTCCCGGGAAAACAACCGCTGTCTTCTGTTCCATCGAGATTCACCCACAGTCAGCCGGCGGACAGCTTTGCCGACGATAGTCACCGGTCCGGTCCCGGGGCTACCCCCATCAACCCCTATCGGACCCCCAGCCGGCATGCCCGCGCCCGGTTAGGGGGGATCGTCGCCCGGCGGATAGGGGTTGTCCTGCAACGACGGCCGCAAATAGCGTCGTCGAACGTGCACGACCGAGCCGGACGGTTCCGAATCCAGATCAGTATTGCCGACTCAGGCTAAAGGGCGTATGCGATGACTGCAGCCGATTCCCCTCCGGTGACGATGCTAGTGCCGGACTTCCCGTTCTCCTACGACGGGTGGCTCGGCCACCCCGCCGGGCTGGGCACGCTGCCACCGGAGCGGGCCGGCACCCCGGTGGCGGTGATCGGCGGTGGGATGGCGGGGCTCACCGCGGCGTACGAGCTGATGCGCCTGGGCCTGCGGCCGGTGATGTACGAGGCCGACCAGATCGGCGGCCGGATGCGCTCGGTGTCGTTCCCGGGCCATCCGGGCCAGGTGGCCGAGATGGGCGCGATGCGGTTCCCGGTGGCGGCCCGTTCCCTGTTCCACTACATCGACCTGCTCGGGTTGCCCACCCGCCCGTTCCCGAACCCGCTGGCCCCGACCACGCCGAGCACGGTGATCGATCTGAACGGCGAGCGCGAGTTCGCTCGGACCGACGCCGACCTGCCGCAGCAGTACCAGACCGTGACCGAGCTGTGGACCAAGGCGCTTCAGGAGCGGGCCGAGCTGTCCACCCTGCGCAGCGCGCTGCGCGACCGCGATCTGCCCACCCTCAAGACCATTTGGAACCGCCTGGTCGAGGAGTACGACGACCAGTCGTTCTACGGTTTCCTCGCGACCAGCCCCGGCTTCGACTCGTTCCGGTACCGGGAGCTGTTCGGCCAGGTCGGCTTCGGGACCGGTGGCTGGGACACCGACTTTCCGAACTCAATCCTGGAGATCTTCCGGGTGGTGTCCACCGAGGCCGACGAGAACCACGTCGCGATCCTGGGCGGCTCACAGCAGCTCCCCCGCGGGTTGTGGGAGCACCGCCCGGCGGACCTCGCGCACTGGCCGGCCGGCACATCGCTGACCCGGCTGCACGGCGGCTCGCCCCGTCCCGGGGTGACCGGGCTGCGCCGGGTCGGCCGCGACATCCTGGTCGAGGACGCCGGCGGCGGGGTGGTCCGCTATCCCGCCGTGGTCTACACGCCGCACGTTTGGACGCTGCTGAACCGGGTCCGCTGTGACGAGGCGCTGATGCCGACCCCGCTGTGGACAGCGGTCGAGCGTACCCACTACATGGGCTCGTCGAAGCTGTTCGTCCTGGTCGACCGTCCGTTCTGGCGCGACGTCGACCCGGCGACCGGCCGTGAGGTGCTCAGCATGACGCTGAGCGACCGGATCATACGGGGCCTGTACCTGTTCGACGACGGGCCGCAGCACCCCGCGGTGATGTGTCTGTCGTACACCTGGAACGACGACTCCCAGAAGGTCGCCACGCTCTCGGCCGGCGAGCGGCTCGACGTGCTGCTGGACCGGCTCGCCTCGATCTATCCCGCGGTGGACATCCGGGCGCACGTGATCGGCGAGCCGCTCGCGGTCAGTTGGGAGAACGAGCCGCACTTCATGGGCGCCTTCAAGGCCAACCTGCCCGGCCACTACCGGTATCAGCGCCGGTTGTTCACCCAGTTCATGCAACACGACATGGCGGCGGAGCACCGCGGCTTCTTCCTGTGCGGCGACGACGTGTCATGGACCGCTGGTTTCGCCGAGGGGGCGGTCACCACCGCCCTCAACGCGGTGTGGGGCGTGCTCAACCACCTGGGCGGGGCAGCCGATCCGGCAAATCCTGGCCCGGGCGACCTCTTCCACAGCCTGGCGCCGCTCGAACTTCCCTACACCTGAGCCAGCCGCGGCGACGACTGCCAAGAGAGGAAAACACCATGACGAGCACGGGATTCGAGCCGCGGGCCACCGCGTTCAGCACCGTGACCGACGCGCTGCGGCTGCGCCGGGAGAAGCAGCCGGACGAGGTCGTCTACGTTTTTCTGCGAGATGGCGAGGAGCCCGACGGCTCGCTGACCTACCGGGAGTTGGACGCCGCCGCCCGGCTGCGCGCCGGGGCGCTGGCCGAGGCCGGTCTTGCCGGTGGTCGGGCCGTGCTGCTGTACCCGTCCGGGCTGGAATTCATCCGTACCCTGCTGGGCTGCCTGCACGCCCGGATCGCCGCCGCGCCGGTGCAGGCACCCAATCGGCGTAGCAGCCTGCGGCGTCTGCGGCGGATCGCCGACGACGCCGGCACCACGACGGTGCTGACCACTGGCGCGATCAAGCAGCGCCTTGAGACGGACTTCGCCGACGCGCCCGAGCTGTGGGGGTTGACGCTGATCGACACCGAATCGCTCACCGCGCCGACCGCCGACTGGATCGGTGCCGCGCCGGAGCCGGACGACATCGCGCTGCTGCAGTACACCTCGGGCTCGACCGGTGACCCGAAGGGCGTGATAGTCACCCACGCGAACTTCCTGGCCAATGTCGCCGAGACCGAGGAGTCGTGGCCGCTGCGCCCCGACGACGTCATCGTCTCCTGGCTGCCGCTCTTCCACGACATGGGGATGCTGTTCGGCATCATGCTGCCGCTGTGCTCCGGCACCCCGGTCTACCTGATGGCGCCCGAGGCGTTCATCCGCCGCCCCGAGCGCTGGCTGCATGCCATCTCCCGGTTCCGTGGCACGCACGCGGCGGCGCCGAGCTTCGCGTACGACCTGTGTGTGCGCGCCGGCGCGGCAGCCCTCGGCGACACCCTCGACCTGTCCTCGTGGCGGGTCGCCGCCAACGGCGCGGAGCCGGTGCGCTGGCACACCATCGAGGCGTTCACCGAGCGGTTCGCCGCCGCCGGGTTCGCCGCGGAGGCGATGTGCGCCGGGTACGGTCTCGCCGAGAACACTCTCAAGGCGACTGCCGCCGCCGAGGAGGACCTGCCCAGCGTACGGTGGGTGTCGAGCCAGGCGCTGCGCGAGGGCCGGGCCGAACCGGCCGCCGACGGCGCGGAGGGCGCGCAGCCACTGGTCGGGTTGGGCCGGGCGGTTGGCCGCACCACGGTACGCGTCGTCGACCCGCAGAACGGCGGCGTCTGCCCACCGGGCGTCGTCGGTGAGATCTGGATTCACGGTCCGTGTGTCGCCACGGGCTACCTGGACCGTCCGCGCGAGACCGATGAGACGTTCGCCGCCCGGATCGCCGGCGACCCGTCGGGCCAGGCACACCTGCGTACCGGTGACCTGGGTTTCCTGCTCGACGGTGAGCTGTTCGTCACCGGCAGACTCAAGGACGTCATCATTCGCAACGGGCGCAATTTCTATCCCCAGGACATCGAACTGCTGGCGGAGTCCTCGGTGGACGGGCTGCAGACCAACTGCGCGGCCGCGTTCTCGGTCGACGACGGGCTGACCGAGCAGTTGATCGTCGTGGTGGAGGCCGACGGGCGGGTGTTGCGGGCCACCGGAGCCGACGAGCTCAGGAAGCGCGTCCACGCCGCGATCCGCGACGGTGTGCGGCTGGACGCCGACCGGGTCGTGGTGGTCCGGCGCGGCGTCGTGCCGCGGACCTCCAGCGGGAAGGTGCAGCGGCGCGCCTGCCGCGCGCTGTATCTGAACGGCGAGTTGAAGTCGGCCGAGTCGGCCGCGGTGGTCCGGGCGGGTGCCGCCGATGTCCGCTGACGAGAGCACGGCAAGCACCGCGGAGCGCATCGCCGAACTGGCCAACCGACGCGCGGAACTGGTGGCCATGGCCGAGACCGACGCGGTACGCCGCCAGCACGAGAAGGGCAAGATGACCGCGCGGGAGCGGATCGACGCGCTCTTCGACGCGGGATCCTTCGTCGAGCTGGACGCCTTCGCCCGGCACCGCAGCCGCGACTTCGGGATGGATCGACACCGGCCGCTGGGCGACGGTGTGGTCACCGGCTACGGCACCATCGACGGCCGGCGGGTCTGCGTCTTCGCCCAGGACTTCACGGTCTTCGGGGGGAGCCTCGGCGAGGTGTACGGCGAGAAGATCGTCAAGATCATGGATCTGGCGCTCAAGACCGGCTGCCCGATCATCGGGATCAACGACTCCGGTGGTGCGCGCATTCAGGAGGGTGTCGTCTCCCTGGCCTTCTACGCCGAGCTGGTCAAGCGCCACGTCGCCGCGTCCGGGGTCATCCCGCAGATCTCCCTCATGGTGGGTCCGTGCGCCGGTGGCGCGGTGTACGCGCCGGCGGTCACCGACCTCGTTGTCATGGTCGAGAACATCTCGCACATGTTCGTGACCGGGCCCGAGGTGCTGCACACCGTCACGGGCCGGCGGGTGGACCGTGAGGAGCTCGGCGGCGCCATGCGCCACAACACCGTCTCGGGTTCCTCGCACTACCTGGCCCAGGACGAGAAGGACGCATTCGAGTACATCCGTGTGGTGCTCAGTCACCTGCCCTCGAACAACATGCAGGAGCCGCCGGTCTACGACGCCCCGGTGGTCGCCGAGATCACCGCCGAGGACCGGGAGCTCGATGGGCTCATCCCGGATCGGCCCAACCAGCCGTACGACATGCAGCGGGTGGTGCGGGCCGTGTTGGACGACGGCGAACTGCTCGAGACCCAGCAACTGTTCGCCCGCAACATCATCTGTGGCTTCGGCCGGGTCGCCGGGCGCAGCGTCGGCGTCGTGGCCAACCAGCCGATGGTCTCGGCGGCGGCTCTGGACATCGACGCCTGCGAGAAGGCAGCCCGGTTCATCCGCATGTGCGACGCGTTCCACGTGCCGGTGCTGACCTTCGTCGACGTACCTGGCTTCCTGCCCGCCGTGGAGCAGGAGACCGACGGCATCATTCGACGCGGCGCGAAGCTGATCTACGCGTACGCCGAGGCCACCGTACCCATGGTCACGGTGGTCACTCGCAAGGCTTACGGGGGTGGCTACGGTGTCATGGGCTCCAAGCACCTCGGCATCGACATCAACCTGGCCTGGCCCACGGCGGAGATCGCGGTCATGGGTGGTGAGAGCGCCGTGACGGTCCTGCACCGACGCGCTGTCGCGGAGGCCGCCGACCCGGCCGCCGAGCGCCTGCGGCTGCGCGCGGAATACGAGCGCGCACTGTGCAACCCGTACGTGGCCGCGGAGCGCGGCTACGTCGACGAGGTGATCATGCCGCACGAGACCCGGCTCGCCGTGACCCGGGCGCTCGAGGCGCTGCGCGACAAGCGCACGACCCGGATCGCGCGCAAGCACGGGAACATCCCGCTGTGAGCGCCGCGATGCCGCGCCTCGTGGTGCACGGCGACCCGAGCGACGAGGAGTTGGCCACGATCGTGGTGGCCGCGTTGTTGCGGTCCCGCTCCGCCGCGGCGGCTGGTGCGGCCTGGGCGGCCCCCGCGCGGCGGATGACCGGCCGGCCGGTCGAGCTCGGGCAGGGTGCCTGGCGGACCGCCGGCTGGATGCCGCCGCCGACCCGATGACCGGCACCGGAGAAGACTGGAGAGCTGTCGTGCACAAGGTTCTCATCGCCAATCGTGGCGAGATCGCGGTCCGCATCGCGCGGGCCTGCTCCGACGAAGGGCTCACCAGCGTCGCGGTCTACGCCGAGCCCGATCGCGACGCCCTGCACGTACGGGTCTGCGACGAGGCGTACGCGCTCGGCGGCGAGACCCCCGCCACCAGCTACCTGGACACGGCCAAGGTGCTGAGGGCGGCCGTCGACTCCGGGGCCGACGCCGTGCATCCCGGATACGGGTTCCTCTCCGAGAACGCCGATTTCGCCCAGGCGGTGCTGGACGCCGGCCTCACCTGGATCGGCCCGCCGCCGGCGGCGATCCGGGCCTTGGGCGACAAGGTCACCGCCCGGCACATCGCCGAGCGGGTGGGCGCCCCCTTGGTGGCCGGCACGCCGGGTCCGGTGGCCGGTGCCGACGAGGTCGTCGCGTTCGCCCGCGAGCACGGGCTGCCGGTGGCGATCAAGGCCGCGTTCGGTGGTGGCGGCCGGGGTCTGAAGGTCGCCCGGGCCCTGGCGGACATCCCCGAGCTCTACCAATCCGCGGTCCGGGAGGCGGTCGCGGCGTTCGGCCGGGGAGAGTGTTTCGTCGAGCGGTATCTCGACGGGCCCCGGCACGTCGAGACGCAGTGTCTGGCCGACCGGCACGGCTCCGTGGTGGTGGTGTCCACCCGGGACTGCACTCTGCAGCGACGCCACCAGAAGCTCGTCGAGGAGGCGCCCGCGCCGTTTCTCTCGCTGGCGCAGCAGGAGGCGTTGTACCGCGCCTCCAAGGCGATCCTCCGGGAGGCGGGCTACGTCGGTGCCGGGACCTGCGAGTTTCTCGTCGCCCGCGACGGCACCATCTCGTTTCTGGAGGTCAACACCCGGTTGCAGGTCGAGCATCCGGTCACCGAGGAGGTGACCGGCATTGACCTGGTGCGGGAGATGTTCCGGATCGCCCGCGGCGAGCCGCTGGGTTACCAGGATCCGCCGGCACATGGACATTCGATCGAGTTCCGGATCAACGGCGAGGATCCCGGCCGTGACTTCCTGCCGGCGCCAGGGGCTCTCACCCGCTTCGTCGCGCCGGCTGGTCCCGGCGTGCGACTCGACGCCGGCGTCGAGACCGGTTCGGTGATCGGGCCGGCCTGGGACTCCATGCTGGCCAAGCTCGTCGTCACCGGGCGGGACCGGCAGCAGGCGTTGCAGCGGGCCCGCCGGGCGCTGGCCGAGTTTCAGATCGAGGGTATGGCGACGACCCTGCCGTTCCACCGCGCGGTGGTCACCGACCCAGCGTTCGCGCCTGCCGGCGTCGATGACGAGTTCGAGGTGCACACCCGGTGGATCGAGACCGCGTTCGCCAACCGACTCACCCCGTATGCGGGGCCCGCGGAGGGCCTGCCCGGCCCGGAGGGCCGGGAGACCGTGGTGGTGGAGGTCGCTGGCAGACGTGTCGAGGTCACCGTGCCCGCAGGCCTGGGCAGGGCATCCGCGACGGGCCGTCGGCTCAACCGTCCCCCGCAGCGCCTCGCCGCGGCCGGCGGTGCGCCGACCGGGGGTGGCGAGGCACTGACCTCCCCGATGCACGGCACGATCACGAAGGTCGCGGTCGTCGACGGGCAGCGGGTGCGGGCCGGCGACCTGATCGTCGTGCTGGAGGCGATGAAGATGGAGCAGCCGCTGCAGGCGCACCGGGCGGGCACCATCAAGGGCATAACCGCCGAGATCGGTACGCACGTGCAGAGCGGGGCGCTCATCTGCGAGATCAAGGACTGAGGTCGGGGCGCCGCCCGGCTCGCCACACCACCGCGCGCGGTGATGTCCCGCGGGAACGTCGAGCCGGGCGGCGCACCTGCGCGGCTACTGCTGCGTCGACTCGGCCGACGCCGCCACCCGCTGTCGGGTGGTCCGGAGCCAGATCACCGTGTACACGCCGAGACCGACCAGGGCGATGGGGTGACTCGCCGCGAGCACCTGCTGGGCGGCGCTCAGGTGCAGAGCGTCGTGGTTCCACGGATCCCAGGTGATCGCGATGTGGAAGCGACCGATGATCAGCAGGAACAGCGCGAGAACACCCGCCCAGACGCCGACCGAACGGCGCATCCCGCTCGCGATGATGAGCATCGCGGGCGCGAACCAGACCCAGTGGTGCAGCCACCCCTGGGGGGTCACCGCCGCCGCGGTCAGCCCGACGGCCGTCAGGGCGGCGAGTTCCTGTCCGCGCCCATGCAGCGCCACCGCGAGCGCTGTCCCCGCGATGATGACGAGCACCGCCAACGTCACCCAGATCGCCTCGTTGTCATGCCCCAGGGCGCGGACGGTGATACCCCGCACGGTCTGGTTCAGCACGATGTCCGGTCGGGGCCAGACGCGCGAACTGTCCCAGAGCACGGAGGTCCAGTAGTGCCATGACGCCGACGGCTGAAGTGCGAACCCGGCCACGACCGTGGCCAGGAAGGCGGCCGTCGCGACCCCGGCGGCCCGGAACTGACGAGTCACGAGCAGGTAGATGATGAAGAGCCCCGGCACGAGCTTGATACCGGCGGCGATCCCGACACCGATACCCCGCCACCGCTCACGCGCCGGCCGCAGGAGATCGGCGAGGACGAGGACGAGCAGCAGCAGGTTCACCTGACCGCTGAACATGTCGTCGCCGACCGTTTCGATCAGCATCACCGCGAGGAATACCGCCACCACCGACCACACCACGCGGCGTCGGACCGGGGTCTCCCGCCGGCCGAGGTAGACCCAGACGCCGGCCATCAGGATCACGATCTTGACGAACTGCAGTACTGGCCCGATCAGTCCCAGCGGTATCCACGCGATGGGCGCGAACACGGCCAGCGCGAAGGGCGGGTAGGTGAACGCGGGGATCAGATCGTAGAGGTACTTCCCGTCCACGACCGAGCGGACCGAACCCAGGTAGATGCCAAGGTCGGCGTCGCTGAACTCGGCCCACGGCGGGCCCACGGTGACGTAGAAGAGCTGTCGAAGCGTCATGTATGCGGCCGCGAAGGCCACAAAGACGAGCAGTGGTCGTTGCCATGCGTCCCGGGTTCGAGGAACGTCCTGCGTGGGCTGGTGCTCGATCGTCGTCATCGTGTCCTCTCCAGTACTCGTGGCCAGGATTCGTCGTCGCTGGCCGCAGGCGGCGCGAGGTGCGGCGCGCCGATGGTCCGCACAGGTTGACGCCACCGTGCCTGTCGGGGATCCACGCGGGCTGTTGAGGCCCGCCTCGCTGCGGTGTGCACCTCGACGCCGACCGCACGCCCGGTCCGCCGGCCGGTCGGTGGTCCGCTCGCCTACCGGGCCCGGACCGCCCAGCGGGCGCGCGGTACGGGCTCCTACCAGCTCGCGCTCCACTGCTGGGCGACGCGGAGAACGGCAGGGCCACCGGCAGAACATAACGGCGGGCGAGTCCGTTCTGGTCCGGTAGACACCCCTGACTTCGATAGGGGTGGCGATCCCGAGGTGTCGATGGCTGGGGCGCCGGCGGGCAGCCCGCCGAGCCGCCCGGGGCCGGCCCACCAGGGTGACGGTCAACTGGCACTGGCCCGTCCCAGGGCACAAAATCCTAGTTGAAACATAGGATATGTGGGTTAGCGTCATATCTATGACCAGCCAGCACACCCTGCTTCGGGGCACCGCCATCGCGGCGATGCTGCCGTAGCTGGACGGCCGCCTGCGGCTGCTGCCGCTAAGCGAGCGTCACCCGCTTCTCCCACCTGCGGCGCACCGGCTCGACGACGACCGGCAGCCGCCCTCTCGAACCGATCAACGTAGGCGCGCCAAGCCGTCAGCTGGGCTCCTGCCGGGTCACCAGGCCGGGTGCCCGCCGGCCAACACGCGCTCCCGCCCGCCGCGCCCCTGATCGGCAGTCACGGCGACGGCACCGCCCCTCGACCACGCAGGGCGCAGTCCCGTCGTGCCACCAGCCACAAAGGAGTCGGACATGACGGCACCACCCCTCCTGGATCGCCGGGCCCTCCTGACCGCCACCCTCGGCATGGTCACGCTGGGCCTGACCGGCTGCGCCGTCGACGAGACGCCCGCCGTCGCCCTGGCGGCCGGCGCGCCCCTGCCGCAGGCCGTACCGAAGGGCACCACGCCCGTCAACGGAGACAAGGAGCACCAGAAGGCGATCGAGTTCTCCGGCGAGGCGGAGAAGCTCAACTTCGAGGTGCGGTGGGCGAACATCAGCGGCGGCCCGAGTGCCCACGACGTGCGCGCCATCGGCGGCCGGGGTGATCAGGATTGCGTCGGTCACGCCGTCGATGTGCAGCGTGAGGCCCGGTGTCCAACTCAAGGCCCGCAGCAGCGCCCGAGCGGTGACCCGGCCGGCGGTGTCGGGTCGCCCCACGTCGAACAGCACGCCACCGCCAATTTGGGCGGCGGGCGCGGGCAGTGTCGGCAGCGGCACCGGCTCCGGCGACGCGACCGGCAGTGGGGTGGGAACGAGCGCCTCGACGAGCTGCTCATCGAGCCAGCGAGGGCGCGGGCGGTCGAGATTCACCTTCGCCCCCGCCAGGGCGAGGGCGAGGGTGTCAGCGCAGGTGGCGCCGCCTCCCTGGAGTCGGTGCGCACATATGAGTCGTCGCTGCTCGCGTCCCCACGCGAGAGAAAGTTGATCTCGCGTGGATGTCCACGAACTGTGGTGTCCGAGGAGCGAAACCAGGCATGGGTGCCCGAGGCGTGCACTCTGCCGAGCGTGCAACGGCCGCTGCGGTCCGCCGAGTTCGACGACCTGTTCACCACCGCCCTGCGAGAGCAGCAACGTCTGTCCCCCACCCACCTGCGGTGGCGTCTCGACCCGACCGCCGAGGCGACCGCCCGGGACCTGACCGACCGGGAAAGCTCCTGCTGCTCGTTCTTCACCTTCACCATCACCGTCGACACCGACACGCTGCGCCTCGACGTGCAGGTGCCGGCCGCGCACGTCGACGTCCTCGACGGGCTAGCGCACCGGGCCGCCGCTGGGATGACGGCATGAGCGGGCTGCGCAGCAGCGAGGTCGCTGCCGCAGCGGGGGTAAACCCACAGACGCTTCGCTACTACGAACGCCGCGGCCTGCTCGCCGAACCAGAGCGAACCCTGGGCGGGCACCGCCTCTACCCCGCCGAAGGGTCACCGTACTGAGGGTGACCAAGGCGGCGTAGGGGCTCGCGTTCACCCTCGACGAAGTCGCCGACCTGCTCGACGCGGGCCAACACCGTCACGGCCGCCACCCCGACGCCGGTCTGCGGGTCCGCGCCCAAACAAAACTCGCCGACGCTGAATCTCAACAAAGCCAGGTACCACCTCGGCCAGATGTTCGGAGAGCTCGCGCACCGCCGGCTGACGTGCGCGGATAAGCCGCTAACCGCGCATCACGCATTGTCCCCGGCGGTCGAGCGGATGCTCGGTATGCCTACACAGTGCACTAACCGATTGCCACCAACTCCGGCCCGACAGTCCTGCGACCAGCGCCAGCGGACTGCTTGTCCGACTCGACTGCGAAGATCCTTCGTAGGAATATCGGCGTGTCGGACAACCAGCGTGACGATCTCGAGGATCCCCTGACTCGATGGCTCAACGGGCAGCCGCAGGCCGACCCGCAACCACCTACCGAACGGCGGCGTGGTCTGCGGTTTGCGTTCTACGGTCGGATGTCGACTGTCGAGCACCAGGACCGGGTGACCTCCCGGCACTGGCAACGGGACTGCGCCACTGAACTCGTCGCCGCTCACGGGGTGATCGTCGCCGAGTACTTTGATGTCGGCTGCTCTCGCCGCCGCGGTTGGCGGCAGCGTCCGCAGGCCGCCGCGCTGCTGGCCGCGCTCGACGATCCGGATCGCGGGTTCGACGCGATCGTGGTCGGCGAGTACGAGCGGGCGTTCTCCGCCAATCAGCTGCAGCACCTGGCACCCGTGCTTGAACAGCACGCTGTGCAGCTGTGGCTGCCCGAGACGGACGGGCCGGTCGATCACCACGACCCGACCCACCAGGCGCTGATCATGATGCTGGGTAGCCAGTCGAAACGCGAGGTGCAGCGCGCCCGGTTCCGGGTCGTCACGGCGATGCGGGCCCAAGCGCGAGAGCAGGGACGGTATCTCGGAGGCCGGCCGCCCTACGGCTACCGACTCGCGGACGCCGGCCCTCATCCAAACGCCGCCCAAGCGCGATGGGGTCGCCGGCTTCAACGCCTCGAACCGGATCCGGCCACGGCCGGACACGTGCGGTGGATGTTCGCCCAACGCCTGGACGGCCAGAGTCTCGCCAGCATCGCGCGCGCCCTCAACGACGCCGGGATACCGTGCCCGTCGGGCATCGATCCCGACCGAAATCCCCACCGCAGTGGCGACCGGTGGACCCTACGAACGGTCGCGGCGATACTCGCCAACCCTCGCTACACGGTCGGCAGGTCTGGAACCGGCAACCCGCGCACACCGACGCCGACGCTAGCCGCTCGGAGCGAGAACCGATCCGGCGGAACCCGACCGTGGACTGGGTGGTCTCCACGCAACAGGCCCACACCGCGCTGGTCAGCGAACAGGACTTCGTCGCCGTCCAAACCATCCGCTCCCACCGCAGCGCCCACGACGGCACCACCCGCCGCTACCTCTTCACCGGCCTACTGCGCTGCGGACCATGCGGCCGACGATTGGAATCTCACTGGATCAACCAACGCCCCGGCTACCGATGCCGCCACGGCCACACCAGCACCCAACAGCCCACTAATCACCGGCGCAAGATCCTCTACCTCCGGGAAGACCACATCATCGCAAGACTCACCGACCATCCCCGCCTCCCCAGCGGCATCCAGACCCCACATGACCTGGTCGCACTCCTGCACAAGAGGAAGATCACCATCGTCTGCGACCAGGAGCAGTGCACACCAACCACAGAAAGATCCGCGCAGGCCAACCTGCGCGGATCATGATCTATATGTGGTAATGATGTGTCCGAGGGGGGACTTGAACCCCCACGCGCCGTGCCGTTGACCTGCGCCGATCCTATGGGCCCTGCTCCGGTCGTGTCTAGTCGTGCTCCCTTGTGGCCGCT
>NZ_JBEZGL010000041.1:0-17357 GCF_040649915.1 Micromonospora sp. NPDC048839
CCATGCGCCTCCACCACGTCGACGTCGGCCGGGGTCAGGCCCGCATCCGCGAGAGCCTGCCGGATCACCCGCTGCTGCGACGGACCATTCGGCGCCGTCAGACCATTCGACGCGCCATCCTGGTTGACGGCGGAACCACGCACCACCGCCAGGACGCGGTGACCGTTCCGCTGCGCGTCGGAGAGCCGCTCCAACACCAACATGCCCACACCCTCAGACCAACCGGTGCCGTCCGCCGCACCCGCGAACGCCTTGCACCGACCGTCGAAGGCCAGCCCGCCCTGGATGGCGAAGTCGAGGAACGTGTCCGGCGTCGGCATCACCGTGACACCACCTGCCAGCGCCAGATCACACTCGCCACGGCCCAGCGACTGCGCCGCCAAATGCAACGTCACCAAAGACGACGAACACGCCGTATCAACCGTGACCGCGGGACCCTCAAATCCGAACGTGTACGACACCCGCCCGGAGACGACGCTGCTGGAGTTTCCCGTGCCGAGGAAGGCACCGACACCATCGGGAACCTCGGTCAGCCGGGCCGCGTAGTTGTGGTACATGACGCCGGCGAACACCCCGGTCTGACTGCCATGGACCGAGGACGGATCAATGCCCGCCGACTCGAACGCCTCCCAGGACGCCTCCAGCAGCAGCCGCTGCTGCGGGTCCATGGCCAGCGCCTCACGCGGCGAGATCCCGAAGAAACTGGCGTCGAAGGCGGGTGCGTCGTGCAGGAACCCGCCCGCCAACGTCCGTTCGACGCCCGGCCGCTCCGGGTCGGCGACGAACTGGTCGGCCGGGTCCCAGCCGCGGTCGGCCGGGAACGCCGTCATCCCGTCCCGGCCGCGGAGCAGCATCTGCCACAGGTCCTCTGGGCCGGTCACCCCGCCCGGGTACCGGCAGGCGAGGCCGACGATGGCGATCGGGTCGTCGGAGGTGCGCGCGGTGGCAACCGCCGTACGGTCGGGCGCCGCCGAACCGCCGAGCAACTCGCTCTGCAGGTACTCGACCACCGCCAGCGTGCTCGGGTAGTCGAAGACGAGGGTGGCGGGCAGCCGCAGGCCGGTCGCGGCCGACAGTTGGTTGCGCAGCTCCACCGCGGTCAGCGAGTCGAAACCGAGGTTCTTGAACGCCCAGGTGGGCTGCACCGCGTCCGGGCTGGCGTGGCCGAGCACCGCCGCGACCTGAGTCCGTACCAGATTCAGGATCGTCTCGTGCTGTTCGGCCTCGCCGAGCGCGGCCAACTGCTGCGCCCAACCGTCGCCGCCGGCACCGCGGCGGGCGGACTTGCGGCCGGTGGTACGCACCAACGAGCGGAACAGGTGCGGCACCTCGGTTGCCGTGCGCCGCAGCGACGCGAGGTCGAGACGCATCGGCAGGGCCACGGGGTCCTGTCCGAGCTGGGCGGCGTCGAAGAGGGCCAGGCCCTCGGCGTCCTCGAGGCCGCGGGCGCCGCCGCGCTGCAAACGGGACCGGCCGGTGTCGTCCATGCTGCCGCCCATGCCCTGCGACTGCGCCCACAGGCCCCACGCCATGGACACGGCGGGCAGACCCTCGGCACGACGGTGCTGCGCGAGCGCGTCCAGGAAGGTGTTGGCGGCGGCGTAGTTGGCCTGGCCCGCGCTGCCGAGGATGCCGGCGGCGCTGGAGAACAGCGCGAACATCGCCAGGTTGCGGTCCCGGGTCAGCTCGTGCAGGTGCAGGGCAGCGTCGGCCTTGGGGGCGAGTACGGCCGTCAGGCGGTTCGCGGTCAGCGAGGTGACCAGGCCGTCGTCGATGACACCGGCGGTGTGCACGACGCCGGTCAGCGCGGGGAGGTGTGCCAGCAGGGCGGCCAGCGACGCGCGGTCGGCCACGTCGCAGGCGGCCACCTTGACGGTGGCGCCCAGGGCGGTGAGTTCGGCGACCAGGTCGTCGGCCCCCGGTGCGGCGGGTCCTCGGCGGCTGGTCAGGACCAGGTGACGCACGCCGTACGCGGTGATCAGGTGCCGGGCCACCAGCGCGCCCAGTGCACCGGTGCCTCCGGTGACCAGCACCGTGCCACCTGGCTCCAGGGCGGGGCGTTCGGGCTGCGCGGCGGTGGTACGGACGAGTCGCGGCGCGCGCAGCACCCCGTCCCGTACGGTCAGTTCGGGTTCGCCCGTCTCGACGGCGGCGGCGAGCAGTTCCCCGCCGGCCGCGCCGGCGACGTCCACCAGGACGAAGCGACCCGGGTTCTCGCTCTGCGCCGAGCGGACCAGTCCCCAGACCGGTGCGTGCACAAGGTCGGTGATGTCGTCACCGGCCGCGCCCGAGGTGATCAACACGAGACGCGACCCGGCACAGCGCTCGTCGGTGAGCCACTGCTGCATCAGGGTGAGCACACCCGTGGCTGCGGCGTGCATCGCGGCTGGCAGCTCGGCGTCCGGGGCGGGCGGGAGCGGCACCAGTACCGTCTCCGGCACCTCGGCTTCGAGCAGGGACTCCAGATCCGGATGGACGCCGGCCTCGACGCCGGGGATGACCGGGCCGAGCACCGCCCAGGAGGGCTGGGTGGTGACGGTGACCGGCAGCTGCACCCAGTCGAGCCGGAACAGGGCGTCGGTGACGGCTGGCGCTTGTGCCAGCCGGCCGGTGTCCACCGCGCGGAAGACCAGCCGGTCGATGGCGGCGACCGGGGCGCCGGTCCCGTCGGCGACGTTGATCGTCAGGCCCTCGTTGGCGCGGGTGAGGTGGACCCGCAGGGCCGACGCATCCCGGGCGTACAGGGTGACTCCGGTCCAGGCGAACGGAAGGCGCGGCGCGTCCTGCTCCGCCGCCGGGAAGCCGAGTGCGTCGGCGTGCAGGGCGGCATCGAGCAGCGCGGGGTGCAGACCGAATCCGGCGACCGAGGCGGTCTCCGGGAGCTCCACCTCGGCGTACACGTCGTCGCCGCGACGCCAGGCGGCCTGCAGTCCCTGGAACATCGGACCGTAGCCGAAGCTGGCCGCGGCGAGGTCGTCGTAGAGCCCGGCGGCGTCGAGCGGCTGCGCTCCGGCTGGCGGCCATTCCTGCAGTTCCGGCGGCGCGACGGGCGTCTCGGTGGTGAGGAGACCGCTGGCGTGCCGGATCCAGGCGTCGTCGATGGCCGCGTCGCCGGGGCGGGAGTAGACGGCGACAGGACGCGAGGTCGCACCAGCGGAGCCCTCGACGGTCACCCGCAGGACGACCGCGGCACGCGTCGGCAGGACCAGCGGCGCCTCGATAACGAGTTCCTGCACGGTGCCGCAGCCGACCTGGTCACCAGCGTGGACGGCGAGGTCGACCAGGGCGGTACCGGGCAGCAGGACGGCACCCGCGACCTGGTGGTCGACGATCCACGGTTGGCTCTGAGCGGAGATGCGGCCGGTGAGCACGACCGTGTCGCTGTCGGGCAGGGCGACAGCGGCGCCGAGCAGCGGGTGGCCGGTCGCGGACTGGCCGAGGCCGCTCGCGTCACCGGCCGCGGGGGCGGCGCGCAACCAGTAGCGCTGGCGCTGGAAGGCGTAGGTGGGCAGGTCGATCGTGGTGGTCGTCCGGCCGGCGAACACGCCGTGCCAGTCCAGTTCGAGGCCGCTGGTGTGCAGGCCGCTGAGCGCCGCGGTGAACGCGGCGATCTCTTCGCGGCCCTTGCGCAGCGCCGCGGCGACGGCGAGTGGCGTGTCGCCGGCGCTCTCCCGGGCCAGGCCGGAAAGTACGCCGTCCGGGCCCAACTCCAGCAGGGCGGTCACGCCGCGGGCGAGTACCGCGGTGATGCCGTCGGCGAAGCGGACGGTGTCGCGGACGTGCCGGACCCAGTACGCGGGCGAGCACAGCTCGTCAGTCGTGGCCAGGGCGCCGGTGACGTTGGAAACGACCGGGATCCGCGGCGCCGCGAAGTCGAGGTGGGCCAGGACCCGGCCGAACTCGTCGAGCATCGGCTCCATCAGAGCGGAGTGGAACGCATGGCTGACCCGTAGCCGGTGGACCCGCTCCCCGGCGGCGCGCCAGGTTTCGACCAGGTCCTCGACGTGGTCCGCGTTCCCGGAGATCACCACCGAGGTGGGGCCGTTGACGGCCGCGATCGAGACCTGGCCGGCCGAGGCGGCTATCGCCTCGGCGACGGTGGCCTCGTCCAGGGCGACCGCGGCCATCGCGCCGCCGCCGGGCAGCGCCTGCATCAGCCGGCCGCGGGCGGCGACGAGCACGCACGCGTCGGCCAGCGAGAGGACGCCGGCCACGTGGGCCGCCACGATCTCGCCGATGGAGTGGCCGATCAGGCAGTCCGGCACGACGCCCCACGACTCGGCCAGGCGGAACAGCGCGACCTCGACGGCGAAGAGCCCGGCCTGTGTGAAGACGGTGTCGTCGAGGTCGCCGGCGGCCGGGTCGGTGCCGAACACGACGTCGCGCACGGACGCGCCGAGTTCGTTTTCGAGCAGCTCGCATGCCTGGTCGAAGGCGGTGGCGAAGACCGGGAAGGTGTCGTACAGCCGACGACCCATGCCGACGCGCTGACTGCCCTGGCCGGTGAACATGACGGCGACGCGGGCGGCGGCCGGGGCGACGCCAGCGAGCGTGCCGAGGCCACCTTGGCCCTCGGCCAGGTCCGTCAGACCGTGCAGGAGTTCGGTGTGGTCGGCGCCGAGCACGACGGCGCGGTGCGGGAACCGGGCCCGGGTCACGGCCAGGGAGAGGCCGACCTGGGCCGGGTGCGTGTCCGGTGCGGCGGCGACGAACTCGGCGAGCCGGGCCGCCTGGTCACGCAGGGCCGCCTCGGACAGGGCGGAGAGCACCCATGGCACGACGACGCCGTCCGGAACCGTCGGTTCGGCCGCCGTGGGGGCCGCGGCGGGCTGCGGCGCCTGCTCGATGATAGTGTGCACGTTGGTGCCGCTGACGCCGAACGAGGAGATGCCGGCCCGGCGGGGGCGTTCGGTGCGGGGCCACGGCTGGGCCTCGGTCAGCAGTTCGACCGCGCCGGCCGACCAGTCCACCTGCGGGGTCGGTTCGTCCACGTGCAGGGTCGGGGGTAGGTAGCCGTGCCGAACCGCCTGCACCATCTTGATCACGCCGGCGACGCCGGCCGCGGCCTGGGTGTGCCCGATGTTCGACTTGATCGAGCCCAGCCACAGCGGCCGCCCCTGCGGACGGTCCTGCCCGTAGGTGGCCAACAGCGCCTGCGCCTCGATCGGGTCACCCAACCGGGTCCCGGTGCCGTGCGCCTCCACCGCGTCCACGTCAGCCGGCGACAGCCCCGCGTTCGCCAACGCCTGCCGGATGACCCGCTGCTGGGACGGGCCGTTCGGCGCGCTGAGGCCGTTGCTGGCGCCGTCCTGGTTGATCGCCGACGAACGCAGTACGGCCAGCACCTCGTGGCCGTTGCGTTCGGCGTCGGAGAGACGTTCGAGCAGCACGAGCCCGGCGCCCTCGCCCCAGCCGGTGCCGTCGGCGGCACCCGCGAACGCCTTGCAGCGGCCGTCCACCGCGAGGCCACGCTGGCGGGCGAACTCGACGAACGCTCCAGGGCTGGCCATCACTGTGACGCCGCCGGCCAGCGCCAGGCTGCACTCGCCGCGCCGCAGCGACTGCGCCGCGAGGTGCATGGCAACCAGCGACGAGGAGCACGCGGTGTCGATGGTGATCGCGGGCCCTTCCAGGCCCAGCACGTAGGAGACGCGCCCAGAGATGACGGCGGTCTGGCTGCCGGTGATGAAATAGCCCTCGGAGCCTTCCGGCGCCTCGTACGCCTCGGAGCCGTACCCCTGGGCGGTAGCGCCGACGAAGACACCGGCCGGGGTACCGCGCAGCGAGTGCGGGTCGATCCCGGCCCGCTCGAAGGCCTCCCAGGCGATCTCGAGCAGAATGCGCTGCTGCGGGTCCGTGACGATGGCTTCGCGCGGGCTGATACCGAAGAAGGTGGCGTCGAAGTCGCCGGCGTCGTAGACGAAGCCGCCGTCACGGGCGTACGACTCGCCGTCCTCGCTGTCGCCGTCGCTCCAGCCACGGTCGGCGGGGAACGGCGCAATCGCGTCGCGGCCCTCGACGGCGAGCTCCCAGAGCTGCTCCGGGGTGCGGACGTCGCCGGGGAACCGGCAGCTCATCGCCACGATGGCGATCGGCTCGTCGCCGGCGGCCACCATGCTTCCCACGATCGGCGCGGGCGTGTCGTGGGCGCCGAGCGCCTCGGCCAGCAGAAAGTCGGCGACGGCGTACGCGTTCGGGTGGTCGAAGACCAGGGTGGACGGCAGGCGCAGGCCGGTCGCCGCGTTGAGCCGGTTACGCACCTCGACCGCGGTCAGTGAGTCGAAGCCGAGGTCGCGGAAGGCCGAGGCGGGCTGGATCGCGTCGGTGCCGGAGTGGCCGAGCACGGCGGCGGCCTGCGACCGGACGATCTCGAGGACCACGTCGCGCCGCTCACCGGCGGGCAGGACGGCCAGCCGCTGGGCAAACTCGGTGCCCGCCTCGATGGACGACGGCTGCTGCTGGGCCTGGGTCTGCTGCCGCACGTCGGGCAGGTCACCGATGAACGGCCGGGGCCGGGCGGCGGTGTATGCGGGGGCGAAGCGTTCCCAGTCCATGTCGCAGATCGACACGGTGGTCTCTTCGTGCTCGACGGCCTGCACCATGGCGAGCACGGCGAGCCGCGGATCCATCGGCTTTAGCCCGAGGCGCAGCACGGCGATCTCGTCGCCCGTGGCGCCCATGCCGCCACCGGCCCACAGGCCCCAGGCGATCGACGTGGCGGTCAGGCCGCGGGCGCGCCGCTGCTCGGCGACCGCGTCCAGGGCGGCGTTGGCCGCGGCGTACGCGCCCTGGTCGGCGCCGCCCCAGACAGCGGCGTTCGAGGAGAAGAGAACGAACGCGTCGAGCGAGGTGTCGCCGAGCAGTTCGTCGAGGTGGGCGGCGCCGGCGGCCTTGGCGGTGATGATCGCCGCCGTCTGGTCGAGGTCGGTGTCGGCCAGCGCGGCGGTGTCCCCCACCCCGGCCGCGTGTACGACCGCGGTGAGTGGCTCGTCGCTGTCCTGGTCGGTCTCGGCGAGGACGGCGGCCAGCGCGTCGCGGTCTGCGGTGTCGGCGGCCACGATCGTGACGCGGGCGCCGAGGGCGGCCAGTTCGGCGCTCAGCTCGTCCACGCCGGGGCTGTCGGCGCCACGGCGGCTGCACAGCACCAGGTGACTCGCCCCGTTGCCGGCGGCCCACCGGGCGACGTGCCGGCCGAGCGCGCCGAGGCCGCCGGTGATCAGGATGGTGCCGCGCGGGGTCCAGTTCTCTCCGCCGGCCGAGTCGATCAGCGAGGCGCGCTGGAAGCGACGGCCGAACATGCCGCTGGCGCGTATGGCGATCTCGTCGTCGTCACCGGCGCCGCTGAGCGCGGCGGCGAACTGGGCGAGGCTGCGCTGGTCGGCCGCCGGTGGCAGGTCGATCAGGCCGCCCCAACGGTCCGGGTGTTCCAGACCGGCGACCCTGCCGAGGCTCCAGATCTGCGCCTGGGCGGGGAGGGCGGCTGCGTCGGCTCCGCTGGTGGAGACCGCGCCGCGCGTCGCCAACCACAGTGGAGCGTCGATTCCGGCGTCGCCGAGTGCCTGCACGAGGGCGAGGTTTCCGTTGAGCCCGCAGGGCACGGCTGGATGGTCGGGGTGCGGGGCGTCGTCGAGAGCGAGCAGGGAGAGGATGCCGGCGGGCGGTGTGGCGGCGGCGATCTCGCGGATCCGATCGGCGAGCGCCGCGCGGGTGATTCCTGCCGGGTCGCAGGAGAGGCGGATCGTGTTGCCGCCGTGCGCGGCGATGGTGGCCTCGGCACCGTCCATCCACTCGTTGGCGACACCGTCAGGGGTGATCAGGAACCAGGTGCCGCTCAGCGCGGTGGTTCGGGTCGGCAGCGGTTTCCAGGTGACGCGGTAGCGCCACCGATCGATCGTGGAGCGGTCCTGGTACTGGCGACGCCAGGTGGCCAGAACGGGCAGCGCGGAATCGACCCAGTGCTGTTCTCCGGCGTCGAGCGCGGCTTCGAGCGCGGCGGTGTCCTGGCGGTCGACGGCGTCCCAGAAGCGGAATTCCTCGGGGGCCATCTCGTGGACGTTCGGGGCGGTGCGTTCGTCGTCGGCTTCCTCGAGCCAGAAGCGTTGATGCTGAAACGCATACGTCGGCAAATCCACCACCGACCCACCAACACCCAACACCCCCGACCAATCCACATCCACACCCGCCGCGAAAACCTCACCCGCCGACAACAACAACCGCCCCGCCCCACCCTCACCACGCCGCAACGAACCCACCACCGACACCCCACCACCCACACCCTCCACCACATCCTGAACCGCCATCACCAACACCGGATGCGCCGACACCTCCACCACCACACACCCCACACCCGCAACCCCCAACGCCACACCCAACGCACCCTCAAAATCCACCCGCTCACGCAAATTCCGATACCAATAACCCCCACCCAACTCCGACCCATCCACCAACCCACCCGACACCGACGACACCATCGCCACCGACCCCGAAACCCCCGACACCGACCCCAACAACCCCACCAACTCCGACTCCAACACCTCCACCTGAGCCGAATGCGACGCATAATCCACCGGCACCCACCGCGCCCGCACCCCCTCACCCTCACACCACCCCACAAACTCAGCCAACAACCCCACCTCACCCGACACCACCACCGACGACGGACCATTCACCACCGCCACCGACAACCCACCACCCCACCGACCCAAAACCCCCTCCACCACACCCACACCCGCCGCCACCGACACCATCCCCCCACCACCGGCCAACCCCACCAACAACCGCGACCGCAACGCCACCACCCGCGCCCCATCCCGCAACGACAACACCCCCCCCACCACCGCCGCCGCAATCTCCCCCTGCGAATGACCCACCACCACCGACGGCACCACACCCAACCCCGCCCACACCCGCGACAACGACACCATCACCGCCCACAACACCGGCTGCACCACATCCACCCGCTCCAACGACGGCTCCCCCACCACCCCCCGCAAAACCCCCACCAACGACCAATCCACAAACTCCGACAACGCAACCTCACACTCACCCATCGCCCCCGCAAACACCGAAGACGACTCCAACAACTCCACCGCCATCCCCACCCACTGCGACCCCTGACCCGGAAAAACAAAAACCACCCCACACCCCGAACCCCCACCCACCCCCGACACCACACCCGACACCGGACCACCACGGCCGAAGTCGGTGAGGTTGCGCAGCAGTTCGTCGCGGCTGTCGCCCACCACGACGGCGCGGTGGTCGAACAGTGAGCGCGACGACAGCAGGGAACGGCCGATGTCGGCCGGGTCGAGATCGGGCCGCTCGGTCACCCAGCGTGCGAGCCGCTCGGCCTGTCCGTGCAGGGCGACCGGGGTCTTGGCGGACAGGACCCAGGGCACGACCGGCCCGTCCAGGTCGCGACGCGGGGTTGACGCCTCGGGCTCCTCGGCCGCCGCAGGTGGTGCCTCTTCAAGGATGACGTGGGCGTTGGTGCCGCTGATGCCGAACGACGAGACACCCGCACGGCGCGGACGCTCCGCGACCGGCCACGGCTGCGACTCGGTCAGCAGGGCGACCTCACCCGCCGACCAGTCCACCTTGGAGGACCTCTGGTCGACGTGCAGGGTGCGCGGAAGCATCCCGTGCCGCATCGCCATCACCATCTTGATCACCCCGGCGACGCCGGCCGCGGCCTGGGTGTGCCCGATGTTCGACTTGATCGAGCCCAGCCACAGCGGCCGGCCCTCCGGACGGTCCTGTCCGTAGGTGGCGAGCAGCGCCTGCGCCTCGATCGGGTCGCCGAGGGTGGTGCCGGTGCCGTGCGCCTCGACGACGTCGACGTCGGCCTCGGTGAGCCGGGCGTTTGCCAGCGCCTGGCGGATGACCCGCTGCTGGGAGGGACCGTTCGGCGCGGTCAAGCCGCTGCTCGCGCCGTCCTGGTTGATCGCTGAGCCGCGCACGACCGCCAGCACCCGGTGCCCGTTGCGCTGGGCGTCAGAGAGCCGTTCGAGGACCAGCATTCCGACGCCCTCGGCGAAACCGGCGCCGTCCGCGGCATCCGCGAACGCCTTGCATCGGCCGTCGGGCGCCAGGCCACGCTGCCGGGCCAGGTCGACGAAGGTGTCCGGGGTGGACATGACGGTGGTGCCGCCGGCCAGCGCCAGGGTGCAGTCGCCGTTGCGCAGCGCCTGCGCCGCCAGGTGCAGAGTGACCAGCGACGACGAGCAGGCGGTGTCGACCGAGACGGCCGGACCCTCCAGGCCCAGGGTGTAGGAGATGCGTCCGGAGGTGACACTGTAGGCGTTGCCGACGCCGAGGTAGCCCTCGATGTCAGCGGGGATGGTGTCGAGACGGGCGGCGTAGTCCTGGTACATGACTCCGGCGAAGACGCCGGTGCGGGTGCCGCGCAGCGTCTGCGGGTCGATCCCAGCCTGCTCCAGCGACTCCCAGGCGACCTCGAGCAGCAGCCGTTGCTGCGGGTCCATGGCCAGCGCCTCCCGCGGGGAGATGCCGAAGAACGCCGGGTCGAAGTTGGCGGCGTCGTAGAGGAAGCCGCTCTCCCGGGTGTAGAAGGTGCCCGGCTGGTCGGGGTCCGGGTGGTACAGCGCGTCGAAGTCCCAACCGCGGTCGGTGGGGAACGCGGAGACGACGTCGCGCTCCTCGGTGACGATGCGCCACAGCTCCTCGGGAGAGCCTGCGCCGCCCGGGTAGCGGCAGCCGATCCCGACGATCGCGATCGGCTCGTGTCGCCGCTCGTCCGCCTCGTCCAGCCTTTGCTTGGTCTGCTGCAGGTCGGCCGTGACGCGCTTGAGGTATTCGCGAAGTTTCTGCTCATTCTGCATGTACGGCAACCTCTTCGATACGGCAGCACGACCGGGCTGGACTCAGGTCAACGGAAGCCGCCACCACATGCGAGCTCCCGGAGCGGACACAGCGGACAGGTGATCGACGAATTCCCTTGTCAGAACAGGGATCCGTCGGGGCTGCTCGCTCTCCTATGCGACCGTAAGGGACGGTCCAGGATGGCTGACACCCCTAACCGTCCCCCTACGCACCCGAGGATCCGCCCGCCGGTCAGAGCACCCCGAGCTGGTTGTCGATCAGCGCGAACATCTCGTCGTCGGTGGCCGAATCGAGTTGCACGACCACGTCACCGTCGGCGTCCTTACGGGTCAGACCAGCCAGGATCGCCTGCAGCCGCCGGGTGATCTCGGCCTGCTCGGCCTCGTCGAGCTCGGCGCCCGCCAGGGCCGACTCCAGGCGATCCAGGTCCTTTCGGACCACCGTCCGGCCGCTGCCGCCGGCACCGGCACCGGCCACCAGCTGCTTGTCGAGGTGCTCGGCGAGCGCGTCGGTGGACGGGTAGTCGAAGATCAGGGTGGCCGGCAGCCGCAGTCCGGTCGCCGCGTTCAGCCGGTTGCGCAGTTCCAGCGCGGTCAGTGAGTTGATGCCGAGGTCGAGGAAGCCACGAGTGGGCGTGACGTCCTGTGGACCGGCGAAGCCCAGCACCGCGGCGACATGCGTACGCAGCATCTCCTGCAGCAGCTTCGCGCGTTCGGTCTCGGCGAGCCCAGCGAGACGCTGGGCGAGGGCGTTGCCGTCGGGTTCGGCGCCGCCGCCGGCGGCGCGCCGCGCCGTGGTGCGGACCAGCCCACGCAACAGCGGGGCAAGGTCGCTGCGGTCGGCCAGGGCCCGCAGCCGGGCCAGCTGCAGCTTCACCGGTACGACCACCGCCTGCTCCGACGTCCAGCCGGCGTCCAACAGCGCCAGCCCTTCGGCGGTCGGCAGCGTGCCCACCCCGGACTCGGCGATCCGCCGCCGGTCGTCCTCGCCCAGCTCGCCGGTGAGTCCGCTGCGCTGCTCCCATAGCCCCCAGGCCAGCGATACCGCAGGCAGCCCGGCGCGACGCCGGTGCCGGGCCAGAGCGTCCAGGAACGTGTTCGCGGCCGCATAGTTGCCCTGCCCCGGGCCGCCGAAGACGCCGGCCGCCGACGAGAACAGCACGAACGCGCTGAGCTTCAGGTCCCGGGTGAGCCGGTCCAGGTGGACCGCCGCGTCGACCTTGGGACGCATCACCCGGTCGAGCCGCTGCGGGGTGAGCGAGCCGAGCACCGCGTCGTCCAGGTCACCGGCCGTGTGGACGACCGCGGTGAGCGGCCGGTCCGCCGGGATCGTGGCGAGCGCCGTGGCCAGCGCGGTCTCGTCCGCCGTGTCGCAGGCCAGCACGGTGACCTCCGCGCCGGCCGCCTCGAGCTCGGCGGTCAGGTCGGCGGCGCCGGTGGCGGCCGGGCCGCGGCGGCTGAGCAGCAGCAGGCGCCGGGAGCCGTAGTCGGTGACCGCACGACGGGCGACCAGCGCACCGAGGGTGCCGGTACCACCGGTGATCAGCATGGTGCCGGACGGGTCCAGGGCCGGCTGCTCGGTGGCGGCTACCGTCCGGGCGAGTCGGGGCGCGTGCAGCACGCCGTCGCGCAGCGCCAACTCGGGTTCGCCGGAGGCCAGCGCCGCGTTCAGTTGATCGCCGTCCGGGAGATCGGCGCCGACGTCGAGCAGCAGGAATCGGCCGGGGTTCTCCGACTCGGCCGAGCGGATCAGACCCCAGACCGGGGCGTGGACCAGGTCGTCGGGCAGGTCGCCGACCTGCGGGCCGGCCGCGCCGCGGGTCAGGATCACCAGGCGGGTCGCGGCGAGCCGCTCGTCGGCGAGCAGCGCCTGGACCGTCGCCAGGACGGTCGCGGTGGCAGCCCGGGCCCGCTCCGGCAGGCCGGTGGTCGGCGCGACCGGCTCCGGATCCAGGGCCAGGCAGACGGCGTCGGGGGCCGGGCCAGTTTCCGGTACGTCCGCACGGCCGAGAGCAGCGGTGAGCTCACCGGCACTCAGGATCGCGTAGGACACCGTGGCTGGGGCCGGGGCCGCCGTCAGGGCGGTCCAGTCGACGCGGAACAGCGAGTCCTGCTGGTTGACGCCCGCGGCGGCCAGGCGCCCGGCGGTGACCGGGCGGGTGGACAGCCCTTCGACGACGGCGACCGGCGCGCCGGTCGGGTCCGCAGCGGTCAACGAGATCCGCCCGTCGTCGTCGACGTGCAGGCGGACCCTCAGCCGGGCGGCGCCGGTAGCGTGCACGCTCACCCCGCCCCAGGAGAACGGCAGCCGCACGTCCTGGTCCGGGCCTGCCTCGGCGGCCACCAGAACGGTGTGCAGGGCGGCGTCGAGCAGCGCCGGGTGCAGCACGAATCCGGCCGTTGCTCCGGCGTCCGGCAGCGCCACTTCGGCGTACAGGTCGCCGTCGTGCCGCCAGGCGGAGCGCAGCCCCTGGAACACCGTGCCGTACTGGTAGCCGTGGCCGGCGAGGCGCTCGTACACCCCGTCGACCGGGAGCGGTTCGGCGCCGGCGGGCGGCCAACTGGTCAGGTCGTCGGCGACGATCGCGCCGCGCGCGAGGGTGCCAGCGGCGTGGCAGGTCCAGACCGGATCGGTGTCGTCGTCCGGGCAGGAGTGCACGGTGATCGCGCGCCGCCCGTCACTGTCGGCGGCCTCGACGCTGACCTGCAGCCGGATTCCGCCGGCTGCGGGCAGCACCAGCGGCGCGCGCAGGGTGAGCTCCTCGACAGTGCCGCAGCCGAGCCGGTCTCCGGCGTGCAGGGCGAGGTCGACGAAAGCGGTGCCGGGCACCAGCACGCTGCCCAGCACGGCGTGCTCGGCGAGCCATGGGTGGGTGCGCAGCGAGATCCGTCCGCTGAGCACGAGGCTGTCCGAGTCGGCGGGTGCGACGGCGGCGCTCAGCAGCGGATGGTCGACGGCTTCCAGGCCGAGGTCCTTCGCGTCGCTGACCGCGGCCGGACCGTCGAGCCAGAAGCGTTGATGCTGAAACGCATACGTCGGCAAATCCACCACCGACCCACCAACACCCAACACCCCCGACCAATCCACATCCACACCCGCCGCGAAAACCTCACCCGCCGACAACAACAACCGCCCCGCCCCACCCTCACCACGCCGCAACGAACCCACCACCGACACCCCACCACCCACACCCTCCACCACATCCTGAACCGCCATCACCAACACCGGATGCGCCGACACCTCCACCACCACACACCCCACACCCGCAACCCCCAACGCCACACCCAACGCACCCTCAAAATCCACCCGCTCACGCAAATTCCGATACCAATAACCCCCACCCAACTCCGACCCATCCACCAACCCACCCGACACCGACGACACCATCGCCACCGACCCCGAAACCCCCGACACCGACCCCAACAACCCCACCAACTCCGACTCCAACACCTCCACCTGAGCCGAATGCGACGCATAATCCACCGGCACCCACCGCGCCCGCACCCCCTCACCCTCACACCACCCCACAAACTCAGCCAACAACCCCACCTCACCCGACACCACCACCGACGACGGACCATTCACCACCGCCACCGACAACCCACCACCCCACCGACCCAAAACCCCCTCCACCACACCCACACCCGCCGCCACCGACACCATCCCCCCACCACCGGCCAACCCCACCAACAACCGCGACCGCAACGCCACCACCCGCGCCCCATCCCGCAACGACAACACCCCCGCCACCACCGCCGCCGCAATCTCCCCCTGCGAATGACCCACCACCACCGACGGCACCACACCCAACCCCGCCCACACCCGCGACAACGACACCATCACCGCCCACAACACCGGCTGCACCACATCCACCCGCTCCAACGACGGCTCCCCCCCCCCCCCCCGCAAAACCCCCACCAACGACCAATCCACAAACTCCGACAACGCAACCTCACACTCACCCATCGCCCCCGCAAACACCGAAGACGACTCCAACAACTCCACCGCCATCCCCACCCACTGCGACCCCTGACCCGGAAAAACAAAAACCACCCCACACCCCGAACCCCCACCCACCCCCGACACCACACCCGACACCGGACCACCAGAGGCGACACTCCGGACGCCCGCGAGCAGTTCGGCACGGTCGGCGCCAACGGCCACGGCGCGGTGCTCGAAGGCGGCCCGGTTACCGGCCAGAGCGCGGCCCACCGCCGCGACGTCCAAGTCGGGACGCTGCTCGACGTACCGGAGCAGGCGCTCGGCCTGCGCGCGCAGCGCGGCCTCGGAACGGCCGGAGAGCACCCACGGCACGACGGCCGTGCCCAGCGGCGGCTCGGCGCCGGCCTCGGCAGGCTGCGCGGCGACGGCCGGGGCCTCTTCGAGGATCACGTGCGCGTTCGTCCCGCTGATGCCGAACGACGAGACACCCGCCCGGCGCGGACGCTCGGTCCGGGGCCACGGCTGCGTCGCGGTCAGCAGCGACACCTCACCCGCCGACCAGTCCACCTGCGTCGTCGGCTCGTCCACGTGCAGCGTCTCGGGCAGCACCTCGTGCCGCAGCGCCATCACCATCTTGATCACGCCGGCGACGCCGGCCGCGGCCTGGGTGTGCCCGATGTTCGACTTGATCGAGCCCAGCCACAACGGCCGCCCCTGCGGACGGTCCTGCCCGTAGGTGGCCAACAGCGCCTGCGCCTCGATCGGGTCACCCAACCGGGTCCCGGTGCCATGCGCCTCCACCGCGTCCACGTCAACCGGCGACAGCCCCGCGTTCGCCAACGCCTGCCGGATGACCCGCCGCTGCGAGGGGCCGTTCGGCGCGGTCAGGCCGTTCGACGCGCCGTCCTGGTTGATCGCCGATCCACTCAGGACAGCGAGGATCCGGCGGCCGTTGCGGCGCGCCTGCGACAGCCGCTCCAGTGCCAGCATGCCAACACCTTCGCCCCAGTTGGTGCCGTCCGCCGCGGTTGCGAAAGCCTTGACCCGCCCGTTCAGGGCCAAGCCGCGCTGGCGGCTGAAGTCGGTGAAGTTCACCGGCATCGACATGATCGTGACTCCGCCGGCCAGCGCCAGGTCGCAGTCGCCGTTCCGTAGCGCCTGCGCTGCCACGTGCAGCGTCACCAGCGACGAGGAGCAGGCGGTGTCCAGCGTGACAGCCGGCCCCTGCAGGCCCAGGCAGTACGCCACCCGCCCGGACGCGACGCTGCTGATGTTGCCGTTCGACAGGAACGGCTCGATGTCGGCGGGCACCGTCGGCACCGTCCAGCCGTAGTCGTTGTGGATCATGCCGACGTAGACGCCGGTGGAGCTGCCCTTCAGCTCGGACGGGTCGATGCCGGCGCGCTCCAGCGCCTCCCAGCTCGTCTCCAGAAGCAGCCGCTGTTGCGGGTCCATCGCCAGAGCCTCGCGCGGGGAGATGCCGAAGAACGACGCGTCGAAGCCGTCCGCGTCGTCGACGAAACCGCCCTCCCGCACGTACGTGGTGCCGGGCTTGTCGGGGTCCGGGTCGTACAGGCCGTCAACGTCCCAGCCACGGCCCACCGGGAACTCGCCGATCGCGTCGCCGCCCTCGGCCACCAGGTCCCACAGGTCTTCCGGCGACCGCACCCCGCCGGGGAACCGGCAGGCCATGCCGACGATCGCAATCGGCTCGCGCGCGGCCTCCTCGGCCTCCGCCAGCCGGGACCGTGTCCGGCGCAGTTCGACGGTCATGAACTTGAGGTTCTCGAGCAGCTTGTCGTCCTGCGCCATGATCAGGCCACCAATCGGTTGTTCAGTTACGTCGGGGAGCGGGCACCGGGGTCAGGACCGACCGAATTCCCGCTGAATGATGTCGAGCAGTTCGTCGGCGTCGGCAGACGCCAGGTCGTCGACGGGCTCCTCCGGCGCGGTACGCCGGTTCCCGGTCCACTCGGCCAGCAGCGTCCGCAGCCGGTCGCCGATGCGGTCGGCGTCGTCGCCGTCCGCCTTCAAGCCCGCGAGCAGTGATGCCAGGCGGTCCAGCTCGGCCAGCACCGACCCTGGCCCGGCCTGCTGGGCGCCGAACACCTCGGCGAGGAGGTGCTCGGCGAGGGCCAGCGGCGTCGGGTAGTCGAAGACCAGCGTGGCGCTGAGTCGCTGCCCGGTCTCGGCGTTGAGGCGGTTGCGGAGCTCGACTGCGGTCAGCGAGTCGAAGCCCAGCTCGCGGAAGGCCCGCTCCGGCGGCACCGCCGCGACGGAGATGTGCCCGAGCACCCCGGCGACGTGGGTGCGGACCAGGGTGAGCAGGGCGTTGTGCCGCTGCGCCGGGGACATCGCGGCGAGCCGCTCCGCCAGGCCCGGTCCGTCGATCGCCGCCGCGGCCGACCGCCGGGCACCGGTCCCGACGAGCTTGCGCAGGATCGGGGCGGTCGGTCCGTTCGCCCGCAGGGTGCCGAGGTCGAGGTGCATGGGTGCGAGCACCGGATGACCACCATCAAGCGCAGCATCAAACAACGCAAGCGCCCGCCCCGACTCCAACGGCCGCATCCCCG
>NZ_JBEZGL010000042.1:0-8146 GCF_040649915.1 Micromonospora sp. NPDC048839
GGTCGGCTCGCGCTTCAGCTGGCACGGTGGACCACTCGCTGCCGGGTTGGCCTCCTGCAAGGTTGAGCGCGGTGACCGCCGCCGCGATTGCGGGTACTGCGTGGCCGGTGACCTATTGGGCAACCTGGAACTGTCCCACAGGGAATCGCTGTCCATTTACCTGGATCTGCAGTGTGAACGCCCCGGGCACGACCGCCGCCGTACCGGTCGAGCGCAGAGGATGCTCCTTGGACAGGGTGACAGGCTGACCTGGTTTGGCAGTCACCCTACTGAGGAAGTAGACCTTCTCGCGGCGTTTCCCCCGCTGCGCGGTCGAGCAAATTGCGTACGACACGTGAAGAGGCACTGTTGCTTCGGCTAACAGATCTGCGCTGAAAGCCAAGGTCTCCCCTGCTCGAAGGGCGGTGCGCTGGATGTGGACGGCCGAGATGTCGACGCGTACGTCGCTCGGGTAGCCGAGAAACTCGTACGCGGGCGACCAACCCCTTTTAAGCGCGGCTTTCAGGGCCTCACGTGCGACGAAGTCGAACTCCTTCTCCCTGGTGCGCCTGTCGGTCTTCCAGCGGGTCAGGGTGGCGATGACGAGATCGCCGTCGGTGGCGGCGATGTCGCGTAGATGGTTGGCGACTGACCGCGTCACGTACCGGCTCTTGTCGAAGTGCAGCTGGGCGAGGACCGGCAGCCCAGCCTCTGGGGGCAGTCTGAGGCGTGGTGACCAGGGAAGCATGGGACGCGTCGACTCGCTCGCCAGGCGCCGTACCCGGTAGTCGTCGTCCCGCGCCCAGGCATGTACGGCGTTCATTGTTTGCTCAGGGAAGTCGTTGAGGAAGTACCGAACCGCGTCTTCGGCGGAGAAGTAGCAGGTGAAGCGGCGCAGCGCGTTGAGAGCCTGGTCAAGCTCTTTGCCGGTGCGGCAGTAGCGCGCGACGTAGTCGGAGTGTGGTGAGTACAGATGGAGGCCGAAGTCGTTGGTGATGCCGGCGGCTTGCGGCGTGGGTGGCAGAGAGCGCAGCAGCACGTCTAGCGCCGCGGTGCCGGTGACCGGCAGGTGATCGTGCAAGCCCTTCGCGGTGCGGGCTATGCGTGCCTTTAGCTCCAACCGGGGCAGGTCGGCCATTACGTCGGCGACGAAATTCTCTGCGGCGAACGTGGGCAGGACCCGCTTCACCTCTCGGCCGATCCGATCAATCCGCTCCGCGTTCAACGCGCGGTCCTTGACGAGTACCTTTTCGCCCATGCCGGAACCCTAGCCGCGATCATCCGCTTGACGGTGCGGGAATCGCCCCTCCGTGCGATCCCTGCAATGTTCCGGCTACCGGGCAGCGGTGCGGTACAGCAGGCAGCGGTAGCGGTAGCTGGCGCAGGGAGAGGCGCTATGAGGGGCAGCGTGGTTGTCCCAGACGACCACGTCGCCCTGCTGCCAGTGGGACCAGCCTCAGGACGCTGCTGCGGCTGGTCACCAAGCCGAGGCGGTCGGCCAGCCCTTAACCCCCTCCGCCCGACGCGCCCTACATAGTGAACCTTGCACCCCCGAGCCGGGTCAGTCCCGATTACGGAAAGTGAGCCAGATCCAATTGCAGCCGGCGTTGACAGCCCGGCCAGCGTGGTGGCTTCAGTACGTGAAGTGCAGTCGATGCAGGCGCGGAAAGGTGCTCGATGTGGGCCGGCTTTCCGGCGATCCAGTAGCCGGGCGATCGACCGGCGGCGCCTGTTCCTGGAGCCGCTGGCAGAAGGGTTGTCCCTCACTGCCGACAAGAAGGGACGAACTCCGGGCCTCTGGCCGACCGCCGAGATCACGTTGCGGGCCGTGCCAACACCTTCGAGGCCAATTGGGCCACCGCCAGCTGACCATCCAGCACCACCGTGTCGGCCGCACGGACAATCCCGACCTGCCGATGACGAGGTCGATCATGCACGGTATGGCAAGGCGCGTGGCCATGGACTGCCTGCCTCCGGAGCGTCGGATGGCGATAGGCATCCTCCTCACGGAGGCTGAGCGCACGGCGTTGGCCGGCGGGGATACTAGCCGGGTCGACTTGCCAGGCTTTGCTATGTCGGCTCGGCAGGAGCTGCACCGATAAAGCGTAGGACGGGTTGTGCTGGCAGTCGCCCTTAAACGGGTGCTCCGTCAGAGGATCCGATGTGTCGGCGTGTGAGCGCCACTGTGCCCGACGATGTGGGAGCCCGCGTGGACGGCGGTGGTGATGGCGTCGTGTAGCGGGGTGTGGCGGGCGAGGTCGAGGGCGAGGCAGCCGAGGAAGGCGTCGCCGGCTCCGGTGGTGTCAATGACCGGGACGGCGGGTGCGGGCACGGTGGCGCATCCGTGGGGGTGGGTGAAGGCGGCGCCGTTGGGGCCTGCGGTGACGACGACGGTACGAGGGCCGAGGCGCTGCAGCGCGACGGCGGCGTCGAGCGGATTGCCGGCGGTGGTGCGCAGGATGGCGGCAGCTTCGTGCTGGTTGACGACGAGGACATCGAGTTCCGCCAGCGTGGTGGGGTCGAGATCAGGGTGAGGGACGAGGTTGCCGATGATGATCGGCGCGCGGCGGTGGCTCAGCAGTGCGGTCACGGGTTCGGGTGGTAGGTCGAGCTGCACGATGACGGCTTCCGCGCCGAGGCCGGCAGCGGCGCGGTGGATGTCTCCGGTGGTGAGTTCGGTGGCGGGTGAGAGTGCGAGGGTGATGTAGCTTTCGCCGTCTGGGGTGACCTCGATGATGGCCGCTGCGGTGGTGGCGTCAGGGACGAGTTGGACGTGGCGGGTGTCGGCGCCTGCATCGGTCAGTGCTGTGGTGATCTGGTGGCCCCAGGCGTCGGTGCCGACGTTGGCGATCAGGGTGGCGCGCCCGCCATGGCGGGCGGCGGCGATGGCCTGGTTGAGGCTCTTTCCGCCGGCGTTGGCGGTCAGGGGCGAGCCGATGGCGGTGCGGCCAGGTCGGGCACGGTGGGGGACGTGGATGGTCAGGTCGATGTTGGCCCGGCCGACGAAGGCGACATCGACGCTGTCGCCCGAACCGCTGCTGTCGGTCACAATGTCGCTGCGGAAGCGGCCAGGGCGGCATGCAATTGCTGCACTCCGGGCTGGGTGGGAAACGCCGTGAGCTGGCGGCCTGCGATTGCGACCTCGCGTTGGATTCGTGCCGAGCGGGTGAGGTTGGCCAGGTTGAGCGCGGCGAGGGCGGCGGCAGCGGCCAGCTCGGGTTCATCGGCGGCGGCGTGGGCGGCGGCCGTGCGTGCCAGATAGCGGCCCCGTTCGCGTCGGTACGACTCCGGCCACGCGTCGAGGGCCTCACCGAAGCACCGGACGGCGGCGCCAGGTCGGCCGAGCCGAAGCCAGCCCTCGCCCTCTTGCGCGCTGATGTATGCCGTGGTGCAGAACGCACCCAGCCCACCGCCGTCTGTTCCGGTGGCGGCAGCGAGATGGTGGGCTTCGTCGATGGCGGCCCGGAACGAGTCGGCGTCACCTTCGATGGTGTGCCCGTGGGCGCGTTGCACCGCCGCGAACGCGCGCACCTGCTCCTGGGTGCTGCCAGTGCGCTCGGCGGCACGGGCGAGCCCGGATACGCGGTCCTGATCAGCGGCGTCGGCGGCTCGCTGCGCCATGCGGGCGAAAACGTAGGCGGTGAACTCCATGTCGCCGGCTTCTTGGGCCATGGTCAATGCTTGGGCGAGCCACCAGGCGCCGGCGTCGCGGTCGCCCAAATCGTCGCTGAGCCAGCCGGCGAATTCTGCCCACCGGGCCTCGGTACTCAACAGCGCGTCGCGCAGGCTGCCTCGGGCGGCTCGGCGGTAGTCGGCTATGTGGCCCAGCTGCTGGCGGGCAGTGGGGAGGATCGTCGCGGCGCCGACCCGGTTGTCGGACTCCACGAGCACTGACCGCAGCACCGCGAAGTGCTCGACGACGGCCGGATCAACCTGTGCCGCCCGTGACGCCGCCGCCAGCGGCTCCGCACCCGCCAGGGATGCCACCACACCGCCGGGGACCGCTTGTAGGAGCGCCCGGCGGCTGACCTGAACCTGCTGGCCTCGCCCGTTTACCACAGCCGTCACGATATCGGTCTCCCCGGCGAGCTGGCCGCCTGCGTCGGTCATCAGGGCGGTGCCGGTTGCGGTCAGGGCGGTGGTGAATGCTGCCGTTCCCCTGGCCCGCCTGTACTTCTGCCGGACGGCGATGACTTGGTCATACCCGGCGGTGAGGGCGCCGTCGGTGTCGAGGACCTCGTCACAGCGCATCCAGAAGGCTCGCTCTGGGTGCTGGCGCCCGACTTCGGTGTTCGCGATCGTGCTGCGGCCGGTGAAGACTATGGGCGCCAGCGAGTGCTGGGTGTAGCCGGCAGCTTTGCGGTACACGGCCAACTGCTGGCCGAGCGCGCGCCACGCCTCGCTCACCTTGTGCGGGTCTGCCACCGTTGCCCCCTGGGGCCATCGCGCCCCGGCCGGCGTAGCGAGATGACCGAGCGCCGGCCAAAGGCAGTCGTCGATGTAGATGGTTACCCTACCGTGCGAGCGTCGCTGCTTCGGTCCTCCACACGCCTCGGTGGCAAATGATTCCGCCGCGGTCAGAAACCCGCCGCAGCCGGGTGGCGTGCAGGGCGATTCACAGCTCTGGCCGGTTGCGGTCGAGGCGACGCCTGCGGGGTCGATTCTGCCATCGGTGCGGGTACTGGTGTAAGGCAGGCGCCGTGAGGACCGATGGCCCTGGCGGGCATGGCGGTGGTGCGCTGTGGTGGGACGGAGACGCTAATCCACTGGGTCATCGTTGCCGCGTGTCCGTGTGCGATCACGTCGAAGATCGGGTCGTCGGAGAAGGTGGAGAACAGGACGCAATTCACGCCTCGGTGGAGGTGGTCGAGGAACACCTTGGGGGAGTTTGATCTCGATGCGGAGCCGCCCCCGGCATTCGACCACGGTTTTCCTGGCAGGAGGTTCACCCTGCGGTGGAGTGAGTCGTCAGCTGGCCGTGCACGGTGCCGGACGGAGGTGAGTGCAACCAGAACGGCAACAACGTCGCCGGTCGACTCGGGCTGGTCATTAACCCCTTCTCATGTCAGGTGCCAGGCGCTGGGCGAGTTCCTCGGGTGTGATGATCTCGATGCCCAGCGTCCGAGCCTTGTCGAGCTTGCTTCCGGCCTTCTCTCCAGCGACGACGAGGTGGGTGCGGGCAGAGACGCTTGAGGATGCGCGTCCCCCTGCCTTGGCGATCAGTTCGGTCATCTCGGTTCGGGATAGGTCCGAGAGAGGGCCGGTCATCGCACCGGTTACCACCACGGTCAGCCCCGCCAAGGGCAGCTCGCTCTTCGCCTCCTGGGCGGACGTCTCGGCATCGCCTTCAGCATCTGTGGGCGCAGAGAGAACGAAGCCGGGCTGGTTCATATTCACACCTGCGGCGACGAGCTTGTCGATGACCGGGGCGAGGTCGGCCAGTTCCTCGACGATCACTGGGGCCTTCTCATTGCCGATGCCGTTGACCTGCTCGAGAGCGACGGCGTCGGCGTCTCGGATGGCCTGCATGGAGCCGAAGTGCGCGGCGATGCGCAGCGACATGGAACGGCCGGTGCCCAGGACGCCCAGGGCGCAGAAGACGCGATTGAGGGGCTTGGTCTTGGCCGTCTCGATCGCGGCCAGGAGGTTGTCGGCGCTCTTGACCCCCATGCGGTCCAGGGTGAGCAGCTGATCGCGGGTGACGCTGAACAGGTCGGCGAAGTCCTCAATCAGCCCCTTGTCGACGAGTTGCACGATGATTTTCTCGCCGAGGCCGTCGATGTCGAGCGCGTCGCGGGCGACGGCGTACCGGATCGCCTCTTTCTGGCCGCAGGAGCGTCCCCGTGCGCAGCGCCAGCGCTCCTGGCTGCGGTCGATGCCGGAGCCGCAGCGCGGGCAGAGTTCGGGGAAGTCGATGGGCTGCTCGGTGCCGGTGCGGAGGCCGGCGACCGCGCCTTCGACGCGGGGGATGACTTCGCCGGCTCGGTAGACGATGACGTGGTCTCCGAGCATCAGGCCGCGGCGGGTGATGTCGGCCGGGTTGTGCAGCGTGGCGTAGGTGATGGTGGTGCCGGCGACGTCCACGGGGTCGAGGACGGCCCGTGGGGCGATCACACCGGTGCGGCCCACGCTCCACTCCACGGCGCGCAGCACGGTGATCTTCTGGGCGGCCGGGAACTTGAAGGCGGTGGCCCAGTGCGGGGTGCGAGAGCCCATCCCGGCCCGGATCTGGTCCGCGGGGCTGTCGGCCTTGATCACGGCACCGTCGAGTTCGATGTCGAGTCCCGCACGCAGGGCGCCGATCTCGTGCACCCGGTTCACCACCTGGTCAAGGGTTGCGTAGGTGCGGGTGGCGAGCGGGGTGTCGGTCATCGTCCCCAGCCCGAGATCGGCGAGGCGGGCGATGAGCTGGGTGTGGGTGAGCGCGGCGAGGCCGGGATCGTCGGTGTGCTCGGGGTGGGTCAGCGCGGCGTAGGCCAGGAAGGTCTGCCCGATCCGGTAGGCACGGTCCTTGGCGCGCAGTGAGCCCGAGGAGGCGTTGCGGCGGTTGGCGAAGGCCGTGGCGCCGTAGGCGATCCGCAGCTCGTTCGCAGCGGCGAACTGGTCCTCGGTCATGAGGACTTCGCCCCGCACCTCGACCGTGACCGGTTCGGTCAGGGTCATGGGCAGGCCGATGATGTCCCCCATCGCGTGGGACACGTCCTCCCCGGTCGACCCGTCGCCGCGGGTGACGAGTTGAACCAGCCGGCCCTCCCGGTAGCGGGCTGCCAGGGCCACACCGTCGAGCTTGGGTTCTACCGCCCAGCCTGTCACTGCGGCTCCGCCCAGCCGCCGCTCCAGCGAGACGGCCCACGCCGTCAGTTCCTCGTCGGAGAAGACGTTGCCCAGGCTGAGCATCGGAACGGGGTGCGCGACGTCGCCGGTTGTCACGCCTGCCGAGACCTGCTGGGACGGGGAGTCGACCGCGATCTGTCCGGGGTGCGCGTCCTCCCACGCGGTGATGCCGCGCAGCAGCCGATCGTAGGTCTCGTCGTCCAAGTCTGATTCGCCGGAGCCGTAGTAGGCATCGGCGGCCTTCCGCGCCTGCGCGACGGCTTCAAGGTAGGCGGCCTCGTCAGCGAGGTCGACAGCGGGCGCCGCTGCGGAAGGTGGGGTCATGCTGCCCATTCTGCTGACTGCCCCTGACAGCCAGTCGGTAGCGCTGGTGGGATTCATCCCTGGCGTCGCGTCGGGGCGAGCCCGAGCATGCGATAGAAGGTGTCGTTCTCGAAGCGTCGGTGTGGGTCGAACGTGCGGAGAGCCTGCCGGAACCGGTGGAAGCCGTCGGTGTTGGAGGCGGGCAGCAGCTCCGGAGTGAAGTATTTGCCCCAGTGCGGCCTACCGCCCAGGCCGTAGAGCAGGCGCTGGATGTCATCGAGGGAGGGCTGCCTGCGTGGGACTCAGGTGGCCGTGGGCTGGGCCGGTGGTATGCAGGATGACGGGGTATTGCCGCTTGTGCGTCTGTCGATGGGGGTGAGGGCGCGAACCCGGCGCTGATCAAGGTGTACCCCGGGGCTGCGGGCGCTGTCGATATCCGAGCGGTCGTCGGCGATGATGGGGCGATGCGGTTGCTCATCCTTGGCGGAACTTGGTATCTCGGTCGAGCGATCGGCGAGCTCGCTCTCGATGCGGGCTGGTCTGTGACCACCTTCAACCGGGGTGCCTCAGCACCCGATCTTGTCGGGGTCGAGGCTGTGCGCGGTGACCGGGAGCGGGTGGAGGATCTACGGCGCCTTGCGGGGCACGGTCCGTGGGACGCGGTGATCGATACGATTGGGTTTGTACCGAAGCAGGTTCTGAATGCCGCGACCGCGTTGGAATCGGTGGTCGGCCATTACGTGTTCCTGTCCTCCGTAAACGTTTACACCGGGTGGCCGAACGAAGCGCTGGACGACACTTCGACGCTCTTCGCCTGCCCACCAGACGCGAACGCGTCGTTCGGCGTGGAGTTGGGCTACGCGGGGCAGTACGGGGCTCTGAAGGCTGGATGTGAGCGAGCCGTGGTCTCGGTTATCGGCACGGAGCACTCCACAGTTCTGCGTCCAGGCGTCATCCTCGGGCCCCGTGAATATGTCGGCCGCCTGACGTGGTGGCTTGGCCGGGCGGCCCGCGGGGGCCGCCTTCTGGT
>NZ_JBEZGL010000043.1:0-6170 GCF_040649915.1 Micromonospora sp. NPDC048839
CGCCACCACCCGTACGCCGGCCTGGAGGAACGCCTCGGCGTTGCCCGCGTCCAGGCCACCGGTCGCGACGAAGCGCAACTGCGGCAGCGGGCCGGTGCCCGCGAAGATCAACGCAGTGAGGTAGAGCGCGCTGGTCACCTGGGCGATCAGCCCGAGCAGCAGGAACGACAGCGCCGGCCAGGCGTAACCGGGGTCGACGAACTGGATGAAGAACGAGATGAAGAACAGGATCGCCTTCGGGTTCAGCAGGCTGATCACCAGCGCCTTGCGGAACGGGCTGCGCATCGCCGCCGGCTCCGCGGCGTCGATGAGCCGCGGCGTGCTCGGGTCGTTGCGGTCGCGCCAGCGCCGCACGGCGCCGAGCAGCATGGTCACCCCGACATAACCGAGGTACGCGGCACCGGCGTACTTGATCACCAAGAACAGCGGGGGGTACGCCTTGAGCAGCGACGCCACCCCGGCGGCGGAGAGGAACATCAGCACCCCGTCGCCGACGAACACACCGCCGGCGGCCCGGTAGCCCACCGCGACGCCTCGTTTGGCCGCGGTGGAGAGCACGAAGAGCGAGTTCGGCCCGGGCAGCAGGATGATGGCCACGGTGCCCAGCACGTACGTCCAGATGTCGGTGATCCCCAGCACGCCCGCCATCATCACGCCACCGGTGCCGTTCGCAGAAGTCTTTCGCGCAGCCGTGCCTGTGCCGTCGGCCACTCGTCGACGGTCATCGCGTACTGCACGGTGTCCCGCCAGGAGCCGTCCGGGCGTTGCCGGTGCATCCGCAGCACCCCTTCCAGGGTCGCGCCGAGCCGTTCGATGCCCGCCTGGGAGCGGACGTTGCGGATGTCGGTGTGCCAGGCCACCCGGACCGCGCCCAGGTCGTCGAAGGCCCGGCTGAGCAGCAGCAACTTCGCCTCGGTGTTGATGCCGGTACGCCACCAGGGCCGGCCGAGGAAGGTGTGCCCGATCGCCACCGATCGCCGCTGCGGGTCGATCTCGTAGTAGGACGTGGTGCCGACCACCGCCCCGGTGCTCGCGCACCGCTGCACCCAGGCCACCCGCTCGCCACGGTGCTGGGCGGCCAGGGCGGTGCGGATCACCTCGGCCGTCGCGGCGGGCGTGGTGGGCAGCGCGACGCTGAGGTGCCGCCACACCTCCGCGTCCGCCGTGGCGGTGTGCAACTCGTCGGCGTGCGCCAACTCCAACGGCTCCAGCCGGACGTGCTCGCCGTGCAGCGGCACCGGGTCGTGCCAGGGCGTGCGGACCGTGCGGAGGAACGCCGGCAGCGGTGCGGTGACCCCGGCGTCCGGTTCGGGTCGCCCGGCGGTCAGCCGCAGCGGCAGCACGCCGGCCCAGTGCGGCAGGTCCAGGTCGGCCTCGTCCTCGCGGACCCCGCCGGAGCGGGTGCGGACCGACACCTCGTGCAGCGGCAGCGCCAGCACGGCGGTCTCGGCCAGCTCACGCCGGCTGGGTGGGCGGGTGTCCGTGCTGCGCCCCGAGCCGACCTTCTCGACGAGCGCGGTGAGCATGGCGATCTTCTCCCGCTCGTCGGTGACCAGTCGGGCGGTGCCGAGCGCCACCACCGAGCGGTAGTTGGCGCTGTGGTGGAACTGGGAGCGGGCGTAGACCAGACCGTCCAGCAGGGTCACCGTGACGCAGACCTCCAGCCCGTCATCGCGGGCGGCGAGCAGCGGGCCGCTGCCGGTGGAGCCGTGCAGGTAGAGCGTGTCGCCGATGCGGACGTGCAGGGTGGGCAGCACGCGTGGCCGGCCGTCGACGGTGAAGCCGAACGCACAGTGGTACGCCTCGTCGAGCACCGCGTGGGCGGCGGCCCGGTCGTAGCTCATCTTGTCGCGGGAGCGGTGGGGTGTGGTCCGGGCGGTAGGTGGATACATGCGCGCGCCCCTTTGTTCTAGTACAATCTCTTGTTTGTGTCAGCACGCTATCAGCTCAGTGGAACGACGGCCGCCGAGATTTCGGCCAGCATCGAGTCGGGCATCCGTACCGGTGCCCTGCCGCCGGGGGCCGCGCTGCCGCCCGTACGGGCTCTCGCCGCCGAGTTGGGGGTCAGCCCCGCCACCGTGGCCCGCGCCTACCAGGACCTGCGTCAGCGCGGCCTGCTCGCCACCGCCGGGCGGCACGGCACCCGGGTACGTCCGCGCCCGCCGGTGGCCGCCCGCCGCTCCGCGCTGCGCCCCCCGCCGTTGCCCGGCGCCCGCGACCTGTCCCGGGGCGAGCCCGACCCTCGGCTACTCCCGCCACTCGGCCCGCACCTGGCGGCCCTCGCCGCCGACAACGGCCCGTCGGTCGGCTACTCCGACGCCGGGGTGTTGCCGGAGCTTGCCGAGGCGGCCCGCGCCCGGCTGAGCGCCGACGGCGTACCGGCCGGGGAGCTCACCCTCACCGGCGGCGCGCTGGACGGCATCGAACGCCTGCTCGGCGCACACCTGCGCCCCGGTGACGCGGTGGCGGTGGAGGATCCGGGCTGGGCCAACCTGCTCGACCTGGTCGCCGCGCTGGGGCTGCGCCCGATCGGCGTACCGCTTGACGACGAGGGGCCCCTGGTGGCCGGGGTGGCCTCCGCGCTGGCCGCCGGAGCGCGGGCGCTGGTGGTCACCAGCCGGGCGCAGAACCCGACCGGCGCGGCCGTCTCCGCCGCCCGCGCCGAAGCGCTGCGGGCGCTGCTCGCCGGCCGGCGGGACCTGCTGTTGATCGAGGACGACCACGCCGCGGAGCTGGCCCGCGTACCCCTGCACCCGCTGGCTGGGGCGACGTCGAGCTGGGCCTTCGTGCGCTCGGTGAGCAAGCCCTTCGGCCCGGACCTGCGGCTCGCGGTGCTGGTCGGCGACGAGACCACGGTGGCCCGGGTGACCGGCCGCACCCGGGTCGGCGCCGGCTGGGTCTCCACGGTGTTGCAGCGGCTCGTCCTCGCCCTCTGGCAGGACCCGGCGGTCACCGAGCAGGTGCGGCGGGCGGCGCGGAGCTACGAGCAGCGGCGTACCGGGCTGCTGGCCGCGCTGGCCGCGCACGGCCTGACCGCGCACGGTCGCAGCGGCATCAACGTCTGGGTCCCCGTGGCGGACGAGACGAGCGTGGTCACCGCCCTGCGCGACGCCGGCTGGGCGGTGGCCCCCGGCGCCCTCTACCGGATCGCCGCGCCACCCGCTGTCCGCATCTGCGTCAGCCCCCTGGCCACCGAGGATCTGGCTCCACTGGCGGCTGCCCTGGCGCAAGCCCAGAATCCCACCCCGCCCCGAGGCTTCCCGACCTAGCGCCCACCCGCCGCGCGCGTCGGCTGCCGCGGACACGTCGATCGGTGACCCGACGATCCGCCGAAAAGTGCACCATGGCCATGATTCGGGGTGGATTGGATGGGTATGCGGGGCGCCGGAGGTGGGGTCATGGCTTCAGGTGGGGCGCGTAAGGGAGTCTGGATCGCTGTCGCAGTGGCGATCATCATTATCATCATCGTGCTGATCGCGATCGCTTCCGGTGGGGATGGCGGCGGTAACGGGTACTGACGCGGGTCGCGTCGCGCCACCGCGCCGTGGACGTACCGGGCGCGGGGCACCTGACGGGTATATAACAGTCGGCATGGCCGAGCAGACCGGGAGCGCTCCGGGCGCCCAGCGGTTCATCCCGCCCGACGCTGACACCATCGATGACCTGCGTACCGCGGCCGGTGGTTGCCGGGGTTGCGAGTTGTACCGCGACGCCTCGCAGACGGTGTTCGGCCGGGGCGACGAGAGCGCCCGGGTGGTGCTGGTCGGCGAGCAGCCCGGCGACCTGGAGGACCAGAAGGGGCTGCCGTTCGTCGGCCCTGCCGGACGGCTGCTGCGCCGTGCCGTCGACGACGCCGGGCTGGAGCCGGGTCAGCTCTACCTCACCAACTCCGTGAAGCACTTCCGGTTCGAGTTGCGCGGCAAGCGGCGGATCCACCAGACGCCGGACCAGGTGCACGTCACCGCCTGCCGGCCCTGGCTGGTCGCCGAGTTCGCCCGGCTGCGTCCGGAGATCGTGGTGGTGCTCGGCGCCACCGCTGCCAAGGCGCTGCTCGGCCCGTCCTTCCGGGTCACCCGGCAGCGCGGCGAGTTGCTGCCCTGGCCCGAGTCGGCACAGCACCCGGAGGACTTCCGACGGGTGCCGGTGGACAACTCCGGGAAGCGGGCCGACGCGCCCACGGCACGGCTGCTGGCCACCATCCACCCGTCCGCGGTGCTGCGCGCCGACGATCAGGACAAGGCGTACGAAGGGCTGGTCACCGACCTTGCCGTCGTCACCCGGGCCCTCGCCGGGTAGGGACCGGCAGCCTCGTCCGTCCGTCGTGGTCCCGCCCGCCGTACCCGGGAGGCCGGCGACGCTCTGCCGGGTCGGGGAGTCTCCGTCGAAAAATGCCACTGTGGCTGAACGTTGAGGCGATACCCGCCAGAAACGACAATGCGCGATCCGCGTAACAGGTCCTCTACAGACTCACGAGAGTCGATCTTGTAGGGGAGGCCGTTATGAGCGATCAGACACAGTCGATGGTCAGCCGGCGTGGGTTCCTGCGGGCGGTCGGAGTCAGCGGCGGTGCCGGTGCGATGCTCGCCACGATGGGTGCCATGGGACTCGCCCCCAGCGCGGACGGAGCCCAGGTCCCCGCATTCCGAGCGCCGGAGCGATCCGACTTCACCCTGACCGGGCGGTCGGGCGCCAGCGTGGTCGTTCTCGGCGGCGGCATCGCGGGGCTCGCCACCGCGTACGAGTTGGGCAAGGCGGGTTACGACTGCACGATCCTGGAGGCGCGGCACCGCGTCGGTGGGCGGAACCTGACCATCCGGGGTGGCGACGTCGAGACCGACCTCGACGGACGCACCCAGCGGGCCGGCTTCTCCGACGGGGTCTACTTCAACGCCGGGCCGGGTCGGATCGCACAGTGGATGCTCGCCATGGACTACTGCCGGGAACTCGGCGTACCCATCGAGGTCTTCACCAACCAGAACGCCGACGCCTGGATCTACAACGAGTCCGCCGGGATGACCGAGCCGGTCCGGTACCGCACCGCCAAGGCGGACGTGTACGGCTACGTCTCGGAACTGCTCGCGAAGGCCACCGACCAGGGTGCGCTGGACGGCCGGCTGACCACCGACGATCGTGACCGGCTGCTGTCGTTCCTGCAGAGCTTCGGCGCGATCGGCGGGCGGGCCAGCGACTGGGCGTACACCGGGACCAGCCGGCGCGGCTTCTCCGGGTATCCGGGCGCGGGCAACGACGTGGGCACCTCGCTCGGCACTCCGCCGCCGCTCTCCGACGTCTTCGCCAGCAACGTGGGCCGGTACTTCTCGTTCGAGCTCGGCTACGACCAGGCCATGCTGATGTTCCAGCCGGTCGGCGGGATGGACCAGATCCCGCGCGCCCTGGCCAAGGCCGTGGGGCCGAAGCGGGTACGGCTCAACGCCGAGGTGACCGGGGTGACCGACCGGGGCAGCCGGGTGGAGGTGACCTACCGGCAGGGTGGCCGGCAGTCGCAGATCACCGCCGACTACTGCGTGGCGGCGCTGCCGCCGCACCTGATGGCCCGGGTGCCGCACAATCTCGGCACCGAGGTGACCGCCGCCCTGGCCGACTTCCCGGTCACCGCCGCCGGCAAGATCGGCCTGGAGTACCGCAGCCGCTGGTGGGAGACCGACCAGCGGATCTACGGCGGCATCACCGAGACCGACCTGGACCTGTCGCACATCTGGTACCCGTCGTACGGCTTCCACGGCAGGCGCGGCCTGGTCGTCGGCTACTACAACACCGGGGCGAACGCCAGGGCGTACAGCGGACTCGCACCGGAGCAGCGCAGAGAGCGTGCCGTCAGCCAGGGTGTGAAGATCCACGGTGACAAGTACCGCAGCGAGTTGGTCACCTCGTACTCGCACGCCTGGGACCGGACCCCCTACATCGAGGGCGCCTGGACCTCGCCCCGGTACGGCACACCCGGATACAACCTGCTGCTTCAGCCGGCCGGGCGGGTCTACTTCGCCGGGGACTGGCTGAGCCACGAGGTGGCCTGGCAGCACGGGGCGTTCGTGGCGGCCCGCTCGGCGGTCTCCGCGTACGCCCCTGGCTGCCGATGTTGCACGCGATGACCACCAACTCCCCGTTCTCCCGGGGCGAGGACACCGGCTACGCGAGTTGGCGCTCGGTGG
>NZ_JBEZGL010000044.1:0-6090 GCF_040649915.1 Micromonospora sp. NPDC048839
ACAACGGCTCCGACCGATCCTGCCCATACGTCGCCAACAACGCCTGCGCCTCAATCGGATCACCCAAACGCGTCCCCGTGCCATGCGCCTCCACCGCATCCACATCCGCCGCCGACAAGCGGGCATTCGCCAAAGCCTGCCGAATCACCCGCTGCTGCGACGGACCATTCGGCGCCGTCAGGCCACTGCTGGCGCCGTCCTGGTTGACCGCCGACCCGCGCACGATGGCCAGGATGCGGCGTCCGTTGCGCTGCGCGTCGGAGAGCCGTTCCAGCACCAACATGCCCACGCCCTCGGAGAACCCGGTGCCGTCCGCGGCACCGGCGAACGCCTTGCACCGGCCGTCCGCCGCGAGGCCACGCTGACGGGAGAACTCCAGGTAGGTGCCGGGAGTGGCCATCACCGTCGCGCCACCGGCGAGGGCGAGCGTGCAGTCCCCGCTGCGCAGGGCCTGCGCAGCCAGGTGCATGGTGACCAGCGACGACGAGCAGGCCGTGTCGACCGTGACCGCCGGCCCTTCCAGTCCGAAGGTGTACGCCACCCGTCCGGAGGCCACGCTCCCGGAGCTGCCGGTGCCGAGGAAACCCTCGATGCCCTCGGGGACGGCGTCCAGCGACGGTGTGTAGTCGGTGTTGTTCATCAGCCCCGCGAACACGCCGGTCCGGCTGCCGCCGACTCGGTGCGGGTCGATTCCCGCCGACTCGAACGCCTCCCACGACGCCTCCAGCAGCAGCCGCTGCTGCGGATCCATGGCCAGCGCCTCCCGCGGCGAGATCCGAAAGAAGCCCGGGTCGAAGTCGCCAGCACCCTGCAGGAATCCCCCCTGCACGTTGTAGACGGTGCCGGCCCGGTCGGGGTCCGGGTCGTACAGGTCGTCGAGGTCCCAGCCACGATTGGCGGGAAAGTCGCCGATCCCGTCGCCGCCGGTGGCGACCAGTTGCCACAGCCCGTCCGGCGAGGTGACTCCGCCGGGGTAGCGGCAGCTCATGCCGATGACGGCGATCGGTTCCGCGTCCTTCTCCTCGGCCTCGCGCAGGCGGCGCTTGGTCTCGCGCAGGTCCGCGGTCGCGCGCTTCAGGTAATCGACGAGCTTGTCTTCATTCGCCATGTCGGCCACTCCTGGTGGGTCTGCGGCAGGTGGGATCAGGACTGGCCGAGTTCGCTGTCGAGCATGTCGAACAGCTCGTCAGCGGTCGCCGTTCGCAGGTTGTCGTTGGCGGTCTGCTCGCCGCCGTCCCGCGTCGCGGTCCACTTGGCCATGACGTCACGCAGCCGGGCGGTAATGCCAGCGCGGTCGTCGATCTCGCCGCTCAGCGCGGTCAGCAGCGCTTCCAGCTTGTCAATCTCCGCGTAGGCGGACAGCGAGGTCATGGCATGGTCCTGGCCGAACTGACCCGCCAGATGTTCGGCGAGCAGTGCCGGCGTCGGGTAGTCGAAGATCAGCGTGGCCGGGAGCTTGCGGCCGAGGGACGCGCCCAGCTGGTTGCGCAGTTCCACCGCGGTCAGCGAGTCGATGCCGATCTCCAGGAAGCCACGCTGTGGCAGGACCTGCTCGGCGCCCGCGAATCCGAGCACCCCGGCGGTGTGCCGACGGACCGAGTCGAGCAGGGTGTCCAGCCGCTCGCCGGAGCTCATCGCGGTGAGCCGTGCGGCGAGGTCGTTGGGTCCGCTGTCCCGCTGTGCCCGGCGGCGGGTGCCGCTCCGTACGAGTGTCCGGAACAGGTGCGGTGTCTCCGTCTCGCGCCGGATCGCCGCGAGGTCGAGGCGCATCGGCACGAGCAGACCACCGTGTGCCCAGCCGGCGTCGAACAGTCGCAGACCGTCGGCGTCGCTCAGTCCGGCGACTCCGGACCGGTGCAGGTCCCCGCCCATTCCGTCGGCCTGCTCCCACAAGCCCCAGGCCAGAGACGTGCCGGCCAGCCCGGCCGCGGTCCGCTCGGCCATCAGCGCGTCCAGGAAGCTGTTGGCCGCCGCGTAGGCGCCCTGACCCGGGTTGCCGACGACCCCGGCTGCGGACGAGAACACCACGAACATGTCCAGGTCCCGGTCGGCGGTCAGCTCGTGCAGGTGCTGGACCGCATCGACCTTCGGTGCCAGCACACGGTCCAGCCGCTCGGGTGTCAGGGACGTGATCAGTCCGTCGTCCAGCACACCGGCGGTGTGCACCACACCGGTCAGATCACCGATGCTGGTCAGGACGGCGGCCACTGCGGCCCGGTCTGCCACGTCGCAGGCGACGACGTTCACCACGGCGCCCAGCTCGGCCAGCTCGGCGGCCAACTCCGAGGCACCCGGCGCTTCCGAACCCCGGCGGCTGGTCAGGGTCAGACTCCGCACCCCGTGCTCGGTGACCAGGTGCCGGGCCACCAGCGCGCCCAGCGCACCGGTGCCACCGGTGATCAGTACCGTGCCCTCGGCTGGGACCGGGGATGGTTCGACGGTTTCCCGGACCAGACGCGGGGCCTGCCATGCGCCGTCGCGGAACCTCAGCTCCAGCTCGCCGGTGGCCAGAGCCTCGGCCAGCATGTCGGTGGTGGCCTCGGCGCCGCCGAGGTCGAGCAGGACGAATCGATCCGGATTCTCGGCCTGCGCAGAGCGGACCAGCCCGAACACCGCCGCCTCGGCTGGGCCGGCGTCGGTGGCGACGAAGGCCAGGCGGGAGCCGAGTTCCAGGTCTGCGGTGAGGCGCTGTTGCAGCAGTGCCAGAGCGGAGGCGGTCAGGTCGTGCGCCGCCTGGGCGGTGGCGACAGCGGACAGCGGAACGAGTACGACGTCCGCCTCGGCGACGTCGGCCAGGTCCTCGTACACCTTGGTTTCCAGGCCCGGCAGCGCCTCGCCCAGAGTCGCCCAGGTCGCGGGTGCCACGCCGGCTCCGGCCGGGATGGTGACCCAGTCGCGACGGAACATCGTGTCCAGGATGCCGCCGGGGGTGGCCGACGCGCGCAGCACCAGCCGCTCCACCTGGAGGACCGGCGTACCTGTCTCGTCGGTGACGGCCAAGGCGATCGCGTCGGTGCCGGCCGGCGACATCCGTACCCGCAGTGTGGCAGCGCCCGTGACGTAGAGACTCACCCCCGACCACGCGAACGGCAGCGCCGGACCGTCACCGGCGCCACCGACGAAGCCGCCCAGCGCGCCAGCGTGCAGCGCCGCGTCGAACAGCGCCGGATGCAGGCCGAAGCCGTCGACGGCGGCACCGTCGGGCAGTGCCACCTCGGCGCAGATCCCGTCCCCGGTACGCCAAGCGGCGCGCACGCCCTGGAACGTCGGGCCGTAGACCAGGCCGGCGTCGGCGAGCATGTCGTACAGGCCATCGGTGTCCAGCCGCTCGGCGTTCGCGGGGGGCCAGGCCTCCGGGTCCGCCGGGGCTGCCGTGGTCTGTGCGGTCACCAGTCCGTGGGCGTGCCGGGTCCAGTTGTCGTCGTGGTCGGCCTGCGAGTACACCGAGACCGCGTGACTGGCCTCGTCCACGGTCACCCGCAGCGTCACCGCACCCTGCGCCGGCAGCACCAGCGGCGCCTCAATCGTCAGCTCCTCGACCGTGCCGCAGCCCACCTGGTCGCCGGCGCGGATCGCCAGCTCGACGAGCGCGGCGCCGGGGACCAGGATCGTGTCACCGAGCTGGTGCTCGGCGAGCCATGGGTGGGTGTGCACGGAGAGTCGCCCGGTCAGCACCACCGTGTCGCTCTCCGGCAGCGTGATGGTGGCGCCGAGCAACGGATGGCCGGTCACGCCGAGACCGAGGCCGACGGCGTCCACGGCGGCGGTAGCCGGTGCCTCCAGCCAGTACCGCTCGTGCTGGAAGGCGTACGTCGGCAGGTCAGCCGGGCGGGCGGCGCCGACGGGCAGGGTCACGTCGACCCCGATCGTGTGCAGGCTCGCCAGGGCCGCGACAAGAGTCGCTGCTTCGTCGCGACCGCTGCGCAGGGCCGGGACCACCCGGACCGCGGCCGAGTCGGTCAGGCTCTGCTGCGCCATACCGGTGAGCACGCCGTCCGGCCCGAACTCCAGCAGGGCGGTCACACCCCGGTCGAGCACGGCGGTGACGCCGTCGGCGAACCGGACCGCCTCCCGGACGTGCCGCACCCAGTACCCGGGCGAGGCCAGTTCGCTGGGCAGGGCGAGTTGGCCGGTGACGTTCGAGATCACCGGCAGGTGCGGCTGTGCGAACGTGAGCCCGTCCAGGACCCGCTCGAATTCGGCGAGCATCGGTTCCATCAGCGGCGAGTGGAACGCGTGGCTGACGTTGAGCCGGCGGACCCGTACGCCCTCGCTCCGCCACGCCTCGATCAGGCTCAGCACCGCGTCCTCGGCACCGGAGATCACCACCGAGGCCGGGCCGTTGATCGCGGCAATCGACACCCGGTCGTCCAAGGCCGCCTGCACGGTCTCCTCGTCAAGGGCCACGGCGGCCATCGCGCCGCCGACCGGCAGTGCCTGCATCAGCCGGCCGCGGGCGCCGACCAGCGTGCACGCGTCGGGCAGGGACAGCACCCCGGCCACGTGCGCGGCGGCGATCTCGCCGACCGAGTGGCCGATCAGGCAGTCCGGTCGCAGACCCCACGACTCGGCGAGGCGGAACAGCGCGATCTCCAACGCGAAGATGCCGGCCTGCGCGAACTCGGTCTCGTCCAGCCGTGCCACGTCCTCGCCGAAGACGACCGACCTGACGTCGAGGGGCAACAAGTCGCACACCTCGTCGAAAGCGGCGGCGAACACCGGGAACGCTTCGTACAGGCCACGGCCCATGCCGAGCCGCTGACTACCCTGACCGGTGAACATGACTCCGGTCCGGACCGGCCCGGCCTCCCCGGTCACCACGACCGCGGAGGGTTCGCCGGCGGCTAGAGCGGCCAGGCCGGCCAGCCGGGTCGCCCGGTCCTCGCCGAGCAACGCGGCACGATGCTCGAACCTGGTCCGGTTCAGCAGTGCCCGGGCGACGCCGGCATCCGTGGCGTCCGGGCGCTCGGCCAGGAATCCGGCGAGGCGGGCGGCCTGGTCCCGCAGGGCGGCCTCGGACTTCGCCGACAGGATCCAGGGTACGGGCACGTCGGCGATCGGCTCCGCAGCGGGCGGCGCGGGCGGCGCCTCCTCCAGGATCACGTGGGCGTTGGTGCCGCTGATCCCGAACGAGGAGACACCGGCCCGGCGTGGACGGTCCACGGCCGGCCACGGTCGTGACTCGGTCAGCAGCTCGACCGCGCCCGCCGTCCAGTCGACCTGCGGCGTGGGCTCGTCGACGTGCAAGGTCTGCGGCAGCACTCCGTACCGCATGGCCTGGATCATCTTGATGATCCCGGCGACGCCGGCCGCGGCCTGGGTGTGCCCGATGTTCGACTTGATCGAGCCAAGCCGCAGCGGCTCGGACCGGTTCTGTCCGTACGTGGCGAGCAGCGCCTGTGCCTCGATCGGGTCACCCAGCCGGGTGCCGGTGCCGTGTGCCTCGACCGCGTCGACGTCGGCCGGGGACAGGCCCGCGTTGGCCAGGGCCTGCCGGATCACCCGTTGCTGCGACGGGCCGTTCGGCGCGGTCAGGCCGTTCGACGCGCCGTCCTGGTTAACGGCGGAGCCACGCACCACGGCCAGGATGCGGTGGCCGTTGCGCTGCGCGTCGGAGAGCCGCTCCAGCACCAGCATGCCGACACCCTCGGACCAGCCGGTGCCGTCCGCCGCACCCGCGAACGCCTTGCACCGGCCGTCGCGGGCGAGGCCGCGCTGGCGGGAGAAGCTGGCGAAGGTGTCCGGCGAAGGCATCACGGTGACGCCGCCGGCCAGCGCCAGGTCGCATTCGCCGCGGGCCAGCGCCTGCGCCGCGAGGTGCAACGTGACAAGCGAGGATGAGCAGGCGGTGTCGACCGTGACCGCGGGTCCCTCGAAACCGAATGTGTACGAGATGCGGCCGGAGGCCACACTGCCCGAGGTGCCGGTGCTGAGGAAGCCCTCCACCTCGTCCGGGATCGCCGACAGCCGCGAAGCGTAGTTGTGGTACATCACGCCGGCGAAGACACCGGTCTGGCTGCCGCGTACCGAAACAGGGTTGATCCCGGCGGACTCGAACGCCTCCCACGAGGACTCCAACAGCAACCGCTG
>NZ_JBEZGL010000045.1:0-2500 GCF_040649915.1 Micromonospora sp. NPDC048839
GCTTTTGAGTCTCTTCCTCTTTCAACCATAAAAATAGCGGGCAGAGTGTAAACAAAGCGAAGCATACCGAACGGCTCAACCACCGTAAACAGCATCATTTTTATTTCCCCAAACGCAAAAAAGCCACCCAATGGGTGGCTTTCTCACTAATTTAATGTCTGGCAGTTCCCTACTCTCACATGGGGAGACCCCACACTACCATCGGCGCTACGGCGTTTCACTGCTGAGTTCGGCATGGGGTCAGGTGGGACCACCGCGCTATTGCCGCCAGACAAATTCGGTTCGTTCCCGTTCAGCGCTTTTCTTCGCTAAACCAGAACATCAATCTTGAACAAGCTGCTGTGTCCGTCACCTTTCGGCTTCTCACTCACATTCGAAAACTATCTCGTCTCTCTAAAACACCTTCGGTGTTGTCAGGTTAAGCCTCACGGTTCATTAGTATTGGTTAGCTCAACGTATCGCTACGCTTACACACCCAACCTATCAACGTCTTAGTCTTAAACGTTCCTTTAGGACCCTTAAAGGGTCAGGGAAGACTCATCTCAAGGCAAGTTTCCCGCTTAGATGCTTTCAGCGGTTATCTTTTCCGCACTTAGCTACCGGGCAATGCCATTGGCATGACAACCCGAACACCAGAGGTTCGTCCACTCCGGTCCTCTCGTACTAGGAGCAGCCCCTTTCAATCTTCCAACGCCCACGGCAGATAGGGACCGAACTGTCTCACGACGTTCTGAACCCAGCTCGCGTACCACTTTAAATGGCGAACAGCCATACCCTTGGGACCGACTACAGCCCCAGGATGTGATGAGCCGACATCGAGGTGCCAAACACCGCCGTCGATATGAACTCTTGGGCGGTATCAGCCTGTTATCCCCGGAGTACCTTTTATCCGTTGAGCGATGGCCCTTCCATTCAGAACCACCGGATCACTAAGACCTACTTTCGTACCTGCTCGAGCCGTCACTCTCGCAGTCAAGCTGGCTTATGCCTTTGCACTAACCGCATGATGTCCGACCATGCTTAGCCAACCTTCGTGCTCCTCCGTTACTCTTTGGGAGGAGACCGCCCCAGTCAAACTACCCACCAGACACTGTCCGCACCCCGGATAACGGGGCAACGTTAGAACATCAAACATTAAAGGGTGGTATTTCAAGGTTGGCTCCACGCAGACTGGCGTCCACGCTTCAAAGCCTCCCACCTATCCTACACATCAAGGCTCAATGTTCAGTGTCAAGCTATAGTAAAGGTTCACGGGGTCTTTCCGTCTTGCCGCGGGTACACTGCATCTTCACAGCGATTTCAATTTCACTGAGTCTCGGGTGGAGACAGCCTGGCCATCATTACGCCATTCGTGCAGGTCGGAACTTACCCGACAAGGAATTTCGCTACCTTAGGACCGTTATAGTTACGGCCGCCGTTTACTGGGGCTTCGATCAAGAGCTTCTCCTTACGGATAACCCCATCAATTAACCTTCCAGCACCGGGCAGGCGTCACACCGTATACGTCCACTTTCGTGTTTGCACAGTGCTGTGTTTTTAATAAACAGTCGCAGCGGCCTGGTCACTGCGGCCCCCCTTAGCTATTAACCATGGAGGGCGCACCTTCTCCCGAAGTTACGGCACCATTTTGCCTAGTTCCTTCACCCGAGTTCTCTCAAGCGCCTTAGTATTCTCTACCTGACCACCTGTGTCGGTTTACGGTACGGTCTGCGTAAGCTGAAGCTTAGGAGCTTTTCCTGGAAGCGTGATATCAGCAGCCTAGCCCTAATGGGCCGGTCCTTAGTCTCAACGTTGCCCCCCCGGATTTGCCTAAGGGGACCGCCTCAACTCTCTCACCAGGACAACCAACGCCTGGCCTGCCTAACCTTCTCCGTCCCTCCATCGCACTTACGCGAGGTGCAGGAATATTAACCCGTTTCCCATCGACTACGCATTTCTGCCTCGCCTTAGGGGTCGACTCACCCTGCCCCGATTAACGTTGCGCAAGGAAACCTTGGGCTTTCGGCGTGCGGGTTTTTCACCCGCATTATCGTTACTCATGTCAGCATTCGCACTTCCGATACCTCCAGCAGACTTCTCAATCCACCTTCATCGGCTTACGGAACGCTCCTCTACCGCGCATACAAAGTATGCACCCCAAGCTTCGGTTCATCGCTTAGCCCCGTTAAATCTTCCGCGCAGACCGACTCGACCAGTGAGCTATTACGCTTTCTTTAAAGGGTGGCTGCTTCTAAGCCAACCTCCTGGCTGTCTGTGCCTTTCCACATCGTTCACCACTTAGCGATGAATTTGGGACCTTAGCTGTGGGTCTGGGTTGTTTCCCTTTTCACGACGGACGTTAGCACCCGCCGTGTGTCTCCCGGATAGTACGTACTGGTATTCGGAGTTTGCCATGGTTTGGTAAGTCGCAATGACCCCCTAGCCATAACAGTGCTCTACCCCCAGTAGTATTCGTCCGAGGCGCTACCTAAATAGCTTTCGAGGAGAACCAGCTATCTCC
>NZ_JBEZGL010000046.1:0-3496 GCF_040649915.1 Micromonospora sp. NPDC048839
AAGATTGTCCGGCGGCGTCCTACTCTCCCACACCCTCACGAGTGCAGTACCATCGGCGCTGGAGGGCTTAGCTTCCGGGTTCGGAATGTAACCGGGCGTTTCCCCTCCGCCATGACCGCCGTAACTCTATGAACATATCAAACAACCCCGGACACACAACACGCGGGTGTTCGCTTGTTCAGAGTTGCACAGTGGACGCGTAGCAGCTTAGTAGTCAAGTCCTCGGCCTATTAGTACCGGTCAACTGAACCCGTTACCGGGCTTACATTTCCGGCCTATCAACCCAGTCGTCTAGCTGGGGGCCTTACCCCACCAAGGTGGGTGGGATACCTCATCTTGAAGCAGGCTTCCCGCTTAGATGCTTTCAGCGGTTATCCCTTCCGAACGTAGCTAACCAGCCGTGCCCTTGGCAGGACAACTGGCACACCAGAGGTTCGTCCGTCCCGGTCCTCTCGTACTAGGGACAGCCCTTCTCAAGTATCCTACGCGCACGGCGGATAGGGACCGAACTGTCTCACGACGTTCTAAACCCAGCTCGCGTACCGCTTTAATGGGCGAACAGCCCAACCCTTGGGACCTGCTACAGCCCCAGGATGCGACGAGCCGACATCGAGGTGCCAAACCATCCCGTCGATATGGACTCTTGGGGAAGATCAGCCTGTTATCCCCGGGGTACCTTTTATCCGTTGAGCGACACCGCTTCCACTCGCAAGTGCCGGATCACTAGTCCCGACTTTCGTCCCTGCTCGACCTGTCAGTCTCACAGTCAAGCTCCCTTGTGTACTTGCACTCAACACCTGATTGCCAACCAGGCTGAGGGAACCTTTGGGCGCCTCCGTTACCTTTTAGGAGGCAACCGCCCCAGTTAAACTACCCACCAGACACTGTCCCTGAACCGGATAACGGTCCGAAGTTAGATACCCAAATCAACCAGAGTGGTATTTCAAGATTGCCTCCACCCATACTGGCGTATGGACTTCACCGGCTCCCACCTATCCTACACAAGCTAATTCGAGTACCAATGTCAAGCTATAGTAAAGGTCCCGGGGTCTTTCCGTCCTGCCGCGCGTAACGAGCATCTTTACTCGTACTGCAATTTCGCCGGGCCTGTGGTTGAGACAGTGGGGAAGTCGTTACGCCATTCGTGCAGGTCGGAACTTACCCGACAAGGAATTTCGCTACCTTAGGATGGTTATAGTTACCACCGCCGTTTACTGGCGCTTAAGTTCTCCGCTTCGCCCCCGAAAGAGCTAACAGGTCCCCTTAACGTTCCAGCACCGGGCAGGCGTCAGTCCATATACATCGAATTACTTCTTCGCATGGACCTGTGTTTTTAGTAAACAGTCGCTTCCCCCTGCTCTCTGCGGCCATACAACGCTCCACCCGCGCGGGGCTTCACGTCTCCGGCCCCCCTTCTCCCTAAGTTACGGGGGCAATTTGCCGAGTTCCTTAACCACAGTTCGCCCGATCGCCTCGGTATTCTCTACCTGACCACCTGTGTCGGTTTGGGGTACGGGCCGCTAAGAACTCGCTAGAGGCTTTTCTCGGCAGCATAGGATCACTGACTTCACCTGAATCGGCTCGGCATCACGTCTCAGCCCTAAATGTGTTGCGGATTTGCCTACAACACGGCCTACACGCTTACCCCGGCACAACCACCGGCCGGGCTCAGCTACCTTCCTGCGTCACCCCATCGCTTGACTACTACCCATCAGGTTCCCACGCTCCCCAACATCCGTCCGAAGACATCAGCTGGTTCGGGTGGTTAGCACAACGAGGTTCATCAGGGACGCTCTTTCGCGGGTACGGGAATATCAACCCGTTGTCCATCGACTACGCCTCTCGGCCTCGCCTTAGGTCCCGACTCACCCAGGGCGGATTAGCCTGGCCCTGGAACCCTTGGTCATCCGGCGGAAGGGTTTCTCACCCTTCTTTCGCTACTCATGCCTGCATTCTCACTCGTGCCGCGTCCACAACTGGGTCACCCCGCTGCTTCACTCGCGGCACGACGCTCCCCTACCCATCCACACACCTGCACAAGGAATCAAGTCCAAGCGAGGTTAAAATGTGAATGCCACAGCTTCGGCGGTGTGCTTGAGCCCCGCTACATTGTCGGCGCGGAACCACTTGACCAGTGAGCTATTACGCACTCTTTAAAGGGTGGCTGCTTCTAAGCCAACCTCCTGGTTGTCTATGCGACCCCACATCCTTTTCCACTTAGCACACGCTTAGGGGCCTTAGCTGGTGATCTGGGCTGTTTCCCTCTCGACTACGAAGCTTATCCCCCGCAGTCTCACTGCCGCGCTCTCACTTACCGGCATTCGGAGTTTGGCTGATTTCGGTAAGCTTGTGGGCCCCCTAGACCATCCAGTGCTCTACCTCCGGCAAGAAACACGCGACGCTGCACCTAAATGCATTTCGGGGAGAACCAGCTATCACGGAGTTTGATTGGCCTTTCACCCCTAACCACAGGTCATCCCCCAATTTTTCAACATTGGTGGGTTCGGCCCTCCACGCGGTCTTACCCGCGCTTCAGCCTGCCCATGGCTAGATCACTCCGCTTCGGGTCTAGGACACGCGACTGAATCGCCCTATTCAGACTCGCTTTCGCTACGGCTCCCCCACACGGGTTAACCTCGCCACATGCCACTAACTCGCAGGCTCATTCTTCAAAAGGCACGCCGTCACCCCGCAAGGCTCCGACGGATTGTAGGCGAACGGTTTCAGGTACTATTTCACTCCCCTCCCGGGGTACTTTTCACCATTCCCTCACGGTACTTGTCCGCTATCGGTCACCAGGAAGTATTTAGGCTTACCAGGTGGTCCTGGCAGATTCACGGCAGATTTCAGGGGTCCGCCGCTACTCGGGAACACCCACAGAAGGTCAGCAACTTTCACCTACCGGACTCTCACCGTCTACGGTCAGCCATTCCAGACTGTTCGACTAGCCACTGACTTTGTAACTTCTCGAACAAGTGTCAGCTTGTTCAGTAGGGTCCCACAACCCCGACCACGCAACCCCTGACAGGTATCACACGCAGCCGGTTTAGCCTCGATCCGCTTTCGCTCGCCACTACTCACGGAATCACTAAATTGTTTTCTCTTCCTGCGGGTACTGAGATGTTTCACTTCCCCGCGTTCCCTCCACACACCCTATGTGTTCAGGTGTGGGTGACACCACATGACTGGTGCCAGGTTTCCCCATTCGGACACCCTGGGATCACAGCTTGGTTGACAGCTCCCCCAGGCCTATCGCGGCCTCCCACGTCCTTCATCGGCTCCTGGTGCCAAGGCATTCACCGTTCGCCCTTGACAACTTGACCACAAAGATGCTCGCGTCCACTGTGCAATTCTCAACAAACGACCAACCCACAACCCGAACAGCCCCACACCAAACCCAACCCAACGGTCAGCGGTATGCGAGGCCAGGCCATGCCTGGCAGACTCCCAGCCCCCACACCGGGGGGCTGGCCAAGTCTCTGAAACAACAACACGA
>NZ_JBEZGL010000047.1:0-4645 GCF_040649915.1 Micromonospora sp. NPDC048839
TCAAACGAACCAGCCTGCACGACCGCACGATGCTCAAAACGAGACCGACCCGCCAACGTCCACCCAACATCCACCGGAGAAATCTCCGGATGCGCGGCAACGAAATCACTCAGCCGACCGGCCTGATCCCGCAGAGCCGCCTCCGACCTCGCCGACAACACCCACGGCACCGGCGCCGACACCAAAACCCCCCGGGCCACCTCCGCCACAGCAGGCGCCTCTTCCAAAATCACGTGCGCATTCGTCCCACTGATCCCGAACGACGACACACCAGCCCGACGCACACGCTCACCCCGAGGCCACGGCCGCGACTCAGTCAACAACGACACCGCACCGGACGACCAGTCCACATGCGGCGACGGCTCATCCACATGCAACGTCCGCGGCAACACCTCGTGGCGGAAAGCCTGGATCATCTTGATGATGCCCGCGACACCCGCAGCCGCCTGCGTGTGACCGATATTCGACTTGACCGACCCCAACCACAACGGCTCCGACCGATCCTGCCCATACGTCGCCAACAACGCCTGCGCCTCGATCGGGTCACCCAGCCGGGTGCCGGTGCCATGCGCCTCCACCACGTCGACGTCGGCCGGGGTCAGGCCCGCATCCGCGAGAGCCTGCCGGATCACCCGCTGCTGCGACGGACCATTCGGCGCGGTCAGGCCACTGCTGGCGCCGTCCTGGTTGACGGCCGTGCCCCGCAGCACGGCCAGGACCTGGTGGCCGTTGCGCTGCGCATCGGAGAGCCGCTCCAGCACCAGCATGCCGGCACCCTCGGAGAACCCGGTGCCGTCCGCGGCACCCGCGAATGCCTTGCACCGTCCGTCGACGGCGAGACCACGTTGGCGGGCGAAGTCGACAAAGGTATCCGGGCTGGCCATCACCGTCGCGCCGCCGGCCAGCGCGAGGTCACACTCGCCCCGACCCAGCGCCTGGGCGGCCAGGTGCATCGCCACCAGCGACGACGAGCACGCCGTGTCCACCGTGACCGCCGGGCCTTCCAGGCCGAACGTGTAGGACACCCGGCCCGAGGCCACGCTGCCCGAGTTGCCGGTCACCAGGTATCCGGCGACACCCTCGGGCAGCTCGTCGCGTCCGGCGTGATAGTCGGAACTCATCACGCCGGCGAACACTCCAGTCGGCGTGCCGCGTACCGATGAAGGGTCGATCCCGGCCGACTCGAACGCCTCCCACGAAGCCTCCAGCAGCAACCGCTGCTGCGGGTCCATGGCCAGTGCCTCGCGGGGCGAGATCCCAAAGAAGCCGGCGTCGAAGTCGCCGGCGTCGCGAAGGAAGCCACCGACGCCCGCGTACGTGGTGCCGGGCCGGATCCCGTCCGGATCGATGAGCTGCCCGAGGTCCCAGCCGCGATCCGCGGGGAACGGCGTCAGGGCCTCCTGCCCATCGACCAGCAGCCGCCAGAGGTCATCCGGAGATCCCGCTCCGCCCGGATACCGGCAGCTCATGCCGACCACGGCGATCGGTTCGTCATCGGCCCGCAGCAGCATCACACCGCGGTTGCCGCCGGCCGGGTCCGCGCCGTGCACGGCTTCTCCCAGGTGCGCTGCCAGCAGAGCGGGCGTCGGGAAGTCGTAGATCAGCGTGGCGGTCAGGCGCAGCCCGGTCGCCGCTTGCAGCAGGTTTCGCAGCTCGACTGCGGTGAGTGAGTCGAAACCGGTCTCGTGGAATGGCCGCAACGCTTCCACGACGGTCGGATCCGGGTGCCCCAGAACCGCCGCGACCTGCTTGCGGACCAGGTCGAGCAACTCCTTCTCACGCTCTGCTGGCGTCATGGTCGCGAGCCGGTCGGCCAGGGCTGAAGAGGCCGAAGCGGACGTCCCCGCCGAGGCTGTGCGCCGGGCGCGACGCTTGGCCAGCGCTCGCAGCAGGGGCGGGATCCCGGACACACCGGACCGCAGGGCGGCGAGATCCAGGGCGATCGGCACCAGCAGCGGCTCCGCACCCGAGGCGGTGGCGTCGAAGAGCTTCAGGCCCCGCTCGGCGGACAGCGGCATGGTGCCGGCACGGCGCATGCGGTCCAGGTCGGCCGTAGTCAGGTGCTCGGTAATGCCGCTGCGTTGCTCCCAGAGGCCCCAGGCCACGGACACTGCGGGAAGGCCCAGTGCGTGCCGGTGCCCGGCGAGGGCGTCGAGGAACCGGTTGGCGGCGACGTAGTTGCCCTGCGCGGCCTCGCCGAACACCCCGGCCGCGGAGGAGAAGAGCACGAACATGGCAAGGTCGCGGTCGCGGGTCAGCTCGTGCAGGTGGTACGCCGCGACAGCCTTCGGCGTCAGCACGCGGTTAAGCCGCTCCGGGGTCAGCGAGGTCACCAGGCCGTCGTCGAGGACTCCGGCGGTGTGCACGACGCCGGTCAGCGTCTCGATGCCGTCGAGCACCGCGGCCAGTGCCCTCCGGTCGGACACGTCGCAGGCCATCACTCGCGCCGTAGCGCCCAGGTCCGCGAGTTCCGCGACCAGTTCCGGTGCGCCCGGCGCGGCAAGGCCGCGGCGACTCGTCAACACCAGATTCCGTACGCCGTAACCGGTCACCAGGTGTCGTGCCACGAGCGCACCCAGCCCACCGGTGCCGCCGGTGACCAGTACGGTGCCGTCCGGATCCGGTACCACCCGCTCCCCGGCTGCCGCCCGAACCAGTCGCGGTGCGTGGAGGCCCCCGTCGCGTACCCGGATCTCCGGCTCGCCCGATCCGATCGCAGCGGCAAGCAATCCGGTCGTGACCGGTGCCGTGCCGACGTCCAGCAGGAGGAACCGGTCCGGATTCTCGCTCTGAGCGGAGCGTACGAGACCACCGGCGGCGGCCCGCACCAGTCCGTGCTCCTCGGTCAGGAAGACCAGCCGGGCATCGGCGCATCGCTCGTCCGCCAGCCAGCGCTGGAGCAGCGCCAGGACGCGTGCCGTCTCGGTGTGCAGTGCCGCGGTGACGTCACCGTCCGGGTCGTTCTCCAGTGGGACGACAACCACGTCGGGTGCCCCGTCACGCAGCAGGTGGTCAAGGTGCGTGCCGAGCATGGTCCACGCCGGGTCGGCCACCGACTCCGAGGTGATCTCCCGCCACTCGACCCGGAACAATGCGTCCTCGGGCCGTCCCGGGGCGCCGCTCACGGGTTCGCCGAGCACCACCCGGTCCACCGAGGCGACGAGCTGGCCCTCCGCATCGGTCAGCCAGAGCGCGTGACCGTCGTCGGACGGCGACGTCTGGACCCGTACGACGGTGGCGCCCTGAGCGTGCAGGGTGAACCCGTGCCACCGCAGCGGCACACCATCGACGGGCAGCGTTCGCAGGGCCGAGTCAAGCAGGGCGGGGTGCAGCCCGAAGCCCTCGACGGTCAGGGTCTCCAACAGGCTCACCTCGACGGCCGTGCTGTCGAAGGCGGCTGCGGCGGCCGGTGGCGTGGCCGACAGGAGTCCGCTCGCGTTCCGCGTCCATGGATCTTCTGCGGCCGCCCCCTCGGGCTGGGAGTAGACGGTAACCGTGCGGGCTCCGTCCACGGTCACCCGCAGTGTCAGGGCGTCCCGTTCCGGCAGCATCAGCGGCGTATGGACGGTCAACTCCTCGACCGAGACCGCGCCGACCTGGTCTGCGGCATGCACGACCAGCTCGATGAGGGTGCCCTCGGCGGGCAGCCACGGGTGCGCCGAGGCGGTGAGACGACCGGTCAGTACCAACGTGTCACTGTCGGGAACCGTGACGACAGCGGTAAGCAACGGATGACCAGTCGCGGACTGACCCAGACCCGCGGCGTCTCCGGTGCCTGCGCTGCTACGCAGCCAAAACTCCTGATGCTCGAAGGCGTAGGTCGGCAGGTCGACGAGCTTCGCCGCCCGGCCGGCGAACACACCAGCCCAGTCCAGCTCCACACCCACCTCGTGCAAACCACCGAGCGCAGCAGTAAACGTTTCCGCCTCGTCACGGCCGTCCCGCAACGCGGAGACCGCAAACGCGTCATCCGCCATCGCGGACAACACACCGTCCGGACCCAACTCCAACAGCGCGGTCACACCCATACCCGCCACCGTCGCCAGACCGTCGGCAAAGCGGACCGCTTCCCGCACATGCCGCACCCAGTACTCAGGCGTACCCAGGTCCTCAACCCGACCGGTCACGTTCGACACCACCGGCAGGCGCGCCGCCCCGAACGTCAAACCCTCCAACACCGTGGTGAACTCCGCCAGCATCGGCTCCATCAAATGCGAATGGAACGCGTGACTCACCGCCAAGCGGCGCACCCGCACACCCTCAGCACGCCACCGCCCCACCAACTCCTCAACAGCACCCTCATCACCCGAGATCACCACCGAGGTAGGGCCATTCACCGCAGCGATCTGCACCCGCTCACCGTTGACGGCGGCGTCCGCTTGCAGGGCCGCGGCGACCGTGGCCTCGTCCAGACCGATCGCCGCCATCGCCCCACCCGACGGCAACGCCTGCATCAACCGGCCACGCGCCGCGATCAACGTGCACGCATCCGACAGAGAAAACACACCCGCGACATGCGCCGCGACGATCTCCCCCACCGAATGACCCAACAACACCTGCGGACGCACACCCCACGACTCCGCAAGCCGGAACAACGCCACCTCAACCGCAAACAACGCCGGCTGCGCAAACTCCGTGTTATTCA
>NZ_JBEZGL010000048.1:0-4321 GCF_040649915.1 Micromonospora sp. NPDC048839
TCCACATGCAACGTCCGCGGCAACACCTCGTGGCGGAAAGCCTGGATCATCTTGATGATGCCCGCGACACCCGCAGCCGCCTGCGTGTGACCGATGTTCGACTTGATCGAGCCCAACCACAACGGCTCCGACCGGTCCTGCCCATACGTCGCCAACAACGCCTGCGCCTCAATCGGATCACCCAACCGGGTACCCGTGCCGTGCGCCTCCACCACGTCGACCTCAGCCGGGGACAGCCCCGCGTTCGCCAGAGCCTGCCGGATCACCCGCTGCTGCGACGGACCATTCGGCGCCGTCAAACCATTCGACGCACCATCCTGATTCACCGCCGAACCCCGCACCACCGCCAGAACACGATGGCCGTTGCGGCGGGCGTCCGAGAGCCGCTCGACGAGCAGCATCCCGACACCCTCAGACCAACCCGTGCCATCCGCCGCGTTCGCGAACGCCTTGCAACGGCCGTCCGCCGCGAGACCACGCTGCCGAGAGAACTCCACGAAGGTGTCCGGGCTGGCCATCACCGTCACGCCGCCAGCAAGCGCGAGAGCGCACTCGCCACGCCGCAGCGCCTGCAACGCCAGGTGCAGCGCGACCAACGACGACGAGCAGGCGGTGTCGACGCTGACCGCCGGGCCCTCGAAACCGAACGTGTACGAGATCCGCCCCGAGGCCACGCTGCCGGAGTTGCCGGTGCTCACGTAGCCCTCGACGCTCTCCGGCGCGCCTGCCAGGTTGGCCAGGTAGTCCGAGCTCATCACGCCGGTGAACACGCCGGTCCGGCTCTCCCGCAGGGTCGTCACGTCGATCCCGGCGGACTCGAACGCCTCCCAGGACGCCTCCAGCAGCATCCGCTGTTGCGGGTCCATGGCCAACGCCTCGCGCGGCGAGATCCCGAAGAAGGCGGCGTCGAAGTCCCCGGCGTCAGATACGAAGCCGCCCTCGCGGCAGGCGACCGTACCGGGACGATCCGAATCCGGGTCGTACAGATCCGTCAGGTCCCAGCCGCGGTCCTCCGGGAAGGGCGTCACCGCGTCGATGCCCTGGAAGGCGATCCGCCACAGTTCCTCCGGGTTGCCGGCGCCCCCGGGGTACCGGCAGCTCATCCCGACGATGGCGATGGGCTCCGAGCCGCTGTTGATCAGTTGCCGGTTCTGCTGCCGGAGCTGCTCGGTCTCCTTCAGGGAAGCACGCAGCGCCTCTACCAGCTGGGCCTGGGACGTAGTCATGAGAAGGCTCCCCGTGTCGGTTCAGGAGTCGGAGTCGCCGAGCGCCATGCGGATCAGGTGCTCGGTGTCCATGGCGTCGATGGATTCGAGGGTGTCGCCCTGGTCGGCTGCGGACTCGGTGGTGCCCGTCCCGGTCTCACCGGTGAGGTCGAGCAGCAGGTCGAGCAGCCCGGCCTCGCGGATGCGGGACAACGGCAGGGCCGCGAGGGCGGCGCGGATCCGCTGCTCCTCCGGGTCGCCGTCCGGCTCCGGAAGGTCGGTGCCGAGGGCCGTACGCAGATGGCGTGCCAGGGCGAGTGGCGTCGGGTAGTCGAACACCGTGGTGCTGTTCAGCCTCAGGTTGGTTGCGGCGTTGAGCCGGTTGCGCAACTCCACTGCGGTCAGCGAGTCGAAGCCCAACTCCTTGAATGGCCGCCCTGGATGGAGTTCGTCGGTGCCGTCGTGCCCGAGCACGGCGGCGACGTTCTCGCCGACCAGGTCGAGCAGGACACGCTCGCGCTCGTCGGCTGTGAGCCGGGCCAGTTGGTCCGCCAGGCGATCCGGCTGCTCCGTGACACCAGCCACTCGCACCGTACGGCGGGCCCGGGCTGGCCGCAGTGCCCGCAGCAGCGCCGACTCACCGTCCTCGCCGGCCCACAGCGCGGGTAGGTCGAGGCGCATCGGGGCGAGCACCGGCCGCCCGGACGCCAGCGCCCGGTCGAACAACGCCATCCCGGTCTCCGCGGTGATCGGCAGCATGCCGCCGCGTTCCATCCGGCGCACGTCGGCTTCGGTGAGGTGCTCGGTGATGCCGCTGCGTTCCTGCCAGAAGCCCCACTGCAGGGAGGTGCCCGTCAGGCCGAGGGCGTGCCGGTGCTGGGCGAGGGCGTCGAGGAAGGTGTTGGCGGCAACGTAGTTACCCTGACCCGCCTCGCCGAACGTGGCCGCCGCCGAGGAGAACAGCACGAAGGCCTCGACCGGTTGTCCGGCGGTGAGCTCGTGCAGGTGCAGTGCGGCATCAACCTTCGGCCGCAGTACCCGGTCCAGCCGGTCCGTGGTGAGCGAGCCGATGGTGGCATCGTCGATGACGCCCGCGGTGTGCACCACCGCGGTCAGCGGATGCGCCGCCGGGATCGCCTTGACGACCAGTTCGACGGCGTCGCGGTCGGTCACGTCGCAGGCCAGGATGTCGACCGTGGCGCCGCGAGCCGTCAGGTCGGCCTCGATCTCCGCCGCCCCCGAGGCGACCCGGCCGCGCCGGCTGACCAGCACCAGGTGCCGGATGCCGTGCTCGGCAACCAGATGCCGGGCGACGAGAGCCCCGAGGGTGCCGGTGCCGCCGGTGATCAGAGCGGTTCCACCGGGGTTCAGGGTGCCGGCCGGGACGACCTCGTCCAGGTCCGTGGTGTGCCGGACCAGCCGGCGGCCGTACAGCGTCCCGCCTCGGACCGCGAGTTCCGGTTCGCCGCCGCCGGCCGTCGCGGCCAACAGGTCCGGTACCGCCGCGTCCGGTCCGAGATCCAGCAGGCCGAAGCGCTCGGGGTTCTCGCGCTGCGCTGACCGGATGAGGCCCCAGAGCGCCGCGTGCGCCAGGTCGGTGAGCGGCTCGTCCGGCCCGGTCGCCACGGCGCCCCGGGTGACCAGGACCAGCCGTGCGGCCAGCAGGCTCTCCTCGGCGAGCCAGTCCTGGGCCAGGGCCAGGGCTTTCTGGGTCGCGGTATGGACCCGGTCGGCCACCTCGTCCACGCCCGGGTCCGTGAACGGGACGAAGACCACGTCCGGGACGCCGGTTCCGGTGGCCACGTCGCGGGCCAGGGCGGCCAGGCTTCCGTACGCCGGGAGCGCACCGAACGGCTCGGGCAGGCTCTTCGCCGTGCCGAGCAGCACCGCGGTACGAGGAACCGCGTCGGCCGCCGGGGCCACTGTGGCCCAATCCGATCGGAACAGCGAGTTGTGGAGCCGGGACGGTGGCCGCAGCCTCGCGTTCTCTGGCAGCGGCTGCCAGGTCAGCGACCGCACCGTCGCGACCGGCTCCCCGTCGGCGTCGGTGAGCAACACCGCGACCGCACCGTCCCCGACTGGCGAGATCCGCGCCCGGAGCGCGGTGGCGCCCTCCGCGAACAGGGTGACACCGCTCCACGTCGCGGTCGTCGCTACCTGACCATCGTCGTACCTGTCGATCATGACGGCGTGCAGGGCGGCGTCGAGCAGGGCGGGATGCAGGCCAAACCCGGTCACGGCGGTCGTCTCGGGGAGGACCAGCTCGGCGTACACGTCGTCGCCGTGCTGCCAGGCCGCCTGCAGGTTCTGGTACGTCTCGCCGTGCTCGACGCCTGCGGCACCGAGACGGTGGTAGACGCCATCGGCGTCGATCGGGCGGGCGCCGGCTGGCGGCCACGCGGCGAGACTGTCCGGTGCGAAGGGTTCGGCGACGCCGATCCGCGCCTCGGCGTGCCGGGTCCACGGCAGGTCGGCGGGCGCGTCGCCGGGCCGCGAGTGGACAGTGACGCGATGACCGCTGGTCACGGTGACCCGGAGGTCGACCGCGCCCTCGTCGTCGAGGGTCAGTGGAGTCTCCACGACCAACTCCTCGACGGCGGATCCGGCGGCAGCATGCAGGACGAGGTCGGCAAGCACGGCGGCAGGCACGACGACGGTGCCGCCGATCCGGTGGTCGGCAAGCCAGGCGTGCGAACGCGGCGACAGTCGGCCGGTCAGCAGCACGGTGTCGCTGTCGGGCAGGGACACCGCCGCGCCGAGCAACGGGTGGCTGCTCTGGCCCAGACCGAGCCCCGACGGGTCACCAGTCCCGGTAGGCGCGTTGAGCCAGTACCGCTGATGCTGGAATGCATAGGCCGGCAGATCAACCAGCCTGCCGCCGCGGCCGGCGAACACACCAGCCCAGTCCAACTCCACACCCACCGTATGCAAACCACCGAGCGCGGCAGTGAACGACTCCGCCTCGTCACGACCATCCCGCAGAGCAGCGACCGCGAACGTGTCATCGACCATCGCGGACAGCACACCGTCGGGGCCCAACTCCAACAGCGCGGTCACCCCCATACCCGCCACCGTCGCCAGACCGTCGGCGAAACGGACCGCTTCCCGCACATGCC
>NZ_JBEZGL010000049.1:0-4004 GCF_040649915.1 Micromonospora sp. NPDC048839
ACCGGTCGGGTTGAGGACCTGGGTACGCCTGAGTACTGGGTGCGGCATGTGCGGGAAGCGGTCCGTTTCGCCGACGGTCTGGCGACGGTGGCGGGGATGGGGGTGACCGCGCTGTTGGAGTTGGGCCCCGACGGTGTGTTGTCCGCGATGGTCGATGACACGTTCGCGGTCGCTGCTCTGCGGGATGGTCGTGACGAGGCGGAGTCGTTCACTGCCGCGCTCGGTCGTCTGCACGCGGTGGGGGTGGAGCTGGACTGGGCTGGGGTGTTCGCCGGCCGCGGCGGCAGGCTGGTCGACCTGCCGACCTACGCGTTCGAACACCGCCGCTACTGGGCGACCTCTCCAGCCGGCCAGGGTGACGCCGCCGAACTCGGCCTGGACGTCACCGGCCACCCACTGCTCGGCGCCGCGGTCACCGTCCCCGGCACGGACACGGTGATCCTCACCGGCCGCGTCCCCGCCCAGGCCCACTCCTGGCTCTCCGGCGGCAGCGCGCTCCTGGACCTGGTGGTGCACGCCGGCGACCAGGTCGGCTGCGGCACGGTCCGGCAGTTGACCATCGACGGGCCGCTGACGTCCGCAGCTGGCCGGACCCTCGCGATCCGCGCGATCGTCGACGGCCCGAGCCCGGACGGCTCGCGCCCGGTGACGGTCTTCTCCCGTCCGGCCGCCGACGTGCCGTGGACCCGGCATGCGCAGGGCACGGTCGTACCGGCACCGGCCTCCGTCCCCGCCTGGCCCGGCGACGACGGCGCGGTCGAAGTGACCCTGCCGGAGTCGGTGCCGGCCGAGGGCTTCGGGCTGCATCCGGCGCTGCTGGACGAGGCGCTGCCCGGCGCCGCGGTCGAGTGGCATAACTTCACGCTGTACGCCGTGGGCGCGACGGCGCTCCGGGTCCGTGCGGTGCCCGTCGACGGCGGCGTGTCGCTGCTGCTGGCCGATCGGACCGGCGCCGTGGTGGCGTCGGTGGACCGAGTCGTGCTCGGCGACCTGCGTCCGGTCGGGCAGGTGACGGACTCGCTGTTCGGCGTCGAGTGGGACGAGGTCGCGCCTGCGTCAGGGGCGGGTGTCGCCGACGTCGTGGTCGTCACGATCGCCGAGGACCCGGCCGATGACGTGGTCGCGGCCGTGCACACCGGGGCTGCGGAGGCGCTCGCCGCCGTGCAGCGGTGGCTGGCCGACGACGCGCGGAGCAACTCTCGGCTGCTGTTCGTGGCCCGGGGGCCCGGCCTGGTGCAGGCGGCCGTGTGGGGTCTGGTGCGCTCGGCGCAGAACGAGAACCCGGACCAGTTTCTGCTGCTCGACACCGGTGGCGCGCCCGTTACCGAGGAACTGCTGACCACTGTCGCGGCGGCGGGCGAGACGGAACTGCGGTTCCGGGCCGGCGCGCTGCAGGCACCGCGGCTGGTCCGGGCGACCGCCGAGCCGGCGCCGGTGGAGCTGCCCGGGACGGTGCTGGTCACCGGCGGCACCGGGGCGCTGGGCGCGTCGGTGGCGCGGCACCTGGTAACTGCCTATGGCGTACGAAATCTGGTGTTGACGAGTCGTCGTGGTCTCGCTGCGCCGGACGCAGAGCAACTGGTCGCGGACCTCGCGGCGTCAGGCGCGTCAGCACGTGTGGTTGCCTGCGATGTCGCCGACCGGGCGGCGGTGGCGGGACTGCTCGCCGGAATCACGGACCTGGTGGGAGTGGTCCACACCGCGGGCGTGGTGGACGACGGCGTGGTCACCTCGCTGACGCCGGAGCGGCTGGACCGGGTGTTCGCGCCCAAGGTCGACGCGGCCCACCACCTGCATGAACTGACCGCCGAGCGGAATCTGCGGATGTTCGTGGTGTTCTCGTCGTCGGCCGGCCTGTTCGGTGACGCGGGGCAGGGCAACTATGCGGCGGCGAACAGTTGCCTGGACGAGCTGGCGCGCCAGCGTCGCGCGGACGGGCTCGTGGGGCTTTCGCTGCAGTGGGGACTGTGGGAGCAGTCGTCGGGAATCACCGGTCACCTGACGCCGGCGGATATCGATCGGATCCGGCGCGCGGGCATGCGGCCACTGGAGTCGGCGCAGGCCCTCGCCCTGTTCGACGCCGCGCTCGGAGGAAACGCGCCAGTTCTGGCGCCGATGAACCTCGACCCGGCGGTCGCGCGCGGCGCGGGCGGTGGACTTCTGGCCGGCTTCGCCACGCGGCCTGCCCGCCGGGTCGTCAGCACGGTGACCGCGGCGGGCGACACGTCGCTCAAGGGGCGGTTGGCGACGCTGCCGCGGACCGAGCAGCAGGAGGCGGTCTCCCGTCTGGTTCGCACAGAGGTGGCCGGAGTGCTCGGATTCGCCGGCACTGACGAGGTGCCCTCCGGGCGCTCGTTCAAGGAGCTCGGGTTCGACTCGCTGACGGCGGTCGAGCTGCGGAACCGGCTGGGTGTGGTGACCGGGCTGCGGCTTCCGGCGACGGTGGTGTTCGACTATCCGTCGGTGGCGGCGCTGGCCGACTTTTTGCTGGTGAAACTGGTCGGCGGAGCGGCTCCCGTGGTGCACGAGGTGCGGCCGGGCGCGGTGGCCGACGAGCCGGTGGTGATCGTCGGGATCGGCTGCCGGTTCCCGGGCGGGATCACCTCGGCGGACGACCTGTGGCAAATGGCCGCCGACGGCAGGGAGACCCTCACCGCCTTCCCGGCCGATCGCGGCTGGGACGTCGAGCGGCTCTACAACCCGGATCCGGACCAACCCGGATCGACGTACGTGACCGTCGGCGGCTTCGTCGATGCCAGCGCGTTCGACCCCGGCTTCTTCGGGATCTCGCCGCGCGAGGCGTTGGCCATGGACCCGCAGCAGCGGTTGCTGCTGGAGGCGTCCTGGGAGGCGTTCGAGGCCGCCGGGATCGACGTGACGACGCTACGGGGCAGCCGGACCGGCGTCTTCGCCGGCGTGATGAGCTCGGACTACTACTCGGACTTCAGCACCCTCCCGGACGGGCTTGAGGGCTACCTCGGCGTCGGCAACGCGGGCAGCGTGGCCTCGGGGCGGATCTCGTACACGTTCGGCTTCGAGGGCCCGGCGGTCAGCGTCGACACCGCCTGCTCGTCGTCGCTGGTGGCGCTGCACCTGGCGGCGCAGTCGCTGAGTCGTGGGGAGTGTGATCTGGCCCTGACCGGCGGCGTGACGGTGATGGCCAGCCCGGACACCTTCGTGGACTTCTCTCGGCAGCGTGGTCTCGCGGCGGACGGCCGTTGCAAGGCGTTCGCGAACGCGGCGGACGGCACCGGGTGGTCGGAGGGTGTCGGGATGCTGCTCGTCGAGCGGCTCTCGGACGCCCGCCGCAACGGTCACCGAATTTTGGCGGTGGTGCGGGGTTCGGCGGTGAATCAGGATGGTGCGTCGAATGGTTTGACGGCGCCGAATGGTCCGTCGCAGCAGCGGGTGATTCGGCAGGCTCTCGCGGATGCGGGCCTGACCCCGGCCGACGTCGACGTGGTGGAGGCGCATGGCACGGGGACGCGTTTGGGTGATCCGATTGAGGCGCAGGCGTTGTTGGCGACGTATGGGCAGGATCGGTCGGAGCCGTTGTGGTTGGGGTCGGTCAAGTCGAACATCGGCCACACCCAGGCCGCTGCCGGGGTCGCGGGCATCATCAAGATGGTGCAGGCGATGCGGCACGAGACCTTGCCGAAGACGTTGCATGTGGATGAGCCGTCGCCGCATGTGGACTGGTCCGCTGGGGCGGTGTCGCTGCTGACCGAATCGCGGCCCTGGCCGGCGACGGATCGTCCCCGTCGGGCTGGTGTCTCCTCGTTCGGGATCAGTGGCACCAATGCGCACGTGATTTTGGAGGAGCCTCCGGCCGAGGCTGCCTCGGAGTCTTCGGTGTCGGCGCCGGTGCCGTGGGTGTTGTCGGCGAGGTCTGAGGCGGCTCTGCGGGATCAGGCCGGTCGGCTCAGTGATTTCGTCGCGGCGCATCCGGAGATCTCCCCGGTCGACATCGGGTGGACGTTGGCGGGTCGAACCCGTTTCGAGCA
>NZ_JBEZGL010000050.1:0-3618 GCF_040649915.1 Micromonospora sp. NPDC048839
GCCCTCGGCACTGCCGAGGGGCTTGCCCAGCAGCAGGCGAACGTACTCCGACCCGATGAATCCGGCTCCGCCGGTGACGAGGATCCTCACGGGTCGGGAAGTGTACGCGAAGTTGGGTGCGGTGCGCGGGGCGCGACCCCCCCGCACATCCTGCTTCTGTGCCGCTAGGCTGCCCCGGTGCGTGGAATCCTACTTGCCGGCGGCACCGGTTCTCGGCTCTGGCCGATCACCCGTGCGGTGTCTAAGCAGCTGATGCCGGTCTTCGACAAGCCGATGGTCTACTACCCGCTCTCCACCCTGGTGATGTCCGGGGTGCGGGAGATCCTGGTGATCACGACCCCCGACGACCAGGACCAGTTCCGTCGGCTGCTCGGCGACGGCAGCCAGTTCGGGCTGCGGCTGGAGTACGTCAGCCAGGAGCGCCCGGAGGGCATCGCGCAGGCCTTCATCCTCGGGGCGGACTTCATCGGCACGGAGTCGGTGGCGCTGATCCTCGGCGACAACATCTTCCACGGTGGTGGTCTGGGCCGGCAGCTCGCGGCCCACGGCGACCCGGTCGGCGGGCGGGTCTTCGCCTACCAGGTGGCCAACCCGCAGGAATACGGTGTGGTCGACTTCGACGACGCCGGTCGGGTGCTCTCGATCGAGGAGAAGCCGGCCCTGCCGAAGTCCCGCTATGCGGTGCCCGGCCTGTACTTCTACGACAACCGGGTCGTGGACATCGCCCGCAAGCTCACCCCGAGCGCCCGCGGCGAGCTGGAGATCACGGCGGTCAACGAGGTGTACCGGGAGACCGGGGAGCTGTCGGTGACGGTGCTGGATCGGGGCACCGCCTGGCTGGACACGGGCACGTTCGCCTCGATGATGCAGGCGGCCGAGTTCGTCCGGGTGGTCGAGGAGCGGCAGGGCCTGAAGATCGGTTGTGTCGAGGAGGTGGCCTGGCGGGCCGGCCTCATCGACGACGATCAGCTGCGCGCGTTGGCCGCGCCGTTGACCAAGAGCGGTTACGGCGACTACCTGCTCGGTCTGCTCGCCGAACCGAGCGGCCGCCAGGGGGTGGCCTGGTGAAGATCCGGGAGCTGAGCATCGAGGGCGCCTGGGAGATCACCCCCCAGCAGCACGGCGACTCGCGCGGCATGTTCATGGAGTGGTACCGCTTCGACAAGCTCGCCGACGTGGTGGGGCATCCGCTGCGGCTGGCCCAGGCCAATCTGTCGGTCTCCGCCCGTGGCGTGGTGCGCGGCATCCACTTCGCCGACGTTCCGCCGGGGCAGGCCAAGTACGTCACCTGTGTGCGCGGCGCGGTCCTCGACGTCATCGTGGACCTGCGGGTGGGCTCGCCGACCTTCGGCCGTTGGGAGGGCGTCCGGCTGGACGACACCGACCGTCGGGCGGTCTACCTCAGCGAGGGGCTGGGGCACGGTTTCTGCGCGCTGACCGACGACGCCACGTTGAGCTATCTCTGCTCGGCCAGCTACAACCCGACGGGTGAGCACGCGGTGCACCCGCTGGACGAGGAGCTGGGCATCGAGTGGCCCGCCGACGTTCCGTTGCTGTCCGCGCGGGACGACGCGGCGCCGACCCTCGCCCAGGCCCGCGAGAGCGGCCTGCTTCCGGAGTACGACAACTGCCGGCGGTTCGTGGCGAGCCTCGGTCCGGACGGAATGTCGCACTCAACCGGTATGTGACCACCCCCGGGGCACGACCTGTGGTGTGACAGTGACGAACCGGGCCTCCGGGCGGCTAATGTCACACCATGGAGCGGCGAATCTTCGGCCTCGAGACCGAGTACGGCGTCACCTGCACCTATCGCGGGCAGCGGCGGCTGTCCCCGGACGAGGTCGCGCGGTATCTGTTCCGTCGCGTGGTGTCCTGGGGTCGGTCGAGCAACGTCTTTCTGCGTAATGGAGCCCGGCTCTACCTGGACGTCGGATCGCATCCGGAGTACGCGACACCGGAGTGCGACTCGGTGACCGATCTCGTCGCCCACGACCGGGCTGGCGAGCGGATCCTGGAGGGCCTGCTCGTCGACGCGGAGAAGCGGCTGCACGACGAGGGCATCGCGGGTGAGATCTACCTGTTCAAGAACAACACCGACTCGGCCGGTAACTCGTACGGCTGCCACGAGAACTACCTGGTCTCCCGGCACGGGGAGTTCGGCCGACTGGCCGACGTACTCATCCCGTTCCTGGTCACCCGGCAGTTGATCTGCGGGGCCGGCAAGGTTCTGCAGACACCGCGAGGCGCGGTCTACTGCCTTTCGCAGCGGGCCGAGCACATCTGGGAGGGCGTCTCCTCGGCGACCACCCGCAGCCGTCCGATCATCAACACCCGCGACGAGCCGCACGCCGACGCCGAGCGCTATCGGCGGCTGCACGTCATCGTCGGTGACTCCAACATGAACGAGGTCACCACGCTGCTCAAGGTCGGCACCGCCGACATCGTGCTGCGGATGATCGAGGCCGGGGTGGTGATGCGCGACCTGTCCCTGGAGAACCCGATCCGGGCGATCCGGGAGGTGTCGCACGACATCACCGGCCGGCGCAAGGTGCGGCTGGCCAACGGCAAGGAGGTCAGCGCCCTGGACATCCAGCAGGAGTACCTGTCCAAGGCGACCGAGTTCGTCGAGCGGCGCGGTGGCGACCAGGCCGCCAAGCGGGTCGTCGAGCTGTGGGGCCGAGTGCTCAACGCGGTGGAGACCGGTGACCTGGAGCCGGTCTCGCGGGAGATCGACTGGGTCAGCAAGCTGCGGCTGATCGAGCGCTACCAGCGCAAGCACGACCTGCCGCTGTCGCACCCCCGGGTGGCGCAGATGGATCTGGCCTACCACGACGTGCGTCGCGGTCGCGGCCTCTACGGTCTGCTGGAGCGGCGTGGCGAGGTCGACCGGGTGGCCACCGACCCGGAGATCTTCGAGGCCAAGGAGACCCCGCCGCAGACCACCCGGGCCCGGCTGCGCGGCGAGTTCATCCGGCACGCCCAGGAGAAGCGGCGGGACTTCACCGTGGACTGGGTGCACCTGAAGCTCAACGACCAGGCACAGCGCACCGTGCTCTGCAAGGACCCGTTCCGGGCGTACGACGAGCGGGTGGAGCGGCTGATCGCCAGCATGTGACGGGTCTGCCGGCCCCGGCGGTGTTGTCCGCCGACGGGGCCGGCCTACCGGTGGCCGCACCGGCGCGGCCGGCGCGGTGGCCGCTAAGCTGAGTCCGCCATGACGACTTCTGGACCTTCCGACCGCCCTGAGCGCGGCGCCGAGCGGCAGAACTGGGTCGAACGCCGGCGGGAGAAGATCCGCGCCGAGGTCGACCGTAACCGCCGTGGTGAATACACCGTGCCGACGTGGGTGCTGGCGCTGGCGCTGGTCCTCATCGTCGGCGGCTGGCTGACCCTGGTCTTCCTGGCCTGACCCCACCCCCAAATGCTCGCGTTGATCATGGGGTTGTTGCCCTGACAGCCGAGGCGGCGGGCGATAACCCCATGATCAACGGGGCGGAGGGTGGGCGGAGGGCGCGCGGCCCGGGGGGTTAGTCCCTGTCGCCTCTGGCGATGCGGCCCGTTCCGGGCTGAAAATCGTGTTGGTCGCTCGCTGACGTCGTATCTCCTTGGTCCGTACGA
>NZ_JBEZGL010000051.1:0-3550 GCF_040649915.1 Micromonospora sp. NPDC048839
CTGGGTGACCCGATCGAAGCGCAGGCGCTGCTCGCCACGTACGGACAGGACCGGTCCGAGCCGCTCTGGCTGGGCTCGATCAAGTCCAACATCGGCCACACGCAGGCCGCCGCCGGGGTGGCTGGGGTCATCAAGATGATCCAGGCTTTCCGGCACGAGTCCCTGCCGAAGACCCTGCACGTCGACGAGCCGACAGCGCAGGTGGACTGGTCCTCCGGGGCGGTGTCCCTGCTGACCGAATCGCGGCCCTGGCCGGCGACGGATCGTCCGCGTCGGGCTGGTGTCTCGTCGTTCGGGATCAGTGGCACGAATGCGCACGTGATTCTGGAAGAGGCGCCCGCCGTAGCGGAGGTGGCCTCGGAGTCTTCGGTGGGTGGTCCGGTGCCGTGGGTGTTGTCGGCGCGGTCCGAGTCAGCTCTGCGGGACCAGGCGGCCCGGCTCAGCGATTTCGTCGCGGCGCATCCGGAGATCTCTCCGGTCGACATCGGGTGGACGCTGGCAGGCCGGACTCGCTTCGAGCACCGTGCGGTCGTGCAGGCTGGTTCGTTTGAGGTGTCGCCGCGGGTGGCGGTGGAGGCGCGGTTGGGGGTGATGTTCACCGGTCAGGGTAGTCAGCGCCTCGGTATGGGTCGAGGTTTGTACGACACGTTCCCGGTGTTCGCGGCAGCGTTCGATGAGGTGTGCGATCTGCTCCCTGGTGACCTCAAGTCGGTCGTCTTCGGTGCTGACGCCGAGTTGTTGAACAACACGGAGTTCGCGCAGCCGACGTTGTTCGCGGTTGAGGTGGCGTTGTTCCGACTCGCCGAGTCGTGGGGTGTGCGCCCGCAGGTGTTGCTCGGCCACTCAGTGGGGGAGATCGTCGCCGCACACGTCGCGGGCGTCTTCTCCCTGGCGGATGCGTGCACGTTGATCGCGGCGCGTGGTCGGTTGATGGCAGCTCTGCCTGCGGGTGGGGCGATGGCCGCGATCGGCCTGGACGAGGCCACGGTCGCCGCGGCCTTGCGGGCAGATGCTGCGCGGGTGCAGATCGCCGCCGTGAACGGCCCCACTTCGGTGGTGATCTCGGGTGATGAGGGTGCTGTTGAGGAGTTGGTGGGGCGGTGGCGTGCTGAGGGTGTGCGGGTGCGTCGCTTGGCGGTGAGTCACGCGTTCCACTCGCATCTGATGGAGCCGATGCTGGCGGAGTTCACCACGGTGTTGGAGGGCCTGACGTTCGGGGCGGCGCGGGTGCCGGTGGTGTCGAACCTGACGGGTGAGGTTTCGGACTGCGGTTCGGTTGAGTACTGGGTGCGGCATGTGCGGGAAGCCGTCCGCTTTGCCGACGGTCTGGCGACGGTGGCGGGGATGGGGGTGACCGCCCTGCTGGAGTTGGGTCCGGACGGTGTGCTGTCCGCGATGGCGGATGACACGTTCGCGGTCGCTGCTCTGCGGGACGGTCGCGATGAGGCGGAGTCGTTTACTGCCGCGCTCGGTGGTCTTCATACGGTGGGTGTGGAGCTGGACTGGGCCGGTGTGTTCGCCGGCCGGGGGGCGAAGCTCGTCGACCTGCCGACCTACGCGTTCGAGCATCAGGAGTTCTGGCTTCGTAGCAGCGCCGGCACCGGAGACGCCGCGGGTCTGGGTCAGTCCGCGACTGGTCATCCGTTGCTTACCGCTGTCGTCACGGTTCCCGACAGCGACACGGTCGTGTTGACCGGTCGGCTGTCTGTGCAGACGCATCCGTGGTTGACCGACCACCGGGTCGGCGACGAGGTGATTCTCCCCGGCGCAGCGCTCGCCGAGCTCGCGGTCCACGCTGGTGACCAGGTTGGCTGCGGCACCGTCGACGAGCTCACCATCCACACGCCGCTGATCGTCCCGGCCCAGGGCGCGCTCGCGCTGCGCGTCACCGTGGACGACAACCGGGCCGTCGCCATCCACACTCGCCCGGACACCGCAGCGTCGGACGACCCGTGGACCCGGCACGCGAGCGGCGTCGTCACCACGGCCGAACCGGCCGGCGCAGCCGATCTGACCGCCTGGCCGCCGTCGAACGCCGAACAACTCGACACCGGGCACCTCTACGACGACCTCGCCGACACCGGACTCCACTACGGGCCCATCTTCCAGGGCCTGCACGCCGCCTGGCGGAAGGGCGACGAGGTCTACGCCGAGATCTCCCTGCCGGAGACGACGTCGGTGACCGGCTTCGGGCTGCACCCCGCACTCTTCGACGCTGCCCTGCACGCCGCCGCGTTTGGCGGCTTCGTCAGCTCCGCTGAAGAGGGGCGGACCCGACTCCCGTTCGCCTGGAGCGGAGTAAGTCTGCACGCTGTCGGCGCCACGGCGTTGCGCGTACGGCTCGCTCCCGCAGGCCCGGACGCGGTCTCGCTAACCATTGCGGACAGCACCGGAAACGCCGTGGCGCAGGTCCGCAAGCTCCACTTCCGAGCCATGGAAACCCGTGGCCCGGCGGATCACCTCTTCGCTGTTGATTGGGTTGATATGGCGCCGATGTCGGTGCCGGTGTCGGTGTCGGGTGAGGTGTTTGAGGTGGTGGTGTTGGAGCGTGTTGTGGGTGGTGTGGTTGATGGGGTGCGTGCGGTGGTGGGGGATGTGTTGGGTCGGGTGCAGTCGGTTGGTGGTGGTCGGTTGGTGGTGGTGGCGCGGGGGATGGATGTGGTGTCGGCGGCGGTGTTTGGGTTGGTGCGGTCGGCGCAGAGTGAGAGTCCGGGTCGGTTTGTGTTGGTGGATGTGGGTGATGTGGCGGTGACGGATGAGTTGGTAGCGGGTGCTGTGCGTGTGGGGGAGCCGGAGTTGCGGTTGTGGGAGGGGGTGTGGCAGGCCCGGCGTTTGGTGCGTGGGGTGGGTGGTGTGTCGGTGCGGGTGCCGGCGGCGGGGACGGTGTTGGTGACGGGTGGTACGGGCGCGTTGGGTGGCTTGTTGGCGCGGCACTTGGTGGTGGAGCACGGGGTGCGGAGTTTGGTGTTGACGGGTCGCCGGGGGGTGAGGGCGCCTGGCGTGGAGGACTTGGTCGATGAGTTGTCGGGGTTGGGCGCGGTGGTGCGGGTGGTGGCGTGTGACGTGTCTGATCGTGAGGCGGTCGCTGGGCTTCTTGGGGGGATCGCGGATCTGCGTGGGGTTGTGCATACCGCCGGTGTTCTTGACGACGGGCTGGTTGCGTCGTTGACGTCGGAGCGGGTTGGTCGGGTGTTTGGGCCGAAGGTGGATGGGGCGTGGTATTTGCATGAGTTGACGGCTGGTCGTGACCTGGAAATCTTTGTGGTGTTTTCGTCGGCGGCTGGTGTGGTGGGGAATATTGGTCAGGGGAATTATGCGGCGGCGAATAGTTTTCTCGACGAGCTGATCCGCCAGCGCAATGCGGCCGGGTTGGTCGGTACGTCCCTGGCGTGGGGTTTGTGGGATCAGGCCGGTATGGGTGCGGGTGTTGATGGTGTGCCGGGCTTGTCTGCGGTTGAGGGTTTGGCGCTGTTCGATGTGGGCTGGGCGCAGGGTGGGGTTTTGGTGCCGATGCGTCTTGACCTTCCTGCTCTTCGTGCGGGTGGTGATG
>NZ_JBEZGL010000052.1:0-3189 GCF_040649915.1 Micromonospora sp. NPDC048839
CTCAGTTGTCTCTGTTAAGGATTACATAATAAGGAGGTATTACATGATCAATAATATGTTTGAAATGAAAGAAGTATGAATTGCTCACTCTCTTTATCAGTGTTAATCACCGTTCCAACTCATTTCTTTGCCCTTTTAAGCGTTGTTTTTGCTTCTCATTAGGATTTACCCCTCGAGTTTGGTTTCGGGCCTGTTCTAGGCCTCGGATGATGGCTGACAAGAATTCTGTGCTTGCTCCATAACCACCTTGATGCTTCCCTAACTGTAAATCTTCGATTTCTTTTATTGTTTTATCTTTCAAGTCCATATTACTTAGAATCTTATCTCGATTATGAATAAAGTGGTCTTTATCTCGAAATCCTTCTTTTTTTAAAGATTCTTGGCACTTACTCTGTATGTTTAAAAGGTCGTCATAGGCTTTCTTATTTGTTTCAGAATGAAGTACCTTTCCTTTTAACAAGGGATTACTATCAATTTTTTGCAAACGTTGTTCAATCTCTAATAATTGATCAAAATACTTTTCTACCCTTTGGATTCGCTGAATACCTACTTGGAACTTTTGTAAAAAGTTTTTATGTTCTTCAATATGTCTGTTCCGAGCACGAATAGTGGATTTAATACTATCTATACCGACAATCTTTTCAGCTTTTTTATTAAGGTTATTTAGCTTTTGCGCAGTCTCATACGATAAGAATTTTTCGGCATTTTGAAGTTCAGGATAGTGAGAAATGACTTTACGTATGACTTGCTGCTTTATTATTTCTTCGGTTTGCTTTAGAACTATTTTCTGTTCAATGGATGTCAGATTGTTTTCTTGAAGCTTTTGAGTAGCTACTTTCAGTTGTTTATTCAAATTCTTTTTAGCAAATGGAATCTCTTCCACTTTAGCCAAATTAGCTTCTTTTAAGCATTGAGCCAAATGCTGTTCTTGCTCTGGAATTTCACCTTGTACTTCTGTAATCTTATTGCGTAAAATTTCTTTTTCTTTTCGTTTAAACAATCCTGTCTTATCAAGTTTTCCCTTTAATTCTTCTAATGTTTTTTCATAATGAGAAAGCTGTTTTTCTGCTTGTTCAGCTACGGAAACGACATGATTTTGTGTCTTTATAGATTCTATTTCTTGTTTTTGTTTTTTGGTCTGTATTTCTAATGATTTTCTATAGCTAGCAATGCTTGTCATAGTTGGTGTATCACCAATAATCTGTTTAGCTAGGATAACTATTTTTTGTTCTTCAGGAGTTAATTCTACTTTCTTCTTTTGCTCCTGCAGTTTTAACGCTGCTTCTCTTTGTTGCTTCTCTTGACGATACTTTTGAAGGTCATAAACAATCGCATTATGCTTTTGAACTTCACGATTAATAGCCCCTCGTTCGGTTTGTATGCCCTTTTTCTCCATATCAGAAGCAACATGCCCCATATGGACAGTAGGTAAGATTTCAAGTCCACGATCTGCATGGGATTTATGTGTGATTCGTTCGTTGATTTGTGCTTGTTCTAATGCTTTGTTTGCATACTCGGACCACTGCTCTCTCCATTGCTCCAGCAGGTCTTTTTTATTCCAATCACGATTCTTTGTAGTAAATCCATCTTCTGAAATTTCTCGTGTTGTCAGCATGACGTGAGCGTGAGGATTGTTGGCATCATCCCGATGGATAGCGATATCAGCAACCATGCCTTTATCTACAAATTGATCCTGGATGTACCCTTTGATTAATTCTGTTTGTTGTTGTTGAGAAAGTTCTCTAGGTAGTGCTACATTGATTTCTCTGGCTAATTGAGAGTTCTTCCTTTTCTCGGAATGTTCCACTTCATTCCAAAGAATCTCACGATTCTGAATCCAAACTGGCGATTTTTCAGGGGCAAGAATATGGGTTTCTGGTTGCACTTCTCTTTTGTAAAACTTACTTTCATTTGTTTGCTCATCGACTAAACGCTGACCAGAACGATAGGCAGCAGCCGCAACTGCGGATTGCCCTTTTCCTCTGGAAATCATTTGTGCTGAGAAGTGATAGATCGCCATATCCTTGTACCTCCTTTTTAAATTTAAATTGAATAACAAACTCCATAATGGAACAAAATATTAAAGCCAACTGTTGAAATTCATGTATCACACCAAAAAGGGAGTAGAAGGCTATCTACTCCTTTTTTATTTTTTAAAAATGAATTCGGAGAAATTATAAAGACAAGTTGAACAATTGCTGACATTGCCAACGAGTATTTATAAAAATCTTCCGAATCCTTTTTTGTATCCGCATTATGGCGGATACTCATTCGCCCACTAGCGAATGGAGGGTTTTGATTTTGTATTCGCACCAAGCGAATATGCTCTTTGTTTGCAACGCAAACCGCACACAAACGAAGTTTGTATAAGTGCGCCCTTCTTCACTTTGTTCATTGGGGTGATTATACCACATGCAGAGTGAAGATACTATTATGTAATTCTAGTGTTTCTGCGATAGTTTGATTATAATAGAGAAAAACAAGGCGGTAGGGGAGTGAGGGCTATGGCTCGAAAGACAGAAGAAGAGAGATTGCTAGATATGGATGAAAAGATTAAGAAGATGCAAGCTGAGAAGCAAAGGCTTGCGAATCAATTAAAACAAAAGGAAAGAAAGGCAAGAACACAAAAGCTAATTAGAATGGGTGGATTATTAGAAAAACATTTAGGAATAACAGGAGAAGAAGAAACTATTAAGTTGATTGCTTCTTTCCAAAAATCTATTTTGGAAAATAAAGATAGAGTAAATGCCATGGACATTAATCAAGCTAGAAATATACTAGGGATTCAAGTCCAGAGTTCAAAAGAATCTTAATCCATATTTTATTGTGTTTCTACTCTAGGTTAGATAAAAGATACCGATTTTGAAATTTATCAAAATCGGTATCTTTATCTAACTCTATTTATAAAAGGATGTATTTTCTTCTTTAAAATCGAAATTAAATGGGACCAGTTACATAATACATAAATAATAATATAGAAGACAAAATGCCTATACTATTTAAGATTTTCCCCATAAAAATATAATTGTTTTTTCTCTCTTTAATTTTTTTTGCTTGTTTATATCCTATAACTCCTAATATTATTGCAACTAAACAAAACCATAAAGAAAATACAGTCAAATAAGCAGAGATCAGAGCAACAAAACCTATTAAAATAGCTTTTACTTCCTCCTGCACAATATATACCTC
>NZ_JBEZGL010000053.1:0-3033 GCF_040649915.1 Micromonospora sp. NPDC048839
AACGTGACCGGTCGGGTTGAGGACCTGGGTACGCCTGAGTACTGGGTGCGGCATGTGCGGGAAGCGGTCCGTTTCGCCGACGGTCTGGCGACGGTTGCGGGGATGGGGGTGACCGCGCTGCTGGAGTTGGGCCCCGACGGTGTGTTGTCGGCGATGGTCGATGACACGTTCGCGGTCGCTGCTCTGCGGGATGGTCGCGATGAGGCGGAGTCGTTTACTGCCGCGCTCGGTGGTCTTCATGCGGTGGGTGTGGAGTTGGACTGGGCTGGTGTGTTCGCCGGCCGCGGCGGCAAGCTGGTCGACCTGCCGACCTACGCGTTCGAGCATCAGGAGTTCTGGCTGCGCAGGAGCGTAAGCACCGGCGACGCCACCGGTCTGGGCCTCGGCGAAAGCAATCATCCGCTGCTCGGTGCGACGATCTCGCTTCCCGGAGACGGCACCCTGATGCTGTCCGGCCGCCTCTCCGCCCACGCCCAGCCGTGGCTGGCCGACCACCGGATCGACGGCCGGATCGTGCTGCCCGCGACCGCACTGCTCGACCTCGCGATCCACGCCGCCGACCAGGCCGGGGCCGGCTCGGTCAACGACCTCACGCTGCAGGCCCCGCTGGTCCTGCCGGAACACGGCGGCCTGGCCCTGCGGGTCAGCGTCACCGACGGCGACCGGGTCGCCATCCACAGCCGGCCCGAGGACGCGGCCACCGACGAGGTGTGGACACCACACGCGACCGCGGTGCTCGCGACCGAACCCGCCCCGACCGGTGCGGGGCTCGCCACCTGGCCGCCCGCCGGTGCGCAGCGTCTGAACCTCGACGGCCTGCAAGCGGAGCTCGCCGAGGCCGGAACCGATCATGGCCCGTCGTTCCAGGGGCTTCGCGCGGCCTGGCACAAGGGCGGGACGGTCTGGGCGGAGATCGCAGTACCCGACCGTACGACGCTGGCCACCGACGGATTCGGCCTGCATCCGGCGCTGCTCGCTGCGGTCCTGGACAGCCTGACCGCGCGCCGCTTCCAGGAAGGCGACCGGCGGACCCTTGTGCCGGAGTACTGGGACGGGGTGACCCTGCACGCCCAGGGCGCCACCACCCTCCGAGCGGAGCTCGCCCCGGACGGGGACGACGGCGTGTCGCTCACCGTCGCCGACGCGGCCGGCGCTCCCGTGCTCACCGCGCGCTCGCTACGGCTACGCCCGATCACGCCCGACGAACTCTCCTCGAACCGGCACCTGACTCGGGACGCGGTCTTCCGGGTGGACTGGGTGTCGCCGGCCGCCGCAGATCCGACAACCACCGCGCCGGCCCTGATCGTCGAGAGCCTCGACAGGCTGACCGCCGACAAGACGCCCGAGACCGTGCTGCTGCTCCTGACCGTCGAGTCCTCCGAGGACCTCGCGACCGCGACCCGGGCAGCGACCACCGCAGCGCTCTCCCTGGTTCAGCGCTGGCTCGGCGAGAACCGGTGGGCCGGTTCGCGGCTGGTGTTCGTGCTGCGGGGATCCGGTCCGGCGACGGCCGCCGTAACTGGCCTGCTGCGCTCCGCCCAGGCCGAAAATCCAGACCGGTTCGCTCTCGTGGACGTGGGCACGGCCCCGGTCGACGAGGGCACTCTGGTCGCCGCCGCCGCCGCGTCCGGCGAGCCGGAGATCCGGGTACGCCGAGGCGAACTGCTGGTGCCCAGGCTGGTCCGGGTGGCCCTACCCGAGCATTCCGACCGCCCGGAACTTGCCGGAACGGTGCTGGTCACGGGTGGTACCGGGGCGTTGGGTGCCCTGGTGACGCGGCATCTGGTGACGGTTCACGGCGTACGGGATCTGGTGTTGACGAGTCGTCGCGGTCTTGGCGCGCCGGGCGCACCAAAGCTGGTGGCGGATCTCGCGGAGCTGGGTGCGTCGGTGCGGGTGGTGGCGTGTGACGTGGCGGATCGGGCGCAGTTGGCCGGTGTGCTCGACGGAATCGCCAATCTGAGTGGTGTCGTGCACACCGCCGGCGTGCTGGACGACGGCCTGGTGACCTCCCTGACCCCGGAGCGGCTGGACCGGGTGTTTGCCCCGAAGGCCGCCGCAGCGGCCCACCTGCACGAGCTGACCCGCGACCGCGACCTCGCGATGTTCGTGCTGTTCTCCTCGGCGGCGGGTGTCTTCGGCGACCCGGGGCAAGGCAACTACGCGGCCGCGAACCGGTTCCTCGACGCCCTCGCCGCGCACCGCCGTGAACTCGGACTGCCCGCCACCTCCCTGGCCTGGGGCTTCTGGGAGCAGCGCAGCGGCATCACCGGGCACCTGTCGGCGGCGGACGTCGACCGGATGCGGCGCGGCGGCATGCTGCCCCTCGACACCGCACGCGGCCTCGCCCTGTTCGATCTGGCGTGTGCGGCGGACGAGGCCGAACTCGTCCTGATGCCGCTCGACCTGCCCGCGCTGCGGACCGCCGGAACCACGCCCGCGCCGCTGCGCGGACTGGTCGGCGCCCGCGCCCGGCGCATCGCGACCGAGGCCGAAACCCCCACCCTGGCCACGACCCTCGCTACGCTGCCGCCCGCAGAACGTGAAACGCACCTGCTCGGCCTGGTCCGGGTCCACGTCGCGGCCGTGCTCGGACACGGGGATCCCTCGGCGATCGCACCCCGTACCGCGTTCCAGGATCTCGGCTTCGACTCGCTCACCGCTGTCGAACTCCGCAACCGGCTCGGAAGCGCTACCGGTATGCGGCTGCCCAGCACGCTGATCTTCGACCACCCGAGTCCGGACGCGCTGGTGCGGCACCTGCTGAGCGAAGCGCTGGGTCAGGCGGCCGAGCAGGCTCCGACCCGTACGCGTGCCGCCCTGAACGACGAGCACGACCCGATCGTCATCGTCGGCATGGCCTGCCGTTACCCCGGTGACGTCGCCTCACCCGACGATCTCTGGCAGCTGACCGCCAGCGGGCGCCTCGGTCTCACGCCGTTTCCGGTGAATCGTGGGTGGGATGTGGGTCGTCTGGTGGATCCGGGGTTGTCGCGGCCGGGTACGACGTATGTGGGTGTGGGTGGGTTTTTG
>NZ_JBEZGL010000054.1:0-2687 GCF_040649915.1 Micromonospora sp. NPDC048839
TTACTAGCTTACGCTATGGGAAATCTCATCTCGAGGGGGGCTTCATGCTTAGATGCTTTCAGCACTTATCCCTTCCGCACATAGCTACCCAGCTATGCCTTTGGCAAGACAACTGGTACACCAGCGGTGCGTCCATCCCGGTCCTCTCGTACTAAGGACAGCTCCTCTCAAATTTCCTACGCCCACGACGGATAGGGACCGAACTGTCTCACGACGTTCTGAACCCAGCTCGCGTACCGCTTTAATGGGCGAACAGCCCAACCCTTGGGACCGACTACAGCCCCAGGATGCGATGAGCCGACATCGAGGTGCCAAACCTCCCCGTCGATGTGGACTCTTGGGGGAGATAAGCCTGTTATCCCCGGGGTAGCTTTTATCCGTTGAGCGATGGCCCTTCCATGCGGAACCACCGGATCACTAAGCCCGACTTTCGTCCCTGCTCGACTTGTAGGTCTCGCAGTCAAGCTCCCTTGTGCCTTTACACTCTACGAATGATTTCCAACCATTCTGAGGGAACCTTTGGGCGCCTCCGTTACTTTTTAGGAGGCGACCGCCCCAGTCAAACTGCCCACCTGACACTGTCTCCCACCCCGATAAGGGGTGCGGGTTAGAATGTCAATACAGCCAGGGTAGTATCCCACCAATGCCTCCACCGAAGCTGGCGCTCCGGCTTCCAAGGCTCCTACCTATCCTGTACAAGCTGTACCAAAATTCAATATCAGGCTACAGTAAAGCTCCACGGGGTCTTTCCGTCCTGTCGCGGGTAACCTGCATCTTCACAGGTACTATAATTTCACCGAGTCTCTCGTTGAGACAGTGCCCAGATCGTTACACCTTTCGTGCGGGTCGGAACTTACCCGACAAGGAATTTCGCTACCTTAGGACCGTTATAGTTACGGCCGCCGTTTACTGGGGCTTCAATTCAGAGCTTCGCGCGAACGCTAACCCCTCCTCTTAACCTTCCAGCACCGGGCAGGTGTCAGCCCCTATACTTCGCCTTACGGCTTCGCAGAGACCTGTGTTTTTGCTAAACAGTCGCCTGGGCCTATTCACTGCGGCTCTCTCGGGCTTGCACCCAAAAGAGCACCCCTTCTCCCGAAGTTACGGGGTCATTTTGCCGAGTTCCTTAACGAGAGTTCTCTCGCTCACCTTAGGATTCTCTCCTCGCCTACCTGTGTCGGTTTGCGGTACGGGCACCTTGAATCTCGCTAGAGGCTTTTCTTGGCAGTGTGGAATCAGGAACTTCGGTACTATATTTCCCTCGCCGTCACAGCTCCGCCTTCACGGTAATGGGATTTGCCTCATTACCAGCCTAACTGCTTGGACGTGCTAATCCAACAGCACGCTTACCCTATCCTCCTGCGTCCCCCCATCGCTCAAACGATTCATAAGGTGGTACAGGAATATCAACCTGTTGTCCATCGCCTACGCTCTTCAGCCTCGGCTTAGGTCCCGACTAACCCTGAGTGGACGAGCCTTCCTCAGGAAACCTTAGGCATTCGGTGGATGAGATTCTCACTCATCTTTCGCTACTCATACCGGCATTCTCACTTCTAAGCGCTCCACCAGTCCTTACGGTCTAGCTTCAACGCCCTTAGAACGCTCTCCTACCACTGACATCATAGATGTCAATCCACAGCTTCGGTGATACGTTTAGCCCCGGTACATTTTCGGCGCAGAGTCACTCGACCAGTGAGCTATTACGCACTCTTTAAATGGTGGCTGCTTCTAAGCCAACATCCTGGTTGTCTAAGCAACTCCACATCCTTTTCCACTTAACGTATACTTTGGGACCTTAGCTGGTGGTCTGGGCTGTTTCCCTCTTGACTACGGATCTTATCACTCGCAGTCTGACTCCCAAGGATAAGTATTTGGCATTCGGAGTTTGTCTGAATTCGGTAACCCGATGGGGGCCCCTAGTCCAAACAGTGCTCTACCTCCAATACTCTTACCTTGAGGCTAGCCCTAAAGCTATTTCGGAGAGAACCAGCTATCTCCAAGTTCGATTGGAATTTCTCCGCTACCCACACCTCATCCCCGCACTTTTCAACGTGCGTGGGTTCGGGCCTCCATCCAGTGTTACCTGGACTTCACCCTGGACATGGGTAGATCACCTGGTTTCGGGTCTACGACCACATACTCTATCGCCCTATTCAGACTCGCTTTCGCTGCGGCTCCGTCTCTTCAACTTAACCTTGCATGTAATCGTAACTCGCCGGTTCATTCTACAAAAGGCACGCTATCACCCATTAATGGGCTCTAACTACTTGTAGGCACACGGTTTCAGGATCTATTTCACTCCCCTTCCGGGGTGCTTTTCACCTTTCCCTCACGGTACTGGTTCACTATCGGTCACTAGGGAGTATTTAGCCTTGGGAGATGGTCCTCCCTGCTTCCGACGGGATTTCTCGTGTCCCGCCGTACTCAGGATCCACTCAGGAGGGAACGAAGTTTCGACTACAGGGTTTTTACCTTCTGTGACTGGCCTTTCCAGACCTATTCATCTACCCCGTTCCTTTGTAACTCCATGTAGAGTGTCCTACAACCCCAAGAGGCAAGCCTCTTGGTTTGGGCTAATCCCGTTTCGCTCGCCGCTACTAAGGGAATCGCGTTTGCTTTCTCTTCCTCCGGGTACTTAGATGTTTCAGTTCCCCGGGTCTGCCTTCAGTTACTCTATGTATTCAAGT
>NZ_JBEZGL010000055.1:0-2562 GCF_040649915.1 Micromonospora sp. NPDC048839
CGCCGAGGTGGAGCTGCCGGATGGCACGGCGGTGACTGGTTTTGGTCTGCACCCGGCGCTGTTCGACGCGGCCCTGCACGCTATCGCCCTCGGCGATTTCGTCGAGGCGACGGCTACCGGTCCGATGCTGCCGTTCGTCTGGAGTGGAGTGGGCCTGCACGCCACCGGTGCCTCGACGGTGCGGGTTCGGCTCGCCCGGGCCGGAACCGACGCGGTCTCGCTGGCGATCACCGACACTGCTGGCGCACCGGTTCTCTCTGTCGAGTCGCTGGCGTTGCGTCCGCTGGAGTCGACGCGGCTCAGCACGGTTCAGGATTCGATGTTCGGCCTCGAGTGGGTCGAGGTCGCTGCGCATGCCTGGGATGGGGATTGGACGACGATCGACGGCGACTTCGCTGGTCCGGTTCCGGCCGCGGTCGTCGTGCCGTCGTTGGTTGATTCTGCTGTTGGGGTGGTGCGTTCGGCTCGTGAGGCTGTGGCGGCGGCGTTGGCGTTGGTGCAGCGGTGGGTTGGTGAGGATCGGTTTGGTGAGTCGTTGTTGGTGTTCTTGACGGCTGGTTCTGGGCCGGCGGATGCCGCGGTGCAAGGTTTGGTTCGTTCGGCGCAGATGGAGAACCCGGGTCGGTTCGTGCTGCTGGATTTGGGTGCTGCACCGGTGACGTCTGAGTTGTTGGGTGTGGCGCTTGGTAGCGGTGAGCCGGAGCTCGTCCTTCGGGATGGGCGCTGGGAGGCTCCACGTCTGGTCCGTGTTGTGGCGTCGTCGGCTGCGGTGCCGGTTGACGGCACGGTGTTGATCACGGGTGGTACGGGTGCGTTGGGTGCGTTGTTGGCGCGGCATCTGGTGGTGGAGCACGGTTTGCGGAGTTTGGTGCTGACCAGTCGTCGTGGCTTGGACGCTCCGGGGGCCGAGGGTTTGGTCGCCGAGTTGTCGGCGTTGGGTGCTGTTGTGCGGGTGGCCGCTTGTGATGTGTCGGATCGTGAGGCGGTCGCTGGGCTTCTTGGGGGGATCGCGGATCTGCGTGGGGTGGTGCATACCGCGGGTGTTCTCGACGACGGCCTGGTGACGTCGCTGTCGTCGGAGCGGTTGGGCGTGGTGTTCGGGCCGAAGGTCGACGCGGCGTATTACTTGCATGAGCTGACCGTGAGTCGAGACCTGGACATGTTCGTTGTGTTCTCGTCCGCCTCGGGTGTGCTGGGCAGTGGCGGGCAGGGGAACTACGCGGCGGCGAACAGTTTCTTGGATGAGTTGATTCGGCAGCGCAATGCGGCGGGGTTGGTTGGTACGTCCCTGGCGTGGGGTTTGTGGGAGCAGGCCGACGGCATGGGCGCGGGTGTTGATGGTGTGGCGGGCTTGTCTGAGGCTGAGGGGTTGGCTCTGTTCGATGTGGGCTGGGCGCAAGGTGGGGTTCTCGTTCCGATGCGTCTTGACCTTCCCGCTCTCCGCAAGAGCGGCGACGTGCCGCCGATCCTTCGTTCCCTCGTCCGGAAGTCCCGCCGGACGGCTCAACGCAGCGGCTCCGCTTCCGGCTGGACCGAGCAAATCGCCGCCCTGGCCGCCGGAGAACGGCTCGAGGCCGTACTGAATCTGGTACGGACGGCCGCGGCCGGTGTACTCGGGCACGACGGCTCAGAGGCTGTCGGTCCGACAGCCGCCTTCAAGGAACTGGGCTTCGACTCCCTCACCGCGATCGAGCTGCGCAACCAGCTCGCGGCGAAAACCGGCCTCCGGCTGCCGGCAACGCTCGTCTTCGACTACCCAACCGCGACTGTGGCCGCGGAGTTCATCCTCGGCCTGGTGGTGGGTGCCGCCACCCCGGTCGCGACTGGCATCGTGCAGCCCCGGGCCGAGGATCCGATCGTGGTGGTGGGGATGGCCTGCCGCTACCCGGGTGGGGCGGCCTCACCGGAACAGCTCTGGGAGTTGGTCGCCTCTGGTGGGGATGGCATCGGCGCGTTCCCCGACGACCGGGGCTGGGATGTTGCGGATCTGTTGGACACCTCGGTCTATGAGGTGGCTGGTGGTTTCCTCTATGACGCGGCGGGCTTCGATCCGGGGTTCTTCGGGATCTCGCCGCGGGAGGCCTTGGCCATGGATCCGCAGCAGCGGTTGCTGTTGGAGTCCTCGTGGGAGGCGTTCGAGTCCGCCGGGATCAACCCTGTTTCGGTACGCGGCAGCCAGACCGGTGTCTTCGCCGGGGTGATGTACCACAACTACGGCGCTCGGGTGATCGACGTACCGGACGGCGTAGAGGCGTTCCTGGGCACCGGCAGCTCCAGCAGCGTCGTCTCCGGCCGGGTGTCGTACATGTTCGGGTTCGAGGGTCCGGCGGTCACGGTTGATACGGCGTGTTCGTCGTCTTTGGTGACGTTGCATTTGGCGGCGCAGTCGTTGGGTCGTGGTGAGTGTGATCTGGCGTTGGCTGGTGGTGTCACGGTGATGCCGACGCCGGACACGTTCGCGAGTTTCGCGCAGCAGCAGGGGTTGGCGCGTAACGGTCGGTGTAAGGCGTTCGCGGGTGCGGCGGACGGCACCGGCTGGTCCGAGGGTGTCGGCATGCTGGT
>NZ_JBEZGL010000056.1:0-2354 GCF_040649915.1 Micromonospora sp. NPDC048839
CTTGTACACTTTCAGAAACTTGACCTCCGGGTACTTAGATGTTTCAGTTCCCCGGGTCTGCCTTCAGTTACTCTATGTATTCAAGTAACGATACTATCCCATTACGGATAGTGGGTTTCCCCATTCGGAAATCTCCGGATCAAAGCTTACTTACAGCTCCCCGAAGCATATCGGTGTTAGTCCCGTCCTTCATCGGCTCCTAGTGCCAAGGCATCCACCGTGCGCCCTTTCTAACTTAACTTGATTTGGCTAAAGATGTTACTCTTTACCCTAATTCTTCTATTTACATAGAGAATCTAAGATGGCGATTACTCGGTTTTATCTTGGTTTTTCTTCTATATGATTTAGTTTTCAAAGAACAATTTTATATCATGAGGAATTGCTCCCTCAAAACTGAACAACAAACTATCAACAATCTATGAATGGAATAAATCCATTTTTCCTTAGAAAGGAGGTGATCCAGCCGCACCTTCCGATACGGCTACCTTGTTACGACTTCACCCCAATCATCTATCCCACCTTAGGCGGCTGGCTCCCAGAAGGGTTACCCCACCGACTTCGGGTGTTACAAACTCTCGTGGTGTGACGGGCGGTGTGTACAAGGCCCGGGAACGTATTCACCGCGGCATGCTGATCCGCGATTACTAGCGATTCCAGCTTCATGTAGGCGAGTTGCAGCCTACAATCCGAACTGAGAATGGTTTTATGGGATTGGCTCGACCTCGCGGTTTTGCTGCCCTTTGTACCATCCATTGTAGCACGTGTGTAGCCCAGGTCATAAGGGGCATGATGATTTGACGTCATCCCCACCTTCCTCCGGTTTGTCACCGGCAGTCACCTTAGAGTGCCCAACTAAATGCTGGCAACTAAGATCAAGGGTTGCGCTCGTTGCGGGACTTAACCCAACATCTCACGACACGAGCTGACGACAACCATGCACCACCTGTCATCCTGTCCCCCGAAGGGGAACGTCCTATCTCTAGGATTGTCAGGAGATGTCAAGACCTGGTAAGGTTCTTCGCGTTGCTTCGAATTAAACCACATGCTCCACCGCTTGTGCGGGCCCCCGTCAATTCCTTTGAGTTTCAGCCTTGCGGCCGTACTCCCCAGGCGGAGTGCTTAATGCGTTTGCTGCAGCACTAAAGGGCGGAAACCCTCTAACACTTAGCACTCATCGTTTACGGCGTGGACTACCAGGGTATCTAATCCTGTTTGCTCCCCACGCTTTCGCGCCTCAGCGTCAGTTACAGACCAAAGAGTCGCCTTCGCCACTGGTGTTCCTCCACATCTCTACGCATTTCACCGCTACACGTGGAATTCCACTCTTCTCTTCTGCACTCAAGTCCCCCAGTTTCCAATGACCCTCCACGGTTGAGCCGTGGGCTTTCACATCAGACTTAAAGGACCGCCTGCGCGCGCTTTACGCCCAATAATTCCGGACAACGCTTGCCACCTACGTATTACCGCGGCTGCTGGCACGTAGTTAGCCGTGGCTTTCTGGTTAGGTACCGTCAAGGTACGAGCAGTTACTCTCGTACTTGTTCTTCCCTAACAACAGAGTTTTACGATCCGAAAACCTTCATCACTCACGCGGCGTTGCTCCGTCAGACTTTCGTCCATTGCGGAAGATTCCCTACTGCTGCCTCCCGTAGGAGTCTGGGCCGTGTCTCAGTCCCAGTGTGGCCGATCACCCTCTCAGGTCGGCTACGCATCGTCGCCTTGGTGAGCCGTTACCTCACCAACTAGCTAATGCGCCGCGGGCCCATCTGTAAGTGACAGCGTAAACCGTCTTTCAGCTTTCCTACATGAGTAGGAAAGGATTATCCGGTATTAGCTCCGGTTTCCCGAAGTTATCCCAGTCTTACAGGCAGGTTGCCCACGTGTTACTCACCCGTCCGCCGCTAACTTAAAAAGCAAGCTTTTTAAGTCCGCTCGACTTGCATGTATTAGGCACGCCGCCAGCGTTCGTCCTGAGCCAGGATCAAACTCTCCGATAAAGAGTAAGATTAGCTCATTGCTAAACTCTAGCTTTTGTTACTTGTTTTGTTTCTATAACGAAAGTTATAAAAACGATTATTGTTGACGTTTGTTTGTTCAGTTTTCAAAGAGCAATTTAATGTTGCTGTTAGGAGCAACTTTTATATAATAACACAGCATTTCACCGTGGTCAACTTCTACGAACAAACTTTTTTAAAAAAAGAAAGAATGTTTTTTTCGAATTAGCGACATCTACTAATATACCATTCGCATTCGTGGAAGTCAACTTCTTTTTAGAGGTTTCTACTAGTTGAAATGTTTTTCTATTCTACATAATAAACTCTCTTACAGCAATAGATAGTTCAACGTTAATAATT
>NZ_JBEZGL010000057.1:0-2238 GCF_040649915.1 Micromonospora sp. NPDC048839
CCACCACCGCCCGCACCAACCGCGGCACCTCCAACACACCCCCACGCACCCGCAACTCCGACTCACCCGACGCAACAACAGCCGAAAGCAACCCGGCGCCAACGGGTTCGGCGCCCGCGTCGAGCAACACGAAGCGGTCCGGGTTCTCGTTCTGCGCCGAGCGCACCAAACCCCACACCGTGGCGTGCGCCAGGTCGTCGACGTCCAGTCCGGCCGCGCCGCGCGTCACCAGGATCAGGCGGGAGTCGGCGCAGCGGTCATCGGTGAGCCACCGCTGCAGCAGGGCCATCGCTCGGGCGGCCGCCGCGTGCGCCGCGGTCACCATGTCGCCGGTGGACTCGCCTTCCAGCTCCGCCACGACCGTGCCGGGCACCGCCGATTCGAGCAGAGCATCGAGGTCGGTGTGCACGGCAGCCTCGACGCCTGCTTCCTTCAGCACGGCGTGCAGATTCAGATGATCGACGCCGAGCACCGCCCACGACCCGTTCAGGGTCGCGTCGAACTCCTCTGCTCCTACCCAGTCGACGGTGAACAGCGACTCGCTGCTACGACGTGGTGCGCCCGCCGTGACGTCGGCCAACCGGATGCGCTCCGCCGTGGCCACCGGAGCCCCGGTCCCGTCGGCGACCTGCAGGGAGACGCCGTCCTCCACCGGGCTGATCCGTACCCGCAGGTCGGTCGTGTCCTGCGCGTACAGGGTGAAGCCGGTCCACTCCGACGGTAGCCGGACGCCCGTCGTGGACTGCTCGGCGACCACCAGGTGCAGGGCGGCATCGAGCAGTGCCGGGTGCAGGGCGAAGCCAGCCAGCTCGACCGACGAGGGCAGGGCTACCTCGGCGTACAGGTCGACGCCGTGCCGCCAGGCGGCCCGCACACCCCGCAGCGCCGGACCATGCTCGACACCGGCTCCAGTGAGAGCCGCGTACAGGTCGTCGACGTCGATCTGCTCGCCACCGGGCGGCGGCCAGGCGGTCAACCCGGCCGGAACCGTGGCCGGTGCCGGGCGTACGGTACCGACCGCGTGCCGGACCCAGACCTCGTCACCGTCGGCCTTGGAATGCACGGTCACCTGGTGGCCGGCGTCGACACCGACCCGCAGGGACAATCCACCACTGTCGGGAAGTGTCAGCGGCGCCTCGACGGTCAGCGCGTCGATGGCGCCAACGCCGACCTGGTCACCGGCGTACACGGCCAGGTCGACCAGCGCGGAGGTGGGGAGCACGACGGCGTCGCCGATCCGGTGGTCGTCCGCCCACGAGACGGTTTGACGGGTGAGCCGGCCGGTCAGCTGTACGGCATCGCCGTCCGGGGACAGCACGATCGCGCCGAACAGAGGGTGGTCGCTGACGGTGAGACCGATCTGGGTCGCGTCACCGGTCGCGGCGGCCTGGTGCAGCCAGTACTCCTGGTGTTGGAAGGCGTACCCGGGCAGGTCGACCAGCCTGCCGCCCCGGCCGGCGAACACACCAGCCCAGTCCAACTCCACCCCCACCGCGTGCAGACCACCGAGCGCGGCAGTGAACGACTCCGCCTCGTCACGACCATCCCGCAGAGCAGCGACCGCGAACGTGTCATCGACCATCGCCGACAACACACCGTCGGGGCCCAACTCCAACAGCGCGGTCACCCCCATACCCGCCACCGTCGCCAGACCGTCGGCGAAACGGACCGCTTCCCGCACATGCCGCACCCAGTACTCAGGCGTACCCAGGTCCTCAACCCGACCGGTCACGTTCGACACCACCGGCAACCGGGCGGACCCGAACGTCAACCCCTCCAACACCCGGGTGAACTCCGCCAGCATCGGCTCCATCAAATGCGAATGGAACGCGTGACTCACCGCCAGGCGGCGCACCCGCACACCTTCCGCCCTCCACCGCCCCACCAACTCCTCAACCGCACCCTCGTCACCGGAGATCACCACCGAGGTAGGGCCATTCACCGCAGCGATCTGCACCCGCGCACCATCCGCCCGCAGGGCCGCAGCGACCGTCGCCTCATCCAGACCAATCGCCGCCATCGCCCCACCCGACGGCAGAGCTGCCATCAACCGACCACGCGCCGCGATCAACGTGCACGCATCCGCCAGGGAGAACACACCCGCGACATGCGCGGCGACGATCTCCCCCACCGAATGACCGAGCAACACCTGCGGACGCACACCCCACGACTCCGCAAGCCGGAACAACGCCACCTCAACGGCAAACAACGCCGGCTGCGCAAACTCCGTGTTATTCA
>NZ_JBEZGL010000058.1:0-2173 GCF_040649915.1 Micromonospora sp. NPDC048839
TCGGGGCTCGGTCTGGGCCAGAGCAGCCACCCGTTGCTCGGCGCGGCGGTGTCCCTGCCCGACAGCGACACCGTGCTGCTGACCGGCCGACTGTCCGTCCAGACGCATCCTTGGCTGGCCGAACATCGGGTCGCCGGCACGATCCTCGTGCCGGGCACAGCGCTGATCGAACTCGCGATCCACGCCGGCGACCAGGCCGGATACGGCACCCTGCAGGAACTCGCAATCGAGGCGCCGTTGGTGTTGCCGGAGCAGGGCGCGGTGGTGCTGCGGGTGACCGTGGATGAGTCCACGCAGGTGGTGTCGATCTATTCCCGTCCGGCGGACGGTGACGCTTCGTGGACTCGGCACGCGCACGGCACGGTCTCGGCGCAGGTGACCGGTGTCCCGACTGATCTGACGGTGTGGCCGCCGGCCGGTGGCGAGTCGCTTGACGTCGATGGTCTGTATGACGTGTTGGCTGATGCTGGTCTGGGCTACGGATCGGTGTTCCAGGGCGTTCGGGCGGCGTGGCGTGCCGGTGACGAGGTCTTCGCCGAAGTGGAGTTGCCCGACGGCACCGGGGTGACCGGTTTTGGTCTGCACCCGGCGCTGTTCGACGCGGCGCTGCACGCCATCGCCCTCGGCGGTGTCGTCGACACCGCAGGCTCGGGCCCGTGGCTGCCGTTCGCGTGGAGCGGGGTGAACCTGTACGCCACCGACGCCTCCGTGCTGCGAGTGCGGCTCACCCCGGCCGGAATCGGCGCAGTGTCGGTACTGGCCTCGGACGCCGCCGGCGCCCCGGTTCTCTCCGTTGAGTCGTTGGTGCTGCGTCCTCTGGAGTCGGCGCGGCTCTCTCCGGTTCAGGACGCGCTGTTCGGCCTGGAGTGGGCCGAGGTCGCCACTGCGAGTATCTGGGATGGGGATTGGACGACGGTCGATGATGATTTCGATGGTCGGGTTCCGGCGGTGGTGGTCGTGCCGTCGTTGGTTGATTCTGCTGTTGGGGTGGTGCGTTCGGCTCGTGAGGCTGTGGCGGCGGCGTTGGCGTTGGTGCAGCGGTGGGTTGGTGAGGATCGGTTTGGTGAGTCGTTGTTGGTGTTCTTGACGGCTGGTTCTGGGCCGGCGGATGCCGCGGTGCAGGGTTTGGTTCGTTCGGCGCAGACGGAGAACCCGGGTCGGTTCGTGCTGCTGGATTTGGGTGCTGCACCGGTGACGTCTGAGTTGTTGGGTGTGGCGCTTGGTAGCGGTGAGCCGGAGCTTGTTCTTCGGGATGGGCGTTGGTTGGCTCCGCGTTTGGTCCGTGTGGTGGCGTCGCCGGTTTCGGTGCCGGCCGACGGCACGGTGTTGATCACCGGTGGTACGGGTGCGTTGGGTGCGTTGTTGGCGCGGCATCTGGTGGTGGAGCACGGTTTGCGGAGTTTGGTGCTGACCAGTCGTCGTGGCTTGGACGCTCCGGGGGCCGAGGGTTTGGTCGCCGAGTTGTCGGCGTTGGGTGCTGTTGTGCGGGTGGCCGCTTGTGATGTGTCGGATCGTGAGGCGGTCGCTGGGCTTCTTGGGGGGATCGCGGATCTGCGTGGGGTGGTGCATACCGCGGGTGTTCTTGACGATGGGTTGGTTACGTCGCTGTCGTCGGAGCGGTTGGGCGTGGTGTTCGGGCCGAAGGTCGACGCGGCGTATTACTTGCATGAGCTGACCGTGGGTCGAGACCTGGACATGTTCGTGGTGTTCTCGTCGGCGGCGGGTGTGCTGGGCAGTGGCGGGCAGGGGAACTACGCGGCGGCGAACAGTTTCCTCGACGAGTTGATCCGGCAGCGCAACGCGGTCGGGTTGGTCGGTACGTCCCTGGCCTGGGGCCTGTGGGAGCAGGCCGACGGCATGGGTGGCGACGTTCACCGCGCAGGCGTCGCGGGGCTCACCGAGACCGACGGCCTGCGTCTCTTCGACGCCGGATGGGTGCAGGGCGGGCTTGTCGTACCGATGCGCCTCGACCTCGCCGCGCTGCGGCGTACTCCCGGAGAGATCCCGCACCTGTTCCGTTCGCTGGTCCGGGTCTCTGGACGTCGTGCCGCGCGGCGCACCGCCGGCGGTTGGGTCGAGCGGTTGTTGGCGATGCCGTCGGGCGACCGCGCGGAGATTGTGCTGACGCTGGTTCGTACGGCGGTAGCTGAGGTTCTGGACTATGCCGGGCCGG
>NZ_JBEZGL010000059.1:0-1809 GCF_040649915.1 Micromonospora sp. NPDC048839
AGCACAACCGGATTTAATGGGTCCACTCTGCGGCTTTATCTAAAACTTTTGTAGCTGTTGAACCTGAATAGTTAAAAACAACTGTACTATATAATGTAGTTGTTTTAATACCTAAAACATACAGTTTATAGGTAGCAGTTACAGTTTTTTTCCCAGTCGCTAATACTCCTATTGAAGGGTTAGTATTTGTTTGTAGTTCTACAGGTACTTTATTTCCTTCTATGTTAATGTTTGATACGCCAGGATTAGCATTTGCTGTACCGATTAATTTCATATAATTATCTGGTTGTAATGCTAAAAGAAAAGTGTTTTGTTCTTCTTCACTTAAATTTTTAAATGCTTCTAATCCTTCTGCTGCGTAGTCATCTATTTTGCTTTCCTTTTCTAAATACTCAATATAATTAGCTGGTGATTCAATATACTTCAGTCCATCTTCAGTAGAGATACTTTCTGCATTAGCTGATTTTAAATCTAAACCAAAATTACTAATTAATAAAAATACAAGTGAACCTAACACAAAAACAATTCTTTTCATACTCATAGAAACAATCTTCCTTCCCCTTAATTTTTTATATCAATCCGAATAATTTCCAGATTAATAACATAGATAATAAAAAAATGGAAAAAAATAAGAATATTCTAGGGGGTATATATTGTGCAGGAGGAAGTAAAAGCTATTTTAATAGGTTTTGTTACTCTAATCGCTGCTTATTTGACTGTGTTTTCTTTATGGTTTTGTTTAGTTGCAATAATATTTGGAGTTATAGGATATAAACAGGCAAAAAAAATTAAAGAGAGAAAAAACAATTATATTTTTATGGGGAAAATATTAAATAGTATAGGGATTTTGTCTTCTATACTGCTATTTATGTATTATGTAACCGGTCCTATTTAATTTCGGTTTTAAAAAAGAAAATACCTCCTTTTATAGAAAAAAATTACATTTCATTTAAAATATGAACTTTTTATTTCGTATTAGGATAAAAAGAAAAAAAGCATAGGAGACGATCCTATGCTTTTTATTTTATTAATTTCAAATATAATCTAGTAAATTAGTATTGCTAGAATAGATTGATAGGTATAAAATTACAGATAACTAAATAGTCCGGATAATGAAAAAGAACTCCAACTGTTAAAGTGGTGTTGGTCGCACCCTTTAACCGTCTCCCTATTCTCGGTAGGGAAACACTTGTCGAAGTCCTTTGAACATATAACGTTAAGTATTATATACCAATCATTTTAGTGTATAAAACACGTTTATTCAAGGAAAAAAAGTTTCCTTTTTTCGATAACTTTTGATAAAAGACACTGTTTCCCATTGGTTTATGGGATAATAGTGTCTTTTTTTGTTCCGAAAAAGGAGAAATTGAACATGACAGTATTTGTGGAATCACACCAATTTAATCAAATGATATCTTACACACCATATGTAGAAACAAAAACAGAAAAGAAAAAAGTTAAGTACAGTTTATTAGAATCTATTCAAGAGTCCATAGGGGATAAATGGTACCGACTAAAAGAAGGAACAAGACAGGCTTTTGATATGGTCTGTTTCTTCAGTACGGAGTTAGGATTCTTTTATGCGAGTGACGAATACCTGGCAAAAAGGAACGGGATCAGTGACCGAACTATCCAATATCGCCTGAAAGAGCTAGTAGAACTGGGACAAGTTATAAAAGTATATCGACGTGCCAGAAAGTGTAACGGTCGGGGGAACCCAGTCTATCTATTTGTTAATCATCCTTACTTCCAATATTGGGTGAATTTATTAGGACTTGATAGGACTAATTTCCAAACAGATTGCGAAAC
>NZ_JBEZGL010000060.1:0-1428 GCF_040649915.1 Micromonospora sp. NPDC048839
TAGTACTCCAGCAGGAGATCCGTTCTGACCTGCTGCGGCGGTGTGGTTTTGTCCGTGGGCAGGGAGCAGCCACCGCTGAGTCTCGTGGTTGTGTGGACCAAAGATACGGCGGTGGCTGCCGCCTACAGAGTAGACGTCCAGCGATGGTCTGGGCTGTTTGACGAGCTGATGGACGTGGTCGGGTCGCGCTTCGGCCGGCCTGAGCCGCGTCGGCGGGTGCGGGACTTCATGGCCGGGCTGCTGGCGCCGCTGCCGACGAAGAACTGTTGGACGATCGCGGAACACGCCGGTGACGACGGGCCAGGAGGAATGCAGGACCTGATCGGTCGGGCCAGGTGGGACGACGCGCAGGTCCGCGCCGATGTGCGGGATTTCGTCGCGGTACACCTCGGGCATCCGGACGGTGTGCTGCTGATCGACGAGACCGGTGATCTGAAGAAGGGCGTGCACACCGTCGGGGTGCAACGGCAGTACTCCGGCACCGCCGGGAAGATCGAGAACTGCCAGCTCGCGGTGCACCTGTCCTATGCCTCACCAGCTGGGCACACCCTGGTCGACGTCGCTCTCTACCTGCCGAAGTCTTGGACCGACGACCCCGCGCGTCGGGTGGAGGCTGGGGTGCCCGACACCGTCGGCTTCGCCACGAAGCCGCAGCTGGCACAGCGGCTGATCGACACCGCCGTCTCCGGTGGGCTGCCATGCCGATGGGTTGCCGGCGACGAGGCCTACGGCGGTGACCCGCACCTGGCCGCGGCGTTACGCGACCATCGACTCGGTTACGTCCTCGCGGTCGCCTGCTCGCACCGGGTCCCGACCGGGCTTGGCATCCAGCGAGCGGACCAAATCGCCACCGGCCTGCCGACCCGAGCGTGGCAGCGGATCTCCGCCGGCCAGGGGGCGAAAGGGCACCGCTACTACGACTGGGCGTTCGTCACCCTGCCCCTGGCCGCCGACCAACACGACGGTCACCACTGGCTGCTGATCCGACGCAACCGCACCACCGGTGAGCTGGCGTTCTACCGCTGCTGGTCACCCAACATCGTCCCCCTGCACCACCTGGTCGCCGTCGCCGGCCGACGGTGGAGCATCGAGGAATCCTTCCAGGCCACCAAGACCGGCCTCGGCCTGGACCAACACCAACACCGCCGCTGGAAGGCCTGGCACCGCTGGACCACCCTCGTCATCGCCGCACACGCGTTCCTCGCCGCCGCCGCAGCAGCCAGCACCACCACCCCGGACGGCCTGATCCCGATCACCGTCAACGAACTCCGACGGCTGTTCCACGCTCTGGTCATCGAACCCACCCGACGCATCGGCGACCTCATCGCCTGGTCCATCTTCCGACGCCAGCACCAAGCCGAAGCCAAGATCAGCCACTACGCACGACAAGCCCTCACTGAGCCCTGAAACGGATCTCCTGCTGGAGTA
>NZ_JBEZGL010000061.1:0-1235 GCF_040649915.1 Micromonospora sp. NPDC048839
GCGCCCCGGGGGGCGCCCCGCGGCGGCGTCGTGTCCCGCCTGCGTGCGGCGTTCAATCCCCACGAGGAGAAGAGCATGAAACAGCTGATGCGTATCGCGGCGTTCCTCGCCGTGTCCCTGTTCGCCGGCGGCGCGTATGCGCAAAACTGGCAGTTGGTGTGGAGCGACGAGTTCAACGGATCGATCGGCCCGAGTTGGGTGTTCGAGACCGGCAACGGCTCCGGCGGCTGGGGCAACAACGAACTGCAGTACTACCGGCGCGAGAACGCCACCATCGAGAACAACGCCCTGGTCATCAACGCCCGCCGCGAGGACTTCGGCGGCTTCCGCTACACCTCGGCGCGGATGAAGACCCAGGGCGTGCGCACCTTCCGCTACGGCAAGATCGAGGCGCGGATGAAGCTGCCCTCGTTCATGGGCGCGTGGCCGGCGTTCTGGATGCTCGGCGCGAACCTGCCGCAGGTCGGCTGGCCCGATTCGGGCGAGATCGACATCATGGAGCACGTCAACAACGAAGACCGCACCTACGGCACCATCCACTGGCGCGACCACAACGGCAACTACGCCCAGTACGGCGGCAACACCGCGCTCAACGTGGCCGACTGGCACGTCTACGCAGTGGAGTGGGACGCCAACGCGATCCGCTGGTACGTCGACGGCAACAAGTTCCACGAAGCCAGCATCCAGAACAGCGTCAACGGCACCGAAGAGTTCCATCGCGACTTCTTCGTGCTGCTGAACTTCGCCATCGGCGGCAACTGGCCGGGCTTCAACGTCGACGAAAGCAAACTGCCGGCGAAGATGCACGTGGACTATGTGCGCGTGTACAGCGGCGGCGGCAGCAATCCGGGCCCGAGCACGACGATCGAAGCGGAGAACTTCAGCGCGCAGAACGGCGTGCAGGTCGAGGCCTGCTCGGAAGGCGGCTACAACGTCGGCTGGATCGAGACCGGCGACTGGATGGCCTACAACAACATCAACTTCCCCAGCAGCGGCAACTACCGCATCGAGTACCGCGTCGCCAGCCCGAGCGGCGGCTCGCTGTCGGCCGACCTCAACGCCGGCGGCACCGTGCTGGGCCAGGTGAACGTGCCCGCCACCGGCGGCTGGCAGAACTGGACCACGGTGTCGCACACCGTCAACGTCAACGCCGGCACCTACAACTTCGGCGTGTTCGCCCAGGCCGGCGGCTGGAACATCAACTGGATCCGCATCACCAAGATCTGACCGCGACC
>NZ_JBEZGL010000062.1:0-1159 GCF_040649915.1 Micromonospora sp. NPDC048839
CGTTTCCGGTGAATCGTGGGTGGGATGTGGGTCGTCTGGTGGATCCGGGGTTGTCGCGGCCGGGTACGACGTATGTGGGTGTGGGTGGGTTTTTGCATGATGCGGGTTTGTTTGATGCGGGTTTTTTTGGTGTGTCGCCGCGTGAGGCGTTGGCGATGGATCCGCAGCAGCGGTTGTTGTTGGAGGCGTCGTGGGAGGCGTTGGAGTCGGCGGGTGTGGATGTTGGTGGTTTGCGGGGTTCGTTGACGGGTGTTTTTGCTGGTGTGATGAGTACTGATTATTTTCCGGGTTTGGGGTCGGTGTCGGCGGAGCTTGAGGGTTATTTGAGTACGGGGACGTCGGGGAGTGTGGCGTCGGGGCGGATTTCGTATTCGTTTGGTTTTGAGGGTCCTGCTGTGTCGGTTGATACGGCGTGTTCGTCGTCGTTGGTGGCGTTGCATTTGGCGGCGCAGTCGTTGGGTCGTGGTGAGTGTGACCTGGCGTTGGCCGGCGGCGTGACGGTGATGGCCAGTGCGGATACGTTTGTGGATTTCTCTCGGCAGCGTGGGTTGGCGCCGGATGGTCGGTGTAAGGCGTTCGCGGGTGCGGCGGATGGCACGGGTTGGTCTGAGGGTGTCGGCATGTTGGTGTTGGAGCGGCTCTCCGACGCGCAGCGCAACGGCCATCGTGTTCTGGCGGTGGTGCGGGGTTCGGCGGTGAATCAGGATGGTGCGTCGAATGGTTTGACCGCGCCGAATGGTCCGTCGCAGCAGCGGGTGATTCGGCAGGCTTTGGCGAATGCCCGCTTGTCGGCGGCGGATGTGGATGCGGTGGAGGCGCACGGCACGGGGACGCGTTTGGGTGATCCGATTGAGGCGCAGGCGTTGTTGGCGACGTATGGGCAGGACCGGTCCGAGCCGTTGTGGTTGGGCTCGATCAAGTCCAATATCGGTCACACGCAGGCGGCGGCGGGTGTCGCGGGCATCATCAAGATGGTGCAGGCTTTCCGGCACGAGACCTTGCCGAGGACGTTGCATGTGGATGAGCCGTCGCCGCACGTGGACTGGTCCGCTGGGGCGGTGTCGCTGCTGACCGAATCGCGGCCCTGGCCGGCGACGGATCGTCCGCGTCGGGCTGGTGTCTCGTCGTTCGGGATCAGTGGCACGAATGCGCACGTGAT
>NZ_JBEZGL010000063.1:0-1128 GCF_040649915.1 Micromonospora sp. NPDC048839
GGCTGCTTCTAAGCCAACATCCTGGCTGTCTAAGCCTTCCCACTTCGTTTCCCACTTAACTATGACTTTGGGACCTTAGCTGGCGGTCTGGGTTGTTTCCCTCTTCACGACGAACGTTAGCACCCGCCGTGTGTCTCCCGTGATAACATTCTTCGGTATTCGTAGTTTGCATCGAGTTGGTAAGTCGGGATGACCCCCTAGTCGAAACAGTGCTCTACCCCCGAAGATGAGTTCACGAGGCGCTACCTAAATAGCTTTCGGGGAGAACCAGCTATCTCCCGGTTTGATTGGCCTTTCACCCCCAGCCACAAGTCATCCGCTAATTTTTCAACATTAGTCGGTTCGGTCCTCCAGTTAGTGTTACCCAACCTTCAACCTGCCCATGGCTAGATCACCGGGTTTCGGGTCTATACCCTGCAACTCATTCGCCCAGTTAAGACTCGGTTTCCCTACGGCTCCCCTATACGGTTAACCTTGCTACAGAATATAAGTCGCTGACCCATTATACAAAAGGTACGCAGTCACACCCTAAAGGGTGCTCCCACTGCTTGTACGTACACGGTTTCAGGTTCTATTTCACTCCCCTCGCCGGGGTTCTTTTCGCCTTTCCCTCACGGTACTGGTTCACTATCGGTCAATCAGGAGTATTTAGCCTTGGAGGATGGTCCCCCCATATTCAGACAGGATAACACGTGTCCCGCCCTACTCGTCGAGTTCACAACACTAACACCTTCGGATACGGGGCTATCACCCTTTACTGCCAGCCTTTCCAGACTGTTCTCCTGATGCTAATGCTGATTAAGACTCTGGGCTGCTCCCCGTTCGCTCGCCGCTACTAGGGGAATCTCGGTTGATTTCTTTTCCTCGAGGTACTGAGATGTTTCAGTTCCCTCGGTTCGCCTCGTTTGACTATGTATTCATCAAACGATAGTGCAACGAATTGCACTGGGTTTCCCCATTCGGATATCGTCGGTTATAACGGTTCATATCACCTTACCGACGCTTTTCGCAGATTAGCACGTCCTTCATCGCCTCTGATTGCCTAGGCATCCACCGTGTACGCTTAGTCGCTTAACCTCACAACCCGAAATTGTTTCAACGTTCACTTTACTGTCATGGCTGTGCGTG